>JAGVSR010000068.1 GCA_019137195.1 Alphaproteobacteria bacterium
GCGATCGAGCTCCTGACGCTCGCCTTGAACAAGCCGCGCTTTGACGCCGACGCCGTCGAGCGCATCAGAAAGCAGCTTCTCGCCAACCTCGTCTACGCCGATCGCGACCCGGAGAAGGTCGCCGGCAAGGAATGGTACCGCGTCGCGTTCGAGGGCCACCCCTACGGCCGCTATGCGCAGGGCACCCAGGAGACCGTCGCCAAGATCGGCGCAGCCGACCTCGAGGCCTACCGCAAGCGGAACTTCGCCCGATCGAACCTCAAGGTCGCCGTCGTCGGCGACATCACCGAGGCCGAGCTCGGCAAGATGCTGGACCAGGTCTTCGGCGGCCTTCCCGAGAAGGCAGGCCTCGTCCCTGTGCCCAAGACCAAGCCCGTCTCCGGCCGCGAGCAGCCCATCGAGATGGCCGTGCCGCAGTCGGTCGCCATGTTCGGCGCTGGCGCCATGGCGCGAAAAGATCCAGACTTCATGACGGGCTTTGTCTTGAACCAGCTGGTCGGCGGCGGCGGTTTCGCCTCGCGGCTCATGGAGGAGGTGCGCGAGAAGCGCGGCCTAGCCTATTCGGTTTACAGCTACATCCAGCCCTTCCGCCACGCCTCCGTTCTCTCGGGCAGCGTCGCCACCCGGGCCGAGGCCATGCCGAAGTCGGTCGAGCTCATCAAGGCCGAGTTCAAGCGCATCGCCGAGAACGGCCCCACGGCAGAGGAGCTCGCCAATGCAAAGAGCTATCTGACCGGCTCCTACGCACTCCGCTTCGACAGCAACTCCAAGATCGCGAGCCAGCTCCTCGGCCTCATGGAGGAAGGTTTCGGTCCAGACTACGTCCAGAACCGCAACAAGCTGGTCGAGGCCGTGACCATGGAGGACGCGAAGCGTGTCGCAAAGACGCTCTTCGACGAGAAAAACCTTATCTTCGTCATCGTCGGTCCCAAGCCGACCACCGCGGCCGAAAGGGGTTGATCGTGTGATTGGGGGCGAGACCCGAGCGGCCTGACACCACGCCGCCCTTTGACTTCTGTGCCCCCTCGCCCTAACCCTCTCGCCAAGGGACGTGCGAACCAGGCCGCCGCGAGCGGTATGACGGAAATATTGCACGAGTGCTGCTCGGATACCCTCTCCCCACGGGGAGAGGGCTAGGGTGCGGGGGCTTCACTGTCCTCGGACGCTCGAACGGTCGAGCAAGCGAGGAGCTTCATGACGAGAGCGAACAACAAGCCTACGACACTCTACACCCAGTCCGTCGCAGGCTGCATGGACGCGGCCATCGCCGGGCGCGGCCTGACGGCGACGGAGCTCGATAGCTGGCTCGGCCGCGCGACCTCGGTCCTCGAAGGCCTAAAGGCCGAGTATGGCGACAAGCGCCTGCCGCTCTTGCACGTCCCCGAGGAAACGGCCGACATCGATGCCGCCGCCGCCGCGCTCGTTCGCCTGTCCACGGGTGCCAGGACCATCATCTTCTACGGTACCGGCGGCTCGGCGCTCGGCGGCGAGACGCTGGCGCAGGTCGCTGGCTGGAACGTACCGGGCGGCGCAACTGTCTACGATCGCTCGCGGCCCCGCATCCGCTTCTACGACAACCTCGATCCCCTGACGCAAGCCGGCGCGCTCGCGACACTCGACCTCGCCACGACCCGCTTTGTCGTTACCTCGAAGTCGGGCGGGACCGCGGAGACGTTCGCCCAGGTCATCACCACGCTCACCGCTGTGAAGACCGCCGGGCTTGCCGACCGCATCCCCGAGCTATTTCTCGGCATCACCGAGCCCGATCAGAAAGGCAAGTCGAACGGGCTGCGCGCGCTCTTCGCCTCGCTCGGCATCCCGATGCTCGACCATCATACCGGCATCGGCGGCCGTTTCTCGTGCCTCACCAACGTCGGCCTCGTACCCGCGATGGCCCGCGGCCTCGACGCCAGGGCGATCCGCGCCGGCGCCGCGTCCGTGATCGAGCACTTGCTGGCAGCGCGAAAGGTGGCGGACTTCGCCCCCGCGCTCGGTGCGGCGACCATGGTCGCCCTATCGAAAGAGCGCGGCATCCGCTCTCTCGTGATGATGCCTTACACCGACCGCCTCGCGCGCTTCTCCGACTGGTTCGTGCAGCTGTGGGCCGAGAGCCTCGGCAAGAAGGGCGAGGGCACGACGCCCGTGCCCGCCGTCGGCCCCGTCGACCAGCACAGCCAGCTGCAGCTTTTCATGGAAGGCCCCCACGAGCTCGCCATGACCATCGTGCGCGTGGCCAATCGCGGGCTGGGTCCCGTGATCGATCCCGCCATGGCCAAAACTGCGGGCGCCCCCTTCATGGCCGGCAAGACCATCGGCGATGTCGTCGACGCTCAGAGTTACGCCATCGTCGGCGCCCTCGCCAGGGCTGGCCGCCCGGTGCGCACCATCGACATCGACACCCTCGACGAGCGCACGACCGGCGCACTCCTGATGCACTTCATGCTCGAAACCATCATCGCCGGCCGCCTCCTCGGCATCGATCCCTTCGACCAGCCCGGAGTCGAGCTCGCCAAGGTGCTGACACGGGAAAGGCTGGCCGGATGATCGGGCGCAGGTCCAAGCGCTGAATTGGCGATTGAACGACGCCTGTTCACTGCGTCTGCCGCGAACAGGAACGATCCTGCTCCCGTCTGTTGCCCCTCGCGCTGTAATCGTTCCTACACGAGCACGTCGTTCAGCAGCAGCGCATGCCACGGCCAGAGCCGTCGGCGTAGCGCGCCCGTTGCCGCTCGCGGAAGAACTCCTCGCGCGTCATGATTGGCTCGCCCGGATGGCGCTCACTGCGGTGCGCCACGTAGGTGTCGTAGTCTGGCACACCGCACATCAGGTTGGCGGTCTGCGAGACGAAGCGTCCGAGCTGCCCGAGATCAGGCACGCGCAGCCGATAGATCCTTCTCGTCATATCCGACCTCCCTGGCGGAGACGCCCGACGTCGCGAGAGCGCGGCGGGCCGCGATGGCGCCGGCGGCAATCATGGTCACGACGATGACCATGAACAGTCCGCAAAGTGCGGCGTCGATGTACTGATTGAGGATGACCTGGCTCATCTGAGCGGTGGTCTTGGCCGGAGCCAGGACGCTGCCTTGGCTAAGCGCGTCCGAGAACCGCCGCGCCTGGGCCAGGAAGCCGATCGCCGGCGCCTCGTGAAAAAGCTTCTGCCACGCGGCCGTGAGCGTTGAAATCGCCAGCCACGTGGCTGGCACCATGGTCACCCAAGCGTAGCGCTCGCGCTTCATCCTGAACAGCACGACGGTTGCCAGCGTCAGTGCGATGACGGCCAGCATCTGGTTGGCGATGCCGAACAGCGGCCAGAGCGTATTGATCCCGCCGAGCGGATCGACGACGCCTTGGTAGAGGAAATAGCCCCACCCCGCGACGGCAAATGCGGTGGCGAGCACGTTGGCGGTCCAGCTTCGCGTGTCGCGCATAACAGGAAACGCACTACCTGCGAGGTCCTGGATCATAAAGCGCGCAACGCGAGTTCCAGCATCGACGGTGGTGAGAATGAACAGCGCCTCGAAAAGGATGGCGAAGTGGTACCAGAAGGCCATCAGCGCCTTGCCTCCGACGACGCTGGACAGAATGTGGGCCATGCCGACGGCGAGCGTCGGCGCGCCGCCCGTGCGCGACAGCACTGTCGCCTCGCCGACGTCGCTGGCGAGCGCGTCGAGCGCATCGGGCGTGATGACGAAACCCCAGCTCGAGATCTTGGCGGCGGCCTCGGCCGCAGTCGTCCCGATGACGGCGGCGGGCGCGTTCATGGCGAAGTAGGCGCCGGGCTCGAGAACGCAAGCGGCGATGAGCGCCATGATGCCGACGAAGCTTTCCATCAGCATCGCGCAGTAGCCGATGAAGCGCGTCTGCGTCTCGTCCTCGACCATCTTCGGCGTGGTTCCCGAGGAGATCAGCGCGTGAAAGCCGGAGACGGCGCCGCAGGCAATGGTGATGAACAGAAACGGAAACAATGAGCCGGCGAACACTGGGCCGGTGCCGTCGACGAAGCGGGACAGCGCCGGCATCCTGAGCTCCGGCATCACGGCGACGATGCCGGCCGCAAGAAAGACGATGGTGCCGATCTTGAGGAACGTCGACAGGTAGTCGCGCGGAGCGAGCAGGAGCCAGACCGGCAGCACCGCAGCGACGAACCCGTATCCGATAAGCATCAGCGCCAGCGTCTCGCCCTTGTAGGTGAAGAGCGGCGCCAGTGTCTCGCTCTCGCTGACCGGCCGGCCGAGCATGATCGCCGACATCAGCAGAACGAACCCGATGGCCGACATCTCGCCGATGCGGTGGGGACGCAAATAGCGGCCGTAGAGACCCATCAGGATGGCGATGGGAATGGTGGCGAACACCGTGAACGTGCCCCACGGGCTGCCGGCCAGCGCCTTGACGACGATGAGCGCCAGCACCGCCAGCAGGATGATCATGATCATGAGGATGCCGAAGCTGGCGATTGTGCCCGGCACCGCGCCGATCTCGCTCTTGATCATGTCCCCGAGCGAGCGGCCGTCACGGCGCGTGGAGGCGAACAGAATCATGAAGTCCTGCACGGCCCCGGCGAAGACGACGCCCGCGAGCAGCCACAGCGTACCGGGCAGATAGCCCATCTGGGCGGCGAGCACCGGGCCGACCAGCGGTCCCGCGCCCGCAATGGCGGCGAAGTGGTGGCCGAACAGCACGTACTTGTGGGTGGGGACGTAGTCGAGGCCATCGTTGTGGCGCACCGCGGGCGTCGGGCGCTTGGGATCGAGCCGCAGCACCGTGTTGGCGATGAACAGGCTGTAGTAGCGGAAGGCGATCAGATAGGTGCAAACTGCGGCCACGACGAGCCACACGGCATTGATGGTCTCACCGCGCTTGAGCGCAATGGTGCCGAGCGCAAACGCACCCACCACCGCAACCAGCGGCCAGACGATCCTCTGCCACAGGCTCGTGGTTGTCGCCTCGTTTTCCTGCCCCGCCATCGAATCGCCCCCCGATCGGTCCCCCACTAGGATCCATAGTCGAGCGGGCGATGCACTGCTGTCAACGAGTTCGGGCGCTCCGCCGTTGCCTGAGCCGCGCCCAATCCTTGCAGCGGCCGCACAACCGTGCCGGCCCGTCAGTGCAGGAGCTCGCGGGCGACCCGGAACCCGGTGTAATGATTCCGAATCGAACGATCGTAATAGAAGCGCCTTGCCGATCTGAGATCGGCTGGAGGAAAGTACCACGCGCCGCCGCGAACCACGCGATAGCAGGTTTGCCCATCCTGGGCTCCGGTCGTGGTGCTACCATTCGGGGCGCTTGCATATGGACCGTAGCAGTCCTGGACCCATTCCAAGACATTTCCATGCATGTCTTGGAGACCGAACTGATTCGACCTATAGGTCCCGACCTCAGCGATATCGGCCTCCCCATCGTCGCACACCCCCACACCGCACCAGTCCGAGTATCTTTCCTTGGCTGATCGGTCCGCCGAGTTGGCATACTCACAAATTGCGCTCTCATCCGGGAAGCTGAAGGGCCCCTTCGTTCGAGCACGCGCCGCGTATTCCCACTCGGCTTCGCTCAGGAGCCGATAGTGCCTGCCGGTGACGCGAGACAGCCAGCTTACATATTCGACCGCCTGATCCCATGACACGTTGATCACAGGGTGGCGTCCCTCGCCGTAGCCGGCGCTTCCGGTCGGCTTGCCATCACAGCCGTGCATTTCGACGCACAGCTTCCACTCGTCCCACGTAACCTCGTACCGCCCCACGGCGAATGAGTGAGGAATTGTGACTGACCGCGTGGGACCTTCATCTGGTTTCCTCAGCTTCTCGGTGTCTGGCGATCCCATCTCGAACTGTCCCGATGGCACGACAACCATCTCGGGACAACTGAGCGATGAGCACTCTCTGAAGGTTCCGCCCGACGCCAACGCTCGCTCCTGCTCAACCGTAAGCACGTGCGGTCTCACTACGTCTGCAATGAACCGGCGAACCGTTGTCTGCTCGAACCAAAGCTCGGCGAGCGGCTCCTTGTAGATCACAGCCACCAGACCTGCGATGGTGCATAGCATCAGGCCACCGACCGCCTTCCACAGGCGCCGTTGCCGCATCAAAGCGTGTCGCTCACGTCCGGTCGCCGCCTCCTTTTCACGCACCAGCCGCTCGCGCTCATCGAGTTGCTGCCGCAGAGCCTGAGACGCCTCGTCCTCGGCCTCGCGGCTCGCCTGCAGATAGGCGCGTTGCAGGTCGGTGATGTCGGGCGCAGTGGCCGGACGCGAGGCGACCCAGCGCTCTGCCTCCGCGAGCAGGCTGCCGCGCACCAGCCGATCAGGATCGTGGCCGCGCTCGTCCCATGTGACCGCGCGCTGCAACAGCGCGCGATGTTCTCTCAGCCATCCGAGGTCCGTCCGTAGCGCGAGGTTGAGCTTCATCAACCCCTGACCGAACCCGGATCCTGGCACGCTCGGATCGGCGCAGAAATGAATGAAGTTGAGACGGTCCAGACGCTCGGGAGCCTGCCCTTCGCCGAGCGGAATGGCGATGACCGGCAGGATACGCTTGGCGAGGCGGGCCGCCTCCTCCACCTCCCAGGCACAGATCGGCGAGGCCGCCGACTGGGGAGAAAGCACGAACACGACCGTGTCCGCCTCCAAGATCATCTGGCCGAGCCTCGCCTTCCATTCCTCGCCGCCGGAGATGTCCTCGCGGTCGAAGATCGGCCGGAAGCCCAACGCTTCGAGCGCCTTTGCGAGCTGATCAGCGAAATCGAGGCTGTCGCGACGGGAATACGAGATGAATATGTCGAGCCTCTCGGCCTCGCGAGCGACGTCGGCCACAAGGAACCCCCAATACAAAATAAGCCAAAAAATCGTTCAAACATTCGTACTCATACTATGCCGCGAAGCGAATCCGCGGGCAAGCGCCATTCGGGATGTCGTTGCACGACGAGCCCGAGCACGAAAAAGGGCGGCACCAGCGGCGCCGCCCTTGACACTCTCAGTAGCGAAGCCCAGCGCTCACGCGGCCGCTGCGACCTCGAACCGGTCCGCGTTCATGACCTTGGTCCAGGCCTTGACGAAGTCGCCCACGAACTTGGCTCCGGCGTCGTCTTGGCCGTAGACCTCGGCCAGCGCCCTCAACTGCGAGTTCGACCCGAACACGAGATCGACGCGGGTCGCGGTCCACTTGGTCTTTCCGGTCTTGCGGCAGCGGCCCTCGAAGAGGTCGGCCGCGTCCGAGGTCGCCTTCCACTCCGTGCCCATGTCGAGCAGATTCGTGAAGAAGTCGTTCGTGAGCGCACCCGAGCGCGTCGTGAAGACGCCGTGCTGGGCGTTGCCGAAGTTCGTGCCGAGCACGCGAAGACCGCCGACGAGCACGGTCATCTCGGGCGCCGTCAGCGTCAGAAGCTGTGCCTTGTCGACGAGGAGCTCCTCGGCCGGCACGGCCTGCTTGCCCTTGACGTAGTTGCGGAAGCCGTCGGCGATGGGCTCCAGCACTGCGAAGCTCTCGGCGTCCGTCTGCGCGTCCGTCGCGTCGGTCCGCCCGGGCGTGACCGGCACCTCGATCTCGTGGCCGCCGGCCTTCGCTGCCTGCTCGATCGCCGCCGCGCCGCCGAGCACGATGAGATCGGCGAGAGAGACCTTCTTGCCGCCGGCAGCGGATTTGTTGAACTCGCCCTGGATGGCGGCGAGCTTCTCGAGCACTTTCGCGAGCTGCGCCGGCTGGTTCACCTCCCAGTCGCGCTGTGGAGACAGGCGAACGCGAGCGCCGTTCGCGCCGCCGCGCTTGTCCGAGCCGCGGAAGGTCGAGGCAGAAGCCCACGCCGCCGAGACGAGCTCGGCAACAGTGAGCCCGGACGTGAGAACCTTCTCTTTCAGTGCCTTGATGTCGGCGGCATCGACGAGCTTGTGGTCGACCGCCGGCACCGGGTCCTGCCAGATCAGAACCTCGGACGGCACCTCGGCGCCGAGGTAGCGCGAGCGCGGACCCATGTCGCGGTGCGTGAGCTTGAACCAGGCGCGCGCGAAGGCATCCGCAAACGCCGCCGGATCCTTGTGGAAGCGGCGCGAGATGGGCCCGTAGATCGGATCCATTCGCATCGCCATGTCGGCGGTGGTCATGATGGTGGTGACGCGCTTCGACGGATCGTGCGCGGCAGGCGCGAGGTCCTTCGCGGCCGGGTTCACGGGCACCCACTGCCAGGCGCCGGCGGGGCTCTTCACGAGATCCCAGTCGTAGCCGAACAGCATGTCGAAGTATCCGTTGTCCCACTTCGTCGGGTTCGGGGTCCACGCGCCCTCGATGCCGCTCGTCGTCGTGTGATCGCCTTTGCCGAGGCCGTAGGAGTTGGCCCAGCCGAGGCCCATCAGCTCGATCGAAGCGCCCTCAGGCTCGGGGCCGACGAGCGTCGCTGACGCAGCACCGTGGCATTTCCCGAACGTGTGGCCGCCGGCGACGAGCGCAACCGTCTCCTCGTCGTTCATGGCCATGCGCGCGAACGTCTCGCGGATGTCGCGGCCGGCCGCGACCGCGCTCGGCACCCCGTTCGGACCCTCGGGGTTGACGTAGATGAGGCCCATCTGAACGGCGCCGAGCGGATTCTCGAGCTGGCGATCGCCAGAATAGCGCTTGTCGCCGAGCCATTCGCTCTCGGGACCCCAATAGATGTCCTCCGAGGGCTCCCATATGTCGGCGCGACCGCCTGCGAAGCCGAACGTCTTGCCGCCCATGCTCTCGATGGCGCAGTTGCCCGCGAGAATCATGAGGTCGGCCCACGAGATCTTGTTGCCGTACTTCTTCTTGATCGGCCACAGCAGGCGGCGTGCCTTGTCGAGGTTGGCGTTGTCGGGCCAGCTGTTGAGCGGCGCGAAGCGCTGCGTGCCGAAGCCGCCGCCCCCGCGGCCGTCGTGAATGCGGTAGGTGCCGGCGCTGTGCCAGGCCATGCGGATGAAGAGCGGACCGTAGTGGCCGTAGTCGGCCGGCCACCAGTCCTGGCTATCGGTCATCAGCGCGTAGAGATCCTGCTTCAGCGCCTTGAGGTCGAGCGTCTTGAATTCCCCGGCGTAGCTGAACGCCGGGCCCATGGGGTCCGAAAGAGCCGAGTTCTGATGCAGGATCTTGAGATTGAGCTGGTTCGGCCACCAGTCTCGGTTGGACCGGCTGCCATGCGCCGCGTTGGGGTGAGCCCCGTGCATCACCGGGCACTTGCTGCTTTGGCTACCGTCGGCCATGTCGTCGTTCCTTCACCAGAATAAGCTTCGCCGAAGTACTTCTACCAACAGCCTCCTAGACCGCGGAGGCCCATCAGGTAAAGTCTTCTTTGCTGATATTTCCAATCAGAGAACCTGATTAACGTCGACTGAGCATGGACCGGTCTGGTGCGTTGCACCATGCGGCGCATCAATCTGCGTCGAGGAGTTGCACCACCGCGACAGCCGAGCTCGTCAGGAGGCGATCGACCACAGGCTCGCAATCCAGAGCAAAATCGGAAAATAGGCAATCAGAAAGCCGAACGCGAAAAAGCCGGCGAAGCCCAGCGCCGTTTCGTCCCACGGAGCGCCGTCGTGGACATGCATGCCGCCAGCCGCGAGACCGCCGATGAGAAGGCCGGTCAGCACGGCCCGCAGGAGACGCTGCTCGGGAGCTGCGATGCGGGCCAGCGCGCCACGCGCAGCCTGCGGATGGACGAGCCCCATGAAGAGGCAGGCGAACAGACCTGCCCCGGCGCCGCCGGCCACTGCCACGGGCCATGCGAGCCCATCCTGGCCGAGCAGCGAGAGCGCACCGGCGACTGCGACCGCAATCGCGAAGATGGCAAGCGGGCGTCGGGCGCCGCCTGAGGCCCCGCCCGCGGGACTTCGCTTCCCGTCCGCCGCACCGTTGTCGTTCGCCGGGTCCATGGCGCAGAGCTCCGTATGGAGGGCTTGGACGTCGGCCGGACGCCGGCACTCCCAGCCGTCGGGCCAAGCGTTGGGATTCACATGGCGGACACTCACGGCTTCTCGTACATCGCCCAGTAGGGCGCCGCCTCCTCTTTCGCCATCCGCCGCAACAGCGGACGCATGGTCTCGTTGCCGACCATCTTACCCTTGCGCTTGAACAGCCAGTCGGTGACGCGATCCTCGGTGAACACGTAGCGCTCACCCATCTTGACCGACTTCACGAGCTCGGGCTCGTTGTTGATGGTGCCCGTGAGCTTGCCGTTCTCGCGCTTGATGTCGATGAGCCAGAACTGCTCGACGGCGCCGTTGCCGGCAATGGCGACCTTGAGCGAGAAGGCAGTCTCGCCGGAGCCCGGGTTGTCAAGCGCGCTCCAGAATTCGGGCAGCCGTTCCCGCGCCTTCTTGATGGCGGCGTTCATGTCGGGATCCTTGGCGGCGAAGACGGCCGCGAGCTTCCTGGTCGCGCCCTTGGACGCAGCCTCGTCGGCCGGTGTCTCCGAAACCGCAGGTTTCGACGCCTCCGGCTTTGCGGCTGACACGGGAGCAGAGGCAGCCGGTGCGGCTGATTGCACCTCGGTCACGGACGGCGGCGACGGCTCGGGAGCTTCGAGCGCGGCCACCTTCACCTCGGCGGCCGGTGCAGGCGGTGTCTCGACGGCAGCTTTGCCGTCCGGCAGCGACGCCGCCGCTTCGGCAGCGGCCGGAGCAACTGCAGGATCGGTCTTGGCCTCGCCGACAGCGACCGGTGCAGATGGGGCAGCGCCCGTCTCGGAAGACCCGTCGCCTGCCGTGGCCGCGTCGCCAGCCGTCTCGCCGGCCTGAGCCGCGCCGGCCTGGACCGGCGGCTGTGGGGCCTCGGCAGCAGCGACGGTCTCGGCTGGTGCGGCCGCGTCGGCAGTGGCCGGCCCGATCGACGGCGCCGGAGCATCGGTGGCCGGCACGGACTCTGCCGCAGCGAGCGGTACGTCGCTGGCGGCAGGAGCCGCGGCCGGAGCAGCGGCAGCGGCCGGCCCGCCGGGCGCAGGTGAAACATCGGCGACCGCCGGAACACCGGTCGCAGCCGGCGGATCGACGGGAGCGCCAGCGCTCTCGGCCGGCGGCTGGCTATCTGCCGCGGCCGCCGGAGCGGCGGTCCCGGCGGACGCCGCCGCCTTGTCCGCAGGATCCGTCGCGACTGGGGCTGCCGGGTCGGCGGCCGACACAGCATCGGGGCCCGCGGCGGCGGGTTTCGCTGCTTCCTCCTTCGCCGGTGCAGGCTCGGACGGCGCGGCAACGGCAGCAGGCGCGGCAGGCGTGACCGGCTCGGATCTGGCAGCAAGCTCCGGCGCAGCATCGGTGTCCGCAATCTGGCTCGCAGGAGTCGCCTTGGCCTCGGCAGCGGCGGCCGGGCGGGCCTCGCCCTTTGCCGCCTGATCGAGCGTGATGCGATGCATCCAGTCGGAGGAGCCGCTCTTCTTGCGCGCCTTCTTGGCGTCGGCGGACGACGGCACCTCGGACACGGTCGTAACCCAGCTGTCGCCCGAGCTCTTGCCGGCCGAAGCCTGATCAGCCCCTGTGAGCCGGCTGCGCCAGGTGCGGGCCATGTCGCCGTAGCAACCGCCGGTGCAGGTGATGTTCTCGTCGGGAGCCGCCGAGGAGGCCGGCACCATCGCCGACTGCGTCACGGTCTTGGTGACGGGCCGCGGGGCCATGTAAACGATCTCTGCCTGCTTGCCGCTCGAACAGCCGGCCTCGCAGACGACGACGAGCTTGTCGGGATGTGCAGCGGCGAGCGGAGACGGCTTGCTGTCGACGGCCCCGTCCTGCTTCAGGAGCTCCTTTGCGCGCTTGGCATAATAATCGTCCGGCACGGCGAGCTTCGCCCGCTCTTCGGACGACATCTTCTTCCCCGCCGCGGAGGCCGCCGCGCCATTGGGTGGGGAGCCCTCTTTGCTGGCCTGAGCGCTGCCTGCTGTGGCCCCGGCGGCCGCGCCGACGGTAGCGTCCACGCTGCCTTCGGCCGCCGCATCGCCGCTCGTAGCCTGGCCGGAGGGCGCTGCACCTCGCGGAGGCGAAGCGTCGTCGGTCGGCGGCGAAGCCACGTCGTCGCTCGGAATGCCCTGGGCCTTGAGCGGAGCGCCGGCCCCGCCCGCCGCCAGTGCGGCCATGAGGGCGATCGCGGAAACCAGAGTACGAGGACGCTCGACGAGGCTGAGAAGGAACATGGGGGTACCCGCCACACGACTGGAAATGACAACTGCGCCGACTGTGGCAAACACGGGTAAAGGAAGTCTTTCGCAGAGCGCCTTTTTGAGATGGTGGGCGGCTCCAGGCCCCGCACGCCCAAGCAGTCGCGTCAGCAGCTCCGACCCCCATCCCAGCGTGCAGGGAAGGGGACCTCGACGGACCAGACTTGTTCGAGCCAGGTCTCGTACAGAGCGCAGGCGTGTCCCTCTCCCACAGGGAGCAAAGGTGGCGAGAGACGGCGCGATACCCGGTGGCTCGTGTCAGCGCCTCAGCGCTCGTGGCGATAGACGCGCGCCTCGTCGGGGCCGGCATTGATGATCGCGACCGTGCGATAGCCCTCACCCGGCACGTCGACGCGCTCAGTCCTCGGCGCCGCGGGCTTCGCCCGCTCGGAACGCCAGACTGTCCTCACGGCCCGCGATGTCGGCGACAGCGCGCGGCCCGTGGCGGCGGGTTCGCCAGTCGCGGTGGATGCACCGCCGTCTGGAAGCGCACCTGTCTCCTCGACCGCCGCCCGTGCTGTCCCGGCCGGAGCCGCTGCCGCGGCAATGGTGAGGCCGAAATACCGCGCGATGCAGGGATCGGTCCGCTTCAGCGCCTCGATGGTGTCGACTTCGACTTTCACGAGCCGCCCACCATCGCAGAGATAGAGCTCGTCCGCGCTGGCGCTCGACGCCAGGACGAGCGTCACGGCCGTCAGTGCGGCCGCCAACATCAGACTGGTCCTCATGCGCCTCCCCCGCTCGCGCGAATCCCTCGCCGTCACGGTATGGAGCGATCGTTGACGTTTGGTTTACTGCGGGCTTTCGCTGGCAGGCGTAACGGGCGGCTTCGGCATAGGCACGAGTTGCCAATACGCCCCCTTGGGCGAGGTGACGATCTTGGTCGAGTTGATGCGCTTCTCGGGTGGACGCGTGCCGGTCTCGATCAGGATCTTGAGGTCCGCCATCAGGTCGTTGTTCTCGGCGTAGCCCGAGTGGTGGAGCCCGAGGCTGTCGGTCGAGGCCCGGCTGACGTCGATGGTATCGACGTCGGCGATGACCAGCGGCCCCTCGGGCGGCACGTCGCCGGCGCGCGGCACGCCGCCGTTGACCCGGCGCGAGATGGCCAGCGCCTTGTCGTTGTCGGCGGCGTAGAGCGTGACGCCGCGGGCGAGCCCGCGGATCTCTGCGGCGATGTTCTCGAAATTGTCGCGATCGACGTCGGGAGCCGCGAGGACGATCTGATTGAAGAGCACGCCCTCGGGTTTCGAGGCGCGCAGGTCCTTGAGGAGCTGCAGCGTTGGCTGGTTGCCCATGCTGTGAGCGACGAGGCTCACGGCCTCGGCCCCGCTCCTCTCGAGCACCATCTTCACGAACTCCTTGAGGTAGGGCAACGCCTGACCCGAGCTCTCGCGGTCGTATGTGTAGTTCAAGACGCCGCCGCCCGACGGCCAGCTGTAGGCAAACGAGGCGCCATCGAACTTGAGGTCGTAGGCGATCTGCGCCGTGCGGTAGATGGCGTAGTCGAAGGTGGTATTGAAGCCGTGGACGAAGATCAGCGCATGCTTCCGGAAGCGCTGTGAGCGCGCGAGGCGTTCGCCGACGCGGGCCAGGAGCTGCTCCTGCGTGAGCGTCGTGATCTCCTTCATCGTGAAGTGCTCGTTCGGATCCTCGCTCTCGCCGATCTCGATGGCTGTGAAGGGTATGGTGAGTGTCCACGGGCGCTCGATCTGCGGCACCGTATGTGACTTCGGGACCGTGACCAGGGCCTCGCCGAGCTCGAGCCGGCGGCCTCGCCCGTCGCCATAGTCGAGCCGCCCGGCGGCGTTGACGATGCGCGTGCGGTCCGTGCCGTAGAATACCGGCACGATTTCCCACTTGGAGTCCGGCTCAGCGGATCTCGCCGGGGGCGGAGGGGGCGGGGGCGGCACCGAGGCTGGCGGTGCTGGCGGCGGCGCTCCGGCCGCGGGCGGCTCCTCCTCGAGGAGGTCGTCGAGACCGCGTGTCGAGCCTCCCTCACCGGGCTCGGCCATGCGCGGCAGCATCCGCGGCTCCTCGTCCGGCGCCGGAGCGCCGACCGTGTCGTCCGGCGCAGCCGGGCCTGCGGCACCCGGCTCCGGCGGCGCCTCCGTCGTCGGTGCGGGCTCGGATGGCGTACCCACCTCACCCAGGTCGCGCTCGCTATCGTCGGGCCTCGGCGCCGCCTTTTTCGCGCGCTTCGGACGGGGGGCTGTGGGCTCGACGTCCGGCGGAGCCGACGCCGTGGGAGCCTCCATCGAGGCCGTCATCGTCAGGCCCACGACGACGATGATCGGGATCAGTGCCAGGGCTGCGAGCCCGCCACGGACAAGCCAGCGCGGCACTGCCGCCAGGGCCGCAGTCCTTCCCCAGGTCCTGATCAGCGCCACGCCCGCCCCGAGCGCGATGACAAGGACTGCTGCGAGAACGATGAGGTCCATACGATTTCCCCTGTTAAGCCCTCGGCCACCGAACTGACAAGTCCAGGACCCGCACCGGAACCCTGCCCGCGCCGGCCCGGCGACCAATGTTCATTTATACCACCAGCCGCCCCCCGTTGTGCGACGGGGATGCAACAACAAACCGCTTGCGGGGCCGAGTGTTTGTCATCATGGTCCCGGCCGTTTCCGGGCCCGTGCCCGCCAGGAAAGCCCCATGCCTCACCGCGCCTCCCCCCACGCCAAGGGCCCACGCCCGCGCTTCTCGCCCGCCGACTACGCCGCTGCCATCCGGGCAGGCGACCGCACCATGCTCGCCCGCGCCATCACGCTCGTCGAGAGCACCAAGGCCGAGCACAACGCAGAAGCCCAGGCGCTGCTCCAGATCCTTCTCCCCGACACCGGCCGTGCCATCCGCCTCGGCATCACCGGCGTCCCCGGTGTCGGCAAATCGACAACCATCGACCAGATCGGCATCAACCTCGTCGAGGCCGGCCACAAGGTGGCCGTGCTCGCCGTCGACCCGACTTCGAAGCGCACCGGCGGCTCGATCCTCGGCGACAAAACACGCATGAGCCAGCTGTCGCAGGCCAAGAACGCCTTCATTCGGCCCTCGCCCACGTCGGGCACCCTCGGCGGCGTGACCCGCAAGACGCGCGAGACCATGGCTCTCGTCGAGGCCGCGGGCTTCGACGTCGTCATCGTCGAGACCGTCGGCGTCGGCCAGAGTGAGGTCGCGGTCGCCGACATGGTCGACTTCTTCCTCGTCCTCCTCCTCGCCGGCGGCGGCGACGACCTTCAGGGCATAAAGAAGGGCATCATCGAGCTCGCCGATATGATCGCCATCAACAAGGCCGACGGCGACAACGTCACGCGCGCCCAGCGCGCGGCCAACGAGTACCAGAACGCCATTGCCATCTTCACGCCCAAGGAGGCCGCATGGCTCCCTCCCGTGCTGACGATCTCGGGCCGCGAGAACAAGGGGCTCGATCAGCTTTGGGCCAAGATCGCCGAGCATCGCGCGCTGATGACGGCCAACGGTGAGCTCGCCACCCGCCGCCAGCGCCAGGCCGTCGAATGGATGCGCGACATGCTGGCAGACCGGCTGATGGCGGCCTTGAAATCCAACCCCAAGGTCGCCGCGCGCCTGCCCGCCATCGAGGCCGGCGTGAGAAACGGCGAGCTCCTTCCCACCCTCGCCGTCGATGAGGTTCTGGGGCTCATGGGGCTATGAGGCGAGAGATGGCAGGTCGGGCTAGCGCCCCAGCGCGTCGCTCGGCAACGTCGCTCACCGAGCCGTGCTGGCTTACGGGCCTCCCCCGATCCCCAACCCTCCCCCCGCTCGTCTGCTTTGTTCCTTGGCGACGCTGGGGCGGAGGACGGACTGCGGGCACGACACCATGACCCGCGCCCCGAAGCTCATCACCAGTCTCACCAACGACCGCGTGAAGGCGATCCGCGCCCTCGACATGAGGAAGGAGCGCAAGGAGACCGGCCTCTTCGTCGCCGAGGGCACCTCCATCATCCTTACCGCACGCGAGCACGGGCACATGCCCGAGACACTCGTGGTCCGCGATGGCTCGGCCGCCACGCCCGGGATCGCGCGCGAACTCGTGCAAGGCGTACTCGACGCCGGCAAGGAGGTGCTCGAGGTCTCGGAGGCCGTGCTCGAGAAGCTCGCCTCCAAGGACAACCCGCAGTCGATGCTCGCCGTCTACCGGCAGCGCGTCACCGACGCGCCGCCCGCCAAGTCCGTCGCCAAGGACGCCTCCTGGCTCGTGCTCGAGGAGGTGCGCGATCCCGGCAACCTCGGCACCATCATCCGCACCGTCGACGCAGTAGGCGCCGCCGGCATCGTCCTGGTCGGTCAATGCTGCGACCCCTACCAGCGCGAGTGCGTGCGCGCGACCATGGGCTCCATCTTCGCCGTGCCGCTCGTGCGCATGACCCGAGAGGGCTTCCTCAGCTGGCGCGGAGAATGGCCCGGCGACGTCGTCGGCACGCACCTCGACGGCCGCGAGGACTTCCGCAAGGCGGCCTACAAGCATCCCGTGCTGCTGGTCATGGGCAGCGAGGGCCCCGGACTCTCCGACAGTTTGACTCGCTCCTGCACCCGCCTCGTCAAGATCCCCATGGCCGGCAAGCTCGACAGCCTGAATCTCGCCGTGGCGACAGCGCTGACGTTGTATCACCTGCGCGGACCCACTCTCCGACTTTGACCCCGCACTATGACCCTCTCACCCCTGGGGGAAGTCAGGGTGCGGGGACACGTCGGCCAGCAAGGCAGCAACGAAACACCATGCGCATCGAATACCACCGTACGCTCATCGCCGACCGCGAAAGGAACGAGGTCTTCTACAAGGCGCTCGCGAGCGTGATCGAGAAAGGCCGCACGATCGTCGCCGACATCGGCGCCGGCACGGGCCTCCTGGGCCTCATGGCGGCCAAGCTCGGTGCGCGCGAGGTCTACCTCTACGAGACCGCGGAGGTCGCAGGCGTCGCCGCTCAGGTCTTGAAGGCGAACCGCGCCAAGGGCTGCCAGCTGATGCCCTGCCATTCGACAGACATGGTCGACCCGCCGCGTGCAGATGTCGTCGTTTCCGAGACGCTCGGCAACTACGCCTTCGAGGAGAACATCATCGACACCATGAACGACGCCCGCCGCCGCCACTTGCGGACAGAAGGCCTCGTCATCCCGTTCCGCATCACCCAGTACGTCGCTCCCGTCGTGTCCGACCGCATCCACAAGGAGCTCACGGCGTGGGACGAGGTCGGCCACGGCCTCGACCTGTCCGTCGCCAGAACCATGAGCCTCAACAACGTCTACGTCAGAACCTTCAAACCTGCCGAGCTCCTTGACCACGGCCGCACGGCCCATGCCTGGGACGTCGCCGACTTGAGGAACGACACGCGCGCGAATCGCAAGGGCGAGGCGTCGTGGAAGCTTGCTGCGGGGGCGACCATCTATGGCTTTGCCTACTGGTGGACCGCCGACCTCGTCCCCGGGCTCTCCCTTTCGACCGCGCCCGACGCCCCCCGCACCCACTGGGAGCAGCTCTATTTTCCCGTCCCGAAGCCTGTCGCGGCGCGGAAGGGCGAAACCGTCATGGCCTCGTTGCGCTCGCGCTCGTCCGAGGAGACCGGCACGCATCTCGCCTGGACCGCGGTCCATTTCGACAAGGACGGCAAGAGCTTGTCGCGCCAGGCCATGGATCTCGACAAGGGCTGGATTCCCTGAGCGCCAACGCCGCCGGACGACACCCGGGCGCCGCACCGGATCGGCGGCTCCAAGCGGCGCCCCTTGCACGCGTCCGACGCGCCTCATTAATTCCGTCCTGCCTGCGCGGTTTCGCCGTACCCTCGCCCGCGGAACCCGAGAGGCCCATTGCTTGACACCCCGGGGGGTGGCTCATATGGTGCGCCGCGTTTGCGGACCCCGGGTCCGCGGACTGCTTCCTGTCGAGGTAAGCCCATGTCGGATCAGCCCAAAGGGCCTCAGCCCCACAAGGGGGAGTTGAGCCCAGCGGAGATCGCTGCTTTCGAGCGGCGCGCGGCCGAGTTGGGCGACAAAATCGACAAGTTGCAGGCTGGAAAACAGGCCGAGATCACGGCCGAGCAAGACAGAGCCATGCAGTCGAAAGGCATGGCCTACGGGCTCCGGATGTCGTCGGAGCTGGTGGCGGCCATCCTGGTCGGCGGTCTTATCGGCTACGGGCTCGACCAGTTGTTCGGCACCACGCCCTGGCTGTTCCTGTTGTTCTTCATCCTGGGCTTTGCGGCCGGCATCATGAACGTCACGCGCGCGTTCACTGCGATGCAGGCCGAGATCAAGAAAGAGACGGGCGGCAACATCGGCCAGGCCGTCGCAAACGACGATGACGACTGATTATTGGGGGTGCTGACGTGGCAGCTGAGCATTCGAGCGGCGGGGGGATGCCCGACCCGATCCATCAGTTCAACATCGAGAAGCTGATCCCCCTCGACTACCAGGGCTACGACATCTCGTTCACGAACTCGTCTCTGTTCATGGTCGGCGCGCTGCTACTGATCACGTTCGGGCTGATGTTCGCCATGCGCAGCCGCGCGCTCGTTCCGGGCCGGCTGCAGTCGGTCGCCGAAGGCGCCTACGAGTTCGTCGCCGGCATGGTCCGCGACAGCATGGGCGAGCAGGGCATGAAGTTCTTCCCGCTCGTCTTCTCCCTGTTCACCTTCATCCTCGTCTTGAACATGCTCGGCATGGTCCCGGGCTGGTTCACGGTCACGAGCCATCTTTCGGTCACTGCTGCGCTCGCCGCCATCGTATTCGTCACCGTGATCGTGGTCGGCTTCGCCAAGAACGGCCTCCACTTCCTTCACCTCTTCGTGCCGTCGGGCGTGCCCTGGTACGTGCTGCCGCTCGTGGTCGCTATCGAGGTCATCTCGTTCTTCTCGCGCCCGTTGAGCCACTCGGTCCGTCTCTTCGCCAACATGCTGGCCGGCCATATCACGCTCAAGGTCTTCGCCGGCTTCATCATCATGCTGCTCGGCGCCGCGGGCGCCATGAAGGGCCTCGCCATCCTGCCCCTGACGGCGGCGACGGCGCTGACCGCACTCGAGTTTCTTGTCGCCTTCCTGCAGGCCTACGTCTTCACGATGCTGACCTGCATGTACCTCAACGACGCGCTGCACCCGGGCCACTGACGCACGGACCGGAACAGCACGGTCACCTCGTTCCACACATTCAATCGAAGGGAGAACTTCCATGGATCCAGCTTCCGCAAAGCTCATCGGTGCCGGCCTCGCCGCCATCGGCACGGGCGCCGCCGCTATCGGCGTCGGCAACCTGTTCGGCCAGTTCCTGCAGGGCGCTCTGCGCAACCCGTCGGCTGCCGATGGCCAGTTCGGCCGCCTGATCTTCGGCTTCGCCGTGACGGAAGCTCTCGGCATCTTCGCGCTGCTGATCGCCTTCCTCCTGCTCTTCACCTGATACCACGCCTTCTCCACCCGGCGGGTGCGGAGCCTATCCGTGCCCGCCGGGCGGATTGCCGTTCGTTTCATGAGCACGATCAGGACCAGTCATGGCTGCTGAGACAATGCACGAGGGCACCGAGGTTCCGCACGGCGCGGAGCACGGCAAGGCGTTCCCTCCCCTCGACCCGGCGAACTTCACGCCACTGTTGTTCTGGTTCGCGGTCACATTCGCCGCGCTCTATTTCATGATGTCGCGCTTCGCGCTGCCGCGAATCCGGGACGTGATCGAGGAACGTGCCGACCGCATCAAGCGCGATCTCGACGCCGCCGAGCGCTTGAAGGGCGAGACCGAGAAGGCGCTTGCCGCCTACGAGAAAGCGCTTGCCGACGCACGGGCCAACGCGTCCGGCATCGCGCGCCAGACCCGCGAGAAACTCGCATCCGAGACCGACGCCGAGCGCGCCAAGGTCGAAGGCGCGCTGACCGCCAAGCTCGCCGACGCCGAGAAGGCCATCGGCGCCACCAAGGCCAAGGCCCTGGCCAGCGTGTCCGAGATCGCAGCCGACACGGCTGCCGCCGTCGTCAAGCAGCTTTCCGGCAAGGACGTGTCCCTCGACGAAGTGAAGCGCGCCCTCGCGCCTGCCGCCGGAGAATGACCATGGCACTGCTCGATCCCCAGGCCGCAGAATTCTGGGTCCTCGTCTCGTTTCTGATCTTCATGGCCCTCATCGCCTACCTCGGCGTGCCGGGCATGATCGGCCGCGCCCTCGACGACCGCGGCGCATCGATCAAGAAGGAGCTCGACGAGGCCCGCCGCCTTCGTGAGGAAGCGCAGAAGCTTCTGGCCGACTACCAGAGGCGCGCCCATGAGGCCGAAGACGAGGCCAAGGACATCATCGAGCAAGCCAAGCGCGAGGCCGAGAGCCTTGCCACCGAGACCCGGAAGAGCCTTGCCGAAAGCCTCGATCGCCGTACCAAGGCCGCCGAGGAGAAGATTGCCCGCGCCGAGCAGCAGGCTGCGAGCGAGGTGCGCGCCGCTGCCGTCGACGCTGCCCTTGCCGCCGCCGAGAAGATCCTCGCCGCCAAGACAACCGGCGATGCCGCGAGCCAGCTCATCGACGAGAGCATCCGCAATCTCAAAGGCCGGCTCCACTGAGCCGCAGGCTATCTCTGCAACGACTGGAAAGGCCGGGCCCGTCCCGGTCTTTCTTTTTTTGCCGCCTGCGACGGCGCCATGCTTCCCCGCAGTTGTTTCCGCGCGACAGCCTCCTGTCCGGTCGACACGCGGCAAGACCGGATCAGCAGGGCAAGAACCGGAGCTCCCGGCCACCGCCTTTCTCGCTCCGCCTGCAGGAAGAGCCGTGTCGGCCGCCGCAGCGGCAGCGGATGCACGCGTGGCCGCCGGATGCCCCGGCACCGATTGTGCCGGCCGCTTGTTGAACACTGCAAATGATGTCAGTCTCGCAGCGTCGGATTGGTGCCCGGCTCTAGGGCGCCGATAGAGGGTTGGGCGTCGTCCTGCGGGGGGACCATGTTCAAGAGGATTTTGTGCGCCGTCGACGGCGCCGCTCACGGAGCGCGCGCCCTGACGGTAGCCGTGGCAATGGCCAAGGCCATGGCCGCCGAGCTGGTGCTTCTTGTGGTCGACCAAGTCAAGTTCGACAGCAAGGGCTTGCCAGCCGAGCACAAGCTCGGGCCGGTGGAAGCCCAACGGCTGCTGACGGAGGCTCGCGACAGAGCGGCTTCCGCGGGGCTGGTTCACGTCTCCGTCGCGTCCGTCGCCAGCCGCGACGTTGGGCACGCCATCATCGCCTTTGCCAGCGAGCACGCTGTCGACCACATCGTCGTTGGCACCGGCGAGAAGCGCGCCGCCACCCGCCTTGTCGTCGGCTCGGTGTCGCAAACCCTCGTGACCGACGCGCACTGTAGCGTGACGGTCGCGCGGTAGATCCCGGCTAGACTGCCCGGCCCCTGCCTTCCCCCTCACCCCGTGGCGAGAGGATTCGGGGCAGTCGCTGGACCGCTCGACTATCCCCGGCGCGTTTCCCACTCGCGAACAGCTGCCGCGTCGCGGGCGGAGAGGTCCGGGTAGGCCGGGTCCGAACCGACGTCGTTTGTGATCCGCCACGAGCGCGCGCACTTTCGCCCTTCGGCCCGCTTCGGCACCACGGCCACTCCCGGCACGTCAGACAGCGTGAACGCCGCGGCGGCGGGCGCGGCGCCGCGGACGAGCTGAGCCGCACTGGTGATCGCCACCTCGGCAAGATCGATGCCGTCGAGCGCCGAGAGGGCGGCCTCGTCACTGACGTAGACCTCGGGCGCGGCCTCGAGCGACGAGCCGATGCGTTTCGCCGCGCGTTCAACCTCGAGCGCACCCGTCACGACGCGGCGCACGTCGCGCACCGTCTCCCATTTGGCTGCGAGGGCGTCGTCGCGCCAGCCGTCCGGCACGTCCGGGAAGGTCAAGAGATGCACCGAATCCGCTTGCGGATAGCGCGCGAGCCAGGCTTCCTCCGCCGTGAACGAGAGGATCGGTGCCAGCCACACGGTGACGCAGCCGAGGATCTGGTCGATGACGGTCAACGCCGCACGGCGCTTCCCGCTCGAAAAGGCCTCGCAGTAGAGCGTGTCCTTCCTGATGTCGAAGTAGAACGCACTCAAGTCCGTGTTCATGAACTGCGACAGCTCGGTGATGACGCGCCGGTAGTCGTAGGTCGCGTAAGCCTTGCGGATTACCTCGTCGAGCAGCGCCAGACGATGCAGCATCAATCGCTCGAGCTCGGGGAGCTCTCCGAGCGGCACCTGATGCTGCGGCTCGTAATGCGCCAGCGCACCCAGCATCCACCGGAGCGAGTTCCTGAGCTTGCGATAGGCGTCGGACGCCGCCTGCAGGATCGCCGGACCGAAGCGGATGTCGTCGGTCGTGTCGGCCGAGGCAACCCACAGGCGCAGAATGTCCGCACCCGTCGACTTCATGACGTCCTGGGGCGTGATGACATTGCCCTTCGACTTCGACATCTTGTCCTCGCCCTTCTCGTCGAGGATGAAGCCGTGCGTGAGCACTACGTCGTAGGGCGCGCGTCCCCGCGTGCCGCAGCTTTCGAGCAGCGACGAATGGAACCAGCCGCGATGCTGATCCGAGCCCTCGAGGTACATGACGCGGTCGCGACCGCCGTCGTGTACGCGTCGAAGGCCGGCAAAGCCGGGGAACGCAACCGGATCCTCGAGCACGAAGGCATGTGTCGAGCCGGAATCGAACCACACGTCGAGCACGTCGCGGACCTGCTCCCAATCCTTGATGTGGGCATCCGGCACGAGGCCCCTGAGGAACCGCTCGCGCACGCCCGGCTCGAACCAGACGTCGGCGCCTTTCTCGGCGAACGCGGCCTCGATGCGGCCGATGAGCTCGTCGCTCTCCCCGAAATCCGGCCCCGGGATGATCTCGTCGGTCTCGACATGGCGGAACACCGTGATTGGCACGCCCCACGCGCGTTGGCGCGAGACGACCCAGTCCGGCCGGTTCTCGATCATGCCCGTGATGCGGTTCTCGCCCGCCGCCGGCACCCATTCCGTACGGCGGATCTCGGCGAGGGCGACCTGCCGCAGCGTCTTTCCTTCCGTGCCCAGCGGCCGGCTCCCCTGAGGGGAGCCGCCGGGCACAACATCAAGAGCGATGAACCACTGCGGCGTGTTGCGGAAGATGACCGGCTTCTTCGACCGCCACGAGTGCGGATACTGGTGCTTCAAGCGCCCGCGCGCGATGATGTTGCCCGCTTCCGCCAGCGCCTTGATCACCGCGTCGTTGGCGTCGCCCTTGTCGCCGTTCTCTTTGAGGACACGCTTGCCCTCGAACCCCGGCGCGTCCTTGGTCATGACGCCGTCGGCGTCGACGGTGAACGGGATCGTGGTGTCGATGCCACGATCGCGCAGGCTCTTCTGGCTCGCGGTCCAGATGTTGTAGTCGTCGGCACCATGCCCCGGCGCCGTATGCACGAACCCCGTGCCGGTGTCGTCGGTGACGTGATCGCCGTCGAGGAGAGGGACGTCGAAGGTGTAGCCGAGCAACGCGAGCGGGTGTTCGCATCGCGCCTTTCCAAGGAGTTCGCTCGGAACGGAGCTTAGCCGTTCATAGGCATCCACCTTGGCCGCCTTCATGACATCGGAAGCAAGTTTGTCAGCCAGAATGAAGCGATCTCCGACCTTGGCCCAGTTGTTCTCTGGAGCCTTCGTCACCTCGAACAGGCTGTAATTGATCCGGGACGAGAAGCTGATGGCGCGGTTCCCGGGGATCGTCCAAGGAGTTGTCGTCCAAATGACGACGTTGTCACCCGGCTGCACCCGAGCCATTGCGTCGTCAGCCAGCTCGTCCCCCGCCAACCATTTGAGCGGGAACTTCACCCAGATCGTGTCCGACTGGTAGTCCTGGTACTCGACCTCGGCCTCGGCGAGCGCCGTCCTCTCGACCACGCTCCACATGACGGGCTTCGAGCCGCGATAGAGAAGGCCCGCTTCCGCGAAGCGCATCAGCTCGCGCGCGATCACGGCCTCGGCGCGGAAGTCCATCGTGAAATAGGGATGGTCCCAGTCGCCGACGACGCCGAGCCGCTTGAACTCCTCGCGCTGCACGGAAAGCCAGTGGCTCGCGAACTCGCGGCACTCGCGGCGGAACTCGTTGACCGGAACCTCGTCCTTGTTCTTGCCCTTGGCGCGATACTGCTCCTCGATCTTCCACTCGATGGGAAGCCCGTGGCAGTCCCAGCCCGGCACGTAGTTGCTATCGTAGCCGAGCATCTGCTGGCTCTTCACCACCAGATCCTTGAGGATCTTGTTGAGCGCATGCCCGATGTGGATGTTGCCGTTGGCGTAGGGCGGCCCGTCGTGCAGCACGAACTTGTCGCGGCCCTCCGAGGTCTCGCGCAGGCGATCGTAAAGACCGATCTCGGCCCAGCGCTGGAGGAGGCGCGGCTCGAGCTCCGGCAAGCCCGCCCTCATCGGGAACGCGGTCTCCGGCAGGAACAGCGTCTCGCTCCAGTCCCGCCCCTCTGGCTTCTTGCCCTCGGCCGCGGGCGCCGGCTTCCCCTCCGCCGCGGGCTTCGCATCCACCTTGGGCGCTGCCTTCGGGACTGGCGCGAGCTGCGGAGACGGCTTTGCGTCTATGACCGTCTCGGTCTCCGGAGCGGGCGTTGCCGCGGACTGGGCCGCGAACGTGTCAGCAGCGCCGTGCTTGGTCTCAGAACGAGCCTCGGCCTTCGCCGCAGCGGCGGGAACAGAGGTCACCACCTCGCGCCCCGGATCCGGCTGGGCATTGCCGCCTGGCCCAGCGGCGGCTTTGGTCGCCACGGGTCCGGACTTGGCAGCTGCCGGCTGCAAGGTCTTCGGCTTGGTCTTGATGCCGGGCGGCAAGGCCATGACCGGCGCTGCCTGGGGCGCCTCGGTGCCCTTGCCCCTGCCCTTGCCGCTGCCCTTGTCGACACCCTGCGGCGCCTTGCCAGACCCTTTGCCCCCGCTGCCTTTAGCCATCGCGATCCAGTCTTTCATTCCAAGGGTGATTTGGCCTGCGTTCTACCAATCCCAGGCGCAGGAGGCAAAGAAAGGCTCGCCGGACGCGTCCGAGCCTTTGCGTCATGCCGGCGCAGGCCAGGAGCGGCAACAGCCCGCCAACTCGAAGAGTTGCCTCAGCACCCGTGGCTTGGCCGAGGTGACGTCGAGAAGCTGCCTGGCGAATATTTGTTTCCCCGCCCCGTCAACGGGAGGCGTTTCGGCCGGTGGACGCCAGGATGGGCGCCTCCCGGGCACGCAACCTCGCTCCACTCCCGTCCTCCCGGTCGAGGCGGCATACTCGCCCCAGCGGCCCGCAGCTCTGCTCGGCCCGGCGTAACCCGAACAACTTAGCTATCCGCTCCCTCCCGGGCAGCCATGAGCATCCGCCGCGCCTCGGCACAGTCGAGGGCCATCTGACTCTTCAATGCCTCGACACTCCAGAACTTGCGGTCGGGACGGACGTAGCCGACGAACTCGACCGTCATGTCCCGTCCGTAGAGGTCCCCCGAAAAGTCGAAGACATTGACCTCGAGCACCGGCATGCCGTCGTCGAACGTCGGCCGCGTGCCGAGATAGGCCGCCCCGTCGTGCCAGTTGTCGCCGATCAGCGCCCGCACCGCGTAAATGCCGTGGGCGAGAGCCGTGCCCTTCGGCATCGGGACGTTGGCGGTCGGGAAGCCGAGCCCGTTGCCGCGCTGTGCCCCCTTCGCGACCTTGCCCGTGACGCGCCACCGCCGCCCGAGGTCGTGGGTCGCGCCGGCGACGTCGCCCTGGGCGAGCTTCAAACGGATGGCGGTCGACGAGAACACCTCGCCGTCCTCCGCAACCGGCGCCACCACCGTCACGTCGAAGCCGAACTTCCTGCCCGCCATCACCATGCTCTCGGGCGTGCCCCGACGCCCCTTGCCGAAGAAGAAGTCGTAGCCGATGACCACGTGCGACACGAGCAGCGCCTCGACGAGGTAGCGCGCAATGAACTCCTCGGCCTCTAGCCCCGCCAGCGCCCGGTCGAATGGCAGCACCACTGCCGTCTTGATGCCCGCCGCCTCGACGAGGCGCAGCTTCTCCGCCAGCGTCGTCAGGTGAAAATGAGGCTCGTTGGGCTGGAACAGCTCGCGCGGATGCGGTTCGAAAACCATCACGCCCGGCGGTCGGCCGATCGCAATCCCGATCTCGACCGCCTTGCCGATCAGTTCCTGGTGCCCGCGATGCACGCCATCGAAATTGCCGATCGCGAGCACGAGCCCCTTCGAGTAGACCGGTACGAACTCGAGCCCGTGGAGAACCTGCATCATGGCGGTGTCAGACCGGATCAGCTGTAGGCCGGGTTCGGCGCGACGGCGCCGTGACCCGACATGTCGCGTCACAGACGTCGGGTACTGCCGTCGCGCCCGACCTGTGCCTGTCGATGCTTACGCCGGCCGGCCCGGCACCATCAGCACCGCTTCGCCGACCAGCACGGGCTTGCCCGCAACCGAGCACACGGTCTCGAACTTAACGCGGCGCTTCTCCATGAGCTCGATGATCTTGCACGTGGTAACGACCGTATCGCCGATCTTGACCGGCCCTTTGAAGTTCAACGTCTGCGATACGTAGATCGAGCCGGGACCCGGCAGCTGCATGCCGAAGATGGCCGAGATGTAGCCTGCCGACAGCATGCCGTGGGCGATGCGCTCCTTGAAGAGCGTCGTGGCCGCGTAGTCGGCATCGAGGTGGACCGGGTTCTTATCGCCCGAGACGTTGGCGAATGCGACGATGTCCGCCTCCGTCACGGTCTTGGAAGAGGAGGCCTCCTGGCCCACGGAGAGGTCTTCGAAATAGGTGATCTTCACGTGTCGTATTCCCGTCTCTGACTTTGCTGACGATGGCTCCTTCGAGCGCGCCGGACCCTAGCGGCTCTGGGCCCCCTCCGCAATGGCAGGTTGGACGACGAGGCTCAGTGCAAGCCGTCGTTCGCCACGCGGGCTCCCCTCTCCCGCAGGGAGAAGGGCTGCGAGGCGCCCTCCTCACGGGGCTCGCGGAGGCCGCCTCCCGAGACCGCACTCCCGCACCGGGCGGACCGAGGTCAGTGGGATCTGCTCACCGCGGCGGCATGGCGTCTAGAGCTTCGGCGATGGCGCTCCACGCCGCTTTGCGCCGGAAGCGCTCGTCGAACGGCAGCGGCCGGGGACGGCGCAGGGCCTTCGGATGCAGCCGGACGTCGTCATAGTACATCCAGCTCGTGTGGTCGGCGATCTGCCAGAGGGTGAGGCGGCGCACGGCCTTCACCGGCAGCACGGCGGCGAGGAAGCGCCGGTACACGTCGGCAACCTTGCGGTCGCGCTCGGCTGGATCGGCCGGGAACGCCACGTCGTTGACGTCGAGCTCGGAGATGGCGATCTCGAAGCCTTCTGCAGCCAGCTCCTCGACAAACGCAGCAAAACGCGGGAAATCGTACGGCCGCCGGCTGTCGAGATGGCACTCGAGACCAATGCCGTCGACCGGCGCGCCTTCCGCCTTGAGCCGCTTCGCGAGCGCGAGCAGGCTCGCGCGGAACACGGCTCCATTTTCGTCGTCGCTCTCGGTCTGGGCCTCGTTTAGGAAGAGCCGTGCCTGGGGCGCTACGCGCCGCGCGACGCGGAAGCTCTCGGCGATGTAGCCTTCGCCGAGCGCCGCGTAGAATACGCCCCCGCGCAGGTTGCCGGGCAGCCGATCCCAGGGCGCGATCGGCTCATTGACCACGTCCCAGGTCGGAATGTCTGCTCGATACCGCTCGAGCACGGTCGTGATGTGCGTATCCATGAGGAACGCCGCCTCGTCCGGACCGAGGCGCCTGATCCAATCCGGCAGCGCGTCGTTCCAGATCAGGTTGTGTCCGTGGAGCGCGAGCCCATGCTCGCGGGCAAACAGGACCAGGCGGTCTGCGGGCCCGAAGTCGAGCGCCGTCGCCTTCGGCCGCATGGTGTAGAGCTTGAGCTCGAGCTCGCTGGTCACCATGCGTGCCTCGCGCGCATACGTCGCCGCATAGGAGGCTCCGTAGGGCTTGTCGAGCTCGTGCGTCGCGAACGAGGCACCGAACAGGAGCCCCTTCGCCGCCGCCAGCTCCCCGAGGCTCAAACCGCCGGCCGGGACTGCAGCGACACCCGCCGCGGTGCGCTCCGCCGGCAACGCGACGGCCGCGAGCAGAGACGCTGCGCCCGCGAGGAGCCGCCGCCGATCGATCTCGCAAGGCGCCGGCCGCGTCATCCCGGCACCGGACCGCCGCATCCTGACATACTGTCCGCGATGGGCTGCTTCAGCATGGCCTGGGCGAACACGGCGTCGCGGCTCGCTGCGGCGTTCCACCGTTCCACATTGTCGAGCGCCGCACGGGCGCCACGACCGGAAGACCGGCGTACTGCACCTCGAGCAGCGGCAAGCCGAGCCCTTCGTCATGCGAGGTCGTAAGGTAGAGATCGGCGCTCTCGATCAGCTCTCTGGCCGACTCGAGGGAGAGGTACCCGTGCAGGCGTACGACCGGCAGACCGTTCAGGATCTCGGCATCGTTACCCCAGCCCTCGCGGCCAGCGATGTGCAGCTCGGCCCCGCCCGGCAGCAGCCGGTCGAGTGCCGCCACGACCGCCGCCGCCGCCCGGTAGTTCTTGCGCGGCTCGACCGTGCCGAGACTCACGATTTTCACCGGTTGCGGCCTCTCCGGCCGTGTCGCCCTCTCGCCCGAGGCGAGCGAGAATACGTTGCGCACGCCCGGACGGTAGAGTGCGATGCGCGCGTCGGACCGGACGAACGGCAGAAGCTCGGCCCGGGTCTTCTCGGAATTGACCAGAAAGTGCTTGAGACCGCGAACGGCCCAGCCGAACGGGCGCGCCATGTAGAGCTTGGCCTTCTGCCCAAGGTCCTGCGGCCGCGTAATGAGAAAAAGATCGTGAACGTAGAGCACCACGCGCTCGCGCGCGAGGCGGAAGAACGGCGACGGCGGGAAGCCGGGAAATACAAATTGCGCGCGTGGGCGAACGAGCGCGATGAGCGGCAGCAGAACCTGCTGCGCCACGATCATGCCGAGGATACCGCCCTTCGACCGAACATGCCGCACCTCGGCGCCCTCGAAGACCACCCGCTCGAACTGCTCGATTGTGACCCGCTCGATGCCGGTCACGTGTCTCCCGAGATGGGTGAGATCGAGATAGACCAGCGGGACCCTTGGTCCGGCGCCGCGAACGACAAATCCGGATGCGGTAGGCTCGCCGCCGCAACGGCGGCCCATGCGCCGTGTGGCCCTCGCCAGCGCAGCCGACAGCCGGCTCCACAGCCCTGCCTGCGCTTCAGGGATCGTGCCCTTCTCGCGTACGGGTGGCGTGCTGCTGGCGGCCACATCTGCCGACACATGCTCGAGCATAGCACCGCCTCCCGTCAGAGAATAAAGGAGCTCAGCGCCACCGGCGCCGCCGCCTGTACCTGACGCGCCTCGTCGATGACCGACCGGATGAGCGACGCGTAGTCCGGTAGCCGGTTCGCGAGCGAGAACTCCTGCGCCCTTGCGCAACGCGGCGCGGGATCGCCGGGCCGATCGAGCACGTCCTCGATGGCGCGCGCCATCGCCACGTCGTCGCCGATCGGAACGATACGTCCATACTTGCCCGCCCCGAGAATGGTGACCGGGCCGGCGCACGCCGTGGCGACCGCTGGCAGCCCGTGCGCCATGGCCTCGACGATCACGTTGCCGAAGCTCTCAGTGCGTGAGGAGACCGCAAGGCATTTGGCCCTGGCGTACGCCTGCCACGGCTCGGCAACGTAGCCCGGAAGCGCGACACGTTCGGCGACGCCGAGCCGGCGCGCCTCCGCCTCGAGCGCCGACCGCTCCGGCCCCTTCCCGAGAATGACGAGCTCGGCCCGCGGACGCTTCAGCCGTGCGAACGCACGGATGAGCGTCGCGAAGTCCTTTTCCGGAACGAGCCGGCCGGCCGCCAGGATGACGTCCTTGCGCGCCCGAAGCTCGGCTTCCGTAGGAATCCGAGCGACCTCTGGCACGAAAACGGGATTGAGAACGACGTCGATGTTGCTCGCCCGCGCGTACCAGTCGGTCACGAGCGCCTTGGCGAGATCGTCCGAGACCGCGACCACGCGTCCCGACCGCGCGCTGATGACCGGCAGCAGGCGGTGTGCGAGCCAGCTCATCCAGCCCGTCCGCCATTCCTCGAAACCGTGATAGCTCGAGATGATCGGCGTTCTCGTGCCGGCGAGGAGGTCGGCGGCGACGAGCTTCAGGTTCGAGCCGGCGACGGCACCCAACGCCACGTCCGGCTTCACCCGCTGAAGCAGTGCCGCCAGCGTGCGCGTCGCCCTCCAGTGATTGCGCCCGAGCACCACGAGCTCGATGTCGGGATCAAGGCAGGCCCGGTTGTCGTCGGCCTCGAAATCGACCGCGAATACGACCTGGTGCCCGCGCGCCTTGAAGGCGCTCGCGAGCGAAGCCCACAGCCGCTCGGCGCCGCCGTCGACGAGCCCGTGGGTGTAGAAGAGGAGCTTGGGCAGTGGCATGGGGTGAGACTCTCTGGAACCAGATTGCCGCTTGCGCAGGTCGGATGCGGCAGTCATGGGGCCGCCCGCATCAGGAGCGCGCGCCGGTGAGGGCCTGCCGGATCGGCGATAGTACAGTGATGTCGGCGAGGACCAGCGCCGAAAGCGCGTACCGCACGGCGAGCCGGCGAGGATTGGTTACGAGCCGCCATAGCCATTCGAGCCCTGCCTTCTGCATTGCCGGCGGCGCTCTCAGCTGCGAGCCGGCGAGGAAGTCGAGTGCCGCACCGATGCAGACAAAGCCCACCTCGATCCCACGCTCGACGGCGCGTGCGGCGAGAAGCTCCTGTTTCGGCGCACCGAGTGCGACGAGACAGAGCCGCGCCCCCGAGGCCGCAATGCGGTCGAGGTAATGATCCGCCTCCCCGCTCTCGGGAGCAAACCCTTGCGGCGGTGAGGCTGAGCCGACGATGTCGAGCGTTCCGTTCGTCGCGGCCGAAAGATAGGCTCCCGCGTCCGCGAGCACGTCGGGCGATGTCCCGAAGAGATACACCGGAAGCTCCGCGCGCGCTGCCGCCTTCACGAGCGGCACCACGAGATCGGCCCCCGTGGTGCGCTGGATCCGCCGGTCCTGCCGCGCCGCGAGCCTGGCGACCGGCTCGCCGTCTGCCGTCACGAACCGCGCCCGCGCGTAAGCCGAGCGGAAGCGGCTGTTCGAGTGCAGCTTGGACAGGTGGTCGAGATTGAGCGTGAAGACCGAGAAACTATCGCGGGCCTCCGCCGCACGAACGATGGCATCGACCGCGCTCTCGAGATCGGCGAGATTGATCGGCCAGCCGTCGATGGTCGCGAGCGGCTTGTCGGTCGTGGCGAAAACGTAGCGGGAAAGCGTGTACTCCGACACCCCGCCCCCGCCGCCCGCGGTGGGCCTTCCAATCATGGCAGCGCTTGAGTCGACGGCAGTGGCGGCTCGATGGGTCATGGTCTCTCGCGGCTCTTTCCCCGAATGGATCATGTCGGTCGGGGAGCAAGCTTTGTGCCGGTCCCGTTTCGGGAGTCGGGACCGGGCCCTCCTGGCCTCGCCGCGCGCGGAAACCGGCGCGGACGAAGGGTGCCGCGCACCTGATGCTGGAGTCCCGGGATCGGGTTCCTGGCACCGGGTTCCTGCCGTCGAACCCGGAGGGTCAGCGACCGATGGCGAGTGGGGACAGTGCCGGCTCGCTATGCGCTCCGATGCACGAGCACCGCGCCCGCAATGCGATTGCGGGCCCCTTCGGTGACAACGGAAAGATCCGCCACGGTATCGCGTGTGCTCGTTCCGGCGCCGACCACGAGCACGATGCGATCGACGGCCGGAACGAGGCTCAGCGCCGACTCGTCCTCGTTGAGCGCGCCGCCGTCGTAGACGATGAGATCGTAGTCCTGCGCCATCGTCGTCAGCCCCGAGACGAGGCGGCGACGCTGCTGGGCGCGCAGGCTTCGGATGTCCGCGAGCGCCACCGGCAGGAGCGACAGACCCGAGCGGGCGTCCCGGCTGACGATGCGTGCCAAGTGCTCCTTATTGTCGAGCGCAATAGGTGCTTCGCGTGACACGTCGCGGCCGAACACGCCGGATAGTGCCGGATTGACCGAATTGGCATCGACGAGCAGCGCGCGGTCACCTGCCAGGGCCGCCGCATAGGCGAGCGAGAGCGCGACCGACGACGTGCCAATGCCGCTCTCCCCGCCGGCAACCATGATGGCGAGCGGCCGGCCCGCCCGGACACCCGTCCTCAACCGCGACAGGAGACGTAAGACGCCCTGGCGATAGTCCGGAGCGTTGCGGCCGCGCGTGTCGCCGATCGCCATCAGCAGATCGCCATAGGCGGTCGGGTCCGTCGCACTCGGACGCTCGGCACCGATCCAGCTGCTGATACGCCCGGTCAGCCCCCGCGGCGGGACGTACGGCAGCTCGCCGGCGAGCTTGAGGCCGGTGAGGCGGGAAAGATCGCCGCCCGAGTGGATCGAGCGGTCGAGATGGTGCCGCACCAGCGCCTGCGCCAGCCCGAGTCCGAGGCCGCCGATGAGGCCGAGGGCGGCCAGCAGAGCGCGCGACGGCTTCGACGGATAGCTCGGCACTGCGGCAGGCGAGACGATGCGGGCCTCGGCCGTCGTGATGTTTTGCTGCTCTTGGGTCTCCTTGGCACGGGCTAGAAAGGCCTGCAGAAGCTCACGGCTGGCGTTCGCTTCGCGCTCGAGCTCCCGCAGCTTGATCGAGGCAGTGCCGGTGCGTCCGACCTCTTCCTTGCTCGTCTCTATGGTGCGGACGAGCTCCCGCTCGCGGTTGGACGCAATTTCGAACTCGCTCCTTGCCGCGGCTGCGATGCGCTTCAGCTCCGCAGAGATCTGCGCCTCGATCTCCTTAAGTTGCGAGCGCACGTCGATCAGCACGGGATGGCGCGGTTGCAGCTGGGTCGCGAGCGCCGCCTCGCGCCGGGCAACCTGCGCATACTGGTCGCGAAGCTTCTGGACCAGTCCCGATTTGACAGCGTCCGCCAGGCTGTCGGGCGCAATTCTGCCCTTGGTCGCCTCCGTCGCCTGCTCGTAGCGTGCCTTGGCCTCTGCGGCGACCGCTCGCGCGCTGGCGAGCTCGGAGTTGAGCTTGCCGAGCTGCTGCTCGGTGACGACGCCGCCTTCGGACGTCACGATATGGTTCGCCTTCTTGAACTCGTCGATGCGGGTTTCGGCCTTGCGCACCTGCTCGCCGAGCTCGCCGAGACGGGCGTCGATGGCCTTGTTGACGCGATGCGCCTCGTCGGCCTTGAAAGCCATCTGGGCATCGATGTAGGCGGTCGCGATCGCGTTGGCGATCGCCGACGCCTTGGCCGCCGAGGTGTTGTCGACCTCGATGTCGACCACGTACGTCTTGCTGGCCCGCTTGACGCGCACGGTGCGCGCGAGTGCCTCGAGGGCCCGGGTCTTGGGCTCGACCTCGGGACGCGGCCCGCGCACGAGGTCCTTGAGATTCGAGACGAAACCGCCGCGCGGGGGAGTGGCAATGGCCGGGTCCTTGTCGAGCGCGAGCGCGTCGACGGCACGTCCGAGGACACTTTCCGACGTGATGATCGGCACCTGGCTTTCGACCAGAGCCGCGTCGGACGTGAGCCCTCCCACGACGACGTCGTCGCTCACGATCTTCCTTGCTCGGGGATCGATGAAGAGTGTTGCGGTCGCCGTGTAGATCGAGGGCGTCACCGCGAGGTAAGCCAGAATGAGCAGGAGCACGCCCGCCGCCATGATCGAGATCGACAGCTTGTAGCGGCGGAGAATGGAGAGAAAGCCTCCGAGGTCGGTATCGGCTCGGCCGCCGCTCGTGATGTCCCGGGCAAAGGATTGTTCCGACGAGTACATGAAGCTCACGATCGTTCCTTCCGCCCGCGCTCACTCATTGACGCCGGCCCTGAACCGCTCCGACGCCGGCATGCTCCTTGGATAGTCCCGCTCCCGCCCGGTCTCCACGCATTGATTACCGTTTTCGGGTCGGGTGCGTTTGGCAGGGATGTTGCAAGCCTCATGCCGTGTCCGGAGCGGTCCGGGCGTGTTCCCGCCCCGGCCGGAATGATGACTGACAATGTCTCAACGGGTGAATTGAAGTGAACGAGCAAGTCCATCGGATCGGTAGTGCCAAGCTGGTCGAAGCTACGCGGCTGAAGCTCGGCGACACGGCCTTCGCTGCCACGGCTCTGGCCATCGATACCGCCATCATCGTCGCCATGTCCGTGAGCGTAGGCGCCGTTTACCATCTTTGGGTCTACGGCGATCACGGCGATCTCGCCTCCTACGCGGGCGTCGGTCTCGGAACGGCACTCCTCTACACACTGCCGTTCCTGTTTCGGGACGAGTACCGGCTGCATGACTTCCTGGAAGGACGCCGCAGCATCGGCCATATCGCGCTGGTCTGGACCTATGCCTTCCTCTGCCTCGGCCTCATCGGCTTCCTGACCAAGACGGCGGGCCTCGTCTCGCGCGGCTGGATGGTGCTGTTCTATTTCACCGGCCTCGCTGCCCTGGTCGCCATCGAGGATCTGATGCGCCGCGGCCTCGTCGCTCTGGCCAAGGTCGACCGCATCGCCCGGCGCCGCCTGCTCCTCGTCGGGAGCGCCGCCGACATCGAGCGTCTCGTCTTGGAGCTGCCGGCCGACCATCCAGGGGTGCGCGTCGTCGGAACCGTCGAGCTCACCGCATTGGGCGTGGATGGCGAGACGCTGCCCGGGGCGCTCGAGCGCAAGCTGGCCGAGGCCGCCGTCAAAGCGCGGGCGCTCAACGTGGAGGACGTCATCATCCTGACCGACTGGTCGCGGTCCGACATGATTCACGCTCTCGTCGAGCCGTTCCGTGCCCTCCCGATCGGCATTCACCTCGGGGCGTCCAGCATCGTCGGGCCGTTCTCGGAAGCGCGCATATCGCACTTCGCCGCCGTGACCGCCGTGTCGCTCACCGCCCCGCCCCTGAGCCCCGTTCAGGCCTTCGTCAAGCGCACCTTCGACATCGTGGTCTCGGCATTGGCGCTTGTGCTCCTTTCGCCGCTCTTCCTGGCCGTCGCCGTTCTCATCAAGGCGACGAGCAAGGGACCTGTCTTCTTTCGCCAGCGCCGCCGCGGCTACAATCAGGCCGAGTTCCGCATCTGGAAGTTCCGCACCATGACCACCATGGACGACGGCGACAGGATCGAGCAGGCGCGCCGCAATGACCAGCGGATCACCAGTGTCGGCCGCTATCTCCGCAGCCTCAATATCGACGAGCTGCCACAGCTCATCAACGTCTTGAAGGGCGAGATGTCTCTCGTCGGCCCACGCCCCCACGCCGTCGCCCACGACGAGCTGTTCGAGAAGCGCATAGCGACCTACACGCGGCGCCTGAACGTGAGGCCCGGCATCACCGGCTGGGCCCAGGTGCAGGGCTTCCGCGGCCTGACCGAGACCGACGACGCCATGCAGAAGCGCGTCGAATGCGATCTCTACTACATCGACAACTGGTCGATTGCCTTCGATCTCTACATCATCGCGTTAACCGTGCTCTCCCCCCGCTCGTACATCAACGCCCACTGAGCGAGGCGGCCGGCCGGGCCGGGCCTTCCGCCGGACGCCGGCTGCGGGTTGCGCGATCCGCAGCCGCGCACAACGCGAACATCCGCTCCTCGAACCCCTCGAGCCCGGTGAATTGCAGTCGCGCTTCGGCAGCCGCATGAATGGTCCCGGCCAGCCCACGCGCTTCCGCCGGGGCGAGGGCGTAAACCGGGTCATGCCTCAATCCGCAGCCGAAGGGCATGCTGATAGGGCGCTCCCTCCGGACGCTGGACGATCGGAGGCGCACCGTTGTCCGGACCGAGGCTAGTCGCCCATTAAATGGTCAGAATGACAAAAGTCTTTGCTTATAAATCAGCATATTCCACATAGCTGCTAATACGAAATATCAAGACATCGGCGGTTGCCAGGACGCCCCCGAAAACCTCAGTTAAGGAAGCACCGGCCGCCGCCGAGCGCCGGCGCCGGGACTCGCGCCCATACCGGCCGCTGCGGCGAGATGAACGAGGAACTCCCCAATTGAAGCTTGATCGGGGGCAGCACCTCTCCTATAGATGCCGCCTGCGCCGGCCCCGTTCGTCTAGTGGCCTAGGACACCCGCCTCTCACGTGGGCAACAGGGGTTCGAGTCCCCTACGGGGCGCCAGCTTTTTCATATCTCACAAAGTTCATATCTCACAAAGAATGTGCCGTGTGCGCCAAGGGCACGCGCGATCAGGCCCCGTCGCTGGGGCTCCCAGCGCGCCTCTGGGTTGCCTCGCCACGCCAAACCAAAACCCTGCCGGAAATTAACCAAGACCCGTCTTTGCCCCTCGCCTCCGACACCTTGGACCGGCTCCTGACCGAACTTTAACCCGGCTGCTTTAGTTGTTGGAAAGATTGCCATCAGCCCGGGACCCCGACAGATGCCGTCCAATTTCCAGGCCACAATCCGCCGCCGCATACAGATCGCATGCGCGGTGGCGATCTCGCTCTCGATCATGGCCGGCGCCCTGAGCTATGTGGCCTACCACCGCCTCGAGGTCGCCTCCGAGGACACGCTCGCCAACGGCGCGGCGCTCCGCAACCACGCCATCGCCCAGGTGGCCCACGACGGCATCCGCGCCACGGTCTACGCCGCCATCGCCGCCAAGGCGACTGCCGCGGAGCCCGCGAAGATCCGGAAGGAACTCGCGGCCGGCCTGGACACGTTGAGATCCGCCGCGGCAGAGAACAAGACGCTCGCGCTCTCCCCGACGTCGCATGAAGCATTGGCACGCCTCGAGGTTCCGCTCACCACCTATGGCGCCAGGGCAAGCGAGATCGTCGAGCTCGCCTTCACCGACCATGAGCGCGCACTCGCCGCGCTCCCCGCCTTCGAGAGCGAGTTTGCGAGCCTCGCCAGCTCCATGAACGAGACCGGCAGCCGCATCGAGCGCGAGAAGGAGCTCGTCAACCGCGACGCCGGCGCGCCCGCGGTACTGGCCGCGTTCATGCTCCTGCTCTCGGTCTTGAGCATCACGCTCCTGTCCGCGATCCTGGTCGTCGGCATGCTGAACCCGTTCCATCGGGCCTTGACCGCCATCCGCATGCTCGCAAGCCGCAACACTGAGGTCGTCATAGACGGTACCGAGCGCGACGACGAGATCGGCGAGCTGGCGCGCTCCATCAACGCCTTCCGCCAGACCATCATCGAGAACGAGCAGCACGAGTTCGAGGCCCGGCGCGCGCTGCAGGTCGTCGTCGACGAGCGGCGCGGAAAGGAGGCGACCGACAAGCGTTATCGCGAGGCGCTGGCCCAGTTCATGACCACCTTCACCAAAGCCCTCGAGCGCCTCTCGTCGGGCGACTTGAGCTACCGCCTCGAGGAGCCCTATACGGGTGATTACGAGGCTATCCGCCTCGCGTTCAATACCACCGCCGACCGGGTGCGCGAGGCCATGGCCACCATCGCCGCCGGCTCCGATGAGCTCCGCGCCGGGACCGACAAGATCCTCGAGGCCGCCGACGAGCTCTCGGCCCACACGGAGGCTCAGGCCGCCTCTCTGGAGGAGACCTCGGCCTCGATGGAGGAGATGGCCGCGACCGTGCGCCAGAACGCGACCAATGCCCAGGAGGCGAACCGAGCCGCGGCCGCCACCCGCGAGCTCGCCGTCGGCGGCGGCAAGATCGTCGCCGACGCGGTCTCCGCCATGGACAAGATCGAGCAGTCCTCGCGGCAGATCACCGAGATTGTCGCGCTCATCGAGGAGATCGCATTCCAAACCAACATCCTTGCCTTGAACGCCGCCGTCGAGGCCGCACGCGCAGGCGACGCCGGCAAGGGCTTCTCGGTCGTCGCCCACGAGGTACGCGCCCTCTCCCAGCGCTCGGGACAGGCGCTGAAGGAGATCAAGACGCTGATCGCGAGCTCGACCTCCAACGTGCAAGAGGGCGTGTCTCTGGTCAAAGGCGCAGGCACCGCGTTGAACGGCATCGTAAGCTCGGTCAAGACGGTCGCCGACCTCGTGACCGAGATCGCGAGCGCGAGCCAGGAGCAGGCGACCGGCATCGACCAGATCAGCCGCGCTGTCAGCAACATGGACGAGATGACCCAGCAGAACGCCGGCCTCGTCCAGGAGACCAATGCAGCATTGCACAGCGCCCGCGGCCAGATCGAGGGCCTGCGCGCCGCCATCGCCGTTTTCGACACGGGCAAGGCGCCCACGGCTCCGACCGCCGCCAGGAACGAGCCTGGCGCCCGGAGCACGCGGGCCGCAGGCGGCGACATCAAGCTCCGCTGGGGCGAGCGCGCCCCGCGCCGCCGAGACAGCCGTTCGACGTCACCCGTCGCGAGAGAGGCACGCGAGATCGCGGCCGACGAAGAATGGCTGCAATTCTAGCGCAGGCTCCGTTCCCGCGGAACCGAAGTACCGCTCCCGTCACCTGTCAGGCCGAATGTTCGTCGACGTACCGGTGCCCACTGGGTCGAAAAACGCGCGAGAGGCAAATGGCCTTAGGCCGGGTTGCTCTTGCCACCCGGCGAGCGAGTTCGCTTGAACAAGCCGGTGGCCCATCTAATATTATCGACAGGCACGAGCCAGAACGCGAACCCAAAAAGAAGGAAGGCCCGCATGAACACGCCGCTCGAGATCTCTTTTAAGGGACTGGATAAGAGCGCAGCCGTGGAGGCGAAAATTGCGGAGAAGGCCGCCAAGCTAGAGAAGCACTACGATCGCATGACACACTGCCGTGTCGTTGTCTCGGCCCCTAACAAGCACGCCCACAAAGGCAAGATCTACGAGATCAAGATCGACATCGGCATCCCCGAGCACGCGCCGGTCATCGTCACCCACGAGAGCGCGGTCGGCAACGCCACCGAGGATCTGAGCGTCGCGCTGCGCGACGCGTTCCTCGCCGCCCAGCGCCAGCTCGACGATACCGTTTCCCGCATCAAGAACGGCGCCAAGAACGAGCGCGGCCGCCGCCGTCCCTCCGAACCGGAGCGCGAGTAGAGCCACGCGATCCGCCCGTGATCCCATGTCTGCAGCCGCGGCGCGGAGCTGTTGCGGCGCGCACGGGATGACGGGTGGGTTTGGACTCTACCGGTTGGTCAGCTTGAGCTCGATGCGCCGGTTCCTCTGCAAAGCTTCCTCGGTGGTGCCCTGCTCGATCGGCTGGAACTCGCCGTAGCCAGCGGCGACGAGCCGCTTCGGCGGCACGCCGCGGCTGATCATGTACTTCACCACCGATGCCGCGCGCGCCGTCGACAGCTCCCAGTTCGACGGGAAGGTCGGATTGGCGATCGGCCGGATGTCTGTGTGGCCGTTGACTTGCAGCACCCAGTCGATCTCGGGCGGGATCGTCTTCTCGAGCTGCACGATGGCATCCGCGACCGGCTCCATGGCCGCAAGACCCTCGGGCGTCAGCGTCGCCTGACCCGACGCAAACAAGACCTCGCTCTCGAATACGAAGCGGTCGCCGACGACGCGAATGTCCTTACGGTTCTTCAGGAGCTCGGAAAGACGCCCGAAGAAGTCCGACCGATAGCGCTGCAGCTCCTGCACCTGGCGGGCGAGCGCCGCGTTGAGGCGAGCGCCGAGATCCTTGATGCGCTCCTGGCTGTCGAGGTCCTTCTTCTCGGTGGCCTCGAGCGCAGCATTGAGGGCAGCGAGCTGCTGGCGCATGGCGAGCATTTGCTGGTTCAGAAGGTCGACCTTGGCGAGCGCCTCGTTCGAGATCTCCTTTTGGCTGTCGAGCTCTGTCGTCAGCGACGAGATCTGCCCCGCCGCGGCCTTTGCGTTCTCGTCGCCGGTAAGCGCGAAACCGGAAAGCTTGGCGTTCTCCTCCTTCGCCGCCGCCAGCGTCGCCTGCAGCGCCGCGATCTCGTCCGCCTTGTCCTGCGATTTCCCCTTCTCGAGCGATAGCAGGCTCGTCAGCTCGGCAATCTGGCGCGTGAGCCGGCGCAGCACCGTATCCTTGCCCATCGACTCCTGGGTCGCGAAGTACTGGGCGATCATGAACACCGACATGAGGAACGTCACGACCAGAAGCAGCGTCGACAGCACGTCGACGTAGCCCGGCCAGAACTCCTGGTGGTCACCACCGCGGCGGACGCGTCCGCGTGCCATGTACGAGCCCTTCTGTTAGCTCTTGTCGCCCGCCCTCACGCGCGCCTGCCGATCTTGTCGGCGAGGTCCTTCAGCATGCCCGCGACCTCCGACTGGTGCGCTGCCTGCTCGTCGACCCACTCGCGAACCACCTTCTGCTCGTTGCGCATCTGCGTCACGAGCTGGTTGACACCACGCGCGAGCTCGCGCACCGGCTCTTCCCCGCCTCCCGCGGCTGGCGCTCCCCCGCTCACGCCCGCGAGCCGCGCCGACAGCTCCTCGACCGCCCGCTGCATCTCGTAGACGGCGGTCGTCAGCTGCCGGTTGGCGTGGTCGGCAGCCGTGATCGAGCCGGGCGTCAGCTCGGTAATGCCCGACAGCCATTCCTCGAGCTCGTTGTAGAAGCGGTTATGGGCATGATTGGCCTGCAGCTCTAGAAAGCCGATGACGAGCGATCCAGAGAGGCCGAGGAGAGAGGACGAGAACGCCGTTCCCATGCCCTGCAGTGGCCTTGTCAGACCGTTCTTGAGCTCGTCAAAAACCGCAACGCCCTCGCCCTTGGTGTCGAGCGAGGCGATCGCATCGCCCACCGAGTGCAGCGTCGCGAGCAGGCCCCAGAACGTGCCGAGGAGCCCGAGAAAGACCAGCAACCCGACCATGTACCGGCCGGTGTCGCGCGCCTCGTCGAGTCGCGAGCCGATGCTGTCCATGATCGAGCGCATGGAGTGGGTCGAGAGCGACAGCGCCCCGGTGCGGTCGCGCAACATGGTGGCCATGGGAGCGAGAAGCACCGGCTGATGCGCAATTGCGAGCCCCGGGTCCGAGATGCGGAAGGCGTTGACCCAGCGGATCTCCGGGTAGAGCCGCACCACCTGCCGGAAGGCGTAGATGATGCCGAGCCCGAGCACACCGAGGATGAGCGCGTTGAGACCCGGATTGGTCATGAACGCGATCGTGAGTTGCTCATGCAGAATGGCGGCCAAAAACCCGACCAGCGTCAAGAAAATGAGCATTCGGATCAGGAACACGCCCGGCGCCGTCAGAGAGCGGGTGAGCGGAGCCGAGGACAGATCGGGCGTGCGCTTTCGGGCCATGAATCATCTCCGGTCGGCACTGAGCCTTGGCGGCGACCATAGCCGAACGGGCTCACACAGCAAACCGGCAACATGTGGGCCCCCGCCCCTTGTTCTCGCTGCGAGCGCAGTCGAGACTTGGCCGGTGAACCGTGCCGCAAGTGCTTGAGAACCCGGTCCCGTTGCAGCCCGGCCCTGTAACGGGCGGTCCGACCGCACCCTCGTGCCCCGGCGCGGCCGTCGGCCCCGTACCGTCACAAGAGCTTCTTGATCTCGGCCTTAAGCTGAGGCCCGAGGTCGCTGCGCTCCAGCGCATAGGCGAAGTTCGCCATCAGGAACCCGATCTTCGAGCCGCAGTCGTAGAGCTCGCCGTCGAAGCGCACGGCATGGAACGGCTGCTTCAGGTCGTGCATCAGCCGGATCATGGAGTCCGTGAGCTGGATCTCGCCGCCCGCCCCCTGCTCCTGCTCCCCGAGCAGCTCGAAGATCTCGGGCTGCAGAATGTAGCGCCCGGTGATGTGAAGGTTCGACGGCGCCGTGCCGCGCGGCGGCTTCTCCACCATCTTGGTGATAGGCGCCACGGCAGCGCTCGCGTCCTCGACGCCGACGATTCCGTACTGGTGCGTCTGGTCGTCCGGCACGGCTGAAACCGAGACGATGTTGCCTCGCTTCTCGGCATAGGCATCGATCATGGTCGCCAGGCAGGGGATCTTTCCATGATGCAGCATGTCCGGCAGCAGCAGCGCGAAGGGCTCCTCACCGACGATGTTGCGCGCGCACCAAACCGCGTGGCCGAGTCCCATGGGGGCCTGCTGGCGAGTGAAGCTCGCCTGGCCCGGGCTCGGCAAGTCGCGGATCAGCGCCTCGAGCTCCCGCGTCTTGCCCCGCTGGGCAAGCGTCCGCTCGAGCTCGAACTGGGTGTCGAAGTGGTCCTCGATCACGCCCTTGTTGCGGCCCGTCACGAAAATGAAATGCTCGATGCCGGCCGCCCGTGCCTCGTCCACCACGTGCTGGATGACCGGCTTGTCGACGACCGTCAGCATCTCCTTGGGGATCGCCTTGGTGGCCGGAAGGAAGCGTGTACCGAGCCCGGCGACCGGGAGCACGGCTTTGCGGATAAGCTTCTTGGCTGCTGACATGGTAGCTCCGAATCGCCCCAGAACGTGTCATCCTTCCGTGATCTGGCACGGATCTTGTTGCCTGCGAAGACGTTAAATTTCGGGTTCGACGTTGTGCGTCAAGTTTGCCTGATCTTCAACCAAAAGGGTTTATGGTCCGCACACGTCGCGGCGGCGAGGGGAGGAGACAGGGAATGGCCATTCTGGTAACGGGCGGCGCCGGCTACATCGGCAGCCACATGGTCCTCGAGCTGCTCGATGCCGGCGAGCAGGTGGTCGTCCTCGACAACCTGTCGACGGGCTTCCGCTGGGCCGTCCCCCCGGCGGCGACCCTTGTCGTGGGCGACGTCGGCGACCAGGACCTTGTCCGGGCGCTCGTCAGGAAGCACGGCATCGACGCCATCATTCACTTTGCGGGCTCGATCGTCGTACCGGACTCGGTTGCAGACCCCCTCGGCTACTATCTCAACAACACGGTGAAATCGCGGGCACTGATCGAGATCGCCGTCGCGACCGGCGTGAAGCACTTCATTTTCTCCTCGACCGCAGCCGTTTACGGCAACCCGAAGCAGCTGCCGGTCTCAGAGACGGCCGAGCTCAGCCCCATGTCGCCCTACGGCTCGTCCAAGCTCATGACCGAGATCATGCTCAAGGACGCCGGCATTGCCCATCCCTTGTCCTGGGTGGCGCTGCGCTACTTCAACGTCGCCGGCGCCGATCCCCAGGGACGCTCCGGCCAGTCCACCCCACGCGCCACCCACCTGATCAAGGTCGCCTGCGAGGCGGCGCGCGGCAAGCGCAACGGCATGGAGGTGTTTGGCACCGACTACCCGACGCCGGACGGCACCTGCGTGCGCGACTACATCCACGTCACCGACCTCGTCCGCGCCCACATGTGCGCGCTCGCCTACCTGCGCAAGGGCGGCAAGTCGGACATCTTCAACTGCGGCTATTCGAAGGGCTACTCGGTGCTCGAGGTGATCGAGGCCGTGAAGCGCGCCGCAGGCAGCGACTTCCCCGTCAAGCTCTCGGACCGCCGCGCGGGCGATCCCGCAGCCATCGTCGCTGCCTCGGCCAAGATTCGCGACACGCTCGGCTGGGTGCCCGTGCATGACGACCTCGACGGGATTGTCACTCAAGCGCTTGCTTGGGAAGCCTCCCTCGAGCGCTTGAAGGCAGCGTCCTGACCCGCCGCCGGACGGAACCGGCACAATCCAGGACCTTGGTGCGATAGGGGCCAGACCTTTGGTGCCTCGTCAGACCGAGCTTCGTCTCGGTTTGTAGGCTGGCTCGGCGGCGCGGACCGCAGTATCCCGGTGCAGCGCTCCGGACGACGGCCACATCCGGATGCCTCCGCTCAGCATGTCCCATCGTCGGACTTCCCAATCGGGCTAGGAGGAGATGAGCGCTGACCCGTGCGTCAGGATCGTCACGAGCTTCCCGCTGGGTCTCTGACATTGAAGCGACGAACGCCCCAGAGCACGCGTGCCGGCCAAACTCGATCACTAGCCAGGCGTTGCACGCACGATGCTCGACCTCGTCGAGATCGTCGACCTCCGTCGAGATGTCGGGACCTGGTGAGCCAGAGCCGCGTGCTCTTGCGACACTCGGCCAAGGCGCCATAATCGAGGCGGCGGCAAAAGTGATGATCCATCCGAGATCCTTCGCCGCATCGAAGACGAGGATGTCGACATTGCACTTGCGGGCCTTCGCATCGCCGGCTGCGGCAATGTTGGTGACGCTGCGCTTGACGATTGAATATTCTGAATGGCAGGGAGGACGATGATCCACAATGCCAACTTGAAGCGAGACGGGCTCTCGCAGGCCGACGCCGCTCGCCGTCTCGCAGAGTTCGGTCCCAATACGCTGCCAGAGGCGGAGCCGGTGCGGATCTGGCAGCGCCTGGCGAGGCAGTTCAAGAGCCCGCTCATTTACATCCTGCTCTTCGCCCTCGCGCTCGATCTTGCGCTCTGGATATACGATGGCGCGCGCGGTATCCCTTTCGAGTCGCTCGCCATCGGCCTCATTCTGGCGCTCAATGCGATACTGGGAGCCTTCCAGGAGGGAAAGGCCGAGGAGGCCCTTGCAAGATTGAAGGCGCTGGCGCTTCCCAACGTCTGGGTGGTGCGCGATGGGACGCTGGCTCAGGTCTCATCGGCCGAGCTCGTACTGGGTGATACCGTACGTATCGAGGCGGGCGACCGCGTCCCCGCCGACGGCTCCATTGTCGAAGGCCATGGCACCATGGCCGACGAATCGATCCTCACGGGCGAATCCCTGCCGGTCGACAAAGACCTGGGTAGCGACCTCTTCAGCGGCACGCTGATCGTGCGCGGCAAGTGCTACGTCGAGGTCACTCGCACGGGCGCCAGGAGCACCATGGGGCAACTCGCCACCATGATCGGCGGAATCGAGACGGGACAGACGCCGCTCGAGCGCCGCCTCGGCGTGTTCGGCAATCAGGTGGCGATGGCCATTCTCGCGCTTGGCGTCGCTCTTACCTTGGGCGGCATCGTGGCAGAGGGCTGGCACCGGCTCGGCCACGTCGTGCTGTTCTCCGTGGCGCTCGCCGTCGCAGCCGTGCCTGAGGGGTTGCCCGCGATCCTCACGCTGACCCTGGCTCTCGGCGTCGAGCACCTCACCAGGCGCAAGGCCATCGTGCGCCGCTTGAGCGCCGTCGAGGCGCTTGGCTCGGTGACCGTCATTGCCACCGACAAGACAGGAACGCTGACCGAGAACCGCATGCATGTGCGCGCCGTCGACGCGCCAGACGCCGAGCGCGCTCTGCAGGCGATGGTTCTGGCCAACGACGCAGAATTTGCGACCCGTGCCGGCGATCCGCTCGAAATCGCGCTGCTCGACTATGCCGTGAGGAGGGGAGCGGATGCCGCAAGCCTTGCGAGCAATCGCCCCCGGCTATCCAGCCGGCCGTTCGACAGCGTGTACAAGTTCATGCGTGTCACAGTCGACGAGCACGCCCGGCGCGTGAGCTACCTCAAGGGAGCGCCGGAGGTGATCATTGCGCGCAGCGCACTGTCATCGGACGAAAGGCGCCACTGGGAGGAGCGAGCTCTGGCCCACGGCAAAGAGGGTTTTCGCGTTATTGCGCTGGCCTGGGCAAACGAGGAGAAGGAGGAGGACCTGACGTTCCTCGGGCTGGTCATGCTCTGGGACCCGCCGCGCCCGGAGGTTCCAGAAGCCTTGAAGAACGCCACCACCGCCGGCATTCGCGTCGTCATGATTACGGGCGATCATCCCGCGACGGCAGGAGCGGTGGCCAAGGTCGTCGGCATCGCGACGCCGAGGGTGGTGACGGGCGACGAGCTCGAGACGCTCTCGGCGGCCGATCTGAAGACCGCCATCCGCGACGTGAACGTGTTTGCCCGCGTGGCGCCCGAGCACAAGCTCCGGCTTGTCGAGGCGCTGAAGGAGAGCGGTGAGATCGTGGCTGTGACGGGAGACGGCGTCAACGATGCGCCCGCCCTCAAGCGCTCGGATGTCGGCATTGCCATGGGCCAGCGCGGCAGCGACGTCTCGCGAGAGGTCTCCGACATCATCCTGATGGACGACAACTTCGCCACCATCGTCGCGGCGATCGAGGAAGGGCGCAGCATCTACGAGAACATCCAGAAGTCGATCAGGCTCCTGTTCTCGACCAACTTCGCGCTTGTCCTTCTCATTGTCATGGGGCTCGGCGCTTCTTTTCTGCTTGGTATCGAGGATCCAGCCGGCGGCATGTTCCTGCCGCTCACCGCCGTGCAGCTCCTCTGGATCAACGTCATCGCCGACGGGCCGCCGGCGCTTGCACTGGCCCTGGATCGCAATCCGGGCGTGATGCAGCGGCCGCCCCGGCCGGCCTCCGCCCGCCTGCTCGACGACCCTTCACTGCGCTTCATCGTCATCACCGGAATCGCCAAGGCGCTTGTAGGCATCGCGATCCTGCTCCTGCTTCCTCGCCTCGGCTACTCTCTCGACGAGACCCGGACCTCGGTCTTTCTCTTCGAGTCGATGGCACAGCTCGTCTTCGCTTACCCGGCGCGCAAGCTCAACTTCGTCCCGCTGCCGAACCAGGCCCTGCACTTGGCCGTTGGGCTCGGGCTCATGCTCCAGGTTGCAACCGTTCTCGTCCCCGGACTGCGGACGCTGCTCGGGCTCGAGCTGCTCGACGGCGCTGCGGCGACCGTCGTGTTGGCCGGTGTGCTCCTCAGCTGGGCCGCCGCCGAGATCATCTCACGGTCGCATCCGGCGGGCAGACTGACGTGAGACATCCACGACCGTGGGTCCGGCGTTCACCTGTGCTCGGCGGGTCCGTTGACCGCCGATTGCGCCGCTCTGCTACCTGACGCGACGATCGCAATCCGACACAGCGGCACCGCGCAGCCAGATAGTCGCCACGTCCGCGCCCGGTCCCATGCACGCATCAAGACCTGCCCGGAGTACGGCAGAGCTACCCCCAAACGAGAGAATATCAACGCTCGAGCGGCAGCTTACCCTTAGTTTCGAGCACATGTAGGCAGACCGCGATCGGCAGCCCCGGAACACTTTCTGCCGTCCTGAGACATGGACCTCTGCTGAGGCGTGTCTTCCGTGCAAATCTGTTCGGTTTTGAATGCTCGCGAAAGCCGCTGCATCGCTTCACGGATGTTCCGAACCCTGTCGGCGGTGGCTGCATTCGGCGCTATCACACGTGAACGCGGTCAATCACCGGATCGAACGTGCTGACCCATCCGGAGGAGGAAGCAGGCGGCGAAGCGCTTTCACGGTAGGCTGACCTCATATCACGCACATCGTCGGCGGATGGAGCATCGTGGAGCATCGGCGATGTCGAGCTATACCGACAGACGACGCCTGCAACGATCGACAGGGCCGCGGCAGCCAGCACCGCTGCGGCGAGGACGAGCCCTCGCTCACGTCCCCGGCCGCTCTCGGCGGGCGCCGTGCTCGACGAATCTATCGCACTCGCCCGTCCATGCAGCTACTCAGCAGGTCATGAGATGGATGCCTAGGGACCGGTCGGGTCGTGAGAACCAAACAGCACTGTGGCAAAGGTAGCGAGTGCTCCGCGGTCAAAACGCTTTGCGCGTATTCCGAGCGCCGAGAAGCATGCACGTTACCCTCCGTTGTCGGACGTGATCCACCGGTTTCGCCGGCATGTCAGGGCATATCAGACACAGGCTTCTTTGCGTTCAGCGGAGATCACTCTCTTAGAAGTCGCCTTGATCTGGAAGACATCATAATCACACGCTCTCCGGTTCCCGTCAGAGCTAGCGGCTAAAAGGATCAACCGTGTGCGCCGCGCGAGCACATCGTTCCTTTCACATTTTCAATTATGGACTTGCGATTGACCGGGCACTTCGGCACTCTTGTGACGACTGTTTCGACACTGCGCCGTGCCCCGCAACGGCAGATCCCTGCATGACATTCGTCCTTGCTTCTGAAGTTTCGAAAGCCGAAATTCATGAAGAGTTACGACGCGTTCATTTCATATAGTCATGCTAAAGATAAAGCGATTGCCCAGGCGCTGCAGTCGGTCGTGCAGGATATTGGACGACCCTGGTGGAAGCGGCGTGCGTTGCGGATTTTTCGCGACGACTCGAGTCTCGCGGCAACGCCCCACCTTTGGTATGAAATCCAGGCCTCGTTGAACGCGTCTCGGTATCTCGTTCTGCTCGCATCTCCCGAGGCCGGCGCTTCGCCGTGGGTCAACAAGGAGGTCGAGCATTGGCTGGCGGCGAAAGGCGCTCAGTCCTTGCTCATCGCGCTGACCGCTGGCGATCTGACATGGGATGCGGCGGCCAACAATTTCGCCGTGGGTGCTGATTGTGCTCTGCCTCCGGCTCTCATCGGCCGCTTCGCTGCCGAGCCCAAATGGGTCGATCTTCGCGGCTACCGGGACGGGGACGAACGGGCAAGCAAGAAGAACCCCGATTTCCTGACGCGGGCCGCCGATCTCGCGGCCGCGATCCATGGGCTACCCAAGGAAGACCTGTTATCGAACGAATTGCGCCAGCAGCGCCGCGCGCTGGCGACGGCGTGGACGGCGGCTGCAGGGCTGGCGGTGCTCACAGTCACGGCGCTCTGGCAGGCCTATGTCGCAGATCAGGAGCGGGCGCGTGTCGAGCTTGTGCTGTCAAAGGGTGCGCGCACTGCCAACACGCTTGTCGGCGATTTGGCTGAGCGGTTCCGCAGCCAAAAGAACATTCCGCAAAAGTTCATTGTCGATGTTCTGGTGGAAGCGCGTCGTCTTGTCGACGATCTCTCCGCAACTGGCGGGCAACGCTCCGATCTGGTGGCGCTTCGGGGCCGGGCCCTGGCTGAGCTGTCAAAGACGTTGCGCATTCAGGGCCGCACCACGGAGGCCCTCAGGGATGCCGAGGGCGCCGTCGCCGCGTTTCGTGATCTGGTCGTGCGCGAGCCGGAGGTCACCGACTGGTACTTGGCATTGAGCACGAGCCTCGACCGGCTGGGCGACAATTCATTCGACGCCGGCCGCCATGCCGACGCCGAACGGGCCTATCGCGAGGCGCTGGAGCTATTGGAACGCCATGCTAAGGGCGCGCCGGCGGCCACCATCGAGAACATCGCGGTCGGACAGGAAAAGATCGCCGAACTCCTGCAACTACAGGGGCGGACCGATGACGCGATCGACCTGCTCCAAAAGAGCCTCGCGGCGCGCGAACAGTTGGCGAGGACCGAACCGGACCGCATCGAGCTGACCCGCGCCGTCAACGTCAGCCACGGAAAGCTTGCTGATGCGTTGTGGGGGCAAGGACGCCTGGACGCTGCCGAGACGCACCAGAAATCGAGGGTCGCAAGCGCAGAACGCCTCGCCGCCCTGCATCCCGACGACACCGCGCTGCAGCGCGAACTGGGGCAGGCCTATCGCGGATTGGCGGTGGTGCTGGCCGAGCGCGGTCAGATGAGCGACTGGGAGCCGCTGTCCCTCAAGGATATCGCGATCTTCAAATCCCTCGTGGCGAGTGATCCGGATCGCTCCGACTGGCGCTTCGAGTACGTCGCGGCAACCGAGCAGCTTGGCAGCGCTCTCCTTAAGGCCGGTCGGTCCGGCGACGCGTTGACGAACCTGCGAGAAAGCCTCGAAGCGGCCAAGACGCTCGCCGAGAAGGATACCGGCCAGCCAGCCGCGCAGCACACGCTGGCACTTGCGCACAAGAAGACCGGTGACGCCATGCGCGCCACAGGCGATCCAGCCGGAGCTGCTGACGCCTATCGGACAAGCCTAGCCATCGGTTTGCGGCTGCCGCCGTTTCCGGCCACGCCCGCACGCTGGCAACTCGATATAGAGCAGAATTTCCAGGTTCTGTGCGACGCACTCCTAGAGCTCGATCAGACCGCCGCAAGCGTCGAGATCGCCGAAGATCGTGTGAAGCACTTCGAAAGTCTCGATCGAGATCACCCGCAACGCGACGATCTCGTCGCCCAGGCACTCGGCGGTGTTGCGTGGTACGCGCTCATCGACGGGGCCTATGACAAAGCGCTTGCTGCTGCCCAGAGCGCGGCGAGCCTAAGGCCCGGCAAGACCTGGATCCATCTCAACAAGGCGCATGCACTGATGCTGTCAGGCCAGCGCGAGGCGGCGCTCGAGACCTATCTGGCCCACAAGTCCGACATGGTCTCGCCTTCGCTGTCGTGGACCGACGCGATCAGGCTGGATTTCGCGACCCTGCGCAAAGCAGGGCGCATCAGCACAATCATGGAGGAAGTCGAAGCCAAGCTCCGTCTGTGAAGGCTCTGGAGTAAACGCATTTCTCAAGGAGCACGTCATGATCGCAGCCAATGTCTCCACTCCCAAGGAATCCGGTGTCTGGCGGGTGTTGTGGATCGCCGGACTGGCGGCATCAATTGTCGCCGCCTCAATCCAGGCCGCCGAGGCACGGTCGCGAAAAGCCAAGATCGCGATCGGCGTCGGTGCTGCCATCGTCGGGGCGATTATCCTGAACGAGGCACTCAAAGCCGAGCAACAGCGGCAGCAGAACCCAAAGAGCACCAAGTCCCGAAGAAAGGACGAGTTGGCGAAGAAGACGTCACGCGGCAAGTCGGACGCGAAAGTCGCCATCGGCAGGTCGACCAATTCCAAGTCCCAAGCGAAGCGGCACCAGCAGACGCCTGCTCCGGAAACGCGCCAAGACGACGTTGCAGAACACGGTCCGCTGATCGATGACGACGGCGATGGCGTCGAGACTGGCGCTCTAGCGGACGAACCACCTCCGAGCGAGCGGGCGCCTACTCTCGAGTTTCCGGCTGTGTTCTACGACAAGGCGCTCCTCAGGCGCACCGGCATCCTTGTGACGGAAATCGGCAACCCGGACCAGCAGGTCTCGGCTCTACCCAACCGGTGCTACAAGAAGCCCGAGACGGAGACACGGCCGGCACCGGACGGATTGTACAACATCACCCTCTCGGACGAGTTTCTGAAGCGATTCGTCAATCGCGGCTTCACGCTCCATAGTCTGTGCTTGGCCCTCGCAAGCGCCATCAGGTTCAATCCCGAGACCGGCGAGAGGCTTCCGACATTCATACTCGCCAACAAAAGTGCCATCGGTGACGAGACCGACCAGCGGGCTCTAACCAACGAGATCCCCTTCGATGTTCCTGACTGTTTCCGGTTCGGGCGGCCATACTCGGATTGCGCGATGCGGCATGATCCGATGACGGGCGCCGGACTGACCCGCAGTCAGACCGAGCGCTTTTCTGCCCTCGGGGCTGCCATCGACGGCTTCGTTGCAAAAGCCAGGAGCAGCGGACACTGGGCGCGGCCCTGCAAGGACAGTAGCGAGAGTGACGATGTCACGTTCGAAGATCAGCTCGCGAAGTGCTTCTACGACAAGGATGACGCCGGATGGCTTCAGCACGACGGCATCCTGGCGAGCAACCTCATGGGTTCCGGTGACAGCAACGTCAAAGACTCGTGGCAGAAGCAGCGCATGATCGACGTCTCGCAAGTCTTCCACGAGGGCTATGGCTACTCGATCTACTGGCCACTCGGCGAAGGCGGGTTGCCGCCCATCGAGGCCGACTCGTACAAGGCAGCGAACGACGGGAACAAGATCGAATCGGAAAGCATCTTCACAAGTCTGTTTTCTCGGCTGTGGGGGCGTGGTTGACGTCAGGGACCCGCGCTCCTCGTGCCTGCCATGGACGTGCATGAACGCGCTCACGACGGCGCAAGCGGCTGTCCGTTCGCACGCCGTCTTCCGGCTCGAACTACGTAGGGGCGATGACCTTCGTTCGCGATCAGGTTGCAACGGTCGTAAAGCTGCGCATCCGACTGTCGACTGAACCAGCGAGGTGGCGGACGATCTTTCCGGTCGAGACTGCTCGGCAGAGAAGGTCTGAAAAGGCGCGTCTCGAAAATCCGATGCGAGGCAGCATGGCAGTCGGACCAGGAACCCATCACGACTGCTGTGCGCGTTCGGCGCTCGAACGGCTGGTATCGTTGTACACCCCGGCCCGACTGGACCTGCTCTGGCACCTCCCTGATCCGAAGCGCATTGACGCGGCTCGTCAGCTCGCGAGCGCCAGAATGGAACGCACCAAATTCGACGCCGTCAGCGCCGCCGCACTCTGTCGGGATCGACCGGCTGCGCATGGCCATGTACCTGAAGCAGCGTCTTCCCGGGTGCCGAGTACCGGCACGGAGTAGGCGTTGGCTCACCCACCGTCCCTCAGGCGCAGAGCACATCGGAGCCGCTGCCTCGCCGAGCGGCGGCCATGCCCTCGCGAACCGTCACAAAGCCCGGCCGGGTGACACGACGGATCGGGCCAGACGGCACCGGTCCGCTCCGCCGTTCAACCTGGACCAACCCACGGCCCGTCGTGGGGAGCGAGAGCCGCGCGCCGGACACGCCGAGGGCGCGCTCAGGCTACTCCCCCGGCAGGGAAGACGGGCGGCCGCATCATCGGCTCATGTCGACCGCGCGATCACGCCGGCCTGTGGAGTGGCACGCAGCCGCGCAAAAAGTCGCAAAAAAGCCCCGAATAACCTAATGCTGGCGGACGAGTCGCATGTTGCGGCTCATGGCGTCAACCATCCGCGGGGACTGCGTGCCGAGCCATCCAATATCCACCCTCTGCCGCGACGCCCGCCGGCTCGCGATGCTGGCCGTGAGCTGCACCCTCGCTGTCCTGGCCGCGGCCGCTCCATCCCGCGCCGCCGACGCGGCCTTCCGCACGTTCCTCGAGGCCCTGTGGCCCGAGGCGGAGGCCGCTGGCGTCTCGCGGAAGACGTTCGACGCCGCCTTCGCGGGCTTGGAGCCCGACCTCTCTCTGCCGAACCTCGACCTGCCGGGCCGCGACAAAACCGGCTCCAAGGGCCAGGCCGAGTTCACGCGCCCGCCCTCCGAGTATCTCAACGAGGCGACCATGGCCCGCCTCGCCGATCAGGCAAGGCCCTATCTCGCCAAGCACGCCAAGTCCTTCGACCGCATCGAACGCGAAATCGGGGTCGACCGCTATTCGCTGCTCGCGTTCTGGGCCCGCGAGACCGCACTCGGCACCTACGCGCTTCCCCACGACGCCATCCGCGTGCTCGCCACCCAGGCCTACCTCGGTCTTCGCAAGGACCAGTTCCGCGCCGAGCTGCTGGCCGCCCTCGGCATGCTGGAAATGGGCGTGCCGCGCGCCAGGATGAAGTCGTCGTGGGCCGGCGCCGTCGGTCTCACTCAGTTCATGCCGACCGAGTACAAGCCCTACGCCCGCGACATCGACGGCGACGGCAGGATCGACATCTTCAGTTCCGTCCCCGACGCCTTGGGCTCGACCGCCGCCCAGCTCGCCGGCAAAGGCTGGGTCAAGGGTGAGCCGTGGGGCTTCGAGGTGAGGATCCCGCCCGCCGCCAGCTGTGCCATGGAAGGACCGCTGCAGGAGCGTCCGCTCGCCGAGTGGTCGAAGCTCGGGTTCGTGAAGGCGACCGGCAAGGCTTGGACGCAACCCGAGCTCGCCCGCACCGCTTACCTGATGAGCCCGGCCGGCGGACACGGTCCCTCGTTCCTCGTGTTCGAGAACTTCAAGGTCATCCGCAAGTACAATACCTCGGATCTATATGCAGTGTTCGTGGGCCACGTCGCCGACCGCATTGCCGGCGGCGGCACCTTCGTCACGCCCTGGGCCGGTGCCGTGCCGCAGAAGACGACCGTCGTCGAAGGCATCCAGCGACGGCTCCAGGCTCTCGGCTACGACGTCGACAAGATCGACGGCAAGATCGGCTCCAACACGCGCATGAACATCGGCAAATATCAGGTTGCCAACGGCCTCCAGGTCGACTGCTGGCCTTCGGAAGCCGTGCTCGCCCACATGAAGAGTGTGGCGGGGCAATAGGCGGCCGATGTATGTCGATGTATGAAGCCTCACCGCCACCTCGCTCGGGCCCGCTCATGCGCCTTCGACTGATCCGCTTCGTGATCTTCGCGATTGCCCTCGCGGCCGCCGCTGTCTCAGCGCGCGCCGAGGACGACAGCTTCGGCGGCAGCTTCCTCAATCCGTTCCCGCAGGGCGACGTCTACGGCCTGCTCGTGATCGGTGACGACTGGGCCGACGGCCTCCGAAGCGGCATGGCGGAGGCGTTCGACGGCGACACGCGCGTGCAGATCCGACCGAAACCGTGGGGGCTCAACGGCCTCATGCGTCCCGACCATGCCGAAAAGCTCGCTGCCCTCGAGGAGGACTTGAAGCGCGAGCCGGTCAACGCTGCAATTGTGATGCTGGGCCTTGCCGACCGCATCGCCTCGCGCGCGCCGGACGGCAAGCGCTTTGCCGTCGGAACGCCCGAATGGCGCCGCGACTATGCCGACCGCGCCGACCGGCTCCTCAAGCTTCTGAAGCGGCGCAACGTGGCCGTCTACTGGGTCGGACAGCCGAACTTGAGCCGACCCGACCCCAGCGCCGAGGCGCAGATGATGAACGAGGTGCTGCGCGAGCGCATCTACCTCAACGGCATGAAGTACATCGACATCTTCGCCGGCTTCGCCGACGAGACCGGCAGCTTCGACGCCTGGGGTCCTGACCTCAACGGCAAGATCGTGCGATTGCGCTCCAACGACGGCTCCTACTTCACGGCCGCTGGCAACGCCAAGCTCGCCCACTTCGTCGAGCGCGAGCTGAAGCGCGACATCAACCAGGCGAAGGCCAATCGTTCTCTGCCGCTCGCTGGAGCCGAGGAGGAGCAGTCGCGGATCAATCCGGACAAAGCCAGGCTCGCGGCCGAGCCAAAGCCCGTGCCGCGTGACGGCGTCGAGGTGCAGGCACCGCCGGGCATGACCGCGATGGCAGGACCCGCGCCTCAGCCGGCCGACGGCGACCAGAAGGCCGATAACGGCAAGATCAGCCTGAAAACGATCACCGGCGGCCGCGAGGAGCAGGTGACGCTCGACGTCCTGCGCCCCGCCATTCCCGCCTCCGTGATCGCGCTCGTGACACGTCGCGAGAGCGCCGACCGCGCCTCTCAGGTCGGAGCGACCCTCATCGACGAGCTCGCGGGCGGACTGACCATTATGAGCTCGGTGACGCCGTCGGCCACCGCCGGTCTTCCGGGTGCGGCGCGGCAGTCCGCGGCCCAGACGCCCTACTTCCGCGTTCTGTTCAAGGGCGAGCGCCTGCAAGCACGCCCGGGCCGCGCCGACGACGTGTCGTGGCCGCGCGCCGACGCAGGTGTCGAGGCCATGCCGCCGCCTCGGCCCGCAGCGCCGCCGCGCGAGACCGGCAGCAATCCGGCCGCCAGCCCCACCGAGCCGTCCGTCCCCGAGGTCGCGCCCGAACGCCCGCGCCGCCGAAAAGGCACAGATTAGACGCGCGGCTGCTCGACGCCATCCCGCGCTCGATCACGGTCCCTGTCGCTCCACTCGCACGCACTGCGGCGCGGCGACGACGGCAACAAGCGTCGCCGCGCCGATCTAAGGTCCCGCCGGCTGCTTCTCGCGGAGCGTGACGAACTCCTCGGCAGCGCAAGGATGGAGCGGCATGGTGGCGTCGAATTGGGCCTTCGTGGCCCCCATGGTCAGCGCAATTGCAGACATCTGGACGATCTCGGCCGCATCCGGTCCCAGCATATGACAGCCGAGGACCTTGTCGGTCGCGGCATCGACCACGAGTTTCATGAGCGTGCGCTCGTCGCGGCCCGCAAGCACGTTCTTCATCGGCCGGAAGCGGGTCTTGTAGATGTCGATCCCTCGGCCTGTCGCCTGCGCCTCGGCTTCCGTGAGCCCGACAGTGCCGATCTCGGGCGTCGAGAACACGGCTGTCGGCACGATCGCGAGGTCCGCGGTCCAGGGCTTGTTGCCGAACAGCGTGTCGGCGAGTGCGTGCCCTTGCCGAATCGCGACCGGCGTCAGGTTTGCGCGATCCGTCACGTCGCCGACGGCAAAGATCGACCGCACGCTAGTCCGCGAATGCTGATCGACGAGGACCTCACCGCGGGACCCCGTCCGGACACCGGCCGTCTCCAAGCCGAGCCCCTGCGTTGCCGGCGTACGCCCGGTCGCGACCAAGACCTTGTCCGCCATGATCTCCGTGCTGCCGGCGATCCCGATCCGCACACCCCACGGACCGGCATCGATCCCGGTCACCGTCGCGCCCGTCCGGATGTCGATGCCGCGCGCGGCAAGGGACTCGGTGAGCCCGGTCCTCAGATCGCCGTCGAAACCGCGCAGGATCTTGTCGCCACGATAGACGAGCGTCACCTTCGAGCCGAGGCCGGCCAGCAGGGACGCGAACTCGACTGCGATGTACCCTCCGCCCATGATGGCGACCGAGCCCGGCAGCCTCGGCAGATCGAAAACTTCGTTCGACGTGAGCACGAGCTCGGCCGCAGAGCCCGACGACGAGACCCCGCCGCCGAAGACGCCATCCGGAACGAACGGTGTGCCGCCGGTTGCGATCAGGATGTAGCGCGCCGTCACGGCCTTGCCGGCATGCACGAGGCGTACCGCGTTCGGACCCTCGATCTCGGCCCGGTCCTCGAAGATGCCGACGCCGGCCCGCTCGAGCCCGGCGCGGTAAAGTCCTTCGAGGCGCGCAATCTCCTTGTTCTTGGCCGAGATGAGGGCTGCCCAGTCGAAGCGCGTCTCGCCCACGCTCCACCCGAAGCCTCTCGCGTCCTCGAAGTCGTCGCCAAAGCGCGACGCATAGACGAGCAGCTTCTTCGGCACGCAACCGCGGATGACGCACGTGCCGCCGAAGCGATACTGCTCGGCGACGGCGACTTTGGCGCCGTGGCCAGCCGCGATCCGTGCCGCACGCACGCCACCCGAGCCGCCGCCGATGACGAAGAGATCGTAGTCGTGCTGCATGGCTGTGCTGCTTCCCGAACTTCAGTTGCCTCTCGACCCGCCCAACTCCCGGTGGAAGAGAGGACTCGACCTCTCGATCGGCAGACGTCACGCAACCTGCACCGCCCGGTGCCCTCTCCCCAGGGGCTGAGGGCCAGGATGAAAGGCCCTGACGTCTATTGCAGAGGAACCTTGCGCTTCCTGAGCTCGGCCTCGGCATCGCGGCGGATGTCCTCGGCGAGCTTGCGGCCCCATTCCTTCCCGGCCTCCTGCGCGCCAGTCACCAGCTCAGGCACAGCCTTGATGTAGCGTTGCCCCGGACCGTCGCCAAAGAACTTCGTCACGGCCTCGATCTCCTCGGCGGTGAGCGTCGTGGCGTAGATCTGAGCCACCTTGTCGACGAGCTCTCCCTTCCTGGCGTCGTACTTGGCATTGAGCGTGACGAGAACCTCCCCGATCTCCTTTTTGTTCTTCGGCGCCCGGCGCTCGAACTGCGCCTGCATGAGCTGAAACACCCTGGGGATCGACTGGTCGAGCGCCACCGTCGCCCCGGTGACCTCCATGAGCTTCCGTGCCGCAGCGAGCCGTGCCGCGTCGGGCGTCGCGGCCGTCTCGGCGCGGACACTGCCATCCAGGTGAAGCACGATCAGAATCAGCCCGGCCAGTCCGCAGAAACGCATCGATCGCAACACGCCCGCACCTCGCAATGGTTCCAGCCCGTACGCGACGGGCGCCACACGCTCGCGCGACCCTACATGCCGTCGTCGCCGTAGAGCGTCGCCACGTCGCCGTAGCTCGCCTCGAGCACCTCGACTCCGCCCGGTCCACCGATGATGGCAAGGTCCGCGATGCCGAGGAAGAGCCCATTCTCGACCACGCCCGGCACGCATTTCAAGGCCTCGTCGAGCAGCTCCGGATCGGCGATGGCGCCGAACGCGCAATCGAAGATGCAATTGCCGCTGTCGGTGACGAACGGCTGCCGGTCCTTGCCGAGACGCAGGGTGATCGCTCCCGCGCAGCCGGCATCGGCTGCGACCTCCTGGATCATCTGTCGCGTCGCCGTCATGCCGAACCGCACGACCTCCACGGGCAGTGGAAACCGCCCCAGAACCTCGACCCGCTTCGTGTGGTCGGCGATGACGACCATCCGCTCTGAGGCGGTCGCCACGATCTTCTCGCGCAGAAGTGCGCCGCCGCCACCCTTGATGAGGCGCAACTCCCCGTCGAGCTCGTCGGCGCCGTCGATGGTAAGGTCGAGAAACGGCGTCTCGTCGAGCGTCGAGAGCCTGATGCCGAGCGTCTCCGCCTGCAGCCGCGTCGCCTCGGACGTCGGCACGCAGACGACGTCGAGTCCCTCCTTGACCTTCCGGCCCAGCAGATCGACGAGCTTCGCCGCCGTCGATCCGGTGCCAAGCCCGAGCTTCATGCCGGGCTCGATGAGGTCCATCGCCCGCATCGCCGCGTTGAGCTTGTAGTCGTCCGCAGTCATGCGTTCTCCCATCTCCCTCTCCCTGCAGGCGGGGAGAGGGGGAGTTGTCCTATAGCCCGCCCATCATCATGTACTTGATCTCGACGAACTCCTCGATGCCGTGGTGCGAGCCTTCGCGGCCCAGGCCGCTTTCCTTGACGCCGCCGAAGGGCGCCACCTCGTTCGAGATGATGCCCTCGTTGATGCCCACGATCCCGTACTCCAAGGCTTCCGCCACCCGCCACACGCGGCCGATGTCGCGCGAGTAGAAATAGCACGCGAGACCGAACGGCGTGCCGTTGGCGGCGTCGATCACCTCGTCCTCGGTCTCGAAGCGGAAGAGCGGCGCCACGGGGCCGAATGTCTCCTCGGAGGCGACCAGCATATCGCTCGTGACGCCGGTCAGGATCGTCGGCTCGAAGAATGTGCGGCCCAGCGCGTGGCGTTTACCGCCGGTCACGACCTTGGCGCCCTTCTTGACCGCGTCGGCGATATGGCTCTCGACCTTCCTGACTGCGTCTTCGTTGATGAGCGGTCCCTGCGTGACGCCGGCCTCCGTGCCGCGCCCCACCTTGAGCTTGGCGACCTCGGTCGCGAGCTTCTCGGCGAAGCGCTCGTAGACGCCCGCCTGCACGTAGATGCGATTGGCGCACACGCAGGTCTGCCCCGCGTTCCTGTACTTCGACGCCATGGCGCCCGCGATCGCCTTGTCGAGATCGGCATCGTCGAACACGATGAAGGGTGCGTTGCCGCCGAGCTCCATGCCGCATCGCTTCACCGTCGTGGCGGCCTGCGTCAGGAGGATCTTGCCGACCTCCGTCGAGCCCGTGAACGTCACCATGCGCACGAGCGGATTGGTGGTCAGCTCCTTCCCGACGGACGCCGGGCTCTTGGTGGTGACGACGTTGAACACGCCCTTCGGCACCCCGGCCTTCTCGGCGAGCGCGGCGAGTGCGAGTGCCGTCAACGGCGTGTCCTCGGCCGGCTTGACGACCGCGGCGCAACCGGCAGCAAGGGCGGGCGTCACCTTGCGCGTGATCATGGCGCACGGGAAGTTCCATGGAGTGATCGCGGCGACGACACCGATCGGCTGCTTGACGACGACGATGCGCGCGTCGGGCTTCGGCGACGGAATGACCTCGCCGTAGATGCGCTTCGCCTCCTCGGCGAAGAACTCGACGAAGCTGGCGCCGTAGATGATCTCGCCTTTCGCCTCTGCGAGTGGCTTTCCCTGCTCACGGGTGAGGACCATGGCGAGATCGTCGGCGTTCTCGACGATGAGCTCGAACCACCGCCTTAGGATTTGCGAGCGCTCCTTGGCCGGCCGCTTCGCCCAGGGAGCCATGGCCCGGTGCGCCGCCTCGATGGCAGCCCTGGTGTCGGCCGCACTGCAATCCGGGACGCGCGCCAACTCCTCTCCGGTCGCCTTGTCGATCACGGGAAACGCCGGAGTGCCGACCCATGCCCCGTCGATGTAGGCGAGCGATTTTGCGAGAGAGGGCAGAGTGCTGGTCATGGAGCAGGAGTCCGGTCTAGCGGTGGTGACGGTGGTACACGCCTATGAGCCGCCGGGGCAAGGCAATGCGGCCGTCGGATTTGTGATCACAGTCCTTAGCCGCCTCGCCGCGGCGTTTCAAGCACCGGCACCGCGGCGGTGCGCGCCTGACGACACTGGTCCCGGGCCCAGACGCGCCCTATGTGAGCTTCATGAACGGCTTGACCATCGTCTTCGACCTCGACGGCACGCTCGTCGACACGGCGCCCGACCTCGTCGGTGCGACCAACCACGCACTGGCCTCGATCGGACTTCCTGCCGTGGACGGACGCCTCGTGCGCCCCTGGATCAGCTTCGGCGCCCGGCGCATGATCGTCGAGGCGCTCGCGGTGCTCGAGGCGCCGCAGTCCGAGGCCGAGGTCGATCGGCTTCTGGACACCTTCCTCGCCTGGTACGAAGGCAATATCGCTCACCAGAGCCGACCCTTCGAGGGTGCCGTCGAAAGCATCTCCGCGGCACGGCTGGCGGGCGCACGCATCGCCATCTGCACCAACAAGCGCGAGAGCCTGTCCCACGCGCTGATCGAGGCGCTCGGTCTCGCCAGTCTGTTCGACGCCATCGCCGGACGCGATACCTTTGCTGTCTCGAAACCTCATCCGGACCACGTCCTGGGCGCGATCCGCATGGCCGGTGGTGACGCCTGCCGGGCCGTCATGGTTGGCGACAGCGGCGTCGACATCGGCGCGGCGCGCGCCGCAGGCATTCCGGTCATCGGCTGCAGCTTCGGCTACTCCGAGACGCCGGTTCGCGAGCTTGCGCCTGACGCCGTCATCGACCATTACGCAGACTTCACCACCGCGCTCGCCGGAATACTCCCGCTCCTGCAAATGTCCGCGTCCGGTTCGCGTTCCGCTGAAAAAGAGACTATCTAGCCCGGACTGAATGAAACGCCGGGAGACGCCATATTAGGAGCTATCGAAGCGAGGACCCGGTCCGTGCTCGTGAATCTCTAAAGAGGATGACCCGATGAAGCCCCCGATGCTTGCGCTCGCTCTCCTGTCCCTTGCTCCTGCTCTCGCCGCAGCCCAGGGAGTGCCCAAGGACTCCGACGCCTGTTTCGACATGTCTGGCGCTCTGCTCGAGTCCGCACGCGACGTCCCCGAGGCCGTCGAGGCCAAGGTCCAGCAGCTCGCCAGGGAGGTCGAAGCCGCCTGCGACGCCGGCAAGTTCGACACGGCAGCCGCCAAAGCCAACGAGCTCAAGTCTCTCACAGGATCGAAGTAGGCCGGCCCTGTGCCGGCACGGCGGGGAGTGGCGCCTCCTGCGCCGCACCTGCGCCGATAAGACTCTCCCAACCCGCCCGCCCCGAGCATCGGTCGGATCTAACAGTCTGAACCACATACTGTTTTAGTCGAGCTGGACGCGTCCCGCGACTAGCCCCGGCGCGCTCGGACGGGCCCGTCCAGAGGCGTCCGGCCCATTAAGCACGTTTGACACCGGGCCCGTCATCACCCATGTTCCCGGCCCGCACCCCAATCGCCCACAATTCCGAGTTGTGGGCGCAAGTTTTTGCACGCCGACCCTCCGAGACCTCCCGAGGACCACCGCGCTCATGAACGTCGTCATTGTCGAAAGTGCCGCCAAGGCCAAGACGATCAACAAATACCTCGGCTCCAGCTATAAAGTGATCGCCTCGTTCGGCCACGTCCGCGACCTGCCCTCGAAGGACGGCTCGGTGGAGCCCGATGCGGATTTCCGCATGCACTGGGAGGTCGACCCCGGGTCACAAAAGACGGTGCGCGAGATCGCGGAGGCCGTAAAGAAGGCCGACAAGGTCATTCTGGCCACCGACCCCGATCGCGAGGGCGAGGCCATCTCCTGGCACTTGCTCGACATCCTCACCCAGAAGAAGGCGCTCCGGAAAGACACCCGGATCGAGCGCGTGGCCTTCAACGCCGTCACCAAGCAGGCCATCCAGGCTGCACTCGCCGCGCCGCGAGAGATCGACCAGCCCCTCGTCGAGGCCTACCTCGCGCGGCGCGCCCTCGATTACCTGGTCGGCTTCACCCTCTCGCCCGTCTTGTGGCGAAAGCTGCCCGGCGCCCGCTCGGCCGGACGCGTGCAGTCGGTAGCGCTGCGCCTCGTCTGCGACCGCGAGGCCGAGATCGAGCGCTTCAGGACCGACGAGTATTGGACCATCGAGGCTCTCCTCGAGACGGCGAACCACGAGGACGTAAAAGCTCGCCTCGTCTCCATCGCCGGCACGACGCTGAAAAAGCTCGACATCAAGGACGAGGCCTCGGCGCTGGCGATCAAGGCCGCCATCGAGAAAGGCCAATTCAAGGTCGTCTCGGTCGACAAGAAGGCGGTGAAGCGCAACCCCTATCCACCGTTCATGACCTCCTCGCTGCAGATGGACGCCTCGCGCAAGCTCGGCTTCTCGGCCAAGCAGACGATGAACATCGCCCAGCGCCTTTACGAGGGCGTCGACATCGGTGGCGAGACAACGGGCCTCATCACCTACATGCGTACCGACGGCGTGACGATCGTGCCCGAAGCGGTCGCCGCCATCCGCGGCGTCATCGCCCGCGAGTTCTCGCCCCGCTACGTCGCGCCCTTCATCCGCGAGTACAAGACCAAGGCCAAGAACGCGCAGGAGGCGCACGAGGCCATCCGCCCGACCGATCCTGGCCGCACGCCCGACATGGTGAGAAAGCACCTCGAAAAGGACCAGTTCGCCCTCTACGAGCTGATCTGGAAGCGCACCATCGCCAGCCAGATGGCCTCCGCCGACATCGAGCAGACGACGGCCGAGATCAACGTCCAGGGCCGCGACGGCAAGCCATACGGGCTGCGTGCCACGGGTTCCGTCGTGCAGTTCGATGGCTTCCTCAAGCTCTACGAGGAAGGCCGCGACGACCGCTTCCGCTATATCGAGAAGGGCAAGGACGATACCGAGGGCGACGACGAGAGCCTGCGCCGATTGCCCCCGCTTAGCCAAGGCGATCACTTGAAAGACAAGGAGATCGCGGCCGACCAGCACTTCACCCAGCCGCCGCCGCGCTACTCCGAGGCCACCCTCGTCAAGCGCATGGAGGAGCTCGGCATCGGCCGGCCCTCCACTTATGCGTCCACAATGGCGACGCTCGTCGAGCGCGAGTACGTCCGGATCGAGAAGAAGCGCCTCATTCCCGAGGACAAGGGACGGCTCGTCATCGCCTTCCTCGAAAGCTTCTTCATGCACTACGTGGAATACGACTTCACGGCCGGTCTCGAGGAGAAGCTCGACCTCATCTCCAACAACGAGCTCGCGTGGAAGGACGTGTTGCGCGATTTCTGGCGCGACTTCACGGCGGCCATCGCCGAGATCAAGGACCTCCGTGTCGGCGACGTGCTCGAAGCCTTGAACGAGATGCTGGGCCCGCACGTGTTTCCCGACAAGGGCGACGGGTCCGATCCGCGCGCCTGCCCCAAGTGCGGCACGGGGCGGCTCTCGCTCAAGATCTCGGGCAAGTTCGGCGCCTTCATCGGGTGCGGGAACTATCCGGAGTGCAACTACACGCGCCAGCTCTCGGCCTCTGCCGCAGGTGACGCGGCTGCCGGCGAACGCGAGCTCGGCTTCGATCCCGACACAGGGCTGCCGGTGCTGGTGAAGACTGGCCGCTTCGGACCCTATCTCCAGCTCGGCGAGGCGGCGTCGAAGGACGACAAGCCGAAGAGGAGCTCGATCCCCAAAGGCATCGACGCGGCGACCATTGATCTCGAGAAGGCCCTCCAGCTGCTCGCGCTGCCGCGCGAGGTCGGCATCCACCCCGAGACCAAGACTCCGATCATTGCCAACCTCGGACGCTTCGGCCCCTACATCCTGCACGACGGCACCTACGCGAACGTCGCCGACGTCGAGGAGGTGCTGACCATCGGCTTGAACCGCGCCGTCACGTTGCTCGCCGAGAAGCGCGCCGGCGGCGGCAAGGGACGCTTCGGCCGCGGCGCCGCTCAGAAGAAGATCTTGAAGGATCTGGGCGAGCACCCAACCGAGGGCGGTAAGATCGAAGTCTTGGACGGCAAGTACGGCGCCTACGTCAGCCACAACAAGGTCAACGCCACGGTGCCCAAGGGCAAGAAGCCCGAGGACCTGACGGTTGACGAGGCCATCGCCCTCCTTGCCGAGCGCATCGCCAAGGGCGGCGGCAAGAAGCCATTCAAGAAGGCTGCCGCGAAAAAGGCCGAGGCGACCGACAAGCCCACGAAGGCCGTGAAGAGCGCGAAATCCGCCAAGGCCCCAGCCAACGACGACGACGTGCCCGCGAAGAAGCCGGCAGCAAAGAAGAAGGCGGCCGGGAAGGTCTAAGAAGCTGCGACCTCAGGCGGGAGTGAGCGCGGGCGCGGAAAGCGCGCCGGCGATGTCCGGCACGGGCGGCCGTGATGCCCTGGCGAGCAACCACCGCGGTCGCGACGTCGCCGAACGGGCGTTCGTGCGCCGATAGGTTCCTTGTCGCCATGATCTGACCGTGCTCGCCGATCATGCGATCCGTCTCCCTGCGCCGCCGATCCGCGGCACCATGGCGATCGGTCGCGGCTGTCTCGCTGCCCTGTGCTCGGCGGCCCCGCCCCCGTCTCGCCCCCTTTGAGCCCAGCTCTGCCCGCATTCGGAGCTTACCAAGCGTTAAGGGTTCGGGGGGTAGTTAACCCATTCTATACATTCTGTGATCGCCCGCGATGCGGACCGGCTCGGAATCACGTGGTGCTCGACGAGAAGCGATCGCAGGCGATCGAACCGAGGACGGCGAATTGGCGGCAAGGCGCACGACCATCATTCTGACGAGCCTCGTGGCCGCCGCGCTCGGCGCGCGCGCGGTCGCGGCCTCCGACGAGCGCACCATTTCTTTCTACCATATCCATACCAAGGAGACCTTGACCGTCACCTACAAGCGCGACGGCAAGTTCATTCCGGCAGCGATGAAAGAGATCGATCACCTCATGCGCGACTGGCGCCTGAACAAGGAGATCGAGATCGATCCCAACACGATCGACATCATTTGGGAGATGCACCGTGAGCTCGGCTCCAAGGAGCCTGTCCACGTCATCTGCGGCCACCGCTCGCGCGGCACCAACGAGATGTTGCGGCGCACGGTCGGCGGCCAGGCGTCGAACAGCCAGCACATCACTGGCAAGGCGATCGACATCGCTTTCCCCGACGTGCCTGCCAAGATGCTCCGCTACTCGGCCATGATCCGCGAGCGCGGCGGCGTCGGCTATTATCCCACGTCCGCGATTCCCTTCGTCCACGTCGACACCGCACGTGTCCGCCACTGGCCCAACATGCCGCGCGACGAGCTCGCCCTCCTCTTCCCGTCCGGGCATACGCAGCACCACCCTTCGGACGGCGGCTCGATCACCAAGTCGGACGTGACGCGAGCCAAGAGCCGCTCTCCCGAGACGGCACGCCAAGTTGCGCTCTTCTTCGAGCAGCGCGAGAAGCCTGATGCCGGCGTCCTGGTCGCCGACGCCCGCAGCAAGATGCCCTCACCGGAGCCTGCCGTCGCCGCCGCTGCAAAGCCCACAGGGGAGCCGGACCTCAGGGTGCCTGCGCCCGAGCCTGCCACGGCCAGGACCCCCGATACCAAGCTCGCGCTCGCGTCGCCCGCCGAATGGAAGAGCGAGACGTCGTCCGAGCCTGAGCCGCAGCTCGTTGCCGCGCCGAGGCTCGTCGAACGCCCCACCCGCTTCACGCGTGGGCCATCGGAAGCAGACCGCGGCCGGCTTACCGCGCTGGTCGCTGATGCTGCCGAGCCGCCCACGCCCGCGCGGCCGGCCTCCTCCGCCGGACCGCCGGCACCCACAGCAACCGCCGACGCCGTGCCCCAGCTCGTCAAGGCCCCCGCACCTGCCGTTCGCCCTGAGCGGCCGGCTGTCCCGGCTGTCGTCGCGAGCCTCGGTGCCGCACCTGTACTTGCCAAGCCGAGCTCCGGCGTAACTCCGGTACCGGTCCCGCAGCCGGTCGCCTATCGCGAGCCTCAGTCGTGGGCCGCTGCCACCGAGTTCGACGACGATCATCCCGAGGAGCTCGTCTACCGTCCGTTCCCGCTGGCCCCGCTCCTGACGGCCTCGGCATCCGCCGACGATCCGGCGCTCGCAGGTCTCGTCGTCCATCCCGATATGGGCAAGACCTTCGAGATGCTGGACGACGAGGGCAGGATCACGCCCATGCGCTTCCGCCCGGGTCGCCAGACGGCCGAGCTGATGTGGTCGAAGGAGTTCCGTGGCCAGGCCGTCGACCTCGCCGAGATCAACGCCGCACGCGCGGGCCAGCCCACGGGCGTGGCCGCCGCCGTCAACAACCGTCTGGTCAAGACGTCTTTGCGCTGACCGGCTTCTCGACGCTGCCGACCGAGCGCGCGAAGGCGAGCGGCCCTTCGGATGCCGCTCGTTTGACGAGCCTGCCGAGCTCGGCAAAGTCGGCTTTCCGCGGCGAGGTCGCACGCCAAACGAGTCCGATGCGACGTGCCGGCTCCGGCGGCTCGAAGCGCAAAAGCGTCAGCTCGCGCCCGCGGCTTTCGAGACCGAGGCTGATCTCGGGCAGAAGCGTGATGCCGAAGCCCGCTCCCACGAGCTCGACGATCGTCGACAGGCTGGTCGCACCGAATGTATCGAGCCCTTGCACCTGCTGCAGGCTGCAGTAGGCGAGCGCCTGGTCGCGCAGGCAATGTCCCTCCTCGAGCAGAAGAAGGCGCTCGTGCTCGATCATCTCCGGCGTGGCATGCACCCTGCCCGACAGCCTGCGCGCCTTGGGCATCGCCAGCACGAAGCGGTCCTCGATCAGGTCGAGGCTGTCGATGTCGGGATGCTTGATGGGCAGCGCCAGAAGCAGCACGTCGAGCTTTCCGTCGAGCAACTCGTCGACGAGCTGCTGTGTCTGCGTCTCGCGCACTCTGAGCTCGAGCTCGGGATAGGCCTCGCGCACAAGCGGCAGGAGCGGCGGCAGCACATAGGGCGCGATGGTCGGGATGACGCCGAGGCGCAGACTTCCGGTCAACAGATGGCTCGAATGCTGGGCGTAGGCCACGAAGTCGCGCACCTCACCGAGGATGCGGTTGGCACGTTCCGCCAGCTCGGCGCCCTTCTGCGTCAGCTGCACGCCGCTCCGCGTCCGCTCGACGAGCGTGAGGCCGAGCGTCTGCTCGAGCTCGTTGATCTGCATCGAGAGCGCCGGCTGCGTGACGGCACAGGTGTCCGCCGCGCGGCCGAAGTGTAACTCCCGGGCCAGCGCAGAAAAGTAGCGCAGCTGCTTGAGCGTCACGTTACTCATAACAATACCTGATCATTTTGATGATAAAATACGATTAGCCCTTATATCTCTCACAGTCTAGTAGTGTTCTCGTGATGTTGAGCGAAGCAAATAGCGCCGCTTCGCTCGACGGCAGGCGATCGACAATCTCGGGATCGCGCTGGTCAAAAAGTTGCCGCGGCACGGGCCGAAAGGTTCGGGTCCGCAGCAAAGCCTCCTGGGTCGAACGCCGATCGATCCAGGGGGCATATCGCTTTCGCCGAGCGGCGAGTGTCCGCGTTGCGAGCTATCGCGAGATCAGCACGTCATTGAATTGGATGACCGGCTCGACATCCGTGAATCTCGGGATGTCGCCTTGCAGCACGGCTGCGTGCGGCGTGAACGCAGCCAGAAAATCCTCGATCGAGTTGAACTGAAAACGGCAAATGGCAGCGTAAGTGGGCGCCGTACCACGCGTCGTGCCACCGAGGCCCCGCTCGACCGAAACGCCCTTGAACCCCGGATGCGCTCCCAGCAGCGAGATCGCGAGCGGCATGTGCGTCTCGACGTAATACGCGACGTCGAACCGAGATGCCTCGGTCTTCGGGTACAGGATCGAAACGCTGATCATGAAAGCTCTCGAGGTCGACCATCATGAGCCGCGGGCCCGGAGGCACGCCGGGCAGCACGCCACGTGACCCAGCGTTGCGAAACGAGCGGAGCGCCGCACAGCTCGGCTTTCAGGCAGTGACCGGCGCTCTACTCGGCCGCGATCATCCGCTCCACCTCGGACTCGACCGCCTTCATCTCGTCGAGCATTCCGAGCGCATGCAGGTAGACCTCGAGCACCGTCTGCTCCTCCTGCCGCTCGACATGGCTCTTCTTCCGCAGCCGCACGACCTGACGCAGAACCTTGACATCGAAGCCAAGGCCCTTGGCCTCGAGGTACTTGTCGCGGATGTCGGCAGAAAGCGCCTTCTTCTCTTCCTCGAGGCGCTCGATCTGCTCGACGATCTGCTTCAACTGCTTTTGCGCCGAGCCTGCCAGCGTGGACATGGGACACCCCTTGAACGTGAGAAGATTGCCTGGTGCCCTGGGCCTCGGCCCGAGCACGAACACCACGACGCTAGCCGTCCGGCCGCGCCGCTTTCAAGGCACGCTGCCTCTTCATCCAGAGGTATTTCGGCCACGCCTAAAAAGCGTTGCGCCGGCCCAGACCCCGGCTGGCCGCTTGCGGTCGATGGTCGCACATCGTCACTGTGCCGGCTCTCGCGCGATCCGGCGCTTGATCGCGGGCTCATCCCGATTCCGGCCGCTTTCGTCGCCGAAAAGGCCCTGTGTAGACGCGCCGGGCTCCCTCTGGCACGCTTCCCGAATCAATCCCGACCATCGTGACGCGAATGCAGCGGATCCCACACACCTCACATGCTGGGCGGCCGGCCCTCCGGGCATCGGCCGCGCGGATGATCGCCGCGCTCGTCGTGGCTTTCGCCGCAACCACGCCGGCCCGCGCTGACCTCAAGCTCTGCAACACGACCTCGAGCCGCATCGGCGTCTCGGTCGGCTACCAGGACCCACAGGGTTGGACGACGGAGGGATGGTGGAACATCGCCGCCCAGACCTGTGAGACACTCTTGAAAGGTGCGGTGCCGAGCCGCTTCGTGTACGTGAACGCCATCGACTACGACCGCGGCGGCGAATGGGCCGGCTCGAACTTCATGTGTACGGCCGACAAATCGTTCGCCATCAAAGGTGTTCAGGATTGCGTCAAACGCGGCTATAAGCGCACGGGTTTTTTCGAGGTGGATACGGGGGAAGCGCAGGACTGGACGGTCCGCCTCACCGATCCCGAGGCCGGGGGTAGCAAAGGAAAATGAGACGATTGAGACGGGTCAAGCTGCTTGCCACGCTTGGACCCGCGTCAGGCGCTCCCGAGATGGTCGAGCGCCTCTTCCTTGCCGGTGCCGACGTCTTCCGCGTCAACATGAGCCACTCGAGTCACGAGACGGCGCGCGAGCTCGTGGCCGCCGTGCGCATGGTCAGCTCCAAGCACCGCCACCCGGTCGGCATCCTCGCCGACCTGCAGGGCCCCAAGTTTCGCCTGGGCGATTTCCACGGCGGACGCGTATTCGTCAACGACGGCGAGACCTTCGATCTCGACCGCACCGAGACCCCAGGCTCCGCCAGCCGCGTATTCCTGCCCCACGCCCAGATCTTTGCCGCCATCAAGCCTGGGCACCTACTGTTGCTCGACGACGGCAAGATCCGCATGCGCGTGACGGATGTCTCGGCGAGCCGCATCAAGGCAGAGGTCGTGACCGGCGGCGCGCTCGCGAGCCGCAAGGGCATCAGCCTGCCCGACACCATTCTGCCGATCGGCCCGCTGACCGCAAAGGACCGCGACGACCTCTCGCAAGAAGCTGATCGAGGGCCGCGCTGCCGTCCTCGCCAAGATCGAGAAGCCTTCGGCAATCGAGGACATCGACGCCATCATCGCTGCCGCGGACGGCGTCATGGTTGCGCGCGGCGACCTCGGCGTCGAGATGCCGGTTGAACGCGTCCCGGGCCTGCAGAAGCGCATCACGAGGAAGGCGCGTTCCGCCGGCAAGCCGATCGTAGTCGCGACCCAGATGCTCGAGAGCATGATCGCCTCACCGATGCCGACCCGAGCCGAGGTGTCTGACGTCGCCACCGCCGTATTCGACGGCGCCGACGCCGTTATGCTGTCGGCCGAAAGCGCCGTCGGTCAGTATCCGGTCGAGGCCATCCAGATGATGGACCGCATCGCCGCGGAGGTTGAGGCCGACCCCGCCTACGAGACGCTGCTGCACACGACAGAGTTCCAGCCGCAGCCGACCGGCGCCGACGCCATCTCTGCCGCCGCCTACGCCATCGCCAGCACGGTCAAGGTGAGCTCCATCCTCTGCTACACGGCGACCGGCTCGACCGCGCTTCGCGTCGCCCGCGAGCGGCCGAAGCTGCCAGTCATCGGGCTGACGCCGGTGGCGCGCACGGCCCAGCGTCTCGCACTCGTGTGGGGCATCCAGTCGGTGCTGACGAGCGACCCCGAGGATCTATCGGACATGGTGCGCAAAGCCTGCCGCATCGCCTTCGACGAGGGCCACGTGAAAGCGGGCGACGGCGTCGTCATCACCTGCGGCGTGCCCTTGGGCTCACCCGGCGCCACCAACATGATCCGCCTCGCGTTCGTCGACGAGCACGGCCTCCCCGACGGCCACGATCCCGACGAGATCATCGTCGGCGGCATCAAGAAGAGCGCGCGGCCATCGGGCCGCCGGTATTGACGGCGCGCGGGCCGGCAGCGCGAGTTGCCGGTTCTGGGAGCCTGTCGGCACGCCTTATGGCCGACGTGCCCACTCGTCACCCTCAGATCCCCTGACCCTCGACCTCGAGCGATAGCTCTTCGACCGTCTTGGCCGCGCCTTCGTAGAGCGGGTAGACCTCGATCAGCTTCTTGTAGGCTCCAAGAGCCGCCTTCTTCTCACCGAGCGAGCGGGTCAGAAGGCCCAGTCCCTCGAGGGCACGGTAATGCTTGGGATCGAGCGCAAGCACATGGCGAAGGTCGCCCAGCGCACGCTGTGGCTCATCCCTCAGGTGATAGACGTAGGCGCGCCGGTTCCACGCCTCTGCGTAGTCCGGCTGAAGCTCGATGACGGAGTTTAGGAGCGCCAGAGCGAGATCGAGCCGCTGCTGCTCGATGGCGCTGGTGGCGCGGGCCACGAGCAGGTCCGCCGTCGGCGAGCCCGAGGCTCGCCATACCCGCTCGACGGCCTGAGCAACCGGCTTTGCCGCGTCGACCGACGGTGCCGCCGCAAGCCGCTGGTAGAGGCCATCCAGGACCGCTGCCTTCGCGGCCGCATCGGCGGGGGGATGGCGCAACGCGTCCCGCACGAACGAATCGGGCGTCGGCAAGCCCTCCGGCGGCCCCTCGGCCTCTTTGGGTAGCTCGGGTCGCGGATTGGCAGTCTCGGCCCTGGCCGCGAGGGAATACCCGAGACCGGAGGCGAGCGCCGTCATTGCGACCAGAAGTTGTATGAGCCGTCGTCCATTTGCGGCAGCTAGAGTGTGAGCGTGCGTGCGGCGGGACGAACAGGATCGATGATGGCTCATAACCCCAAGATAGGAAGCCCGCGACACCACGTCAAAGGCTCCCGCATGGCACAACGCGCCGGCAGACACCCTGCCAGCGCGCTGGAATCGAACCGTTGGTGAAAGGCGGGCCGGCCTCAGCCCTGGCGGGCCTTGAAACGGCGCTGCGTCTTGTTGATCACATAGACGCGGCCCTTGCGGCGCACGATGCGATTGTCGCGGTGGCGCGAGCGAAGCGACTTGAGCGAGTTCTTGACTTTCATCGGACTAGTCCCGGTCTTGGTCGGAGGCAACACGCCGGTCCGGCTTGCCCCAGCTCCTTGTTCGAGAGCTCGGCAAGCGGCTTGACCGCGGCGCCCCTTGGAAAAGATGCCGGAACCTAGTTGGGCCGGACGGTCCTGTCAACGCATTCCGGCTCTTGCGAGACGCCAATTTGACCCGGACCAGCAGCGGCGCCGTAGGCCCTGGACATCTGCAAACGAGAGCAACGGGAAATCGATGGGATGGTGGGCACTAGAGGGATCGAACCTCTGACCCCTTCCATGTCAAGGAAGTGCTCTACCGCTGAGCTAAGTGCCCATCCGTGGGGTGCCCGGGCCGGCGGACCGGCGAGGGAGCCTCCCTATATCGGCATTGCGGCCGGGTGACAAGCCGTGCCGAACTGCGCGTCAAAACGCCTTCACGGCCCGGTTCAGGCGGCGAGAAGACGCTCCACCTCGCGCACCAAGTCTTTCAAATGGAAAGGCTTCGAGAGGACACGGGCATCCTTGGGAGCGGCACTCTCGTTGTTGAGGACCACGGCCGCAAAACCGGTGATGAACATGATCTTGAGATCGGGATCGATCTCGGCCGCGCGGCGTGCGAGCTCGATACCGTCCATCCTCGGCATGACGATGTCGGTGAGGAGCAGCGTGAACGGCTCGCGCTTGAGCCTCTCGTAGGCGTCCGCGCCGTTGGAGAACGCGAGAACGTCGTAGCCGGCCTTGTCGAGCGCTCGCTCGAGGAAGCCGCGCATGGAATCATCGTCCTCTGCCAACAGAATACGGTGCATCGGTACTCGGGACGGCTTCAGGGTCATGGCACTCGGGACGATGGAAGAACGAGGAAGGCTCGAACGTCAAGCACGCGAATCTGACGCGAGTTTGGTAAACGGACAATGAAAGGCCATCGCTCGGCCGCCATCCCGTCGCGCACCATGTGAAGCTCAGCGCAAAACGCCGCCCGCGTCCACGTCTAACTTGCTTCAAAGTTTAGGAGGAGAGAAGGAGCCGGCGTGGACAGGAGCACCAAGCGTTGGCAAACTCCGGTCAGGGCTGCGAGGTGATCGAAGCCTGGCAATGGTGAGGCCTGCGCGTCCGTCTGCACGCACTCGAGGCTCCCGGCGGGGAATCGAGAACGGTGATGTCACGAGCCCGCCGCGGAACAGAACCGGACGTCACGATGCCTGACCGCGAACGCGCCTCGATCCTCGCCGACTTGGCACCGCCCTACACGATCCACATGCCGCGCCCGCAGACGGCACCGATCGTTTTTTGCTCCCCCCATTCGGGACGCCTCTACACCCGGCATTTCCTGTCACAGTCGCGTCTCGATCCGCAGGCGCTGCGCAAGAGCGAAGACTGCTACGTCGACGACCTCTACGCCTGTGCAGCAGGCCTCGGCGCGCCATTGATCGCCGCCCGCTTCCCGCGCGCCTACCTCGACGTGAACCGCGAGCCCTATGAGCTCGACCCGCATCTCTTCGGCGACCCGCTGCCCGACTACGCCAACACTCAATCAATCCGCGTCGCTGGCGGTCTCGGCACGGTCGCACGCATCGTCGCCGACGGCGAGGAGATCTACGCGACCGCGCTCGGCCTCGACGCCGTGCTCGAGCGGATCAACCTCCTCTACGTGCCGTTCCACCGCGCGCTCGCCGATCTCCTGTCCGCGACGTGTCGCACGTTCGGCTATGCGATCCTGATCGACTGCCACTCGATGCCCTCGCAGCCGTCCACGCAAAGCTCGGGTCCACGGCCCGACTTCGTGCTCGGCGACCGTTTCGGCGTCTCATGCGACCTCCGCATCACCCGCTTCGTGCGCGACTGCCTGCAGAAGCAGCGCTACGACGTGCAGCTCAACCGCCCCTACGCCGGCGGCTACATCACGGAGCATTACGGCAAGCCGCTGAAGGGCATTCACGCACTCCAGATCGAGGTCAACCGCGGCCTCTACGTGGACGAGACGACGTTTAGGACGACGTCCGGCTACGAGCCCTTGAAGGCCGACATCGAGCACCTGTGCCGGCGCATGGTGACCGAGCTGCCGCTCATCGTCGAACGCCGACTGGCGGCCGAGTAGGCCCGATCGAAAGCGACCCGGCCATGAGCAAGGAGACACGAGACGAGACGAGGAAGGCGGCAAGCCCCTCACGAGCGGAGCGTCTCGCCGCCGAGCTGCGGGCGAACCTCTTGCGGCGTAAAGACCAGGCAAGGGCCCGCGCGACCGACGCAACCGCGAGCGGCAGCGAGGAGCCGGCGTCCGGCGACACCAAGGGCCGCACAACGGATTGACGCCCGGTACCGCGGCCAATTGGGCGCGGCCGGGCCGGGTTGCTTGCTGATCGGACCCGGCTGGGACTATGCATCGCGCCAGCGGCCGAACGGCAACGGCCGCTGGCACGGCACGCGTGGGGTTAACCATTCGCTATTGGCGATTGGATATGCCGCGTCGACTGACGGATGGATTGATTCGCGGCGCCACGCACACGGGGCCTGTAACGGGGGACGGGGAATGGATCGCATCAAGATCACGGGTGGCGGGCGCCTCCAGGGCACGATCCCTATTTCGGGAGCCAAGAACGCCGCGCTGCCGCTCCTTATCGCCTCGCTCTTGACCGAGGACCGGTTGACGCTGAAGAACGTGCCGAACCTCGCCGACGTGAACCTCCTCGTCCGCATCCTGAGGAACCACGGCGTCGACTTGGCCGTCGACGGCAAGCGCCAGAGCTCGCCGCACGGTCTCGGCGAGACCTTCCACCTCACGGCGCGCGACATCGTCGACACCACTGCACCCTACGAGATGGTCTCGCGTATGCGCGCGAGCTTCTGGGTGCTGGGCCCGCTCATCGCCCGCATGCGCGAGGCACGTGTCTCGCTTCCCGGCGGCTGCGCCATCGGAACCCGTCCGGTCGATTTGCACCTGCAGGGCCTGAAGGCGCTCGGCGCCGAGATCGACCTCGACGCCGGCTACGTCGTTGCCCGCGCGCCGAAGGGGCTCCACGGCGCCCACATTATCTTCCCCAAGGTCTCGGTCGGGGCCACTCACAATGTGCTCTTGGCTGCGGCCCTCGCCAAGGGCGAGACGCTGATCGAGAACGCTGCCCGCGAGCCCGAGATCGGCGACGTCGCCCACTGCCTGGTCAAGATGGGTGTCTTGATCGACGGCATCGGCACGTCGACGCTCCGCATCCAGGGACGCGACCGGCTCGACGGCGCCATTCACACCGTGCTCCCCGACCGCATCGAGACCGGAACGTTCGCCATGTGTGTCGCGGCGACCGGCGGCGACGTCGTCCTCGAAGGCACCCGGCGCGACCTGCTCGCCAACGCCCTCGAGGTGCTCGCCAAGACCGGCACCGAGATCACCGATACCACGACCGGGCTCAGGATCGTGAGAAACGGCGCCGCCCTCGAGCCCGTCACCGTCGAGACCCAGCCCTTCCCCGGCTTCCCGACCGACCTCCAGGCCCAGCTGATGGCGCTCATGACACGCGCGGCCGGAACGAGCGTCATCCGCGAGACGATCTTCGAGAACCGCTTCATGCACGTGCAGGAGCTCGCCCGCTTGGGCGCCGACATCCAGCTCCACGGCGACACGGCAACCGTGAAGGGGGTCAAAGCGTTGCGCGGAGCCCCGGTCATGGCGACCGATCTCCGCGCCTCGGTGTCCCTCGTCATCGCGGGGCTGATGGCCGAAGGCGACACGATGATCAATCGCGTCTACCATCTCGACCGCGGCTTCGAGCGCCTCGAGGAGAAGCTCGGCCGCTGCGGCGCAAAGATCGAGCGCATCACTGCGGGCTGATATTAGGGCTTTGAGTTCCAGTCGGACACGACCTATGAGCACCACCACGCCAGCCTCCCCATCCGGCACCTTCGTGATCGGTGGAGACATGCCCGTCTGCCGCATGGGCTTCGGTGCCATGCGTATCACCGGCAAGGGCATCTGGGGCGAGCCGGAAGATCCGGAGGAGGCGAAGCGTGTCCTCAAGCGGGCGCCCGAGCTCGGCATCGATTTCATCGACACCGCCAACAGCTACGGGCCCAACGTCAGCGAGCGCCTGATCCGCGAGGTGCTGCATCCCTACTCGGGGCTCGTCATCGCCACCAAGGGCGGCCTCGAGCGCGCCGGTCCGAACCAGTGGACGCCCAAGGGCGATCCCGCCTATCTGCGCCGGTGCGTCGTTGACAGCCTCGACCGCCTCGGCGTCGCGACGATCGACCTCTGGCAACTGCACCGCATCGACCCGGCCGTACCCGCGGGCGAGCAATTCGCCGTCATTCGAGACATGCAGCAGGAGGGTTTGATCCGCCACGTCGGATTGAGCCAGGTGTCGGTGGCCGAAATCGAGGCCGCAAGCCGCCATTTCAGGGTCACGACCGTGCAGAACCTCTACAATCTCACCGACCGCACGAGTGAGGACGTGCTCGACTACTGCGAGCGAAACGGAATCGGCTTCATCCCCTGGTTCCCGCTCGGTGCCGGCGGTCTCGCCAGGCCCTCGCCCGTGATTGAGGAGGTGGCCAAGACATACGACGCCACGCCGTCCCAGATAGCACTCGCTTGGCTCCTGAAGAGGAGCCCCGTCATGTTGCCGATCCCGGGCACCAGCCGCGTCAAGCACCTCGAGGAGAATACCGCCGCCGCCGCGATCGAGCTCTCCGACGCCGACTTTGCTAGACTAACGCGAAGCGTGCGAGCACGGTCGAAGACGACATAGGGAATGTCACGCCTTGCCCTGACCCGCACTCTACGCGACAGGGCATACCGTCGTCGCTCAGCCCCCTTTCCCGAAGAGAATGGGTTAGCGGAGCGGCTCAAACCTTTCGAACGACTAACAGCTGCTCACAAGAACAGCACCAGCGCCTTCTGCAGCGTGTTCCAGATGCCCCACGCGAGCGGGATCCCGACCAGCAGCCAGAACAGCGCGGCAGGCAGGTCGAGCCCGCCCTTACCGATTCCGAACGAGCCCGACTGCGCCGGCTCCTTGCCCTCGTGCAGGAGGGCATGCTCGGCGTCCATCTCCGCCTGCGTCATGTGCCACTTCGGGTTGACCGGACGCACGAGCAGATTGGCGACGAAACCGATCACCAGGAGGCCAGCCAGCGTGTAATAGATTGGGCTGTAGATCTGATCGGGTGGAATGCCCGCCGCAGCACGCGTGTCGTGCATGTAGTTGACGATCACCGGCCCCACGATGCCGGCCGTCGACCACGCGGTGAGGAGCCGCCCGTGGATGGCTCCCACGAACTGCGTGCCAAACATGTCGGCGAGATAGGCGGGAATAGTGGCAAACCCGCCGCCGTACATGGACGCGATGATGCAGAAGGCGCCGACGAGGATGGCGAGCGTCTTCCAGTCGGCCGCGAACGAGGCGAGCACATAAAGCACCGCGCCGAGCACGAAGAAGATGAAATACGTCGGCTTGCGCCCGAGCTTGTCGGATGAGGTCGCCCAGGCAATCCGGCCAAAGATATTGAATAGAGAGATCAATCCGACGAAGCCGGCGCCGATCTCGACCGCAATCTTGAGCAGTGCCTCGTTCTTCTTGAGGTCTAGATAGCCGAGCTCTGGCTGTCCGGCGAGCTGCCCGCCGAACGTCTCCTGCAGCATGGGCGAAGCGGGACCGATGATGCCGATGCCGGCCGACACGTTCATGCACAGCACGATCCACAACAGCCAGAACTGAGGCGTCTTGTGCGCGTTCTTGAGATGCACGTTCTTGGACGTGATCATGGCATTCGAGGTTGTGGGCGGGGTCCAGCCCTCCGGCTTCCAGCCGACCGGCGGCAGCCGATAGCGGAACGAGCCGATGGTCATGAACACAGCGTAGATTGCCGCCCTTGCGAGAAACGTCTGCCACACTCCCGGATCAGTCGCGGTCTTGAACTGGCCCATCAGCCAGGTCGCGAGCGGCGAGCCGATCATGGCGCCTCCACCGAACCCCATGATCGCCATGCCGGTCGCCATGCCGCGACGGTCCGGAAACCACTTGATGAGAGTCGATACCGGCGCGATGTATCCGAGGCCGAGGCCGACGCCACCGATGATGCCCGAGCCGACCCACAGCATCCAAAGCTGATGCAGGTAGACGCCGAGCGCCGAGATGACGAGGCCGCCGCACCAGCATAGCGTCGAGACCACGCCTGCCTTGCGCGGACCCGCATGCTCGAGCCAGAAACCCCAGATCGCCGCCGACACGCCGAGTAGCACGAAAAAGAAGGTGTACATCCAGCCGAGGTCGAACTGGCTCCAGTTGCAGTCGGTGGCGGTGAGCGCCTTGAGCGTGCCCGCGGCCTTCTCACCGAACGTCACGGCGCCTGCCGAGCATTCGGGGAGCGGCTTGCCGTCGGCGCCGGCGAGAGCCGCCTGCAATGGCTTCCAGAACACGGAGAAGCCGTACGCCATGCCGATGCAGAGATGAATGCAGAGTGCGGCCGGCGGCACCAGCCAGCGGTTGAAGCCAGGCTTGGCGATAATCCGCTCGCGTTCAAGCAGGCCGGGCTCGTGGGCCCCGGTGGCGCTGGATGTCATCTGGCGTTTCCCCTTTGTGCCAGCTCTTTGGCCGGCCTCGTAATTCTTGCTTCTACGACTACCGCCGAAGCCGTCGCCGGGCAAGCCGGTAAGGCTACGCAATGGCTCTGAGACCGCAGGAGCCGGACAACCGTAGCACTTGCGCCCGGCGCCCGTGACACTAAGTTGCGATCGTGGGTGGCGACCGGACCCTCCTGATGAGGCAATCTCGCGCCACCCGTGAGATCGGACCCCGACAAGACCCGACAAGATAAATGACGATCCCGACTGTCACACCCTCGATGATCGACCCCTTCGGCCGCCACGTCACCTATCTGCGGGTGTCGGTCACCGACCGCTGCGACTTCCGCTGCGTCTACTGCATGTCGGAGCACATGACCTTCCTGCCCAAGGCCGACTTGCTTACTCTGGAGGAGCTGGACCGGCTGTGCTCGGCCTTCGTCGCGCAGGGGGTCAAAAAGCTCAGGATCACCGGCGGCGAGCCGCTGGTCAGAAAGAACATCATGTGGCTGTTCCGCTCTCTCGGACGCCACCTCGGGACCGGCGCCCTCGACGAGCTGACGCTGACGACCAACGGTAGCCAGCTCGGTAAGCTCGCCGCCGAGCTCCGCGACTGTGGCCTCCGCCGCGTCAACGTCTCGATCGACACCCTCGACCCTGCGAAGTTCAAGGCGATAACGCGGTGGGGCGACCTCGGCGTCGTGATGGAGGGGCTCGACGCAGCCGAGAAGGCGGGTCTTGCGATCAAGATCAACGCCGTTGCCTTGAAAGGAGTCAACGAGGACGAGATCGAGGAGCTGATCCGCTTCGCACACGGTCGCGGTTTCGACCTGACACTGATCGAGACCATGCCGATGGGCGACATAGAGGGCGACCGTACCGATCAGTACCTTCCCCTGTCGGTCGTGCGGGCGCGCCTTCTCGACCGCTTCACCCTCGAGGATATCCCCTACCGTACTGGCGGTCCGGCGCGGTACGTGCGCGTTGCCGAAACCGGCGGCCGGCTCGGCTTCATCACACCCATGACACACAATTTCTGTGAGAGCTGCAACCGCGTCCGCTTGACCTGCACTGGCACGCTCTACATGTGCCTCGGCCAGGACGACGCGGCGGACCTGAGAAGCGTACTGCGCGCCTCCCCGCACGACGACGCGGCCCTCTACGCCGCCATCGAGGCCGCCATTGCGAGGAAGCCCAAGGGCCACGATTTCGTCATCGACCGCCGCACCCGCCGGCCCGCCATTGCCCGCCACATGAGCGTTACCGGCGGTTGAATGGCTCGCCAGCAACACACCCACCTGACTGTTTCGAATTGGCCGGCCTCACCCTAGCCTTCGCACCGGGA
>JAGVSR010000079.1 GCA_019137195.1 Alphaproteobacteria bacterium
CTCGAGCTTCTTTTTGGTCCTCTCGCCGCGGTGGTCACGGTCGTCCTGCATGTAGGAGCCGTGGAACTTGAGGAGCTGCGTGTCGTCCTCGGCAATGGCACCGGTCTCGACATGGGCGAGCCCGTCTTCGATCGTGCCGCGCAGAAGCCGGCTATTCTCTTTGATGATCTCGTTCTTTGAGCGTTTGTCTGCGGTCATTTTTGCGTCTCTGCTCGAAACCCCCTCTCCCCAGAGGGAGAGGATCAAGGTGAGGAGGCTAGTTGCCCCGATTGAGCCAGCCACCCCGCACCCGGCGCGGCCAGCAATCTCAATGGGCCGGCAAGGTTCGGGCCGTGCCCGCCACTCCTCGCAGGGAGAGGCGGGCCATTGCCGCCTGCCGGCTGCCGATCAATAGACGTCACGCTGATACCGCCCAGCCTTCGCGAGCTCCTTGAGCTTGGCGCGGCCGGCTTCCTCGTCGCCCTTCGAAGGCTCGGCCAGAATCTTCGCGAGCATCGCGTCCACGTCCTTGGCCATGCCCTTCTCGTCTCCGCAGACATAGAGATTGGCGCCGTCATCGAGCCACCGGCGCAACTCCTCGCGCCGCTCCCACAGGCGGTGCTGGACGTAGATCTTCTCCGGCTGGTCGCGCGAGAACGCCACGTCGAGGCGAGAAAGCGCACCAGACGCAAGCCAGTCCTGCCACTCTAGCTGGTAGAGGAAATCGTTGGTGAAGTTGCGCTCGCCGAAGAAGAGCCAGCTCTTGCCCCTGGCGCCCGTCGCATCGCGCTCCGCGACGAACGCGCGATAAGGTGCAACGCCAGTTCCCGCACCGATCATGACGATCGGGCGGTTGGCATCCTCGGGCAGCGCGTAGTGCCGGTTCGGTTTGACGTAGATCCGCGCCGTCTGGCCAACCTTGCGCCGGTCGGCGAAGAAGGTCGAGGCGACGCCGCCGCGCCGCCGCCCATGAGCCTCCCAGCGCACGGCTCCGATCAGGAGATGCACCTCACCCTGGTGCGCCTTCTGGCTCGAGGCAACGGAGTAGAGGCGGCCCGGCAGCGGACGCAGAAGCTTGAGAAGCTGCTCGGCGGTCAGCGTCTCTCTGTAGGTCTCGAAAAGATCGACGAGCTGACGGTCGGCAGAGAACCGGACGAGCGCATCACCTTCGAGCAGCGCCGCCACGTCCTTGCGCCCCGTGAGCTTCGCGTAAGCGTCGACTGCCGGCCGCGACAACGTCGTGATGTCGAAGCTCTTGCCGAGCTTCAGAACGAGCGCTGCATCCGAGCCAAGGCCCACGGCAGATGCGAGGTCGGCGGCGAGGACCGGATCGTTCTCGGGCAGCACGCCGATGGCAGCCCCCGGCTCATAGCGGAAGTCGGGTGTATCGGCGGCGAGCTCGATGTGCCACGTCTCGCGCGTCGAGCCCGACCCATTCAAGTTGACAAGCGCGGTGATCTCGGCCTCGAACGGACTGTCGGCGGTGTAGATCGGCTCGTCCGGATCGAGATCCGCGCTCGGTGCCTTGAAATCGACGTGGACCACCGTCGCCGACGCTCCCGCATCGGCAGGCGCAATCACTTCCAGTGCCCTGTCGGTCCAGGCCGACGCCGCTTTGGCGAAATCCAGGTCGAGGTCGGCGCGCTCGGTGACTCGAACGCCGCCCAGCGCCTCGAGGCGAGCATCGACTGCCTTGGCCGTTGCGCAGAAATTCACGTACGCCGTGTCGCCGAGGCCGAGCACCGCGAAACGGACACCATCGAGACGAGGCGCAGCATCCGACAGCAGCTCCTTGTAGAAGTCCGCCGCCCGTTGCGGGGGATCTCCCTCGCCCCAGGTCGCGACATAGACGACAAGGTTTTTGACCTTGGACAGAACCGAGACGTCCACATCACCCATGTCGACGACCTTGACGTCGTAGTTGAGCTTCGACGCCAGCTTCTTGGCCTTGAGCGCAAGGCCTTCGGCGTTGCCGCTCTCGCTGCCGTAGAGGATGGTCAGCGGCACACGCGGGCGCGCCTGTGTGGCCGGCATCTGAGCCACGGCCCCGGAACTGCCACCCGAACCCGACGCCGCATCGAGCCCGGCTAGAAACCCGGACAGCCAGCTCCGTTGCAGCGGCGTCGAGCGCTGCACGAGCTGGTTCAGAAAATCGATGTCCTCGGCCGCGAACGGCGCATTCTTGGGTAGAAAGGGGACCACCCGCTCCTCCTATCGGCTCAACTCGTCGTCGGCATGCCTGGGCGCAGTTCCGCGTCCCGTCGCACACTTGCTCATCCCGGTCGTCTCGAAGACCTCCACGCGCGACGGCATGGAGAGGTTCGCCTCCTCCCACGACAGCCCGGCAAACAGAATCGCCGGCCCACCGATGCCGCACGCGCCAATCGCCGCGCCGAGGTCGGCAAGCCTCGTCGCCACGACCCGCTCGCTCTCCCGCGTACCGTTCTCGACGATGACGACCGGCAGCCGCGGATCTGCGCCGCCAGCCAGCAGCCGCTCCTCGATGGTCGGCGCCGTGCGCACACCCATATAGATGGCAAACGCCTGCCCCGGTCGGGCAAGCGCGTCCCAATCCAGATCCACCTCGCCCTCCGCCGTGGCACCGGTCAAGACTGTGAACTGGCGCACCGACCGGCGGAGCGTCAGGGGCAAGCCGATGCTCGCCGCACAGGCATGGGCCGCAGTAATGCCGGGTATGACGTCGACCTCGAGCCCGGCGGACCGAACGGCCGCCATTTCTTCCGCCGCCCGCCCGAAAACGAAGCTGTCGCCGCTCTTGAGCCGTGCAACTCGGTTGCCGAGGAGGGCCTCACGGACTAACCAGCGGTTGATGTCCAACTGGCTCACCGAGGGGCCGCCGGCCTCCTTGCCCGCATAGAGAACGCGAGCGCCGGGCCGTACCAAAGCAACGATGGCGTCGGGTACCAGCCGATCGACCACCAGCACGTCGGCGGCAGCAATGGCACGCACGGCCTTGAGTGTCAGGAGGTCCGGATCGCCCGGTCCGCACCCGACCAGCACAACGCTACCGCGGACCTCGCCGGGGGGTGGGACGCGCTCGTTGGACATTCGATCTCCCGGTGCTGGCGGAGGGCCCAGCCCTCGCAGAGGAGCTTCTCCTAACCCACGGAGGTAGATTTTTCCACAATATCGATAGTGCGGGGGTCAAATAAGAAGGTCATTTCATCGAGGCCAGATGCAACAGAACGCCATTCCCGAAACATACGCCCCTGCAGCCACCGGCCCTCGCAAAGCACACACCATCGGCACCTTGATCCAGAAACATCCACCCAATGCAACAGTGTAGCCACAGCTTCGTGAGCTGAGTTTACTTGATGTCGCACCCACGTCCGTGGATCTATACCGGTGCCGCCCGTGAGCGGCATGTTCGATCGGCTCCTCGGCGGGATGCCCGAGTAGGACGAGAGTGATAGCCCGTACCAACTCTGGGAGAGAGCAAATGAAGACCTGGACCAAGCCCGCTGTTCGTGAGCAGGAAGTCGGCCTCGAGGTGACCTCGTATCTGCCGGCCGAGATCGACCTCATCTAAGGCGATCGAATATCTTGAATTTTT
>JAGVSR010000099.1 GCA_019137195.1 Alphaproteobacteria bacterium
AGCCAGGTGGGGGCGAATCTCGTCATCAACTTCGGCGGCGGAGATACGCTCAAGATCAACAACTTCACGCAGGCCCAATTGGACGACGGCGATTTCTTCGTCGTCTAAGGACGCACGGTTTGTGGTGCGGCAGCTCGGTCTTACGTTGATTTACGTCCGGCGGTCGGTGATGCTGGCGGATGGCCCACATTCTCGTCGTCTGGGACGACCACCCTTTTGATGGCAAGACCGCGGTGCGCTCGTGCCTTCATGGCCACATCTTGATGCAGAGTTCGCAACAAGAGTGGCTTCCCGTGAAGAGGTAGCCGAGAGCGTCTCAGCGCAGGATCAGGTGCGCTGCCTCGCTCCGAAGACCCGCCCGGAAACGAGTGCGGTCTGGCGTGGGGTGGAGCGACGATGCCATGCCCTTCCAGGTGCGCTCGACCGGTCGTCGGTCGACGTGTCCGACGGTCACCGACTTTCCACTGCGCACCGCACCATGAAAGGTCGGCTATCTCCATCGGGATCCCCGGTCGAGAGCTAACATATTGATATAGCCTGCAGTTCTCCTCTGGCCCGGTTGTTGCTTTGTTAACCATGGGCCATCGTCGCAAGCCGGGCGACGACCGCCAGGGGAGAACCGCCGACATGACAGAGATCGAAACCTTCTATGATGTGCTCAGGCGACAAGGCATATCGCGCCGCAGCTTCCTCAAGTTCTGCAGCCTGACCGCAGCCTCGCTCGGCCTTGCGCCGGAGCTTGCACCTCAGATGGCGTACGCGCTTGAGACCAAGCCGCGGACGCCAGTTCTTTGGCTGCACGGCCTCGAATGCACCTGCTGCTCGGAAGCGTTCATCCGCTCGGCCCACCCGCTGGCTTCCGACGTCATCCTGTCGATGATCTCGCTCGATTACGACGACACCATCATGGCCGCCGCCGGCCACCAGGCGGAAGCGATCGTCGACGAGATCGTGGAGAAGTACAAAGGCAACTACATCCTGGCCTGTGAGGGCAATCCGCCGCTCAACGAGGATGGTATGTACTGCATCATCGGCGGCAAGCCCTATCTCGATCAGCTCAAGAAGGCGGCCTCGAACTGCAAGGCCATCATCTCCTGGGGCTCGTGTGCGTCGTGGGGATGCGTGCAGGCCGCGCGGCCGAATCCGACGCAGGCGGTGCCGATCCACAAGGTCATCCGCGACAAGCCGATCATCAAGGTGCCGGGTTGCCCGCCGATCCCCGAGGTCATGACCGCGGTCATCACCTACATCGCCACCTTCGAGAAGCTCCCCGAGCTCGACCGCCAGGGCCGCCCGAAGATGTTCTACTCGCAACGCATTCACGACAAGTGCTACCGCCGCCCCCACTTCGACGCCGGTCAGTTCGTCGAGGCCTGGGACGACGACAGCGCGCGGAAGGGCTATTGCCTGTACAAGATGGGCTGCAAGGGCCCCACGACCTACAATGCCTGCTCGACCACGCGCTGGAACGGCGGCGTGTCCTTCCCCATCCAGTCGGGCCATGGCTGCATCGGCTGCTCAGAGGACGGCTTCTGGGATAACGGCGGCTTCTACAACCGCCTCACCAACATCCATCAGTTCGGCATCGAGGCCAACGCCGATGACATCGGCAAGACGGCCGCCGGCGTCGTCGGCGCCGCGGTTGCGGCCCACGCCGCCGTGAGCGCCCTGAAGCGCGCGCGTGACAAGGGAGGGAATGCGTAATGACGATCCAGACGCCCAACGGCTTTACTCTCGACACCTCCGGCAAGCGCATCGTCGTCGATCCGGTGACCCGCATCGAAGGCCACATGCGCTGTGAGGTCAACGTCGACAGCGAGAACATCATCCGAAACGCGGTCTCGACCGGCACCATGTGGCGCGGCCTCGAGGTCATCCTCAAAGGCCGCGACCCGCGCGATGCCTGGGCCTTCACCCAGCGTATCTGCGGGGTCTGCACCGGCACGCATGCGCTGACCTCGGTCCGTTGCGTCGAGGATGCGCTCGGGATCAAGATCCCTGAGAACGCCAACTCGATCCGCAATATCATGCAGCTCTGTCTGCAGGTCCACGATCATCTCGTGCATTTCTACCATCTGCACGCTCTCGATTGGGTCAACCCTGTCTCGGCCCTCAAGGCCGATCCAAAGGCCACCTCCGAGCTGCAGCAGAAGGTGTCGCCCGCCCACCCGAAGTCCTCTCCAGGCTACTTCCGCGACGTGCAGAACCGCCTGAAACGCTTCGTCGAGAGCGGTCAGCTGGGCCCGTTCAAGAACGGCTACTGGGACAACCCGGCCTACCTCCTGCCGCCCGAAGCCAATCTGATGGCGACCACCCACTACCTGGAGGCTCTCGACTTCCAGACCACCATCATGCGCATCCGGACCATCTTCGGCGGCAAGGATCCGCACCCGAACTGGCTCGTCGGCGGCGTGCCGTGTGCCATCAACGTCGACGGTGTCGGGGCGGTCGGCGCCATCAACATGGAGCGCCTCAATATGGTGCGCTCCATCATCGACCAGTCGATCAGGTTCGTCGAGGATGTCTACATTCCGGATCTTCTTGCCGTCGCCTCGTTCTACAAGGGCTGGCTCTACGGCGGGGGCCTGTCGTCCAAGAACGTGCTCTCCTACGGCGACATCCCGGACAACGCCAACGACTACTCGGCGGCAAACCTCCTGTCCCCGCGTGGCGCCATCATCAACGGAAACCTGAAGGAGGTACACGACGTCGATCTCCGCAATCCGGAGGAGATCCAGGAATTCGTTCCTCACTCGTGGTACAAGTACGCCGACGAGAAGAAGGGACTGCATCCGTGGGACGGCGTTACGCAGCCGGCCTACGGCCTCGGTCCCAACGCCAAGGGCTCGAAGACCAACATCGTGGAGATCGACGAGAGTGCCAAGTACTCGTGGATCAAGGCCCCGCGCTGGAAGGGCAACGCCATGGAGGTCGGGCCGCTCGCCCGCTACATCGTCGGCTATGCCCAGGGCAACAAAGAGATCACCGAGCAGATCAATTTCGTCTTGAAGACGCTCGACGTGCCGGTAACGGCACTCTTCTCGACCCTGGGCCGCACGGCCGCGCGCGGACTCGAGTGTCAGTGGGCCGCGCACAAGATGAGCTACTTCCTCGACAAGCTCATCGCCACCATCAAGGCCGGCGACAGCTCGACTGCAAACGTAGACAACTGGGATCCCTCGACCTGGCCCAAGGAGGCCAAGGGCGTCGGCTTCACGGAGGCTCCGCGCGGCGCGCTCGCCCACTGGATCCGCATCAAAGATACCAAGATCGAGAACTATCAGTGCGTGGTGCCGACAACTTGGAACGGCTCACCGCGTGACAACGAGGGCAATATCGGTGCCTTCGAGGCCTCCCTCATGAACACCAAGATGGAGCGCCCCGAGGAGCCGGTCGAGATTCTGAGGACGCTGCACAGCTTTGACCCCTGCCTTGCCTGCTCGACCCACGTCATGAGCGAGGACGGCGAGGAGCTGACGCGCATCAAGGTGCGCTGAGGAACGGGAGGACCTAGGACATGAAACACGCACACATCATCACGATGACCGCTCTCGCCGCGCTCGCGGCCGGAGGGGCTCCCGCGCTTGCTCACACCGGCATCCCAGGACACGAGCACGGTGGCCTCGCTGCCGGCCTCGTGCATCCGCTGGGCGGTCTTGATCACCTGCTTGCCATGCTGTCTGTCGGCTTCTGGTCGGCACTCGTTGCGAAGGGTGACACCACTCGAGCCTGGTTGGCACCGGCAGCGTTCGTCGCTGCCATGCTGGCTGGGGCCACCGCCGGCTACGTCGGGATGTCCCTGCCGCTGGTCGAAACCGGCATCGCCTTGTCCGTGGTGACGCTGGGCCTGATGGTCATGTGGCGGATCGAGCTCTCAGTGCTTGCGGGCGCCGGCCTCGTTGCTCTCTTTGCGCTGTTCCACGGTCACGCGCACGGAGCAGAGGCCGTCGGCAATATCGTAGCGTACATGGCGGGGTTCGCGATTGTGACAGCGGCGCTCCATGTCGCGGGCATCGTGCTCGGAAGGGCGCTCGTCCGGATGCGCCACGCAACATCGGTCACCGGCGGCCTGATCGCGGCGGCCGGCGCCTTTCTGCTCATGAGCTGAGGAGAGGGCCATGACGACCAAATCCGCCGGGACGCATGTCGAGCAAGCGATCTACGTCTACGAGGGACCGCTTCGCCTCTGGCATTGGATCAACGCATTCGCGATCATCACGCTGGTGGTCACGGGCTACTTCATCGCCTCGCCGTTGCCGACGGTCGCGGGCGAGGCCAGCGACCACTTCCTCTTAGGCTACATTCGCTTCGCCCACTTCGCGGCTGGCTACGTGCTGATCGCTGCCTTCCTCTTGAGAGTCTACTGGGCGTTCGTCGGTAACGAGCACGCGCGGCAGATATTCCTGCCGCCGGTGGCGAGCCGGCACTGGTGGGGCGAGGTTTGGCACGAGATTAAGTGGTACGCGTTCGCGACGCGTGAACCGAAGAAGTACATCGGGCACAACCCGCTGGCGACGCTTGCGATGCACATCCTGTTCATTTGGGGCATCGTCTTCATGATGATCACGGGCCTCGCCCTCTACGGCGAGGGGGCGGGGATGGGTTCGTGGCAGTACCAGTGGTTCTCGAGCTGGGTCATTCCGCTGTTCGGCAACAGCCAGTGGGTGCATACCTACCACCACCTCGGGCTGTGGCTGTTCATCGTTTTCGTCACGGTCCATATCTACGCTGCGGTGCGCGAGGACATCATGTCGAGGCAGTCGATCCTGTCGACCATGATCTCCGGCTGGCGCACGTTCAAGGATGCGCGGCCTGCCGACGACGAGCACAGCTGACCTTCCACGTTCCCCTGACCTCAGCCCGCCCCTTGACGGGGGCGGGCTAATTTGTGTCCGCAGTCGGATCGCTACCGGTGGAGCCTGGCGATTGGAAGGGTGAATTGCAGCTGCCGAGCGCATGTTCGACGGGGCATAAATATCTGATCGAGAGCGACCTTGAGATGAAAAGAAACTTTCCAATCTTGATCGGATATGGAATCTAATCTTGCAGCCAATCGCGGTTGCCGAACCCTGGACGGTCGATTTGACGCGCATTTTTCTGCGTTTCGTCGGTTGGCCCGAAGCTTGCTTGATGTTCCGAAACGCAACACTCACCAACCAGAAGAGGGTGTGCGATGGAGGGAATGCCGGAGGTCCTGATCCTCGGGATCGGGAACCTTTTGTGGGCCGACGAAGGCTTTGGCGTGCGCGCCGTCGAGGCGCTGCATCGTACCCATGCCTTTGCACCTAACGTGAAGCTGATGGATGGCGGCACGCAGGGCCTCTACCTGATCGAGCACGTGCGCCGTGCCGACATCCTGGTCGTCTTCGACGCCGTCGACTACGGCCTGCCGCCGGGCACCATGAAGCTCGTCGAGGACGCCGACGTGCCGCGCTTCCTCGGCGCCAAGAAAATGAGCTTGCACCAGACCGGCTTCCAGGAGGTCATCGCCACCGCCGACCTCTTCGGCGACCTTCCCCGCCATCTCTTTCTCATTGGCGTGCAGCCCGAGGAGCTCGAGGACTACGGCGGATCGCTGCGCGATACGGTCAAGGCGCAGATCGCGCCGGCCAATGCGGCGGCGCTCTCCTATCTTGCGCGCTTCGGTATCGAGGCCGCACCGCGCCCGGCTCCGTTGGCTGAGACCGTCACGCTCTCGTCTCCCGAGGTCGCCCTCGGCAGCTACGAGGACGGCCGCCCATCGGCGGATGCGGCGTACCGGCACGGCGATCCGCGGGTCGTGTTCGGCACCCCGAGCGACGAGGAGGCGCGGTGATGTGCATCGGCCTTCCCATGAAAGTCGTCGAGGCATCGCCGGGACACGCCCTTTGCGAAGGGCTCGGCGAGCGCCGGCAGATCGATATGCGCCTCGTCGGCGACCAGCCACCTGGCACCTGGGTGCTCGTCTTTCTCGATGCCGCGCGCGAGGTCGTGACCGAGGCCGAGGCGACCCTCGTCGCCCAGGCGCTGGAAGCCTTGAATCTCGCCATCGACGGCGCTGCGAGCACCACCGATATCGACCGCCTGTTCCCGGACCTCGCCCGTCGCGAGCCCGAGCTGCCGCCGCATCTGAGGAAAGAGCCGGCCTGACGCGCTGGTTGGGGGATTTGACATGACAACGCCGCTCATCGACGCCCTGACCGCCCGCCACGGCTTCTCCGTCGTCGACGAGGCGAGCCTCGACGCCTTCCTCGACACCCACGATCACGCGGTGCTGTTCTTTCCGGGCGACGGCGAGCGCCTAGTCGAGACGAGCGACGTCGCCGTCATCCTGCCGGAAATTCTAAAAGCATTCGGCGCGCGTCTGGCGCCGGCGCTGGTGGCCAAGAGCGCCGAGCGGACCCTGCAACGCCGCTTTCGCTTCAATGCGTTTCCTTCGCTCGTGTTCATGCGTGGCCGGGGCTATCTCGGCGTCGTTTCCCGCGTGTTGGACTGGCAGCAATATCTCATCGAGATCACTGACATCCTCGGCCGCGAGCCTTCCGAGCCGCCGCCGTTCCGCTTCCCCGAAGGCTGCTACACGGCAGGCATGCCGCGTGAGCCAGGGGCCCGCTTCGACGGAGACCTCCAATGACTGGCAGCACGCCCTTCACCGGCCCCGGCTCGCAGCCCGAGGACGGCGACGCCGCATTCGACTTCATGGAAATGCCGAAGGACATGCGTACCTACGCGGCGCCGGCTTTGCCCGAGCCGGACGAGGTGTCAGGCATCGGACCGGCGCTCGCAATTCTGTGGCAGGTTCAGAAGGCCGCCGCCGCGGCAGGCGGCAATGCGAAGGCCGCGGCGACGTTCGATTTGACCGAGCTCGATGCCGGCAATCGGGTCTTCGTCGACCAGGCTCTCGGCGAGGGCGAGGTATCGATCATTGCCGGCGGGACTGTGCAGGTGCAGGAGTCGGTGCTGGCCGGCATCTGGCGCGTACATGAGACTGACGTTACCGGTGCCCTGAAGCGCGACTACATCGAGGTCGGCGCCTTTCCGGGCCTTGTCATGGCAGCCGCCCATGACGGCACCCTGGAGACGATGCGGCCTCACAAGGGCCCTCTGCCGGTGGGCGTTCTCAACGCGCCGGCCCTCGTGACCGAGCTCGACGACAAGCTCGCCTGCTTTCATCCTGCGAAGCCTGCCCACGTCATCAACTTGACGCTCTTGCCGCAGACCGAGGAGGACCTCGCCTTCCTGGAGGAGCGCCTCGGGCCGGGCACAGTCACCATCCTCTCGCGCGGCTATGGCAACTGCCGCATCACCTCGACCTCGACCCGCAACGCCTGGTGGGTGCGCTACTTCAACTCCCGTGACGCGATCGTCCTCAATACGATCGAGGTCGTGGACGTGCCGGGCGTCGCCTGTGCAGCGCCAGAGGACTTGGCCGACAGCGCCGGCCGCCTCGCGGAGATCCTGGAGGTGTACCGGTGACGACGAGCTTCTTCGCCGGGTCCTACGGCGGTGACAACACGAGGATCGGCAACACAACGCGCCTCGAATGCAAGATTTGCTGGTATGTCTACGATCCTGCGGTGGGCGACCAGTATTGGCAAATTCCGCCCGGCACGCCCTTTGCCGAACTTCCCGATCATTGGACCTGTCCGAACTGCGACGGTGACAAGTCCGGTTTCATGGTGCTCGACGAGGACGAAGATGCCTGACGCCCCGGCCGCGGCAGAAGAGTTGGAGCGCGTCTTCCGGCGCATCCACGAGACACGCATGGACGGCGTACCGATCTTGAACCCGCAGCTCCAGGTCGAAGTCGTCGGCGTGCGGAGTTGGAACGGCTGCTCGCTCGCCGTGCTGGTCACGCCTTGGTTCATTAATCTGATGCTGCTGCCTGCGACGGTTGAGCAGGCCGCAGCCTTCGCGGCTCTCCCCCTCGGGACGAAGCAGCTGCACCGCCTCCCCGCCGGCCGATTCGAGTTCATCGTCGGCGAGGAGGCAGATCTCGGCCGCTACGAGATGTGCTCGCTGTTCTCCCCCGTGCTCGAGTTCGAGAGCCAGGAGGCGGCGCGCCTCGCGGCTGCCGCCGCGCTCGAGGCACTGTTCGATGCGAGCCTCGATCCTGCTTCCGGGGCCGACGAGCCTGCCCGCACTGATGCGGCCCGATCTGTCGATGGAACGACGCCTGCCGCCTCGGCGGCAGGAGAGAACGACGTCGGGGACAGGGATCTGACCTCAAGTGCGACACGTCATCCGGAGCTCCCGCCATCCCCGACAGCGCCCCAAATGGGCGAGCGGGGGGCCGCATCGTCGCTGCCGGCGCTTCCGTCACGCCGCGGTTTCCTGACAGGACGTCTGCAGCCGCGGGAGGGATCGCGCTGATGGGCGTCGAGGGCCGCCTCACCATCGGTCTCGAGCGCCGTGCCGACGGAAGTGGACACGCACGCATTGTGTCCAGCCGCCCTGTTGGCATGACCCGCTCCTTTGCAGGCAAGTCCGTTGAGGACGTGATCAGGACCGTGCCACTCCTGTTCAGCGTCTGCGGCATGGCCCAGGGGACGGCGGCGGTCGAGGCTGCCGAGCAGGCGCTGGGTCACGATGTCTCGATGCCGGTGCGGCGGGCCCGCAGGCTCCTGGTCCTGGCCGAGACGATGCGCGAGCACCTACTGCGTATCGCCGCCGATGGCTCGCGCCTCCTAGGCATTCCGACAGCCCCGGAGACGACCCTCCAGATCATGCGTACCTTCGATGCCTTGAGGCGGGCCATCAACCCGGAACGTCGCGCGCTCGAGGTTGGCGCCAGCCTCCCTTGCGATCTGCCGTTGATCGACCCGGCTATCGAAGCTGCCCGGTCGGTCATCGAGGATATCGTCACTGGCGAGCCGATCGAGCGTTTTGCGGCCCGCACAGATCCTGATGCGCTCTCCGCATGGCACGGCATGTGCGCAACGGCGGCGCAGCAGCTCGTCGATCGTGTCGTCGTGTGCGGCTGGACCGGGTCCGGATGCGTCGAGACAGCCTTTCTTCCCGGCGTCGGCGGGAGCGCACTCGCCTCCCGGCTGCTCGACGGCGACGACGTCGAGGCCTTCGCTCGCCGTCCAACCTGGGGCGGCGCTCCGCGCGAGACGACGGCACTCAGCCGTGAGAGCGAAACCCCGATGGTGCGCGCGTTCGCCCCCAATCGGCGGCACGGCCTGCTGTCGAGGCTGATGGCCCGTATTGTCGAGGTGGTCTCGGTCCCCGAGCGCATGGTGCAAATCGCGAAGGACACCGTACCCGACGATTTCCCGGGCGCCGACCTCAGCGCCTCGTCGCCGAAGCCGGGTCGTGGGATCGCATGCGTCGAGGCCGCACGCGGCCGGCTCGTTCACGCCGTCGAGGTCGAAGACGACCGGATCGCGCGGTACGCCATTCTGGCGCCGACCGAATGGAACTTCCACCCCGAGGGCGTGGCTGCTCGCGGCCTCGCGGTCATCGCGTCCGGCGGTGACAGCGTGCGCGAGCAGGCCCACCTCTTCGTCGCCGCGCTCGACCCCTGCGTCGCCTACGATCTCGAGGTGGCCTGATGCACGAGATGGCCATATCGGAAAGCATCCTCGGCATCCTCGAGGACGAGGCGCGCCGCCAGAGCTACCGCCGCGTGAAGAAGGTGTGGCTCGAGATCGGACCCTTTGCAGGCATCGAGACCGAGGCCCTGCGCTTCACGTTCGACGTGGTGACCAAGGGCACGCTCGCCGACAGTGCCGCCCTGGAGATCGTGGCGACGGATGCGCGCGCCTGGTGCCTGCCGTGCGAACGCAGTGTCGAGATCGCTCAGCGCTTCGATTGTTGTCCGATCTGCGGCGGTCATCAGCTGCAGATGACGTCGGGCGACGAGATGCGGATCAAGGAATTGGAGGTCGAGTGATGTGTACGGTTTGTGGCTGCGGCTCGGGTGAGACGAGAATTGAGAGCGCAGAAAAGTCCAATGGAAAGTCCCGATCTGCGGGTGGCCTTTTTTTGACCAACGCGCATGTCCACGCGGCCGACCAGGCGCACGAGCACGTGCATGCCGACGGCACGCGTCATAGCCATGGACACGCTCATAGCCACCCGCACGACCACGATCATGCACATGCCGACGCCACCGGCGCAGACGCGCACGAATACCATCGCCATGATCTCGGCCTGATCGACTATGGCCAGGGCCCGGCGCGGGCGCATGCGCCGGGTCTCACCCAGGCGCGCATGGTCCAGATCGAGCAGGACATTCTGGGCAAGAACAACGCCTATGCGGCGGCCAACCGGGCCTTCCTAGATCAGCGCGGCATCCTGGCCTTGAACCTCGTCTCGAGCCCTGGCTCCGGCAAGACGACGCTGCTGGTCAAGCTGATCGAGCGCCTCCATGGCAGACTAGCGGTGGCCGTGATCGAGGGCGATCAGCAGACGTCCAACGACGCCGAGCGAGTCCGTGCGACCGGCGCGCCGGCCATCCAGGTCAACACCGGCAAGGGCTGCCACCTCGACGCGCATATGGTCGGCCACGCGATCGAGCATCTGGCGCCGAAGGACGGCAGCGTTCTCTTCATCGAGAACGTCGGCAATCTCGTCTGTCCAGCCGCTTTCGATCTCGGGGAAGCGCACAAGGTCGTCATCCTGTCGGTGACGGAAGGCGAGGACAAGCCGCTCAAATATCCGGACATGTTCGCTGCCGCGGGTCTCATGGTGCTGTCCAAGACCGATCTTCTGCCGCACCTCGACTTCGACGTCGGCGCGGCCATCGCCAACGCACGAAAGGTCAACCCGTCGATCAAGGTGCTGCCGGTCTCGGCAAGAACGGGGGACGGGCTCGACTCGCTCGCTCAATGGATCATGGCGGCGCGCACCATGTCGTTCCCCGCTCATCCGGCACCCGCCGCGGCGGCCTTGGTCCAAGGAGGCTGAGCCATGTGTCTTGCGCTTCCTGCCGAGGTCGTGTCGCTCGATGCCGAGAAGGAGACCGCAGTCGTTGCCCTCGGTCCTGTGAAGAAGGAGATCTCCGTTGCCCTCGTCGATGAGCTGAGGATCGGCGACTACGTGCTCGTGCATGTCGGATTCGCCCTACACAAGCTCTCCCCCGAGGAGGCGGCGCGCACGCTCGACCTGATACGGGACGCAGGCGAGGATCCGCACGAGGAGTTCGCGGCATGAAGTACGTCGATGAGTATAGGGACGGCGATCTCGCCAGGAAGCTCGCGGCCACGATCGCGCGCGAGGCCAACACCGGGCGCAGCTATCACATCATGGAGTTCTGCGGCGGGCACACGCATGCCATATTCCGCTACGGTGTGCAGGATCTGATGCCGGAGAACGTCCGCTTCGTGCATGGCCCCGGCTGCCCGGTCTGCGTGCTGCCGATCGGACGTATCGACAACGCCATCGAGCTTGCGGAGAAGCACGGGGCAACCGTCTGCACCTACGGCGATATGATGCGTGTGCCGGCCTCTGAGCGCAGAAGCCTCATCAAGGCTAAGGCCGACGGGGCCGACATCCGCATGGTGTACTCGATCCGTGACGCGCTGAAGATCGCTCGCGAGACGCCCGGCCGTGAAGTCGTCTTCTTCGCCATCGGCTTCGAAACGACGACGCCGCCCACCGCGGTCGCCATCCTGGAGGCCGAGCGCGAGCGCCTCGAGAACTTCAGCGTGTTCTGCAACCACGTGCTGACGCCGGCCGCCGTAGCTCACATTCTCTCGTCTCCCGAGGTGCAGGACCATCGCACGGTCGCCATCGACGCCTTTCTCGGCCCCTCGCACGTCTCGTCCGTCATCGGCAGCCGTCCCTACGAGGCGGCAGCCGAGCACTTCCGGCGCCCGGTCGTGATTGCCGGCTTCGAGCCATTGGATGTGATGCAGGCGACGCTGATGGTCATCCGGCAGTTGAACGAAGGCCGGCACGAGGTCGAGAACGAGTACGTGCGCGTCGTCACGCGCGAGGGCAACGTCAAGGCGCAGGCTCTCGTCGCCGAGGTTCTTGAGATGCGCGAGACCTTCGAGTGGCGTGGCCTCGGGGAGGTGCCGAACAGCGCGCTCAGGATCCGTGATCGGTTTGCCGCGTTCGACGCCGAGCGTCGCTTCGCCGTCACGACCCGCAAGGTGCGCGACGCCAAGAGCTGCGAATGCCCGTCGATCCTGCGCGGTGCCAAGCGTCCGACCGACTGCAAGTTGTTCGGCACTGTCTGCACGCCCGAGAATCCGATCGGCTCGTGCATGGTCTCCTCCGAAGGCGCGTGTGCAGCCTACTATAGCTACGGCCGCTTCCGTGGCAGCGATGCCGGCGGAGCCGGCAAGGGCGTCCCGGCCACAACGCAGGAGGCTGCCGAATGACCATGATGGGACGTTTCGCGTGCCGTCTCGACGTCAAGGCCGGCACGGTCGACATGACCCACGGCGCCGGCGGCCGAGCTACGCACCAGCTCGTCACCGAGCTTTTCGCGCGCCACCTCGACAATGCGCTGCTCGCCCAAGGCAACGACGGGGCCGCCTTCGACGTGCCGACAGGACGAATGGTGGTGAGCACGGACGGTCATGTCGTCTCGCCGCTCTTCTTTCCCGGAGGCGATATAGGCTCCCTCGCTGTCCACGGCACCATCAACGACGTCGCCATGATGGGTGCCCGCCCGCTGGCGCTGGCCGCCGGTTTCATCATCGAGGAGGGCTTCCCGCTCGCCGATCTGGAGCGTGTCGTCGTCAGCATGGCTGCCGCGGCGCGCGAGGCCGGCGTTCCGGTCGCGACCGGCGACACCAAGGTCGTCGAGAAGGGCAAGGGCGACGGTCTCTTCATCACCACGACCGGAATCGGCCTGGTGCCGCCGGGGGTCGACCCCTCGGGAGCAAAGGCGCGACCCGGCGACAAGGTGATCCTGTCGGGCACCATCGGCGATCACGGCGTAGCCATTCTATCGAAGCGTGCCGGCCTCGAGTTTGAGACCGAGATCCGCTCCGACACCGCGGCCCTCCATGGTCTCGTCGCCGCCATGCTCGATGCCGTGCCGGACATCCACTGCCTGCGCGATCCTACCCGCGGCGGCCTCGGGTCGACCTTGAACGAGATCGCCCAGCAGTCGCGCGCCGGCATGCGCCTCGACGAGGCGGCGATTCCGGTCTCGGCGGATGTCCGCGCCGCCTGTGAGCTCCTGGGTCTCGATCCTCTCTATATGGCGAACGAGGGCAAGCTCGTGGCCATCTGCCCTGCCGATGCCGCCGGTCGCCTGCTCGCAGCCATGCGGGCGCATCCTCTCGGGCACGAGGCTGCGATCATCGGCGAGGTGGTGGCCGACGGCAACGGCTTCATCGAGATGGCGACGCTGTTCGGCGGGCGGCGCATCGTAGACTGGCTCAATGGCGAGCAGCTGCCGAGGATCTGCTGACCATTCCATGAACGAGACGCACTCTGCGGGAAGAGAGTTACGTCATGACAAGCCTGCCGACTATCCTGATCGTCGACGACGAGCAGCGGAGCCTCGAGAGCCTCGAGCGCATCCTGGAGGATTGCTTCGATGTCGAGACCGCAACAAGCGCTGAGGAGGCAGAAGCCATTCTCGAGCGCGCATGGGTGCAGGTCATCCTCTGCGATCAGCGCATGCCACATGCCTCGGGCGTCGAGTTCCTGAAGACGGTACGCGATCGCTGGCCGGAGGTCGTGCGCATGATCATCTCGGGCTACACCGACAGCGAGGACATCATCCGCTCCATCAACGAGGCCGGCATCTATCAGTACGTGACCAAGCCTTGGCAGCCGGAGAGTCTCATTCTCACGCTCAAGAACGCTGTGCGCCTGTTCGACCTGCAGCGGCAGAACGAGCTTCTCGCGGTCGAGCTCAAGATGAGCGCCGAGCGTGCCGAAAGCGTGATCACGGGCAAGAAGCGCGAGCTCAAGCAGCACTACCAGCACGAGGACGGCATCATCCGGTGCGACGACAGCCCGATGAACGACGTGTGCGACCGCGTCGCCCGCATCGCGCCCTATGACGTATCGGTGCTGGTCACGGGTGAATCGGGCACCGGCAAGGAGCTGATCGCTCGCTCGCTGCATTACAACAGCTTGCGCTGGAACAAGCCGTTCGTGGTCGAGAACTGCGCCGCCATGCCGGGCGAGCTTCTTGAGAGTGAGCTCTTCGGTCACAAGCGCGGCGCCTTCACCGGCGCCGTCGAGGACCACATCGGCCTCTTCCAGCGGGCCGACGGCGGCACCGTGTTCCTGGACGAGATCGGCGAGGTGTCGCCCGCCTTCCAAGTGAAGCTGCTTCGCGTGCTGCAGGAGGGCGAGATCCGTCCTGTCGGTAGCCGGCAGACACGCAAAGTCGACATCCGCGTCATCGCCGCGACCAACAAGGATCTGGAGGCCGAGGTTCGGGCTGGCCGCTTCCGGGAGGACCTCTACTATCGCCTGTCGGCCGTCACCATGCACATTCCCGCGCTGCGCGACCGCCGGGTCGACATACCCCTTCTGGCTCGCGTTCTGCTCGACAAGGCACAAAAGCAGCTCGGCAAGACCGTCCGCGGCCTTTCGGAGGAGGCCATTGCGTGTATGATGTCGTATCATTGGCCCGGCAACGTGCGCGAGCTGCAGAACGAGATTCAGCAGCTCCTGGTCATGGGGCCCGACAAGGGGGAGATCGGCGCCGACCTCCTGTCGCAGAGGATCTTGAGGGCCGCACCCGGTGACGACGACGACGCGATCGACCTCATCGGCTCGCTCGACGGTACGCTCCGGGAGCGCGTGGAGACGGTCGAGTCGCGCATCATTCGCGAGACGCTGATCCGCCATCGGTGGAACAAGAGCCGCGCGGCCAAGGAGCTGGGATTGTCGCGCGTCGGCTTGAGAAGCAAGCTCGAGCGCTACGGCCTCGAGAAGATCGAAGGGCTCAATGCGGAAGGCAGGCGCAAGGCGGTGGTCTGAGGGAGAGCCGGCGATGGACGGCGTCGCGCCTGCCGAGAAAGAACGGTCGCGTCACCTCATCGACGAGGCGGGCGTTGCGCAGGCCTTGGCATTGAACCCGGTGGGAGAGGAGGCCTGGATCGAGGTGATCCAGAAGATGGACGCGGTCTACGCCGACCTCGTCCACCACCAGGTTGAGCTCGAGCGCAAGAATGCCGAGCTGGAGGAGGCGCAACAGTTCATCGACGGCGTGCTTGCGGCCATGACCGACGTGCTCATCGTCTGCGATCGCCAAGGACGCATCGAGCGCGTCAACGCCGCTCTGGAGCAGGTGTCCGGATATGCGCAGAGGGTACTCACCGGCACGCCGCTTGCAGTCTTGTTTCCAAATCACGCCGAGGCTTTTGTCGACAAGCTTGCGGGTGGAACTCCGATCGCCGATCGCGAGATGACGCTGCTCGATTGCGCCGGCAGCCCCGTGCCGCTCTCCGTGAACTGCTCGGAGCGCCTCGACCACAAGGGCGCGCTGGCCGGCTTCGTGCTCATCGGCCGGCCGGTGGGCGAGCTGCGGCGCGCCTACGAGAGTCTCAACACGGCGCATAGCGAGCTGAGACAGGCTCAGCAGCAGCTCGTCGTGTCGGAGAAGATGGCGGCGCTGGGCCGCCTCGTCGCCGGCGTCGCTCACGAGCTCAACAACCCGATCAGCTTCGTATTCGGCAACATGCATGCCTTGAAGCGATACGGCGAACGGCTGACCGAGTATCTCGCGGCCATCGACAGCGGCATGAGTCCGGGCGATCTACAGGGGCTGCGGAGGCGTCTCAAGATCGACCGCGTTCTGGCCGACATAGCTCCCCTCGTCGAGGGTACGCTCGAGGGCGCCGAGCGCGTGTCCGAGATTGTTCAGGACTTGAGGCGGTTCTCGAGTACGCAATCGGAGCCGTCCGAGGTCTACGACCTCGCGCGCGTCGTCCGCACGGCGGTGAGCTGGGTGATCAAGGCCTCGCGCGTGAAGCCTGAGGTGTTGTTCGACATGCCGGAGACGCTCGAGATTGCCGGCCGCAAGGGTCCGGCCCACCAGATCATCGTCAACTTGGTGCAGAACGCCGTCGACGTGATGTCTGTCTGCGTTGACCCGACGCTGTGGATCGCGGTCGACGTGCTCCCGGACAGCGTCTCGATTCACGTCCGTGACAACGGCCCCGGCATACCCAGGGATGCGATCGCTCGCATCTTCGAGCCCTTCTACACGACGAAGAAGATCGGCGAGGGCACCGGCCTCGGCCTCTACGTCAGTTACGGCCTCGCCGAGGAGATGGGTGGGGCGCTGATGGTGGCCAACCACCACGACGGCGGGGCGCTGTTCACCCTGCGACTGCCCTTGAAGGACAAGCCGGATGCGGGATGATGTCGGAGTGCGGCCGGAGACGTCCTTGCTCTGGCTCCAGTCTGGAGGTTGCGGCGGTTGTACGCTGTCGCTGATCTGCGCCGAGCAGCCGGACTTCGTGTCAGCGCTCGAGATCGCCGGAATCCGCCTGCTCTGGCACCCGTCGTTGAGCGAGGCGACCGGTGCCGAGATGCAGACTGTCATCGACTGCGTGCTCGCGGGAGAGACGCCGCTCGACATTCTCTGCCTCGAAGGCGCAGTCATGCATGGGCCGTACGGCAGCGGCAGGTTCCACATGCATGCCGGTAGCGGCAAGCCGATGAAGGACGTCATCGCGGCGCTGGCGGAGCGGGCGGGGACCGTGATCGCGGTTGGTTCCTGCGCCGCGTTCGGCGGGGTGACTGGGGCCGGTCAGAACATCGCCGAGGCGACTGGCCTGGCGTTTGCCGGCCACGAGGCCGGTGGGCTGCTAGGAAGTGAATTTCGCGCGAAGAGCGGGCTGCCGGTCGTCAACATCTCGGGCTGTCCGATCCACCCGGACTGGGTGGTCGAAACGCTTCTCATGCTGGCCGCTGGTTCCCTCACGGCGGCCCACCTCGATGGCTTCGGTCGCCCGCGCTTCTACGCCAACCATCTCGTGCATCACGGCTGCCCGAGGAACGAGTACTACGAGTACAAGGCAAGTGCCGAGCAGCTTTCCAATCTCGGCTGCCTCATGGAGCACCTGGGCTGCATGGCGACGCAGGTCCACGCCGATTGCAACATCAGACTTTGGAACGGCCAGGGCAGCTGCACGCGCGGCGGCTACCCCTGCATCTCCTGCACCGAGCCGGGCTTCGAGAATCCGACCCACGCCTTCCTGGAGACGCCGAAGCTGGCCGGGATCCCGGTCGGACTGCCGACCGACATGCCGAAAGCCTGGTTCGTCGCGCTCGCGGCGTTGTCGAAGGCGGCAACTCCTCATCGAGTAAAGAGCAACGCCGTGTCCGACACGATCGTCACCCCGCCGACCGGCCGCAAGGGGAAGAAGGGGCCATGACGCGGCGTATCGTGGGGCCATTCAACCGCGTCGAAGGCGACCTCGAGATCACACTCGACATCGAGGACGGGCGGGTCGCCGCCGCACGGGTCAACTCGCCGCTTTTCCGCGGCTTCGAGCAGATGCTCCTCGGCCGGGATCCACGCGATGCCATCGTGCTGACGCCGCGCATCTGCGGCATCTGCTCGGTCGCGCAGTCGATGGCCTCCGCCCTCGCGCTCGCCGCGGCGCAGGGCATCGAGGCGCCGCCGAACGGCGATCTCATGCGCAACGTCATTCTCGGTGCCGAGAATGCCGCTGATCATCTGACGCACTTCTATGTGTTTTTCATGCCCGATTTCGCGCGAAAGATCTACGAGGACGAGCCTTGGCACGCCGTCGTCGAGCCGCGCTTCCGGGCTGTCGATGGCGCCGCCATCCGCGACATGCTTCCCGCCCGTGCTGCCTTCATGCATGTCATGGGCACGCTCGCCGGCCACTGGCCGCACACCCTCGGCCTCCAGCCCGGTGGCACGACGCAAGCGATCGACGCTGCGGCGCAGGCCCGCGTGCTGGCGATCATTGCCGCCTTTCGCCGCTTCCTCGAGAGCCGGCTCTACGGCGACCGGCTCGAGGCCGTTGCGGCGCTCTCCTCGGCTTCCGAGCTCGTGGCGTGGTCGCGCCGGCCCGGTCCGGCGGCCGGCGACTTCGCGACGTTCCTGCGCATCGCCGAGGCGCTGGAGCTTGGCAAGCTCGGGCGAGGCTGTGATCGGTTCATGAGCTACGGTGCCTACACGGTAGACGGTGCGCACCATTTTCGGAGTGGCGTGTTCGAGGCCGGAACGGCGCTCTCACTCGATCCATCGTTCATCACTGAGGACCTGACGTGCGGATGGTTCCAGAGAGGCAATGGACCGCGCCATCCCTCGCGCGGGGTCACCATGCCGGATGCCGACGCGCCGGCAGGCTATACTTGGTGCAAGGCGCCGCGCCTTGGTGGGAACGTCGTCGAGGTCGGCGCGCTTGCCCGCCAGGTCGTGGACGGGCACCCCCTCATGCGTGATCTGGTGGCGCAGGACGGCGGCAATGTGGTCTCCCGCGTCGTCGGCCGGCTCGTCGAACTGGCGCGCCTCGTTCCGGTCCTCGAGGACTGGACGCGGCGTATCATGCCGAGTGAGCCATTCTATCGGCAAGGCGACATGCCGAGCGAGGCGGAGGGCGCTGGGCTCATCGAGGCGGCCCGCGGTTCGCTCGGGCATTGGATCAGCGTCCGGCACGGCCGGATTCTCAACTACCAGATCATCGCGCCGACGACGTGGAACTTCTCGCCGCGCGACGGCGCGGGCACGCCCGGCGCCTGCGAGCGGGCGCTCGAAGGCGCACCCGTCCGGTCCGGAGAGACCGACCCGATTGCCGTTCAGCACATCGTGCGTTCGTTCGATCCGTGCATGGTCTGCACGGTGCATTGAGGAGCGGACCGGTGTGCGAAGCATCTGTCGAATGTGATTGTCAGCCCGCCGATGTGTCAGCCGCCGAGATCCGCGTGCGTGGCCTCGTTCAGGGCGTCGGCTTTCGCCCCACCGTGTGGCGGCTCGCCACCGAGCTCGGAATCGGAGGCGAGGTATTGAACGACGGCGAGGGTGTGCTCATCCGGGCGTTCGGAAGCAACGAGCAGCTCACGGGACTCGTAACGGCACTACGCGATCGTGCGCCGCCATTGGCCCGCATCGACGGAATAGAGGTGGTGCCGCGTCAGGACGAGGCGTCCCGAGTGCCGGGTTTCCGCATCGCCGCCAGCGCATCCGGTCCCGTCATGACCGTGATCGTGCCGGACGCCGCGACCTGCCCGGCCTGTCTCGCCGAGGTGTTCGACGCCTCCGACCGCCGTTATCGCTATCCGTTCACGAACTGCACGCATTGCGGTCCGCGCCTCTCTATCGTGACGGCGATTCCCTACGACCGCGCCACGACCTCCATGGCCGCCTTCCCGATGTGCGAGGACTGCCGCGCCGAATACACGAACCCCGCCGACCGCCGCTTCCACGCCGAGCCCAACGCTTGCCCGAAATGCGGTCCCCGCGTGTGGCTCGAGGATGGCACCGGCCGTGAGACACAGCTCGAGGACGGTGTCGACGCGATCGAGGCGGCTGCCGCGCTCATCCGATCGGGCGCCATCGTGGCCGTCAAGGGCATTGGCGGCTTCCACCTCGCTTGCGATGCCGCGAACGCCGACGCGGTTTCCCGGCTGCGGCAACGGAAGCGCCGGTTTCATAAGCCCTTCGCGCTGATGGCCCGCGACCTCGCGATGATCGCCGGCTACGCGGACGTGAGCAGCGAGGAGGCGAGGCTCCTCGGCGACAAGGCCGCGCCCATCGTCGTGCTCGCGTGCCGGGCTGACGCCCCGCCGCTCGCGCCCGAGCTGGCGCCGGGGCAGATCACACTCGGCTTCATGCTGCCCTACACGGCCCTGCATCACCTGCTGATGCAGCATCTCGACTGTCCCATTGTCCTCACGTCGGGCAACGCCAGCGACGAGCCACAGGCCATCACCAACGACGACGCACGGCGGCGCCTCGCGGGTATCGCCGACCAATGGGTCATGCACGATCGCGACATCGTGAACCGCCTCGACGATAGCGTCGTTCGCGCGGCCGCTGGCGCCTTCTCGACGCTGCGGCGGGCCCGTGGGCTTGCTCCCGAGCCGCTCGCTTTGCCGCCCGGCTTCGAACAGGCACCCCGTGTCCTTGCGCTCGGCGCCGAGCTCAAGAGCACGTTCGCGCTGTTGTCGGGTAGCGGTCTAATCGTTTCCCAGCACATCGGCGACCTCGAGGAGCCGGCGACGCACGACGACTTCCGCAGCGCGCTGGCGCTCTACCAGAGGCTGTTCCAGTTCAGACCCGACATCGTCGCGGTCGATGCCCATCCCGACTATCTCTCGACGCAATGGGGCGCCGCGCTTGCGGCCGAGACGGGCGCCCGGCTCGTGACCGTACAGCATCACCATGCGCACGTCGCAGCCGTGCTTGCCGAGCACCGCGCACCTGCCGGAACGGCTCCCGTGCTCGCGATCGTCCTCGACGGCCTCGGTATGGGATCGAACGGCGAGCTGTGGGGCGGCGAGATCATGCAGGCCGACTACAAAAGCATCGTCCGCCTCGCCGCATTCGATGCGGTGCCGCTTGTCGGCGGTAGCCGTGCCATGCGGGAGCCTTGGCGCAATGCATTCGCGCACTTGAACCGCTGTTTCGGTTGGAGCGAGATCAGCCGGCGCTATGCCGATCTCGCAATCGTGCGACTCATCGGAGAAAAGCAGCCGGCGATTCTCGCCCGCATGGTGGAGACCGGCCTCAACGCGCCGCCTGCAAGCTCGGCCGGACGTCTGCTCGACGCTGCCGCCGCATTGATCGGCATTTGCTCGGAGCGCGTTTCTTACGAAGGGCAGGCGGCGATCGAGATGGAGGCACTGGCCGGGCCGAATATGGCAGCTGCGGGCACAGGCTACCCTGTCGACGTTGAGGTGGGAGACCCACCCCGCCTGACGTGGCGGTCGTTCTGGGCCGCGCTTCTCGACGACCTAACCCAAGGCACCGCCCGCGGGGTCGTGGCGGCGCGCGTGCATCTCGGACTGATCGAGGCTCTTGCCGGTCTGGCCCGCCGGCTTTGCCGCGAGCATGGCATGACCCGCGTTGTCCTGTCGGGCGGCGTGCTTCAGAATCGGCTGCTGCTCGAAGGCATCGCATCACGGCTTGCCATGTACGGCCTCGAGGCTATCGTCCCGCAGAAGCTGCCCGCCAGCGACGGCGGAATCGCCTGCGGCCAGGCGATCGTCGCGGCGTTGACCATCGATCAAAGCTGACGGGCGCATCATGATGGCGCCGGCTGGAAGAGCATTTGAAGAGTAGCGTCCATCCGGAGTATGACGTCTTCACGCAGATTGGGATCGCGAGGAGACCGTGGTGACGTCCGTGGCAGCACCGGAGCCAAGTAGGGCGTGGCTCGTCGTCAGCGCGCATCCGCACAAGGAACGAGTGGCCATCGAGAACCTCGAACGTCAGGGGTTCGAAACCTACTGCCCGTTGATCGCGAAGCGCATACGACATGCCCGCCAGCGGCACGAAGTGCGCCGTCCACTGTTCCCAGGATATTTGTTCGTCCGTGCGCCAGGCGAGAGCCTCTCGTGGCGGCCCATGATGTCGACCCGCGGCGTGCGTAGCGTCGTCCGCGTTGGCGATCAGCCCGGCTACGTGGACGAGCGGTTCGTGGCCGCGCTCCGCGCCCGCGAGATCGACGGCGTGATCGTCGCCCCGGCCGTCCCGTTCGAGGTCGGTCAGACCGTCCGCCTGGCTGACGATGTTTTCTCGGGCCACGTCGCGACCATCCTCGAGATCGACGAGAAGGATCGCATCACGGTGCTCATGGACCTGTTGTGCCGGCCGACACGTATCAAAGTCGATGCCCGCCGCATCTCGCCCGTCTGAGGGAACGAGGGCCGTAGCCGCTCCTGCAACGCGGAAATTCCGCGCCTTCTTATCCCCGTGCCGATTGGCCGGACATATCATCGGGCCCAGGATCGCTTGCCGCCTGGAGCCGTGAACCGCCGATGGACGTCACACCCAATCTCGCGTTGCCGATGATCATGGCGGCCCAGGCGCAGAAGCACGTCACGCACAACGAAGCGCTGCGCATGCTCGATGCCATCGTCAACATCGCGGTGCTCGACCGCGATCTGACGGCACCACCTCCGTCGCCATCGAACGGCAGCCGCTACATCGTCGCGAGCGGCGCTTCCGGACTTTGGCTCGGCGAGAGCGGCAAAGTCGCGGCCTGGCAGGATGGGGCGTGGGTGTTCTACGCTCCGGTCCCTGGCTTCCTGGCCTGGATCTTGGACGAGAACGCCCTCGTTGTCTGGAACGGCAGCGGCTGGACCCCAGCGGTCGCGGTGAACCCCATGCCGCTCGTCGGCGTCAACGCCACGGCAGACACAACGAACCGGCTTGCGGTCAGCTCGCCCGCCACCCTCTTCAACCATGCCGGTTCAGGCCATCAGCTGAAGGTAAACAAGAGCGCGACCGGCCAGACGGCGAGCCAGCTGTTCCAGACTGCATTCTCGGGACGCGCAGAGATCGGGCTCACCGGAGACGACAATTTTCACTTCAAGGTGAGCAGCGACGGCGCGACCTGGCGCGAGGCACTCGTCCTCGTGGCGGCGACAGGACTGCCCCGTGTCGCCAGCCTTGCCAAGGCGGCACTGCCGTCCGCCGCCACGGCCGGAGCCGGCGCGCTCGTGCATGTTTCGGACGAGGCTGGTGGCGCCACGCTCGCCTTCAGCGACGGCACCGTCTGGCGGCGCGTGCAGGACCGCGCCGTCGTTTCGTGAGCGGAGATGAGATGTGACAGCACCCTATCGCGTCAACCTCGACATGGCGACTAACGAGGACCTGAGGCAAACATTCAAGTTGACCGACAGCCTTGATGCGCCGGTCGACCTCGGCGGCGCGACGCTGGCAATGGTGCTCGAGCCGCTCGATGGAGGAGGGGGGCTAGAACTCTCGACAGCGAACGCGAGGATCGTCGTTCTCGATGCCGCCGCCGGCGAGTTCGAGCTCCGCGTGCCGGCGGCGGACATGGCGCTGGTCGTTCCCGGCGTCTACCGCCACGATCTTCTCTTGAGGCGTGATGGGCGCACACACCGCATTTTCGAGGGCACGCTCACGCTCGTTGACGGAGTGACGCCATGAACGTCGAGATATTGAAGCTCGCAGGAATCGAGGCGACACCTCTGTTCGAGCAACTGAAGGCGCTGGGGCCCTCTGGCCCCAACGGCGATCCGGGACCGGCCGGCCTTCAGGGCGATCCGGGCGACGTGGGTCCGGCGGGGCCGCAGGGAGCACAGGGCCCAGCGGGTGGCGTGGGACCGGCCGGCCCTCCCGGCCCCGAGGGTCCGACAGGACCGTCGGGCGCAACCGGCCCGGCAGGTGCCGAAGGACCGCGCGGGCCCGCAGGACCCGCAACGGGGCTGCCGTTCCTTCTGCCGTCATTTCCGGCTCTCAAAGGTGGTCCCAGCGTGAGTTCTACGGGAATCGCGGCCGCGATGGTGGCAAACCGCCTCTACATGACGCGGTTGATCTCGCCGGCGGCGCTCGCAGTCAGCGAGCTGGGGATCAGGGTGGCCACGGCCGGCGCGGCGGGCACACTGGCTCGACTTGGCATTTATCACGCTCAGGCGGACGGCATGCCCGGTGATCTTCTCGTCGACGCTGGCGCAGTGCCGACAGACGCTATCGCCTATGTCTCGGTTGCCATCAACCAGTCGCTGGCGGCTGGCACGGTCTACTGGCTGGCGGCTATCTTCAGTGGCGCACCGACCGTAGCGGGGTTCAACAACCACGCGAGCCAGGGCCCGTTCCTGGGCTTCGACGCTGCCAGCACCTCCAACATCGGTCGCGTCGGTTTCTACCGGACCAGAACCTACGGCGCTCTCGACGCCAGTGAGGCTGGCCAGTCCGCGAGCTACCTGGCCGCCTCGGTCAATATGCCGTTCGTCTATTTCGATGTCCCGTGACAGGGGAGAGACCGATGATTTTTCGCAAGTATGACGGGCAGGGAAATCTAATCTCCGAGGTCGAGATCCCCGATCCGCCGCCAACTGCCGACGACGTGCGCGCCGAGGCGCAGCGGCGCATCCACCTCTTGCTCGGAGCCCGGGACCAGGAGCACGCGCTCGTGATCCAAACCAAGGCCCACGAGGAGGCTATCCGCATTCTCGACAAGCGGGCTTCTGGAGCCGACCTCACGGCGGGTGAGATGGAGGCCGCATCCGCGTTCCGAACGGTTCAGGGCCGGCTCGCAGCAATCCGCATGGCCTCGAACGCCATGGAGGCGGCTCCGCCCGCCGACTACACCGACGACGCTCGCTGGCCCTGAGGCGGCGTATTAGAAGCAAGAGTTCTTCCGTTAGACGGCGAGTTGAAGACCACCTCGGCCCTGCCCGACGCCAACGAGCCTTTGCCGGGCTGTTGTCTTGACCGTCTCCCGGCTTCAGCCTGCACATGGTCACGGCGGGCGCTCGAAATGGAACACCGGACCGGCCGCCCGAAACGGCAGGCGGCAGCCTTCGGGCATGAGGAATGCGTGCTCGCGCCGGATGGCGAACACGTCGCACAGGCCGTCGGTGATGACCAGGATCGGCGCGTCTCTCGGGAAGTCGTCCGTTCGCTCGAGCCTGTCGATGGCAGGCTTGAGCACGGTGCCGCCGCGGCCTTTGATCTCGACCGTCTCGAGCAGCGCCTCCGGCTCGACGTAGCCCATGTCGTGGACGCCAGCGTCGCACTGAACGACGCGCACCGCCGGCACCTCGCGGCTCATGGCGTAGCTTGCAATGGCACCGAGGCCGCGGGCGAGCACGTTCTTCGCCATCGATCCAGAGGTGTCGATGACGACGCCGAAGGTGCGCGCCTCGAACCGGTCGAGCGGGCGCTCGTAGACGGGGCGTGGGATGTCGGGCGTTGCCGACTGGCGGCGGCTGGCGCGGCGGAACGTGCGTCGGCGCTCGAGCGGAGGAAACCAGGCATCGAGCCACTGACCGAGCTTCACGTCCCACGGTACGGGAGGGTGCTGAAGCGCTCGCACCTCCTCGATCAGATCGCCCGGCAACAGCCCGCGACCGCGGTCAGCGAGGTGGAGGTCAATGCCCTCGGCGAGTGCGCGCCGGTAGAAGCTATCAAGGTCGCAGCCCTCGCCGCGCCACCAGCCCGGGCGCTCCTTTCCGAGCATGTCCGGCTTGCCGACGCCAGCGAGCGTCGCCACCTTGCCGAGGCGACGGGAGAGGCGCAGGTCTTTGACGATGCGGTCGTAGAGCGCTTCCGCCGACTCGCGCTCGAGACCTAGCTCCGGATCGAGCATGAGGCCGCTCACCGGCGGCTCGCCGATACCCATCTCGACGAGCCAGCCATTGATGACGTAGTCGCAAGCGATATTCCAGAGGTAGGGGTCGCGCCCCTGTCGGCGAGCGAAGTGCGAGAGCCCGACGTGCAGAAGCTCGTGCGCGATCGTGAATTGCATGCCGGCATAGGTCCAGGGGAACTTTGGGTTCACGTAGACGACCCTCTGCTCGCCGTCGACCGCGGCGATGCGGATGTCGTACTGCTGGCACAGCTTCTCGTCCTCTTCGATCTCGAAGGCGGCGGCCAGCGCGGCGAGCAGCGGATAGCTCGAAATGAACCAGGAGCGTGCCTTCTCGGCGAGCGAGTTCGGATTTTTCCTGGCCGACGACGGGCCGCGAGCGGCATGTCCTGCCTGGTCGACGGCGTCGAGGATGCTGGCGCGGATGGCGGCCGCGAGCGCGTCGCTGGTCTCCTGGCGGTGAGCGTCGTCGTAGGCCGGTGGATCGCCGTCGAAGATCCAGGTAGGCTGGCCCTTGCCCGCGAGGCCGAGACCACCATAGAGCAGTCGCGTTTCCTCTGCCTCCGTCGCGAGCACCGTCGCCATCCCCTCGACCGTGCGTCCCGGAAGCGGATGATCACACCACGGTAGGTCGGACGGGCGCCTGCCGGCGCCAAGTCCGCGCAAGAGGTCGGTCGCGGCCAGCTCTGAGGCGAGCCGCCAGAACCTGTCGCTGCGCTTCGGGTCGCAGTGGTTGAGCGCGATGTGAAGGAGCGCCTGGGCGATCACGTTCGTCCACTCGTCGGGCTCGGCACGCCGCTTGTCGTTCAAGACGATGCGGTGCGCGTGGTTGCGCCAGCGGCCGGCGTACCACGAGCGGCATGTCGAGACGGTGATGCGGACCCAGGCATCCTTCGCAAGCGGCGGGTCGGCGCCGGCCGGCACGATCGAGGCCAGCCCCAGAAGGCGGCCGAACAGCGGATGGGAGCGGAGCAGCGCGAGACCCTGGTCGATGGCCTCCAGGCTCGGACTCACCCGGGACTTCGATCCCTTCGCCATCGGGATCAGCGCTTGGCGGCCAGACGCGGCAGGGCGCGCGTCAGCTCGATGGTATACCACGACGGAAGCGCGGCGCCGCTCTCGGTCTCGGTGACGAGGATCTGCGCCAGCTCGGTCGAGATTCGGGCAAGCGAGATGATGAGCTCTTTCGCGCGGTTCGCGAGTTCGCGGGCCTCGCGGCCCAGCTTGGCCTCGTCGGAGGGAAGCTCGCGGATCAACCGGTCGCGCAGTTGCTGTGTGAGGAAATAGAGGAGGTCGCGCTCCTCGGGCCTCTCGGGCCAGTCGCGCTCGCCCTTCAGGATTGCGGAGAGGTCGTGCTGGCGCTCGCGGATGCGCGCGAAGGCGATGAACTGCTGGGCGTGCGCCGGGCTCAAGAGGCCCGAGGCGAGTGCCTTCAGCTCCTCGATCGTGATCGACTCGCCGTAGGCCGCGATCGCCTTGGACATCATCTCCCACGAGCGTGGGGTCGAGAACGGTTCCTCGTGCTTCGGCGGCTTCGACCAGAGATGGTCGGAGCGGGTCATGATGTAGGAAAGGATCATCTCGTGGATGCCTGCCCCCTGGGCCCATGCCAGCCAGTCCCTGGCCGAGGCCCGGAGCTGTACGTGGACGAGGCGATTGACGAGCGCCGAGGAGAGCGGCCGCGTGATGGCGGCGTCCTCGGCGCGATTGCCGGCACCGATGACGATCGTACCCTCGGGGAGGGTAAACTCGCCGATCCGCCGGTCGAGGATCAAGGAGTAGAAGGCCTTCTGCACCTCTTGCGAGCAGGCATTGAGCTCGTCGAGGAAAAGGCAGTAGGGCTCGTCGCGAGCAATGAGCGTCGGCGGGCAGAAGCGGCTCTTGCCGTCAACGATTTGCGGCACCCCGATGATGTCTTCGGGCGCGAGTTGCGAGCCGAGCAACGATACGCAGTGAAGGCCGACGCTGTCGGCGAACGAGCGCACGATCGCCGATTTGCCGATGCCGGGGGGCCCCCAGATGAAGACCGGCAGCACCGGCGCCACGTTGAGGAGAAAGGGGATCAGCGATTTGGGTGTCAGTGGCTCGGCGGCTTGCATCTCGAAGCACTCGTCATGCCGGGAGCGTTGCGGCACGCGCCCGGTGTGCCGCCAAATTCCGGTTTCTCCCGATAATCACGGAATTGCGCGTCGCGGCCGTATCCCAGGTGACAGGCTGGACCCGGCGTCTCAACTACGCACCCAGCCTTGCGGACCCAGCCTTTCCTGCGGCTCGAAGCGCGACTTGTAGCTCATCTTCTTCGAGCCTTGGATCCAGTAGCCGAGGTAGAGATAGGGAAGGCCGAGACGACGCGTGAAGTCGATGTGCTCGAGGATCATGTATGTACCGAGGCTCCGTGCCGCGAGCGCCGGTTCGAAAAAGCTGTAGACCATGGAAATGCCGTCGGAGAGCCGATCGCAAAGCCCTGTGGCGACGAGCGGCCACGAACGGGGATCCTGCTCGAGCGGGGTTTCCGGCTTCATGCGGTACTCGGTGAGGAAGGTCTTCAGCGGACTGTCCTGAATCATCATCGAGAAGTCGATAACCGTCATGTCGGCCATGCCGCCGTCACTGTGACGCGCATCGATGTAGGAACGGAAGAGGCGGAACTGCTCGGAGGTTGGCTGCGCCGTGACGCGTGTGGCGACGAGATCGCGGTTCTTGTCGACGATCCGTTCGAAGCTGCCGGAGGGGCGGAATTCATTGACCAGGGTTCGCACCGACACGCAGGCCTGGCAGCCGTCGCAATAGGGAATGTAGGCGATATTCTGCGATCGCCGGTAGCCGCCGGTCAGGAGGTCGTCGACGATGGTGGGCGACTTGTCGCGCGTGAGATGGGTGAAGAGCTTCCGCTCCAGCCTCCCCGGAAGATAGGGACACGGCTGCGGGGCGGTAATGTAAAACTCGGGAAAGTGCTTGCGCTGCTCCGTCATGGTTCGACCATGAGCTCCCGTCTGGTCTGTTAGTTCTTACTCTTCCCGGTGTCGATGAGGCCGGCCCGTGCGGGCGGCGGAGTGGCTGTGCGGCGCGGCGCGCTGCCTGCTCCGGCGGGTGCGCCGGGACGTCGGACGTCGCCGCCCGCGGAGGCCGGCGGTGGAGTTGCCCGCGGCCGGGCGGTGCCCGAGTCTGGCCCCGGCAAGGGAGCCGCGTCTGCAGTCGCGACCTCCGGATTGGCGCCAGTGTGGCGGGGGGTGTTGAGCTCCGACAGCACCGACATGCGCCCCATGCGATAGCCGAGATAGAATGCAACGCCAGCTACGGCAACCAGCAGGATCTCGGTCGGAATGCTCATATTGCGGCCCCTGGGTCCGTACACGCCCCTGCTCCGGCAGAATGCTCCGAAGCCAGGAGAGCTTAACTCAGTTCGCGGCCGTGAGCAGTCGAATTCGTTCCGCCGCACGCGACGTCGAAGACCGGCGGCTGAGGCAGGTGCAGGCGATTGCAGCCTGAGGGCGGTTGCCGCTCGGCAGGTCTCGCGGGCGAACCAGACTAACGCTCTGCGGTCGAACCGGCCCGGAAGGCGGCGGACGCACTGCCACTGGCAGCACCAACCGGATCATAGGTGAGCCATGCCACCGAGCCAGTGAGCAGCGCAAGGAGCGCGATGCCGAGGACGGCGCGCTTAAGTACCCAGATTAAGGAGACTGGATGCAAAGGCTCTGACTTCGCCGCCTCACCGTGCGTCGAACCGGTCGTCATACTGGTCCCCGTATTTTCCCCAAGCGAGCCGCCTGCCGCGGCCTTCGTCCCCATCAAGCGCCACCGTCGGGCCTGGCATCGTCGTATGGTTGCCAAGCGGTGAACGCACGAGAGGTCGCGAATTTGCTGAACCTGGATCGCCGGGTCAAGCCGCGAGCATCGCTGACTCGAAAGTCGCTGATGGTCCGTGTTCCTTGGGACACGATGAACCCTTGGCCGGGCGCCTTCATGGCGGCTTCCCGGCGTCGGCGTGGTTCTTTCGAGGGCTCATCGGCCGCAATTCGCATAAAATTGCAGCCGTCGTGTTTACGGGGAATAAGCGCGCATTGCGTAGGCTCTTTCAACCTTCCGTTAAAGGAGCCTCCGATGGCCCGCCCGACTTCCTCGCCCGGCGTCTCTGCGCCGAGCCGTCCCACAGGCTCCGCCCTCCGTCCGGTTGCCCGGTTTCTGACGCGGTTCCGGCGCGACGAGGGCGGCGCCACGGCGGTGTTCCTCGCCGTCATGCTGGTCGGCATCCTTGCGGCCATGGGAGCAGCCATCGACTACGCCCGGGCGCTCCGTGAAAAGGAGAAGCAGCAGGCCGCACTCGACGCCGCCCTGCTGGCCGCCTCGAGCCGGCTCGGCATGCCCGACCAGGAGATAACGGGTCCTGCTATGGCAGACGCCTACTTCAAGGCCAACCTTCGGCCCGGGAGCAACGCGACGATCGCCGATCTCCAGTTCAACGCCGAGGCCGGTAGCGTGACGGCCACCTCGCAGTCCTCGGTGACGAACCTCATCATGGGGCTCTACGGTCAGGAGAAAACCCACATGGGCGCCACCGGGACGGTGGTGAAAGGCAGCGCCACTATCGAGCTGGCCCTCGTGCTCGACAACTCTGGCTCGATGGCCGGGACCTACATCGACAGCCTCAAGACAGCTGCCAAGAACCTCACCAACGTCGTGTTCGCCGGCGCCGAGGGAACAGACAAGGTGAAGGTAGCGCTCATACCGTTCGCGGCCTCGGTCAAAGTCGGCAGTGGCTATCGCGATGCCTCATGGATCGATGGCACCAGCCAGTCGAGCATTCATTCCGAGAATTTCGACACGACGAAGTCTCGCTTCGATCTCTTCGACGAGCTCGGCGTCTCCTGGGCCGGTTGCGTCGAGCAACGACCGGGCGCCCTGGACACGAGCGACGCCGCGCCGGTTGCCGGCAACCCGAACTCCCTGTTCGTACCCATGTTTGCGCCCGACGAGCCGGACGACAGGAACGCAAGCAACGCCGGCTATTCGAATTACGTCAACGACTACATCTCCGACTTCGGCGGAACGTGCCCGACGCCGGAGCAGGAATGTGTCACATTCAACAAGAAGAAGGGCATCTGCACGCAATGGGCGCCGACGCCTATCCCTGTCGCCGAGGCCCAGGCCCGAACCTGCAAGTATGCAGGAGCCAGCATCTCGAGTGGCACCGGTCCCAACTACATGTGTACGACCAAGCCGGTGATGGCGCTGAACGCCAACAAGACGGACGTGCAGAACGCCATCGACGATCTGATCGCGACCGGCAACACCAACGTCGGCGAGGGCGCCATGTGGGGCTGGCGGCTCCTTTCACCGGGCGAGCCGTTCACCGAAGGACGGTCCTACAGCGATACCGACAATAAGAAAGTCATGGTGGTCATGACCGACGGCGAGAACACCTACTCGGCGACCTCCGATCACAACCTGTCGCGCTATGGAGCAGCCGGCTATGCCTCGAAGGGCCGGCTCGGGAGCACCTACACGTCGGCCGCCTACACCGCGGTGCAGGACCAGAAGCTGTTGACCGCGTGCGCGAACGCCAAAGCCGCAGGCATTGCCATCTACTCCGTGGCGTTCCGGCTCGAAGGTGCGCCGCAGGTCCAGCAGCTTCTGTCCACCTGCGCCACGACGCCCCAGAACTTCTTCGCCGCCTCAGACGGCGCAGCCCTCGTCTCGGCCTTCCAGCGCATCGGCCAGGACATCGCCGCCCTCCGCGTCGCCAACTGACGCCGGAGCCGCAGTCTGGACAACGGGGTCCGGCACCAGGGGCACGGCGGCGTCGCGACGGTGCGAGGTCCGCGGCGTATGACATCGGTCGCGCGCCTCCGGCCAGAGCGCGTGCCTGCGGTCCATCCCCACCCGCGCGGGGAAACGCCCGGTGACATCCGAGCTGCTGCAGGGGCAGACAGCAACCATATGAAATTTTTGACAGTTTCATCAATGGCCGCTGGCGTAGCGTCCGCGGCGGCGGCAATGGCCGCGGTGGAGCGCCTGTGGACAAGCTGTTCGCGCGAAACGCGGAAGCAACACGTCCGTCCGGGGGCGGCTGGATTGCCCAGGTCTTTTGCGAAATTGTACGCCATCGGTTTGCGTTGAAGTGCGCGTCTAGAGGGTAAGCGTGCACGGCGCCGTTGTTTGCGTTCTTGAGGCGCCCTGATCGTTTCGAGCGGGGTTCGAGTGCTATGAGAATGCGGCAATGGCCGAGGCGCGTCGTCGCGCTGGCCTTCCTGTTGATGACCGGTGCAACGGCGGCGATGGCCGCCTCGCTCGACGGACGGCAGCCCCGCGGGGAGGCCCCGCCGTTCGATCCGCAGCACCAGTCCGAGCTCCGCATCGAGGAGAACGGGCCCTTCCCCATCACGCGCAAGGTCACCATCGGCCTCGACAAGTCAATGCTGGTCGAGGTTCCAGTCGAGCTGCAGAACGTGCTCGTTTCGAATCCCGAGGTTCTCGACGCCGTCGTCCAGACCTCGCGCCAAGTCTACCTGCTCGCCAAGGAGGTGGGCGAGGCGAACGCGTTCTTCATCGGGCCCGATGGCCAAAAGGTCCTGTTTCTAGAGGTCTCGATCACCCGCGACGTGTCGGCGCTTACGGACTCGCTCGCGCGCCTCCTCCCCGGCTCCAAGATCCACGTCGAGATGGTCGGCGAGACGATCGTGCTCTCGGGCAGTGTCGCGACGCCCATCGACGCCAACCGGGCCGGCGAGCTCGCGTCCAAGTTCGTGAAGAAGAAGGACAACGTCGTCAACATGCTCGGCACCGACCAGAAGGAGCAGGTGATGCTCAAGGTGCAGGTGGCAGAGATGCAGCGCGACGCCTTGCGGCGCATTGGTGTCGACCTGCCTGGCGCCGTCTTGCAGGCCGGCCAGTTCACCTTCACACAAGTGATCGCCAACAAGTTCCCCGTGACAGGCCAGGTCATCCCAAGCGCTACGGCGGGCTGGCCGGTCGTCGGCGGCGCGGACACGAGCGCAATCACGCTTCCGGGCGTTTCGGCCGGCACTGCGCTGCAGCCAACATGGCAAAACGGCGGTTCGAGCGTGTCGGCCATGATTCAGGCGCTCGAGCGCGCGGGCGTCGTCAAGACGCTTGCCGAGCCGACCTTGACGGCGATCTCGGGTGAGACCGCGAAGTTCCTTGCGGGTGGCGAGTTCCCGGTGCCGGTGGCGCAGGATCAGAATAGCATCACCGTCGAGTGGAAGCCGTTCGGCGTCAACGTCAGCTTCAAGCCGGTCGTGCTCGACGAGGGCAAGATCAGCCTCAACATCATGGCTGAGGTGAGCGAGATCTCGACCGAAGGCGCGATCACGCTGAGCCAGATCGCGCTCCCGGGCCTCAAGGTTCGCCGCGCCGAGACGACGCTCGAGCTGCCGTCGGGTGGAACGCTCGCCATGGCGGGCCTTCTCTCGGACGAGACGCGGCAAAGCGTCGAAGGCCTGCCGGGGCTCAAGAACCTGCCTGTCCTGGGCGCGCTGTTCCGCTCCGACGACTTCCGGAAGCGCGAAACAGAGCTCGTGATCCTGGTCACGCCCTACATTGCCACCCATGCTCCGAAGAGCGAGATGGCGCTGCCGGGAGACGGCTTCGCGCCCGAGAGCGAGCTGAGGGAGCTGTTCCTCGGTCACATCAACCGCGTGTACGGCAACGGCTCCGACCCCGCCAACCATCGCTACAACGGCGACTACGGCTACGTCATCGAATATCCGGGAGTGAAGGGATGACCGCGATCAAGTCCATGAGACCCGGAATATCCCGACTGGCCGTCGTCCTGGCCGTAGGGCTCGCTGCTTCGGCCGGTGGCTGCCGCCATCTTCTCGACGACGAGGTGGCCGCCGATCTCAACGATCCCGTCAAGCGCCACCCGGTGGCGTTTGCGGCCGAGCCCGAGGTGCTGTTGGTCGAGCTGGCACCCGGCGGCAATGGCCTCAGTGCCAACCAGGAGGCCGACGTGTACCGCTTCGTCCGCCGATACAAGGCCGAGAGCACCGGTACGCTCAGCATCGACGCGCCGCGTGCGGCCGGTGCGCATCTTCAGGCGTCGCGATCCGCGCGGCAGGTCGAGGCGATCGTGCGCGATGCTGGCATCGATCCGTCGGCCGTCTCCGCCACGCGCTCGGGGCCGGCCGTACGCGGCGCCCCGGTGCTTCGGCTGTCGTACGACAAGACGGTCGCCGTCGCGCCGCAGTGCGGCGACTGGGCGACCGACCTTGGCGAGAACCGGGAGCGGCTCAACTACAACAACTTCGGCTGCGCGACACAGCGAAACTTCGCCCTCAACGTCGCCAATGCTCGGGACATCATTGTCCCGCGGGAGGAGAGCCAGCGCTCGTCGGAGGTCCGCAGCGCCTCCTGGAGCAAGTACATTGGTGGCGCCGATAGCGGCTCGAAGGATCCTGCGTCGGGCTCAGCCGCGCCCGCAACGCCGGGCGCGCCCGATCCCGGCGCGACGCCTTGAGCTCGAAAACGTAGAGGGGAGCGGTGCCGATCGAGCCGGCACCGGGTGATGCGGTCGGCTGCGCCCCCGCGGCGCACATCCCCTCCTGGGTCGATCGGGCCTGGTCCAGACCCGTCATCCAACCGAATGGTTGTGCTTGCCTGGGTTCTCCCGTCCATTGTGGAGACGAGGTCGGGGCCGAGGGAACTCACGGGGGCGCGCGAACGAGCTGCCCTAATCACGGCCGTCACAGTCGTCACGACCGTCACGACCCCACAGGCGACGCCGACGCAGGCGGCGAAGCTGACCGGCCACGCACATCTCTCTGGTGTTCTTGAAGAGCCAGCCGCCGCGACGAGCGTTCTGGGAGCATGCTGACCCCTTGATCGACCCCATCGCGGGCGACATGGGCCTGGCCTGATCGCCTGCGGTTTGGCTGGTCACGCGCGGCCCGGACTGTCCATCCGAAGAGCTGTTGGGCGATTGGCGACGTGCGCCGGCAAAAGGCCCGCACGGCAAACAAAAAAGGTGCAGCCCGTCTTGGGGCTGCACCTTGCGCCGGCGCGGGGCGCAGCGGCTTGCTTTCCGGGCGCCTTGGGCTCAGTCCGGTCCGGCGCCGAGGTTCATGATCGGCTTTTCGGCGGACCGCTCGAGACTTGCTGCCTTGATGGCGGGAGCCGGAGCTGAATCTGCCTTCGATACGGCTGTGTGGCCGTTCTTCAGGCCCTCGAGATAGGCAATGTTGGCTGCGGCCTTCTCGGGCGGGAGCGCTCCAGCCGTGACGCGGCGGGCCTCGTCTATGTTGCCCTTGATGCCGAGCACCAGAGCCAGGTTCTGCTTCGGCTGCTGCTCCGGTCCATTCTGGCTCAGGGCCTTTCGCAGCGTGCGCTCGGCTTCGTCCTGGTTGCCTTCCATGGCGTAGGTCAGCGCGAGGTTGTTGAGGATCGAGGGGTGGTCGGGCGCAAGGGCGAGCGCTTTCTTGAGCTCGATCCTGGCCTGCTCCTGCTGGCCGTTGGCGGACAGCGTCGCTCCGAGCGCCGAATGGACGCGCCAGTCTGGCCTGGCTGGATCCTGCGCCTTGCGCAGCAGTTGCTCGGCCTTGCCGAGATTGCCGAGCTCTGCCGCAAGCAGACCACGCTCCTTCACGAGTGCAATGTCCTTGTCGGCGTCGGGCGCCTTTTCGAGCATCTCGAGCGCCTTCGCCTTTTCGCCCCGGTCGCGCATGGCACGTGCGTCCTTGATGAGAGCGGCCGTCTCGGGCGTCACCTTGAACTCTGTCTCTTTGCGGGTGACGGCAGTGGACCAGGCGGCGGCGGGCTCGGCGGCGGCCGTGTCGGCCGGCTTGCCGTTCTCGAGCGATAGCGCGCTCGTCTCGAGGGCGCCTTCGGCGCAGCCTGCGAGAAGGCTCGCGGTCAAGGGCAGGGCAAGAATAGCGGCGCGGCCAAGGGGCCGGCCCAGGATGCTACGTAACTGCATGACTTCATACCCCTCTACGTGCCCCGCGAGCCAGCCTTCGCAAGGCGCTCGAACGTGGGGCACTTGGCATCGACTGAGACGCAACTCAGGTGCTACGCAACGGGACTTGATCGAAACTCGTGCAGCGAGTCGTAGTGAGATTCGCGCCCTGCAAGGGGGAGCCGGCGATGCCTGTCCCCATTATCCCCAGGCGCCGGAGATGGACGCGAGCCGGCAGCCATTCTGTCGCGGACGAGAACCCGGCCCGCGGTCGAAAGAGCCGTGTAAGATTGATGTTATGCGAGGACGTCTGCGAGCGCTCGGTAGCGGGGTCGCGGTGACGGCGATGGTCGCGGCCGCGACGTTCGCCGGGGCCGGGGAGCAGGCCACGCCGGCACGTGACGCGATCTGGCGGTCAATCTTCGCGCGTCCGGCAGCGGCGAGCGCCGTCCCGATTGGCGCCTCGCGGGAGCAGGTTGCGCTCGGCAAGGCACTATTCGAGGACACGCGGCTCTCGGGCGACGGAGCACGCGCCTGCACCTCCTGCCACAACCCCGCGCTCGCATTCACGGACGGGCTCCCGAAGGCGCTGGCCCGCGACGGCACTGTGCTTGCCCGCAACGCTCCCTCACTTGTCAATGCCGGCTGGGGCAAGAGCTACTTCTGGGATGGACGCGCCTCCTCGCTCGAGGAGCAGGCCCGCGTGCCGATGACGGCCGAAAACGAGATGGCAGGCACCTTCCCCGAGATCATCGCCCGGCTTTCGGCTGACAACGACATGGTCGCCCGGTTCAGCGCTGCATTTCCCGAAAACCCATCCATATCGGAGGGCAGCATCCTTGCGGCGATCGCCGGCTACGAGCGAACGATCGTGGCTCCCGAGACGCGGTTCGACCGCTGGGTAGCGGGCGACGACGGTGCGCTCTCGGCCGAGGAGGAGGCTGGCTTCGGCCTCTTCGTCGGGCGCGCCGGCTGCGTCTCCTGTCACGGCGGGTGGCGCTTCACCGACGATCTATTCCACGACATTGGGCTTCCGGGCCGCGATCCGGGCAGGGGCGCCGTTCCGGGCGGGAACCAGGGTATCGCCCAATTCAAGACGCCGACGCTGCGCGAGTTGCTCAAGACCGCGCCCTACATGCACGACGGCTCCAAGGCGACGCTGAGAGATGTCGTCGACCATTACGGCGGGGGGCTGGAGGCGCGGGACTCGGTCGACGCCAACATCGTGCGGGGTTTGAGACTGAGCGAGGCCGACAGACGGGCGCTGGTGGCGTTCCTGGCGACCCTTTCGAGCCCAGCCGCACCTTGAATCGCGCCCGGTCGAGAGGTCCGCTGCCTCTGGGCCGGAAGTGCATCTCGATTTCGTAGCGCCCTCAGCCTATATTGCAGGCAACGCCACCAGCAAGGACATGCAACATGAGCGAGACCGCGGCTCCCGCGCGCCGCCCCCGGCCCAAGGTCATGACGCTGACGCCCGCGGCGGTTGCCCGCGTCAAGGCGTTGATGACGTCGAAGGGACCGGACGTGAAGGGGCTCAAGATCGGCGTCAAGAAGGGTGGTTGTGCCGGGATGGAGTATACGATGAACCTCGTATCCGAGGTTGGCCGCCTCGACGAGGTCGTGGAGGAGGACGGCGCGCGCGTCATCGTCGACCCGGCAGCGGTGCTTTACCTCATCGGTACCGTCATGGACTTCAAGACTGACAAGCTCGCAAGCCAGTTCGTCTTCGACAACCCGAACCAGAAGAGCGCGTGCGGCTGCGGCGAGAGCGTAAGCTTGGAGCCGGCACCGGCCGCGCGGCTCGAGAGCTGAAAATGGGATAGGTGTCAGACCCGGAGGGTCTGACACCGGGGCCATCAGCCCATCATCTCTTCCACGTACTCCCAGTTGACGAGGTTGTCGAACCAGGCCTCGAGGTATTTGGGGCGCGCATTGCGATAGTCGATGTAGTAGCTGTGCTCCCACACGTCGCAGCCGAGGATCGGCTTGGCGCCGTGCATGAGCGGGTTCTCGCCGTTCGGCGTCTTCATGACCTCGAGCTTGCCGTCACGGAGAGCGAGCCAGCACCAGCCCGAGCCGAACTGGGTGACGCCGGCATTGATAAAGTCGGCGCGCACCTTGTCGAAGCCACCGATGTCGTCGACCAGCTTCTGCAGCGTTCCCGGCAGCTTGTTGCCGCCGCCGCCGCTCTTCATCCAGCGCCAGAAGTGGATGTGATTGTAATGCTGACCTATGTTGTTGACCAAACCGGCATTCTTGCCGGCGAAGGCAGCCTTGCAGATGTCCTCGATCGACTTGCCCTCGAGGCCCGAGCCGACGATCAGCTTGTTGCCGTTGTCGACGTAGGCTTGATGGTGCTTGTCATGGTGAAACTGCAGCGTCTCCGCCGACATGTAAGGCTGGAGTGCGCCGTAGGCATAGGGAAGGTCGGGAAGCTTGAAGGTCATGGGGCTCGCATCTCCATTGGTTCGTCGGTCGATCAATGAACTAGCGGCTCCCTTGGTTCCGTTCAAGCGGTCGCAGGCAGGCCCACAAAAACGGCAAAGGGCCGAGCGACCCTGAGCGCTCGGCCCCCTTGGATCACGCCGGGGAAGATGGATTTCAGGGTGTCGCGACCCTAACCATCCCGGTCTGAACTCGTTCTGAATGGTCCGTTCATGTGCCATTCATCGTTACCGGGGGCCTGAAAGAGATGCGACCGGTCTCGCTGGAGATGGAACCATCCGACGTAAGACAATAAGGTCGTTCGAAGGGCGGCAATCGGTCAAGGCGACGGAACAGAGTAGCATCGACCGTATATTGACCAACGGCAAAGAGCGGGACAGGAGCGCGCGTGGGCAGGCGAAACAGGACCAGGCTGGTTTTTGCGCTCGCAGCGCTGGCGGCTGGAGGTGTGGCTGCATGGGGCCTGCGGTACGGTCCGGCGCCCCAGGCCGCGACACAGTTCGAGACGAGCCCGGTGACCGTCGGTCCGATCCGCAAGGTGGTCGCGACGTCCGGCCCGGTCCGCGCGCTCGTGACCGTGAGCGTAGGATCGCAGCTGTCGGGACAGATCGAGAGCGTCGACGTCGACTTCAACTCGACCGTCAAGCCGGGCGATCTGATGGCGCTGATCGACGCCAAGACCTATGCCGCCCGCGTGTCACAGGCGAAGGCCGATCTCGCCGCAGCCGAGGCGTCGCTCGCCAACCAGCAGGCGGCGCTCGTCAAGGCCCAATCCGTGCTGACGCTCGCCGAGCGTACGACCGAGCGGCAGAAGGCTCTCGCGTCCAAAGGCTACGCCTCGACGTCGGCGCTCGATACCTCGACCCGCGACGCCGAGGTGGCGCGCGCCGACATCACGGTGGTGAAGGCACAAATCGAGAGCGCGAAGGCGACGATCGAGCAAAGGAAAGCGCAGTTGCGTCAGGCCGAGATCGACCTCGAGCGGACCGAGATCCGGGCACCTATCGAAGGCACCGTCATATCACGCACAGTCGATCCGGGACAGACGGTCGCTGCCAGCCTGCAGGCGCCGGAGCTGTTCAAGATCGCGCAGGACCTCTCGCGCATTCGCATCGAGGCGCAGGTGAACGAGGCCGACGTCGGCTCGGTCGCCGAGGGCAACCCGGCGACGTTCACCGTCGATGCATATCCCGAGCGCCGCTTCGACGGGCGGGTCACGCAAGTGCGGCTCGCAGCGACCGAGATCAACAACGTCGTCACCTACACTGTCATCGTCGAGGCATCGAACGACGACCGTCGACTCTTTCCCGGCATGACGGCGAACGTCGAGATCGAGGCATCGCGCAAGGACAATGCGCTGCGGGTAGCGAACGACGCGCTACGCTTCAACCTCGCTCCGTCTATGGACGGACAGGGCGCGGCCGATGCCGGCGCGGCCCGTACCGAGCGCACGGTCGAGCGCCTCAAGGGTGACCTCGCGCTCTCCGAGGAGCAGGAGAAAGCGCTGCGCTCGGGCCTTGCGAAGCTGGTCCAGGATCTGAAGGACGCGCAGCAGGGCCGCATGGGGGCTGGGCCCTCCGACCCCGCGGTGTTCCGGCAGAAGCTGCAAGCCGCTGTCGAGCAGAGCCTGGCGCCGCTGCTCAACGTGGAGCAGCGGCGTGAGCTGGACAAATGGAAGCGTGGCGTCGCCGGCACACGCTCCGGCTCGGTCTGGGTGCTGAAAGAGGGTGGCGTGCCGGAGCGCCAACGCGTGGTGCTCGGCATCGGCGACGACCAGTTCACCGAGGTTGCCGGATCCGAGCTCAAGGAGGGCGATCTGGTCATCGTGCGCGCCAGGAGCCGGTCGCCATGAGGGCCGAGGACGCCCGTGCCGTGCAGGGCGCTGAGACCGGCAAGGCCCCCATCCTCATCCGGGCCAGGCATCTCTCTAAGACGTACAAGATGGGTGAGACAGAGGTCAGAGCGCTCGACGACGTGTCGCTCGACATCGAGGACGGAGACTTCGTCGCCATCATGGGCGCATCCGGCTCGGGCAAGTCGACGTTCATGAACCTCGTCGGGGCCCTCGACGTGCCCGATGCCGGCACGCTCGAGGTGGGCGGGAAGAGCCTCGTTGGGCTGTCCGCCGACGAGCTCGCTACGTTCCGCAATCGGACGGTTGGCTTCGTCTTCCAGCAGTTCAATCTCCTCCCGCGCACGATCGCGCTCGACCAGGTGATGCTGCCGCTGCTCTACACCGACCCCAGGCCCGCCGACCCCAGGGCCGAGGCACGGATGAGGCTCGAGCAGGTCGGGCTCGGCGAGCGTGCGCATCATCTGCCGCGCCAGCTCTCGGGTGGTCAGCAGCAGCGCGTGGCGATTGCGCGCGCGCTGGTCAATAATCCAAAGATCCTGCTCGCCGACGAGCCGACCGGCGCGCTCGACAGCAAGACCTCGACCGAGATCATGCAGCTTTTCACCGCGCTCAACGGCCAGGGCATCACGCTCATCATCGTGACCCATGAGCCCGACATAGCGCTGTGGGCCAAGCGCCGCATTGTTTTTCGAGACGGCCGCGTGATCGACGACAAGCGGCAGAACCCGGACAGAGGAACGGGCTCGCCATGACCGCTCTGGACAGCTTCCTGATGGCAATCGTCGCGCTCAAGGCGAACCTTCTGCGCTCGCTCCTGACGACGCTCGGCATCATCATCGGCGTGGCCTCGGTGATCATCCTGGTGTCGATCGGCAACGGAGCCTCGCAGGAGGTCGACCGGCAGATCAAGACGCTCGGCACCAACATGCTGGTCGTGTACCCGGGATCGAGCCGCGTGATGGGCCGCTCGGGAGGCGCGGGCACCGACATTCCCCTTTCCGAAAGCGATGTCGCGGCCATCCGCAACCGCGTGTCGGGCGTGACCGCGATCTCCGGCCAGCTCATGCAGAGCGGTCCCGTGGTGCGCGGAGCTGCCAACTGGACGACAGCGCTTTCGGGCGTGCATGCGGACTATACGACGGTGCGCGACTGGCCGCTTGAGCTTGGCCGTGATCTCACGCCGGCCGACGTGCGCTCTGCGGCGCGGGTCGCCGTTATCGGTCAGACGGTGGTTAAGCAGCTGTTTCCGGGCGAGAACCCGGTCGGCGTCACGGTGCGCATCAAAAACGTGCCGTTCGAGGTCGTGGGTGTCTTGACCGCCAAGGGCCAGTCGACGACGGGACGCGACCAGGACGACTTGGTTTTGTTGCCGATGACCACGGCCCGCAACCGCGTGGTCGGCAAGAGCGAGGTGCAGACCGAGCAGGTGGGAAATATCTACGTCAAGTTCGACGCGGCGGTCGACATGTCGGCGGCACAGGAGGATATCGAGACGCTGCTCCGCCAGCGGCGGCGCTC
>JAGVSR010000091.1 GCA_019137195.1 Alphaproteobacteria bacterium
GCCTTGCGCAGACGATTGTACTCGTCGACGTTCTGCTCGGTGAGCTGGAGATGGCTCAAGACTTTCGCGCTGACGGGACGCGAGACGTAGAGAAACTGGGGAGGCTCGTGATCGAGCTTCACGATCGCAGCGATGCGCGATGTGCCGCGCGGTGTCAGCACGGGCACGTTCCCGGCACCCGCCTTGGCGATGAGCGCCTGCGAGGGCGCCTTATAGGGAAGGTCGGGATCGTCGAACGCCGACACGACCTCGGCACCCTTGTCATCGATGATGTAAGCGGCGGGCAAGTCGCGCAATCCCGCTTGGCCGATGAGAAACTTCTTGAGGCTGTCGCCGCTTGCATCCGGATTCGACTTGAGCATCGCGTCGACGTCGCGCGCCATGTTGACGGCGTCGGTGCGGATGACGAGGCCATGCTCGTCGACGTAGGATTTTGCGACGTTGAGGGAGTTCTCGATAATGGCGCGGGTTCGCGTCGAGAACCAGCCGTCGAGCGAGCGCGAGAAGGTCGTCGTTGCGGCGATCGCGAGCAGGATGGCCGGCAGCGCCGCGATGAGCGAGAAAAGTAGCACGATGCGAACGTGAAGGCGGGCGCCGGCAAGCTTTTGCTTCCAGGCCTTCCACAGCCCCCACGACTGCCAGGCGACGACGCCGATCATGGCCGCGATCAGCATCACGTTGACGAACAGCACCGCGACGACGATGTCGTCCGAAGGTGTGATCGGCGTGAGCCCGGTCAGAACGAGGAAGGTCGCGAGCGCCGAGACGAGCGACAAGACGACGATGATGAGCCCGGTCCAGAACACCCGCTCGCCGGGATCGAGAAGGGGCGAATGGGCCCCCCCGAGCTCGGATGCAGATGCCATGTCAACGTCGCGCTCGCTCATCGCGTCCTTGGTCTCCGGGGGGACGGCTCGCCCCATTGCGTTGTAGTTGCGCGCGCCGGTTGCGCGCGTCGTAGGCCGCCGTTCACCGGCTGGAACGTCGGCGCTCAAGCGCTCGTCAGCGCTGGTGCCGCGGTCGCAATGTGGCAAACGAAACACGCCGCTTCCGCGCCAGAGTGAAGCACGCCGATCACAGCTAATAGGCCAACTGTGACATTCTTGCGACTAAATAGTTCGACCTTCCCCTGACTGATGCACCGAGGCATCTGATCAGCGTTCGGGACACAGTCCTTTCCGGGGCTCGTTTCAGGTCAGCGGGGTCCGAAACACGCGGATGTCGAGGTCGCGGATGCGGGTGCGGAGTGTGTTCCGGTTCAGCCCCAGGAGCTCGGCGGCACGAATCTGGTTGCCGCGGGTGGCTGCGAGCGCGGTCGAGATGAGTGGCCGCTCGACCTCCCGGATGATGCGGTCGTGGAGCCCCGGCGGCGGCAGATCCTTGCCGAAGGCGGCGAAGTAGTCGGCGAGGTAGCGCTCGACCATTTCCGACAGGTCCTTCGCCTCGGCGGCCGACGGGACCGGACGGGCGGGGGTAGCGGCCTCGAGCTCGTGCTCGATGATGCCGACGGTGATGGTGTCCTGGGTGTGGAGGGCGGCGACGCGGCGCACGAAGTTCTCGAGCTCACGCACGTTGCCGGGCCAGGGATGTCCCTTCAAGGCGTCGATGGCCGCGGTCTCGATTGCCTTCTCGCCGAGGCCCTCTCGGGCCGCGAGCCTGAGGAAGTGGCGGACCAGATCGCCAATGTCCTCCGTGCGCTCGCGCAAGGGCGGGATCCTGAGCGGAACGACGTTGAGGCGATAGAACAGGTCCTCACGGAAGAGGCCTTGCTGGATCTGGGCCTTGAGGTCGCGGTGCGTGGCGGCGATGATGCGGACGTTGGTCTTGATCGGCGTACGCCCGCCGACCGTCGTGTATTCGCCCTGCTGCAGAACGCGCAGTAGTCGCGTCTGTGCCTCGAGCGGCATGTCGCCGATCTCGTCGAGGAACAGCGTTCCGCCCTCGGCCTGCTCGAAGCGGCCTTGCGTACGCATCTGGGCTCCGGTGAAGGCGCCCTTCTCGTGACCGAACAGCTCGCTCTCTATCAGCTCGCGCGGGATGGCCGCCATGTTGATGGCGACGAACGGGCCCATCTTGCGCTTGCCGTGATCGTGCAGGACGCGCGCGACGAGCTCCTTGCCGGTGCCGCTCTCGCCCGTGATCATGACCGTGAGGTCGGTCTGCGTGAGGCGTGCGAGTGCGCGATAGATGTCCTGCATGGCCGGCGAGCGGCCGATCAGGGGCAACTCCTCGCCCTCGGCGTCGGCGCTCGAACGCGACGGTTTTCTGCCCTGGCCCGAGAGCGCACGTCCTACGACCGACACCACCTCGGCGATGTCGAACGGCTTCGGCAGGTATTCGTAGGCGCCTTTCTCCGCAGCCGTCAGGGCGGTCATCAGCGTGTTCTGCGCGCTCATGACGATGACCGGCAGGTCGGGCCGCAGCTTCTTGATGCGCGGCAGGAGATCGAAGGCATTCTCGTCCGGCATGACGACGTCGGTCAGGACGACATCGCCTTCGCCCTGGCTCACCCAGCGCCAAAGGGTGGCGGCATTCCCGGTCGCGCGCGGCAGGTAGCCGGCCCTGGCCAGCGCCTGGTTCAGCACCGTTCGTATGGCGGTGTCGTCGTCGGCAACCAGAACAGTTCCACGGGCCATGGTGGTGAGGCTCCTTATGCAACGCGCTCGGTGGCGCCCGGACGCACGGGCACGCGCTCTTGCATCGGCAAGAGCACGCGGAACACGGTACGGTTCGGCTCGCTTTCGCATTCGATGATGCCGCCGTGGTCGCCGATGATCTTGGCGACAAGCGCAAGACCGAGCCCCTTGCCCGAGCGCTTGGTGGTCACGAACGGATCGAACAGATGGCGCTTCATGTGCTCCGGCACGCCGGGGCCGTTGTCCTCGACCTGGATCATGAGCGGAAGGCTGATGCGTGCCTCCGAGCCGGGCAGCGAAAGGCGCACGCCGGGGCGGAAGGCCGTGGTGAGAACGATGCGGCCGCCGGGATCACCGCGGTCGCCGATCGCCTCGGCCGCGTTCTTGACCAGATTGAGGAACGCCTGCACGAGCTTGTCGCGGCTGGCGGGCACCGGAGGTAGCGAAGGGTCGTACTCCTCGACGAAGCGGATGCCCCGGGCGAATCCGGTCTCGGCCAGGCGGCGGACGTGGTCCAGCACGTCGTGGATATTGATCGCCTGCTTGGCGAGCGGCCGCTCGTCGCCGAACACCTCCATGCCGTCGACGAGGTTTCTGATGCGCTCGGTCTCGGAGTAGATCAGCTGAGTGAGAACGCGGTCCTCGTCGGTGAGCCCCTGCTCAAGGAGCTGGGCGGCACCTTTAATACCCGAGAGCGGATTCTTGATCTCGTGGGCGAGCATCGCGGCGAGGCCCGACACGGAGCGAGCGGCGGCACGATGCGTGAACTGGCGCTCGATCATCTGCGCCATGGTTCTCTGCTGCAGCATGAGCAGAATATGACCCGGATACTCGGGGAGTAGGCCCGAGTAGACGTCGACCAGCTTCGGGTGGTTGAACTTGGGGCTCGCCATCTCGACGCCGTACTCGTTGACCGTGGCGCCGGTGTCGCGCACCTGCTGGATAAGCGCGAGCAGCGGACAGCCGAAGGCGAGAACGTCGTCGATGGTGCCCCGCTTCAGAACCGCAATGCTGGTCGACAGAAACGCCTCGGCCGACGCGTTGGCGTAGACGACGCGGTTTGCCGGCCCTACGACGAGAATAGGGTGCGGAATGGCGGCGAGCAGCATATCGTGCTCGACGGGACGGCGCGGCGCCGCCTCCTTGCGCTCGCTGGCGGCCTTTCCGGTCATGCCGCCTCCGCCATGTCGTAGAACTCGGCGAGGCCGGAGAGCACCTCATCCGGCCGCTCGGCGGTGCAGAGTCGCTTGCGCCAAGACTTGACAGTCGCCGCATCGGCGCCGCTCGTCTCGAGGTACCATCCGACGTGCTTGCGCGCGTTCCTGAGGCCCAGATACTCGCCGTAGTGGGCGAGCATGGCCGCGACGTGCCCTTGTGCGATCCGCGACTGCTCGGCGAGCGACGGCGGACCTGGGTCGGCGCCTTTCAGCGCCTTTGCGATGCGACACGGCTGCCAGGGTGCGCCGTAAGCGCCGCGCCCGATCATGACCCCGTCCGCGCCGGACTCCTCGAGCGCGCGCGCTGCATCGGCGGGCGTGCGGATGTCGCCGTTGACGACAACCGGGATCGAGACGGCCTCCGTAACGGCACGGACGGCACCCCAGTCGGCCTCACCCTTGAAGAACTGGTCGCGGGTGCGGCCGTGGACCGTGATCATGGCGACGCCTGCGTCCTCGGCACGGTGCGCGAGTGCTGGCGCGTTCTTCGATCGGTGGCTCCAGCCGAGCCGCATCTTGAGAGTGACCGGCACCTTCACAGCGCCGACCACGGCCTCGACGAGAGAAAGCGCATGGTCGAGATCGCGCATCAGCGCGCTGCCGGAGGCCTTGCCCGTCACCTCGCGCGACGGGCAGCCCATGTTGATGTCGACGATGTCGGCGCCGCGTGCCTCGGCGATGCGGGCACCCTCAGCCATCCAACGCGCCTCCGAGCCCACGAGTTGTACGACGAAGGGATCGAGGCCGGTCCCCTCGGCCCGGCGTACGACGTCGGGGCGCTCGGCAGCGAGCTCGGCCGAGGCCACCATCTCGGACACCACGAGGCCCGCGCCCAGCTTGTGCGCGAGGTGGCGAAATGGGAGGTCCGAAACCCCCGTCATGGGCGCTAGCAGCACAGGATTCGGAAGGCTGTGCGGCCCGATTTCAAGTCCGGACATGACGAAATCCGTTGATTTTCCAGATGCTCCGGACGACTTTGCATATTTTTCGTGCATGACGAAAACATGCCCTCTTCTTGAGCAACCTAGTTATCTTTCAAAGATCTTGCAAGTGCGTTGGGCTGCGACCCGTGTGGCGCCTTGCCCCGCCGGCCGCCCGATGTGGCCAAAATCCTAGCGCTCCGGTGCGTGACGACGTGTCGACCCGCACGGCGCGTCTGCGCCCGTGCTCTGCAATGCGCGACAGGTCCTGCAGGCCGCGAGCCGAGCGCTCGTAACGGAGCCCGCGATCGGCCGCAAACTGGTTTTTGCCGAAGCCATGACCTAGTAGAACAGCCTCACCCGCCCCGAGACAGGACCCTGCCTTGTCGACTGCCGCCCTCATCGTCGCCGCCGGACGCGGCGCCCGCGCCGCGATAGCGGGAGGCGGGCCCAAGCAATATGCCCTCCTCGGCGGCCTTCCGCTGCTCGAACGGACGCTCTCGGCATTCCTCGGGCATCCCGGCATCTCGGTGGTCATGACCGTCATCCACGCGGACGATCGTGATCTTTACGACTGTGCCACCCGACGGCTGGCTGCGCACACCGGTGCCGGCAAGCTGCTGGAGCCGGTCATCGGCGGCGCCACACGGCAGGCATCGGTCCGCTGCGGGCTCGAAGCGCTTGCGACGCGTGCGCCTGCGTCGGTGCTCATCCATGATGCGGCCCGGCCCTTCGTCGACGCGGATACCATCGAACGCGTGATCGCCGCGCTCGGCTCGAGCGCCGGTGCCATCGCAGCCCAGCCGGTCGCCGACACACTGAAGCGCGAGGGCGCCGGTGGCGCCATTGCCGGCACTGTCGACCGCCAGGGCCTATGGAGGGCGCAGACACCACAAGGCTTTCGCTTCGGCGCCATTCTCGCGGCCCACCGGAGAGCCGCCGGTGAGGACCGCGGCAACTTCACCGACGACTCTGCCGTGGCCGAATGGGCCGGGATTCCCGTTGCTCTGGTGGCGGGCTCGTCGCGGAACGTCAAGATCACGACTGCGGAGGACCTTGCCATCGCCGACCTGCTCCTTACCAAACCCCTCGAGCCCCGAACTGGCACCGGCTTCGACGTCCACCGCTTCGGGCCGGGCGATCACGTCTGGCTGTGCGGCGTCAAGATCCCGCACGACCATGGCCTCGTCGGTCACTCGGATGCCGATGCGCCACTCCACGCGCTGACCGACGCGCTGCTCGGCACCATCGGTGACGGTGACATCGGCCAGCACTTCCCCCCCTCCGATCCCACATGGAAGGGCGCGGCCTCCTCCACGTTCCTTGCCGATGCCGCGCGCCGGATTGCCGAGCGCGGCGGGCGTATCACGAACGTCGACGTCACCATTCTGTGCGAGGCGCCCCGTGTCGGTCCCCACCGCGACGCCATGCGCAAGGCGATCGCAGACGTACTCGGTCTCACGCTCGATCGAGTGGGCGTGAAGGCGACGACGACGGAGACGATGGGTTTCACCGGCAGGCGAGAGGGGCTCGCCGCCATGGCCTCGGCCACGGTTCTGCTGCCATGCTGAGTTCATTCTCTACGCCATGACGAGCACGCTCGCGATCGATGTCGAAAGCTGGCCGCTGGCGGAAGCCTTCGTCATCTCGCGCGGCGCAAAGACCGAGGCACGCGTCGTCGTCGCCCGCCTTTCCGACGGAACCCGCGAGGGCCGTGGCGAGTGCGTGCCCTACGCGCGCTACGGCGAGACGGTCGAGAGCGTGGTTGCCACCATCGGGGCCTTCGGCCCGCCGGTCTCGCGGGCAGCACTCGAGAGCATGCCGGCCGGGGCGGCCAGGAACGCGCTCGACTGCGCGCTGTGGGATCTCGAGGCGAAGCGCCAAGGCGTGCGCGTTCAGACCTTGATGGGGCTACCGCCGCTGGTACCCGTCGCGACCTGCTACACGCTGTCGCTCGGCACGCCGGCGGAGATGGCGGCAAAGGCGCAGAGCGTGGCTCACTTGAAGCTCCTGAAGCTCAAGCTCGGCGGTGCGGGCGACGCAGAGCGGATGGTGGCCGTGCGTAGGGCGCGTCCCGATGCCCGCCTCGTCGCGGACGCCAACGAGGCGTGGACGCCGGAGATGCTCCCGTCGCTCCTCTCCGTCGCCAGCCAATGTGGTTTCGAGCTCATCGAGCAACCGCTGCCGGCTGCCGATGACGGCGCTCTTGCCGGTACCGTGCGCACCGTGCCCGTCTGCGCCGACGAAAGCGTACACACGCGGGAGGGGCTCGCGGAGCTGCGGGACCGCTACGACGCGGTCAACATAAAGCTCGACAAGACGGGCGGCCTCACCGAGGCCGTCGCCACCATGGCGAGCGCCCGCACGCTCGGCTTCAAAGTCATGGTCGGATCGATGGTCTCGACCTCGCTCGCCATGGCACCGGCCCTGGTCCTGGCGCAATCTGCCGACTGGGCCGATCTCGACAGTCCGCTGCTGCTGGCTCGTGACCGTGCGCACGGTCTCTCGATCACGAACGGCTACGTCGCCCCGTCCGGGCCGGAGCTCTGGGGCTGAGCGGCACCGAGCGCGAGCTGCCCACCCGGCCACAGGCGGGCCAGAACGAGCACGGCTGCGATGCTGATCGCGGCCATGAACGCCGGGCCGGCATAGGCGCCGCCCTTCCAGGCCGCATAAAGCGGGCCCGAGGCGAGGGTCGTGGCTCCCATGAACACGCCCGACGCCATAGTCGCGTAGAGCGCCTGCGCGGTCCCGGCCACCCGCACCGGCACCGCCTCGGCGATGAAGTGCATGGCCCCGAGGTGGGTCGCGCCGTAGGTAAGGCCGTGCAGCGCCTGCAGCGGGATCAGAGCCGCCAGCGGCGGATCTGCCGTCATAGCGGCCCAGCGCAGGAGCGCCGCTATGGCTCCCGAGAGGATCAGCCCGAGCGGTGAGACGAGCTTTCCGAGCTCGCGCGACCAGGCGAAGACCAGCACCTCGGCAACGACAGCGATCGCCCAAAGGGCGCCAGTCCAGCTCGCAGAGAGCCCCTGGGCTTTCCAGTGCAAGGCTCCGAAGGTGTAGAAGGTGGCGTGCGCGCCCTGGACCGCCCCGGCTGCAGTCAGAAACAGGAGGAAGGCCGGTGCGGTGACGAGCGCCAGCACGTCCGCCCTCGAGTAGCCCTGACGGACCTCACGCTCCGCTTCGGCAGCGCGCAGGGCGCCGCCCGGCGCGGACGCCGGAAGGAGCAGCGCCGTCAGAGCCGTCACGACCGCACCCGCCTCGATCAGCCACACACCTGCGCCGGCCCCAACGTGATCGACGGCGACACCACCGGCAAATCCGGCGAGAACGAAGGTGAGAGAGCCCCACAGCCGCATGCGCCCGTAGTCGGCTTTACCCGCACGCACGCCCGTCATGGCGATCGTCTCGGTCAAAGGCATGATAGTCGACGTGCAGAGGGCGAAGCTGGTGGCGAGAGCGAGGATCGGCCAGAAGCTCGTGGCACCAGCCAGCGCCAGGCCGGCCACCACGGCGACGCACGCCAACGCGATCACGATCTGGCGGTGGGCGGCGCGGGCGTCGGCGACGAGGGCAACGGCGGGCGTCACCAAGAGGCGGACGAAGAACGGCGCGGCGGTGACAATGGCAATCTCGGACGGCGACAGTCCGCGCGCATCGAGCCAGACTGGCAAATAGGGCAGGTGAACGCCGTAGACCAGAAACAGCGCGCAGTAGAACGCCGACAGGCGGAGCGCAAAGCGCACGTCGTCGGCAGCTGGCATAGGTCTTCGGCTCCCCGCATCAGAGCCGGGGCGGACAAATAAAAAACCGGTCCGGACTGGCCGGACCGGTTTCTCTGTGGGTCGAGACGCGTCCCTGATCGCGTCTTGACCCTCCCCCCAAAAACTCCTGAGCGAACAGTTGCAGATGGGCGCGTGCCCGGCAAGCGCAATCGACCCGCCGGTCAGCAATTGAGAAGGCCCGATGCAGACTTGCAACATCGAGATGCGAGGTAAACTTATGTGCGCGATGAAGCTTTGCGCCGATGGTCACGGGCTGCACGCCTCTACCGAGAGCGGCGGCGGCACCTACACTTTGAACCTCGTCGCGAAACCGTGGTCTACAGGCCCGCGACCATGCCCGACGCCGAGCGTGCGCCCCGAGGCGAGCGCGTTCCACAGATAATCCTTGGCCAGGCGCACCGCCTCGGCGAGCGGATGACCCTGGGCGAGCCCGGCCGCAACGGCGGCCGAGAGCGTGCAGCCGGTGCCGTGGGTGTGGCGCGTGTCGATCCAGGGCCGCGCGTAGCGTTCGACGCGATCGGCACTGACGAGAAGGTCTGCAGCGTCTTCGCCCGGCCTGTGACCGCCCTTAATGAGAACGGCCTGGGGACCGAGTGCCAGCAGCCGCCGCCCCTGGTCACGCATCTCGTCCTCGTCGCTGGCGACCGCCGTATCGAGTAGCCGCGCCGCCTCGTGCAGGTTGGGCGTGATGACGGTCGCGAGCGGAACGAGGTCGCGGCGAACGGCCGCTACGGCATCGTGTGCGAGCAGCACGTCGCCGCTGGTCGCGACCATGACCGGATCGACGACGAGCGGCGTGAGCTTGTGCCGCTTGATGCCCGCGACGACCGCGGCGAGCGTGACCGTGTCGGCGAGCATGCCGGTCTTGACGGCTCCAACGGCGAGGTCGCTCGCGACCGCGTCGATCTCGGCCGAGATGAAGTCCGGCGGGATGGTGAAGACCCCGCTCACGCCGCGCGTGTTCTGGGCGGTCAAGGCGGTGATGACGCTTGCGCCGTAGACGCCGAGGGCGGCGAAGGTCTTGAGGTCGGCCTGGATGCCGGCACCGCCCGAGGGATCGGATCCGGCAATGGTGAGCGCGATGGGCGCCGGCGAGCAGAACTTCATCATGATGTATGGTCCCGCCTCCCGTCGTGTCTCATGCCCTGATGCAATCCCGCCGTCCTGTGCTGCCGCTCGCCCGCATGAGGCGAGACATGCGGGCATGTGTCATTCGCCGCCCTCCTTCATGATCTCACCCTCGAGGCCCTTCGGCGTGACCCACTCCTCGATGCGGGCCAACGACGGCACGTTCTCGATGAGCCACTGGCCGAACCAGTTGACCGAGCCGGTCAGGAACAGGATCCCCGTCACGACGAGCAGCACGCCCATCACCTTCTCGACGGTGCCGAGGTGTGTCTTGAAGCGCTGCATGAAGCCGAGGAACGGCCCGATGGCCATCGCGGCCAGGATGAACGGGATGCCGAGGCCCGCCGAGTAGACCGCGAGGAGGCGCACGCCGGCGCCGAGGCTCGCCTCGTTGGCTGCGAGCGCGAGCACGGTCGCTAGGATCGGGCCGATGCAGGGTGTCCAGCCGAAGGCGAACGCGAGGCCGATGACGTAGGCGCCGACAAGGCTCGCGCCCTCGACCTCGGCGTGATAGCGGGCCTCGGAGTAGAGGAGCGGTATGCGCAGCACGCCGAGGAAGTGGAGTCCGAAGAGGATGATGATGCCGCCCGCGACCATGGCAAGCTCGGCGCGCCATGTCTGGATCAGCTGCCCGAGCACGGACGCGCTGGCGCCGAGCGCGACGAACACCGTCGTGAAGCCGAGGACGAAGAAGAGCGCAGTCAGGACGACACGGCGGCGCAGCGCGGTGTCGACGCCCGACGACGTCATCTGGTCGATGGTGGCGCCGCTCAGAAACCCGAGATAAGGCGGCACCAGCGGCAGCACGCACGGCGACAGGAAGCTCACGAGCCCCGCCAGCGCCACGCCGGGATATAGATGTGCCTCGCCGAACATCGTTGTCTTTCTTGTTTGTGCCCGGCGGCTCTCCTGGGAAGGGTCGGCCACCGGGCCCGGCTTGATCGTCGTTTGCGCCCGCCTGCCCGCTCGGAGGAGCCGGCCGCCGGGCGCAGGCCCGTCCCGCTAAAGGTCGTAGAGCTCCGGCCGGCGGTCGCGGAAGTAGCCCCACTCGGCGCGGTATTTGGCGATGAGATCGAGATCGAATTCGTGCGTCAGCACGCCATCCTCACCCGCGCCGAATTCTTGCACGAGATCGCCCGTGTGGTCAGCAATGAAGGAGTGCCCGTAGAAGCTCTGGAGGGTGCCGTCGTTGTCCTCGGTTCCGATACGGTTCGCGGCGACGACAGGCATCGCGTTCGAGACCGCGTGCCCCTGCATCGCCCGGCGCCACATTCTCGAGCTGTCGAGGGTGAGGTCGTACGGCTCGGAGCCGATCGCGGTCGGATAGAACAGCACCTCGGCCCCCTGGAGAGCCATGGCGCGGGCACACTCGGGAAACCACTGGTCCCAGCAGATGCCGACCCCGATGTGGCCGTGCGCCGTCTGCCAGGTCTGGAACCCGGTGTCGCCGGGGCGGAAGTAGTACTTCTCCATGTACCCGGGGCCGTCGGGGATGTGGCTCTTGCGGTAGATGCCGAGGAGCGATCCATCGGCATCGGCGACGGCGACGGAGTTGTAATAGCGCGGGCCGTCCTTCTCGAAGAACGAGATCGGGATCACGACGCCGAGCTCCCGAGCGAGGGGCGCGATCGCCTTCACGCAAGGATGGTCCTCGGCCGGAAAGGCCGTCGCAAACCACTTCGGATCCTGGCGCGAGCAGAAATAGATGCCCTGGAACAGCTCGGACGGCAGAATGACTTGCGCGCCCTTCGCGGCGGCTTCGCGGATAAGCCGCTCGGTCTTCTCGATGTTGGCCTTGAGGTCGTGGCCATAGGAGGTCTGGATGGCGGCGACCTTCATCGTGCGGGGGCTCGTGACGCTGGACATCAAGCGGGCTCCTGCTGTGTGATGCAATGGAACGAGCCGCCGCCGGCCTCGCCGGAGCCGAGGAGCCCCTTGGACGGAACGCCAACTACCTCGCGATCCGGAAACACGGTCTCGAGCACAGCGAGCGCCGCTTTCTCTGTCGGTGTGCCATAGACCGGAACCACCACCACGTCGTTGGCGATGATGAAGTTCATGTGCGAGGCCGGCGCAACCTCGCCGGCCGCGTTCACGTAGCGGCCGACGCCGGGCACACGAATCACCTTCAGAGGGCGCCCGTCGGCGTCTGTCGCGCTCGCGAGCGTGGCGGCAATTGCGTCGAGCGTCGCAGCGTTCGGGTCGTCGCCGCCGGCCGGGGACTGACACACGACGGTCGCCTCGGCGACGAAACGCGCGATGTTGTCGATGTGGCCGTCGGTGTGGTCGTTCCTAAGCCCCTCGTCGATCCAGATCACCTTCCTCGCACCGAAGGCATCGCGTAGCGCGGCTTCCGCCTGGTCCTTGGTCCAGCCGTTGCGGTTCGGGTTCAACAGCGTCTGCGCGGTCGTGAGGATGGTGCCGCGTCCATCATGGTCGACGGCCCCTCCCTCGAGAACGAACGGGAAGCGGCTCGTCGGCGTCTCGGCACACCGCGCGATGTCGTCGCCAACGGTGGCATCGTCCGGCAGATCGTACTTGCCGCCCCAGCTGTTGGTCGCGAAGCGGAGCCCTATGGCGCCCGTCCGGTTGCGGGCGAAGATCGGGCCGGTATCGCGCAGCCAGATGTCGCCGTAGCGGGCCGGCACGAGCTCGGCAGCGTCGCCGACAGCCGCGCGCGCGCTCTCCTCGGCCTCGTGGCCGTTGACGAGCAGGCGCACGCGGTTGCCGTGCTTGGCGAGCGTCATCACGAGCTCTGCCACGTCGCGGCGCGGCGTCGCGAGGTCGCCGTTCCACTCGTCGGCGTCGGCGGGCCACGCCGTCCACAGGGCTTTTTGCGGCGCCCACTCCGGCGGCACCGTGACTTCGTCTTTCTTGCTCACGTCGCTCTCGATCCTCAATCGGCCGTGCAACGGCCCGCGCCGAACCGGCCGTATATGGGGCAAGCTGGCCGCCGCTGCAAACCCGGGCCGTACCCGGCGAATGCGACATGCCGGCGATTCGCGCCGGGCAGACGTTGCCACGGTCTCGAGACGAGCGCTAAACCTTCTCGTCCTCACCGAGGGCGGGGATGATATAGAGTGCCAGCGCCTCTTCTTTGACCCCCTTTTCGCTGCGGGCGAGCCCGCGCACCGAGATGCCGGCCTCGTGGACCGTATCGGGAGATCCAGAAACCAGGGGATGCCACCAGGCGAGCCCCCGCCCCTCGTCGAGGCGGCGGTAGGCGCAAGTTGACGGCAGCCATTTCAGGCGGCGGACGGCGGCGAGATCGATGGACAGGCAATCCGGGACTTTGGATTGGCGGTTTTCGTAATCCTTACAACGACATGACTTGGTATCGAGAAGCTTGCAGGCGAGCCGCGTCAAATGAACGTCGCCAGTGTCCTCGTCCTCGAGCTTGACGAGGCAGCAGCGCCCGCAGCCGTCGCACAGGCTCTCCCACTCCGCCGACGACATGTCGGCGAGCTTCTTCGTCTCCCAGAAAGGCCGTTCGGGCCCCCTTTTCACCCCTCGCCCCATAGCTGCCGCCGATGGTAGATAGCAATGACGCCCGGCGGCGAGATTCGCTCTGCCGCCATGGCGTGTCGCAGGACTGGCCCTGCCGGGCAGGTGCCGCCGCACGCACTGGGCACAACTCTTAACGAGGCTTGACGGTTTGAGCGACTGGTTTTTCAGACGTGGACGGCGCGACCGGCTCATCGACCTGAGGAGCATCGACGCCAAGCTATCGGTCTATGCCTCCGACACCTGGACCACGGTCCAGCATTACTGGAACAGCGGCACGAGCTTCTTCGCCCGGTTCAAGCTCATCGGGTGGAAGAAGCTCTTGAACGAACTCGCCTCCGAGGGACTGTCCCTCGGGACCGGTGGCTTTGTCGTCCTGTTCGCGCTCGCACTGCCCGCCTTCCAGGAGTTCGACGAGGGCAAGTTCCTGACCGGCCGCTACGCTGTCACCTTCCTCGACAAGAATGGCAACGAAATCGGTCAGCGCGGCATCCTCCACAACGACGCCGTGCCGCTCGAGGAGATCCCGGACTCGATCATCAAGGCCACCATGGCCACCGAGGACCGGCGCTTCTTCGAGCACTACGGCATCGACGTGCTCGGCACGATGCGCGCGGTGGTGGAGA
>JAGVSR010000157.1 GCA_019137195.1 Alphaproteobacteria bacterium
TCGGTCGGGTGTTTCTTGTCGTCGATAGCGAACCCTTGGATGTAGAGATCGCATTGCGACGCACGCGCTCCAGCGCCTTGCGGCTGACGAACTTGCGGCTCTGGCTGCAACGGCGGCTCCATGAGCGCGATGCACGGCAGCGGGTCGGTGGCGCCGAACGTCATGCGCCCACGAAAGACGTTCTCGCCGACCTCGCAATGATAACCGTTCGCGACGGTGATCTGCTGAAGAGCGGCGGTGATGCCTTTCATCAGACGAAGACGGAACGGATCGGTCATACGGCCACCCTCATGTAACGCGAGAACTCGGCTTCCATCGTCGCGCCGGTTTCTTCGATCAGCTTGCCCTTGTCGAGATGCTGCGCGAAGCCCTGCGCCACCGAGGGGCCGTAGAGCAGCCACAGGCCGTTGCGCATCTGCTGCGCCGCGCGCGAGCGCTGCATGGACTCGCCCGGCCGAAGACGCATCGCCAGACCGAGATTGCCGTTGTTGAGCCGGATGACGAACGCGCGCGGCATCCGCACCGTCTTGCCGGGCTTCACCTCGACGTTAACGCCCCCGCGTTTGCCGACGACGGCGCCGGACGCGAACCGGGCGAGAGACGTGGCGCGGCCCCGCGCGCGCAGGCGCACCTCAAGCACTTCCGGCGAGGCCGTGCCCTGCACGCCGAGGCGACCGCCGGCCGGATCGAGATAGCCGGCGGGGAACGCGATCTCGCGCCCGAGCCGATCAACGACCGTGGCGCGCGTCTTCTGGACGGTGGAGTTGAGCGCCTGCGCGGCGGCCCGGCGCATCTGATCGGAGATCGCGCGCGTGTCGCCGAACGAGGCGAGGCCCTTCGAGGCGAACTCCATCTTCACGGCGGCGCCACATCGGCAGGAGGGGGGAAGTAGCTCGCGGCTTCGGCCGCGTCGATCACCGGCGTCACTTCGGCCGTCACAGTGATGAAGTCGGGGAGATGCACGTTGTCGACGCGATAGCTCTCGCCGGGACGGAAGCAGAGAATGTCGCCGCCGAGGGGCTGATATTCTTCGATCAGCGAGACGACCATCGGGTTCTGGTCCTGCGAGATCGCCATATGCGCCGAGGTGCCTTGCAGATCGCCATGGTAGGTTTCCTTGAGATCGTGCAGACGCACCCACACGATCCGCTCCGGTGCGCCCTCGCGATAAAGTCGCGCAGGCAAGCGGAAGGTGCCGTGGACCCGGCGACGCATCGTCTCTTTCAGATCGCGCCAATGCACCGCCGGGCTCCCTCGATCAAACGCGGCGACTGCGACGCTCACGACGGGCGCTCTGCTCCGCCTCGCCGCCCTCGCCGCCCTCGCCGCCCTCGTCGCCCTCGCCGCCCTCGTCGCCGGTCTGGTCGTTCCCGGCGCGGTGTTTGGCGATCACGCCGCCATTTTCGACCGCCGCCACCGCGATCTCCGACGCCGTGGGTTCGCGAACGGCGTCGGACGGGAGCGATTTCAGCAGCCCCTCATCGAGATCGACGACGGTTCCCGCCTTGATCGTGGCGTGAACCGCCTGCGACTTGATGAACGCGCGCCCACGTTCGTCCGTGCCCTGCTTGCCCGGCTCGACGGCGTATTCAATGGCGCGAAGGGTGAAAACTTTCGGCATCTCTCTCTGCCTTTCCTGATTTTGGTGGGGGCCGGATCGGAGGCGCCTTCGCGCCTCCGTCGAGATCACGCCACCACGCGCACGCGCATGGTGTTGTTGATGCGACGCGGAACCGTCAGCGGCGCCGACTGCGTGAGGATGTTGGTCTGCGAGGGGTCTTCCTCGTCCCACATCTTCGTGAAGCGCGGCAGCGCGCGGAACTCCGCGCCCTTGTCGGCGATGGCGCCATAGGCGAGCACGCCTCCGACCGACGAGCCGTGGAACAGGATGTCCTTCGGGTTCATCAGTTCGATATGGTTGCCCTGCTCGTCCTCGATCCAGCCAGAGTAGGTCAGGATTTCGATGTCGCCGAGGAAACCCTTCGACTCGACCTCCATACCGTTGCCGGGTTCGAGCGTCTTCAGGTTCGTCGTGGAGCCGCGATAGCGCGTGTCGAGCGAGTCCTTGATCGACGGATTGACGCGCATCGCCGCCCACGCCTCGCGGCCGAGGATCGCGGCGGTGAACGCGCCGGAGAACTTCGCGCCGCGACCGACGATGCGCCAGTTCTCGAACTGGTCGGCGATGTTCAAACCCGCCGCGAGCACGATGTCGAGGTTCGGGTCGCGCCCGAAGTCCACGACCGCGCGCGGATAATCCTGCGACTCCAGCACCAGCTTGCCGTCGAGGATGGTCTTGGCGGCCATCCACTCCTCACGAAGCGCGCACACGTCGAGGTGCTTCTTCATGATTTTGGCGACGGCATAGTCCCAATTGGCCTTCGCCGAGGGCTTCTCGCCGTTGAGCACCGCCACGGGGTTCGGCGCGAACGCCTCGACCGCCATCACAGAATCCTTCGGCTTGACGTAGGCCGGCGCGAAGCGGGTCCGCTCGGCGGCCTCCTTCACGGTCGGACGACCGGGGGCGAGCGGCATGACGAGCGGCGCCATCGTGCGGTTTTCGATGATCTCGCCGAACTCGATGTAGCGCGTGGTGAACGTCATGCGGCCGGAGAAGAAGCGATCCAGCCAGAACGTCGAGGGCGGGTTGTCCGCCTCCGTCTTCTGCATGATCCCGAGCAGTTCGGCGGAATCATAGAGGGTGTGATTGAGCGGGTCCATTCGTGTGCCTCGTCAGGTAAGGGTTGGGAGGACGTGCTGCGTGAGGCAGAGACGTCAGGACGTGGGGGCGTTGCGCTCGTCGAGGAGCAGGTTCGGAGCTTCCGGGGCGAACTTCGCGTAGCACTTCGCCGGGGTGTCGAACGAGGCGTCCCACACGAGGGCGCGACGGTTGAACTTGCCCGACAGCATGAGCGGCACGGACATATTGGTCTTGCCCGCCGCCGGAACATCGGCGGAGAGGACGCCAGCGACGCGGTTCGTGGAGCCGGCGGTCGCGACCTGAATCGTGGTCTTGTTGGCGTCGGCCCACTCCATGACGGTGAGCGCCTTGATGTCGATGGCCTGCGCGCCGGCCGCCAGCAAGCGGGTTTCGGCGATGATGTCGTGGCCGTCGTAGGCGATGTGCTCCATGCCGGTGAGGCCGGTCGTCCACGAGCCGGCGCGGCCATAGTTGTAGAAGGGGACGGACGGGTTCGTCATCGGTTCTATCCTTTAAGAAAGTGTTAACGCGAGCCGCTAGCGTGAATCACTTCACGCTGCGGCGGCCAGAGCGGGCGGCGAGGGCGGACACGGCGTCGAGGGCGCCCTGCGTGCGCGGGGGCTCCTTGCCGCCCTCGGGCGACACCTCGGGGTTCTTCGTCCGGCTCATCGCCTCGTCGAACTTCGCGTCTTCCTTCGCGGTCGTCTTGGCCGGACTGCCCTCAGTCTTCAGAGCCTCCGCCTTCTCGGCCGGAATATCCTTGAGCATGTCGGCGACGGCGGATGCCTCCATGTCGGTCTTCACCGCGAAGTTGAGAGCGCTCTTCTCGCGACCCTTGGCCTCGGGAAGCGCCATGATGGCGGTGAGACGCGAGCGCTCGGTCTTGGCCCCCTCGGCGCGCGCAGCGTCGAGATCGGCCTGCGTGAAGCCCTTGGCCTCGGTCTTGTCTTCGGTCTGCTTCGTCATGTCGATGTCTCCGGTGTCACCGTCGTCCTCGTCCTCCTCGTCACCCGTAGGCCCGAGGTCATCGTAGCCGACCGAGAGAGATTCGACGATCTTGTCCGCGAACCCAACGTCGAGGGCCGCCTTCGAGTAATAGGTGTAGGCTCCGGCCTTCACCACCGCATCCACGCTTAGATCGCGAGCCGATGCGACATGGCTCGTGAACTTCGCGTAGAAGAAGTCGACGCGCTCCTGCATTCGCGCCTTGGCTTCCTTCGACAACGGCACGAGAGGATTGCCGTCGCCCTTTCCATCGCCCGCCGAGATGATCGTCGGCTTGATACCGGCGTCGGCGAGGGCTTTGGAGTATTCGATGTGCGTGACGATCACGCCCACCGATCCCACTTCGGCCGAATCGGTGATGACGACCGTATCGGCGCAGATCGCCGTAGCAAAAGCAGCGGAACACGCAAGCGTGCAGAGCGCCACCGAGGGCTTTTTCGACGCAGCGAGCGTGGACGAGATGAACTTCGCGGCCTCAAAACACTCGGCGGCGTGGCCGCCGGGGGAGTCCACGTTAAACGAGAACCCACGCACGTTAGCGTCGGCCGCGCCGCGCGCGACGCATTGCCGGATATACTCGAAGCCCGTCGCCCACGATCCGACCGCATAGGGGAAGCTGGCGAGGAGCACGCCCTTCACCGGCACCTGAAGCACGCCGTCGCGCACCTCGTAGGGGCGCAACCGCGCCAGATAGGGCTCATCGGGGTTCCAGAAGTCGTCTCCGGCCGCGCGCTCGTCCAACGCCCATTCCTTCCGCTCGGCGCGGGCGGCGACGAGGGACAGCATGGACGACGCCTGCGCCAGCATGGCGGGGTGAAGCAGCATCACCGGGTCGCTGAAGCGAGACGCTAGAAGCGAGGGAACCTTGAAGTCGTGGGAGATGTCCTCGGTCATTTCGTGGTGTCCTTCTTGGCCGGTTTCTTCGTGTCTTTGACAGGCGTCTTGTCGCCCGGCTGATCTGTGCCTTGTCCAGCAGGCGTGTTGGGATCGGACGGAGCCGGCGCCTTCACGTCGTCCAGTCCTTCAGCGAGGAGTTCCTTCTTCTCGCGCCCGCGTTGCTTGAGCACGCGACGGTAATCGTAACCGAGCGCCGCCGCCTCGGATTCCAGCGTCGAGAGATTGGAAGCGACACGCAGCACGGCCGCCTCCGTCTCCTTGAGCGCGTCGATCTGCCCACGCGAAGCGCCGATCCACGAGCACGACGAATAGGCGTCGAAGTTGAGCCCGTCGTAAAGGTCGGCGCGGCGGCGCGGCAGCGCCGTGATTTCGCCGGTCAGGATCATCTCTTCGAGCCAGAGCCGGTAGATCGTCGTCGCCACCTTATCGGCGACCATCGTCTTGCGGACCTTGAGCGCCCGGTCGGTCAGACCCATCGCCGCGCGCATGGTCGTGTAGTTGGCGCCGCGCATGTCGCGGGACAGTTCCTCGTAGGAGACGTCGAGCATGGCCGCCATGTAGCGAACCATCGACGCCTCGAACTCGCTGCCGAGCGCGCCATCGCCGCCGGTGGCGGGTTGCAGCTTCAGCTTCGTGCCGGGGAACAGATGCGGGATGCGCACGCCGTCGATTTCGAGCGTTTTGGAGTCGCCGAGATAGTCGGCGACCGAGTTGAGGAACCCGAGCCCATACTTCGATATGGCTTCCTGCACATCGACGCCGGCAACGCCGAGTTGGCTGAAGGCGACCTCCGAGGGAAGCTCGGACTCGATGGTCGCGGCGTAGGTGCTGGCGACAAGAACGTTCTGAAGCACGGTGCGGCGGAACTTGCGCAGCATCTGCACTTCTTCAAGACCTGCGGCCAGAGACGAGACGGCCCGGTTCTGATCCGGCAGCGTGTGGTTCAAGACATGCAGAATTAACGGCCGTCCCCACGGCTTTGCGGCAGGAACGCGATTCCATGTGAACCGGCTCATG
>JAGVSR010000076.1 GCA_019137195.1 Alphaproteobacteria bacterium
AGCGGCCCCTCAAGATCGGACGTCTCCTCACTCGAGCTCGTCGAGCGGGACGAGCGGCTTCTCGGACGGCTGGACCGCTTGCTTCAGAACTTTGAACACCCGCTGCTCGATCGGGCTCGAGGCGACGAAGTCCTGATAGGCGCGCTCGAGGTAGCTCCGCGCGCGCGCAATGACGACACGGTCCGGCAGTCCGTCGAGATCGTCGCTTGCGATCAGCTCGCCCATACGCTTCAGAATGTGGAGGCGCGAGACCGACAGGACTGCCGGGTCGAACGGGATGCCCAGCGCTGCAAAAAACTCTTCGGCCGATGAAAGCCTCTTGAGCTTATCGATGACGTCGGTCTCGGAGGCCAGTGGGATTACAGGTCCGATGCCGCATGCGGAATGGTCGTCCATTGGAACCTCACCTCTTGTCACAGCAGTCCGCGCGCGCCTGTCGGGATTCGATCGGTGCGAAGCTCGTCCAGAAGCTCGGAGAGGCGCCGCTCGGATACCGGTCGCTTGGTGCGCTCCGCCTCGCGCTTCACGGAGCCGAGGAGAGCCGCGATTTCGTCCGGCGCTGCCGCAAGCCCTGAGACGACCAGGGCGTTCTCGATTGCGCTTCGGCCCGAGTGCTTGCCGAGCACGATCCGGTGCTCGCGCCCGAGTGCAGCGGGATCGAGCGCCTCATAGCAGCGCTTGTCCTTCAGTAGACCGTTGACATGTATCCCGGATTCGTGAGTGAACACCGCCTCGCCGACAATGGCCTTGGCTTCGGGAATCCGTCGCCCAGCCGCCCGGGCCACGATGCCCGCAATGTCCGGCAGGCACGCGGTCCGCACCCCCGTTTCGATGCCGTAGAGTGCGCCGGCCGCCACCGCAACTTCCTCGAGCGGCGCGTTGCCGGCCCGCTCGCCAAGGCCTATCACCGTCACGCTGGCGTGGGTTGCCCCGGCGCGCACGGCGGCCAGCGTGTTGGCAGTTGCAAGGCCAAGATCGTCATGGGCGTGGATCTCGAGCTCTAGCGACGTCACCTTCCTCAGCCGCTCTATGGCGGCATGCGTGGTGAAGGGGTCCAGCACGCCGAGTGTGTCTGCAAACCGAAAGCGGCGCGCCCCCGCTTTTTCGGCGGCCTCGAGCACGCGGCAAAGGAATTCTGCGTCCGCACGCGACGAGTCCTCGCCGCCGACCGCAACCTCAAGTCCCCGGTCGCGGGCATAGGGCACGACGCGAGCGATGGCATCGAGTGTCCAGTTGCGGCCTGCTCCGAGCTTGGTCCGCAGTTGAACGTCGGACACCGGAACCGAGAGGTTGACCATGCCGACACCCGACTGTGCCGCGGCGTCGACGTCGCTAACCCGCATCCGCCCCCAGGCGATAGCGCGCGCGGAAAGGCGTTCGGCCACGATGCACCTGATCGCCTCGACCTCGATCTCACCCATGGCCGGGGTCCCGGCCTCGAGCTCGGCCACGCCAGCCTCGGAAAGCACACGCGCGATGGCAACCTTCTCACCGATCGTGAACGCCACGCCCGGTGCCTGCTCGCCGTCACGGAGCGTGGTGTCGTTGAGGGTCAATCGGGCGGTCATGCGGCGATCCCATCAGGCGTAGGTCGGCTGAAAGCTCGTCGCGTCGCCACCGCCCTTCGACCAGAACGGCGACAGATCACGCAGCTTGGCGATGATCCCCGGCATGACAGCGAGCACGTGATCGATGTCGGCGTCCGTCGTCTCGCGCGAGAGCGAGAAGCGCGTGGCACCGTGAGCAGCCGTGTAGGGAACGCCCATCGCCCGCATGACGTGTGAAGGCTCGAGAGATCCCGAGGTGCATGCCGAGCCAGACGAAGCGGCGATGCCTTCCTTGTTCAACAGCAGAAGAATCGCCTCGCCCTCGATGAACTCGAACGCCACGTTGGCGGTGTTCGGAAGCCGGCTCATCGGATCGCCCGTTACGAAGCAGCTCCCGATCCGCTGCAGAAGCCCCTTCTCGAGCCGGTCGCGCAGTCGCTCCATGCGGGTGCCGTCTTCGGCCATGCCGTCGAGGGCGAGCTTGGCTGCCACGCCAATGCCGACGATCCCGGGTGTGTTCTCAGTGCCAGCACGACGCCCGCGCTCCTGGTGTCCGCCCTTCAGCATGGACTTGAACCGCACGCCGCGCTTCACGTAGAGCGCCCCAATGCCTTTCGGGCCGTGCAGCTTGTGCCCCGATAGAGAGAGCATGTCGATGGCGGTCGCCTTCAGGTCTATCGGCACCTTTCCGACCGCCTGTACCGCGTCGGTGTGAAAGAGCGCACCCTTCTCTTTCGCCATCTCCGCCAGCTCGGCCACGGGGTTGATGGTGCCGGTCTCGTTGTTGGCCCACATGATGGAGGCAATGGCCGTCCTGTCGGATAGCGCCGTCCGGTAGGCGTCGAGGTCGAGTCGGCCTTGTTTGTCCACGCCGACGTAATGAACCTTGGTCCCACGCGTCTTCTCGAGATGCTCGCACATCGAAAGGATGGCCGGGTGCTCGACGACGCTGGTTACAATCTCGTCACGGCCAGGGCTGGCGTCTAGCGCAGACAGGAGGGCCGCGTTGTCGCTTTCGGTCCCGCCCGACGTGAACACGACCTCGTGGTCGTGGGCGGCACCGAGAAGCGCCTGCAAGCGCTCGCGACCCTCCTTCACCGCTCCGCCGACCTTGGCGCCGAACGCGTGCATGGACGACGGGTTGCCGAACTGTTCGGTGAAATAGGGCAGCATGGCCTCGACCACGCGCGGATCGACCTTGGTCGTGGCATTGTTATCGAGGTAGATGGCGCGGAGGGTCATGACATCGCTCGTTTGAAGGTTGATCCGAATGCTCTCAATGGGCGGCATGCGCCATGACGGGTTGAACCTTGAGCGGCTGACCAAGCTTCGCCATCAGCTTCTCCTGAATACCGCTCACCGTTACCGATGCGAGCTGGCAGTTGACGCACGCGCCCGACAGCCTCACGAGAACCTTGTCGCCATCGAGATCGACGAGCTCGCAGTCGCCGCCGTCCTTCTTCAAATAGGGGCGGACCTCCTCCAGCGTTTCTTCAATGAGGCGGATCTTCTGGACCGTGGTTAGCTTCGGCTTTGCGGCTCTGATCTCGTCGTTGAAGACCTCGAGGGGGACGAAGTCGTCCGCGAGCTCGACGGCCGGCTTCGCCTTGCCGGCCTGCGGCTTCCTCTTGACGCCTGAACTCTCACCCCTTCCGGCAACGAACGCCTGGTCGGCCAAGATCGCGCCTTCCTCGACCATCGACGCGTTGACACGGGCCAGGACGGTCTCGAGACCCTCGGCACAGGTGGCGCAGCTGCCGCCGGCCTTGGTGTAGAAGGTCACCATCTCGAGCGTGGTCAGCTTGTTGACGCGGATCGCAGTCTCGAGCATGCCCTCGTCGACGCCGAAGCACTTGC
>JAGVSR010000071.1 GCA_019137195.1 Alphaproteobacteria bacterium
CGGGAATGAGGGCGCCGTTCATCAGCGGCCATGTATTGTAGTGCAGGCCCGCTTTGAGTCCGGCGACGAACGCCCCCAGCGCCACCTGGAGGTAGATCAGCGCGACAATCACCAGAGCCGTCGATGCCACGCCGCGTGCGAGATGCCGCCGCGGCACCCGCGCCCTGAGCTCCGTCGCCAGCCACGTGAGCACACCGAGGATGAGAAATGCGACCGAGAGGTGCAGGGCGAGCCGGTAGTGGCTGACATCGACCCGGTCGACGAGCCCCGACGACACCATGTACCACCCGATGGCGCCCTGCAGCCCGCCGAGCGCGAGCACGCCGAGATACTTCGGCAAATAGCCCGGCCGCACCATGCCCCGCGCCCACAGAGCAACCAGCGGCAGCGCGAACGCCAGCCCGATCAGGCGTCCCAGGAAACGGTGCGCCCACTCCCACCAGAAGATGAAGCGGAACCCCTCGAGCGTCATGTTGGGATTGACGCGGTGGTACTCCGGGATTTGCTGATACTTGGCGAATGCCTCCTGCCAGTCGGTCTCCGACAAGGGTGGCAGCGCCCCGACGATCGGCTTCCACTCGGTGATGGAAAGGCCCGAATCGGTGAGGCGCGTCGCCCCTCCCACAACGATCATCGCCACCACGAGAGTCGCGACCGCCATCAGCCAGGCCTTCACCGCGCCGTCGTCGACGCGATTGCCCGCCACGACCAGGGAAGATGCGGCCGTCGTCGGTCGGGTAAGTCCCATGTGGCTGTTTCTCCAGCGCTGCCGGAGCCTTGATAGGTACTTGCGGGCGCGCCATCAAGGCGCAAGTCTCGAGCGGCGCGAGGTCGGTCGTCGCCGATGGCAGCGTCAGAGCGGGTAGGCCACTCACCCCCCCCCGCCACTCGCGATCGCAAGCCTACCCGCAGACGCGCTTCAGCCCGTCACGGCCATGACGTGCGAGGTCGACGTGGAAGTGGTCCCGATGGTAGCGGTCCGACTCCGGCCCGAGCACGGTCGTGAACTCGCGGCACGCCCCGCGCTGCACGTCGCGCAGGAACCTCCGGTCGGTGTCGTCGCCATACCAGCCGCCCTTGACCGTGATGCGCCGCCCGTCGGCCAGTGTGAAGCCGGATACGTCGAGCGCGTTGGCGAAACCGTGCTCCGAGAGCTTGCCTCCCCACACGTTGTTCCTTGGCCGGCAGGAGTAGGAGGCAGCGACCTTGAGCTCTGCAAGGTCGGCACCATAGTAATGCCGCGCGGCGGGAGCGACGGTGTCACGCACCCAGCGCTCGACCTGGGGCACCATCGGACAGCGAAGCAGGGCGGGCGGGTTCATGGCCACGCGGCCGCCGAGCGCACCCGACATCTCGAACGGGCGCGCGGCCCCGCAGACACTGGGGCCGCCTAGGGCGGATCTGGTCTGAATGAAGGGGCTCGTTCGAACGGCGCTCGAGGCCAGGCAAGCCTGCTCCTCGTCGGCACGCCAGGGCGCGTCCGTCGAAATGAAGCTCGGCCCTGAGCTGCACCCTCCAAGGGTGAGCAGGGCGGCCAAAGCGAGGCCACTCGGTACGCGCACAGAACTCATGGGGTGAGATTAAGCCGGTTAACCCTAACGAGCCGTTGATCGCCCCACCTTCCCGAAGCCGTTTGTGCCCGCCCTTTCCGGCCCTAATCAGCCGCCATCACGGCAGCGCCATGGCATTGTTGCGCTCCGACGGACATCGTCGCCCGAATCGATGACCGTGGCCGAAATGTGCAATTTCATAGTTATCCACAAGCCTGGCGGCAGCCGCGACGTTTTAGGAGGGACTCCGACTACGTCCATTGCTAGGTTGCCTATGCCCAGGTTGTACTGCGTAAGATCGAAGGCGAAGTGATCGGTGGGGTTAGTCGCGCGTGCCGCCCCAAGGTCCGCTCCCCGCATCGCCGAGGTCAATGGGCTTGGCCCTCGCCAGTAATGCGTAGCGGTGTGCGTAGTGTTCTGCGTTCCGGCTGTGTATCGCCGTCCCGGTTGTGTGTGCGTCGAGTTTTGCGTCTCGTGTCCGCGTTCCAGTCCTGCGTTCTTGGCCCCGGCGGTTCGCGCCGCGCAGCTCCGAAGACATCCCCGCGGTTGTCGGTTTCCGGATGCGCGCGACGCTTTGTCGGGGCCTTGCGCGTTGAAAAATATGAACGTTTCGGTTGCCTCGGGCATGGCCGACGCCCCGCCTGGGGACCCCGCTCCTGACGCCGCGTTGCAACCGCTGCCGCAGCGATGCGCCCGGCGATTGTTGCGCTCTACGTCTCGAGAAACCTCACCACCGCTTCCTTGAACGTCCGGTCCCCGACCGCCTTCATGTGCTCCCGTCCCTCGATGACGAATGCCGTGGCTCCCGGGATGATCCGGGCGAGCCCCTCGGCCGAGCCCGAGATCGTGTCCTCGCTGCCGCACGCCACCAGCACCCGGCATCGGAGCCGGGCCAGGTCTTCACGCGGCACGGCCTCCCGCGCCCCACGAATAGCCGCTGCGAGAGCCGTCCGGTCGCTTTGCGTCTGCTCGGCGAATACCCGGAAGGTCCGCGCCACCGGATCCCTCACCTCGCTGAGCGCCGGCGCCACCAGACCGACGGCGATCTCGTCCGTGCCCTTCATCCCCTCGACCATGGCAAGCCCGAGCCCGCCGAGCACCACGTGATCGACCCTCGAGGCATGCCCGATGGCGAGAAGGGCCGCGATCCTGGCCCCCATCGAGTACCCGATTACGTGAGCCCGTTCGACTCTGAGGTGATCGAGAAGACGGCAAGCGTCCTCCGCCATGATCCTGGCCGAATAAGCCCTGGGATCGTGGAGCTTCTCGCTCCGGCCGTGACCGCGGTTGTCGATCGAGATCACCCGATAGCCGGACGCCGCGAGATGCGTCACCCAGCCTGTCGCCACCCAGTTCATGTCCGTGTGCGACGCGAAGCCGTGGATGAGCAGGACCGGGCACGAGCGCCCTGGCGTGCCTGCCGCCGGGGGCCGGTCGAGATAGGCGATACGGACGTCGTCCGACGAGAACTCCTGCACGTTCACTCCCTTTCGCCGCAGGGGCCGGCCCCGGCCTATCATTCTCAAGCCCCCAGGGCTATTCTCCCGGCCGATTTGTCACCACCCCGGGAGCCCCCATGGCTGCGAGCTTTGTACCCCACCTCGCCAACGACGCCGGCGCCGACAAAATTTTCGTCGGAGTGAAGGAGTTGAACTGCATGGGCGCCCGCCCGCCGTTCGACCATCCGCACGTGTTCCTGGACATGGGCTCCGACGCCCAGATCATGTGCCCCTACTGCTCGACGCTGTTCGTCTATGATCCGCGCCTGTCCGCCGCCGAGACCGACCCGCCCGGTGCGCTGGTGAACGCGAGCGAGCGCGACGCGGCCTGATCGCCGCCCACGGGGAAGGCTCACGGGGAAGGCTCGGACCTATGCCGGTCGCAGCAGCCGCAAAAGCGTCCACAGACCGCGACACCGCGCGCGAGCCTGCCCGCAACGGGCCGGACGGGCCGGTTGTCATCGCTGGTGCCGGCATCGGCGGCCTCGCCTGCGCCCTGGCCCTCGCCCGCCGCGGCATCCCGAGCCACATCTCGGAACGCCGCGAGGTCTTCGCAGAGGAAGGGGCCGGCATCCAGCTCGGCCCCAACGGCACCCGCATCCTCGACGCCTTGGGAGTGGCAGGTAGCCTCCAGCCGCAAACCGCCGCACCGGACGCGCTCGTGGTCATGGACGGCGTCAGCGGCAGACGCCTCGCCCGTCTCCCCCTCGGCGACTGGATGCGCACACGACACGGCGCCCCCTACTGGACCGCCCACCGCGCCGACCTTCACGCCGCGCTCTTGAAGCGGGTGCGTTCGGAGCCCCTCATTCGCCTCTCGATGGCGTCGGGCATCGTGAGCGCCGGACAGACCGACCGCGAGGTGACGGCTCATCTCGCCAGCGGCGCGACGCTCGAGGGGGCTGTCCTCGTCGCCGCCGACGGCATCCGCTCGACATTGCGCGGGCCGGCCTTCACCGCCGACCGACCCGGGTTCTCCGGCAAGAGTGCCGCCCGAGCCGTCATTCCGGCAGCGCTCCTGCCCGAAGGCCTCGAGCGCAACGTGGTCCACATCTGGCTCCGGCCCAACGCCCACGTGGTCCACTACCCCGTCCGGGCAGCGCAGGAGATCGCTATCATCGTCGTGCTCGAGGATCAGCATCTCTCGGAGGATTGGGGCGCCCCGGTGCTCCCGGGCTGGCTGCACCAATATACGAGTGAGTACCCGCCAAGGCTCGCCGAGCTCATGGGCAGGCCCGAATGGTGGCGCAAGTGGGCGCTCCCCGCGCTACCGCCCGTACCCCGCTGGGTCAGCGGCCGCGTCGCGCTCTTGGGCGACGCGGCACACCCGACCTTCCCCTTCCTCGCGCAGGGCGCGGTGCTCGCGCTCGAGGACGGCATGGTGCTCGCGCGCTGCCTCGCGAGCCACGGCAAGGACGTACGCCAGGCGCTCACTCGCTATGAGACCGAGCGCCGCCCGCGCGCACGCGCTGTCGTTGCGCAAGCCGAAAAGAACGGCCGCATCTATCACCTCGACGGTCTCATGGCGCGGGCCCGCAACACCGTGCTCACGACCTTGCCGCCCGAGACGCTCATGAAGCGCTACGACTGGGTCTACGGCTGGAAGGCCGAGTGATCCCGCGAGCCACGTCGTTGCACCCCCGACGTGCGCAGCCCCGCACGTGTGAGCGCCGGCCGTCTGTCTCTGCGGGATCACCCGGCGGTGCTCGCGACTACGCACGCTCCATGGCCATCAGCTCTGCGTAAGCCTTCTCGAACCGCGCCAGGTTCTCGGCTGTGTAGGCCCCATAATCGAAATCGAGCTTGGAGTGGATTTCGGACACCATGCTCCACATCGTCTCGCGCAGGAGCGAGGCAGCCGTCATGGCAGCCGCCCGCCGCTTGAGCTCGTCGGTAACCGGCCGCTCGAAGTAGAGTTCGAGCACGCGGAGCGCCGCGTCCGGCGGCAGCTCGCTGTTGGAAGCCAGGCCCCCGAGATCGAACAGCGGCGAGTTGAAGCCCGAATATTCCCAGTCGAGGAGCCACAGACGCTTCCCGTCGTCCATGAAGTTGGCGGCGAGTAGATCGTTGTGACCGAAGACGACGTCGATCGGCCCCACGGCCTTCTCCAGCACGCCGGCGCGGGCAAGAAGGTCCGGGACGATCGGCATGTGCCGGCTGCCACCCTCAGCGAGGGTATGTCCGTAGTCGCGGAGCACGTGAAATACCCAGAACATGGCCGCCGCGCCCCGCAGGTGCTGGGGCACGTCGCGGTGGCAGCGCCGCACGATATCGACGAGGCGCTCGAGGTTGCCAGGGTTACGCACGTCGGCGGGCGTGAACGTGCGTCCCTCGATGAAGTCGAGCACGAGAAGGCCTGGCGCCGCGTGTACGACCCGGGGTGCGATGCCGGCAGCGTGCGCCGCCCGGCTCGCCGCGAGTTCGTTCGTCCGCACGACACCATGCACCAGAATGTCGTGCCCGGTTCTGACCACATAGCGGCGACCGCGGTCCTCGACCAGGAAGTTGTGGTTGGTGATGCCGCCCGCGAGCGGCTTAGGATCGACCTTCCCGAACCAGATCGGCAAACGAGCGACCTCGGCCAGCGCGGCCATCTGCTCCGCTTCGACGCCCATGACACCGTTCCCCCTTGGCCCGCGGCCGGCATGCCGGCCGTCCCCCGAGGCTTCTCCATCGGCTCGCGGCTGTCAACGCGCATGGGGCCGGCAGCACCGGAACTTTGACAGGTCTGCCACCCTGCGGAACCCGACACACGTCCGTTAGCCTTAATGGCTGTAATCGGTCCTGCACGCAATTTTGACCATTGTCATCTGTGCGCCCGAAAGGCGAAATCTGCACTCGCATGGTCTCCCGGGGGCGGGCGTGTTCGGAGAGCCTATCAGAGTGCAGAGTATCCTCCTCAACCACATGTTGGAGCCGCCGGGCCAGGTTACGGGCATCACCCGCTTCCTGTTCAGTCTCACGGCCGGATTGCTGCGCACCAGTCCCGCCCGCTACGTGCTGGCCACCGCGTGGAACCGGGACGAGCTTCCCGACGCTCTGAAGTCCCCCCGCCTCGAGGTCCGCACGGTGCCGTTCCACCGTTCGACCGTGAAGAACATCGTCGCGCAGAACCGCATTCTGCCGGGCCTCATGGCCGAGGCCGGAACCGAGGCCGAGTTCAACTGCAATCCGCTCGGCGGCTTCGTCGGCACGTGGCCGCGCATGATCACCGTCCACGACCTCTACTACCGCTTGATGCCGAGCGCCTATCCGTTGCGGCACCGGCTGGTGTGGCGGGCGCTGTTCCCACTCTCGGCCGGCCGCGCCAGCGCCATCCTGGCCCCTTCCAACGCCACCCGACGGGACCTCGCCCGTTTCTATCCGGGAACTCTCTCCAAAGTTGCCGTCGTGCATGAGGCGCCCGCCATGATCGGTGCCATCGAGCCGCGGGCGCCCCTCCTCGGCGGGCGCCACGGCATCATGGTCGGCAACATCTCCCCCAACAAGAACGTCGAGAGCATCATCGCCGCGCTCGGGCTTCTCGCCGAGACGGGCCTTTCCGTACCCCTCCTCCACGTCGGCCGCGACGAGATGGGAGCGATCCGCACCGCCCAGAGCAGGCTCGCCGAACCTCTGCCGGTGACATCGGTTTCAGGCATCGACGACGCCGCCCTTCACGCTGCCTTCAAGCGCGCCACCTTCTTCATCAACGCCTCGCTCTTCGAGGGCTTCTGCCTGCCGCTCGTGGAGGCCCAAGCCTGCGGCACGCCCGTCATCGCCTCGAACCGCTCGGCGCTTCCCGAGGTCGCCGGCCGCGGCGCCATTCTCGTCGACCCCGAGAGCCCGCGCGAGATCGCCGAGGCCATCCATTCGGTCTGGACCGACGAAGAGCTGGCTGGGCGATTGAGCGCGCTCGGCAAGGCCAACGCGGCCCGCTTCTCCTGGGACAAGGCCGCCCGCGAGGTGACGGCCGTACTCGACCGCATCGTGCTCGGCGAGGCGCCGGCCGTGACACCGGTCGCAGCCGGCTCCAAAACGTAAGGAACGCTTGATGCTGCCAGAGCTCCTCAAGGCCAGCGGTCGCCGTGCCGCCGAGATCGTTTGCCCCGGTCTTCTCGTCCGCCGTCACCACGCCCGCTTCGGCGCCGAGGAGATCGAGATGGCGATCCTCGACCTCGTCGTGCCACGAGGCCGCGAGGCGATCGACGTCGGCGCCAATTGGGGCACCTACACCGCCCGGCTCGCGAACCTCGCCACCCGCGTCACGAGCCTCGAGCCTAACCCGCGCCTCGTCCGCCTTCTCGCCCGTACGGTCCCCGCCAATTGCAACGTGATCGAGGCGGCAGCCGGTGCCGAACCCGGCATAGCGACGCTCCACATCCCGCGGACCGGCGTTCGCGCCCTCGACGGCCTCGCCTCCCTGAAGGGCGCAGCGACCGACGTTGTCGACACCGTGGATGTGCCGGTCGTCGCGCTCGACGCATACGCGGACCGCGACATCGGGTTCCTGAAGATCGACGTCGAGGGTTTCGAGCTCGAGGTTCTGACCGGCGCCCGCCGGTTGATCGAAAGGCAGCGGCCCGTGATCCTGATCGAGGTCGAGGAGCGCCACGTGAAGGGCGCCGTCGCCCGCGTCGCCGCCGTGCTCGCCTCCCTCGGCTACGAGGGCTTCTTCATCGACGAGCGGCGCCTCAAGTCGTTCCCCGACTTCGACGCACGCGTGATGCAGGACGCCGCCAACCTCGACGGCTCCGCTCCCCGCGCCACGCAACGCTACGTCAACAACTTCATCTACGCGCCCCAAGGCTCCATGAGCGCCGCCACCCGCGCCGCCATCGATGCACGGCTCGCGGGCTGACGAGCCTCCATCGGTCCACCCCCGCCTGGTCTCTCAGCCCTTCCGCCTCAGCAGGAACACCGCCTTCTCGCCGAGCAGGTTCTGCAGCGACAGCGACCGTTTGATCGGCAGCCGTTGGCCCGAGCTGTTGAACGCCACCGCCTCCTCGACCTCGGCGTTCACGAGCGCCGCAAGATCGACGAAGTCCTTGATGGTGCAGAGGTGAGCGTCGAGGGTCCGCCACCACGGCTCCGGCAGGTTGTCGGTCATCGGCATGCGGCCGGTGAAGAGAAGCTGCGTGCGGACCAGCCAGTGCCCGAAGTTCGGGAACGACACGATGGCGTGCCGCCCGATGCGCAGCAGATTCTCGAGCACTGTTTTCGGCTCCCGTGTCGCCTGGATGGTGAGCGACAGGATGGCGTAGTCGAATGCCTGGTCGGGATAGTCGGCAAGGTCGCGGTCGGCGTCGCCCTGGATCACCGACAGCCCCCGCGCCACGCAGGCATTGACCCGCTCGCGTGACAGCTCGACGCCACGCCCATCCACGTTCTTTGTACGATCGAGGAGATCGAGCAGCGCGCCGTCACCGCAACCGACGTCGAGCACCCGAGAGCCGGGCGCCACCATTTCGGCGATGAGCATGTGGTCCGCCCGCGGCGGCGGTCCGGCGCTGCCGTTGTTGCCCTTGCCGCTGCCGTTTCCGGACGGAAGCACGCTCTTCTGCATCACACAAGCTCCCCGGGCGCCGCGAGCCCGTGCTTTGCCGCCGCCGCGTTGACGAAGCCACGGATGGTGGCGAAAAACTCGGGCTCCTCGAGCAGGAACGCATCATGGCCCTTGTCGCTCTCGATCTCGACGAACGACACGTTGGCCGCGACCGCATTGAGGGCCTTCACGATCTCCTTGCTGTCGCGCGTGGGGTAGAGCCAGTCGGAGGTGAAAGACACGACGCAGAACTGCGCCGTCGTGCCACGGAACGCGTTGGCAAGCTTGCCGCCGTGGGCCGCCTCGAGATCGAAGTAGTCCATGGCCCGTGTGATGTAGAGATAGCTGTTGGCATCGAACCGGTCGACGAACGTCGAGCCCTGGTGGCGCAGATAGCTCTCGATCTTGAAGTCTGCATCGAACGAGAACGAGCGCGCCGTGCGGTCCTGCAACCCGCGCCCGAACTTGTCTTGCAGCGCCTTCTCCGAGAGGTACGTGATATGTGCCGCCATGCGCGCAACTGCGAGCCCCGCCGACGGACGCGTCGCGAAGGCGTGGTAGTTCCCCTCGCGCCAGTTGGGGTCCGCCATGACCGCCTGCCGCCCGACCTCGTGGAAGGCGATATTCTGCGCCGAGTGCGTGGCAGCGGTCGCGATCGGAATGGCGGTGAGCAGGCGATCCTTGTAGGACGCAGCCCACTCGAGGACCTGCATGCCGCCCATCGACCCGCCGATCACCGAGAACAGCTGCTTGATGCCGAGATGATCGACGAGCCGAACCTGCGCCCTGACCATGTCGGCGATGGTGATCACCGGGAAGTCAAGACCGTAGGGCCGCCGTGTCGCGGGGTTGAACGAGGCCGGCCCCGTCGTCCCCATGCAGCCGCCGAGGATGTTGGAGCAGATGACGAAGAAGCGGTTGGTATCGACCGGCTTGCCGGGCCCGACGAGCGTATCCCACCAGCCCTCTTTGCCGGTCACAGGATGCCGGTTGTGGACGTGCTGGTCGCCGGTCAAGGCGTGGCAGATGAGGATCGCGTTCGACTTCTCCGCGTTGAGCGTCCCGTACGTCTGGTAGGCGACGGCGAACGGAGCGAGCTCCTGCTCGCAGTCGAGCTTGAGGGGCTCGCTTGCCGGAAAGTGTACGACGAGGCTCGACGGGCTCACGACTTCGTTGTGGCGTGCGTCGGCGACCGGTCGGGCGAACGGTCCCGTGCCGGCCGGATCGGCCGATATTTCGTTGCTGGACATGCGCTCCGCGACCTCCGAAGGCCGGGCTTCTCTCGCGGGAAGCGCGCGGCCCTTTAGCGAGTTCTTTAACGTGGCTGCAAGCCGGCCGGCCAAATCACCACGGGTTCCGGACCGAAAAATAGCGGACCGGGGCCGGAAACGTCAAGCCGACCAAAGTGACGCCGTGACCTGCGGTCCGGATCCGGGGCCGTTTTCCGCCTTCTAATCCACCCCCCACTCGTCTATCACTCCGCCGTCACAATCGAGCCGAAAGCTACCCATGTCCGCCCTTCGCCCGATCCCGCGTCCCGGCATCCTCGACATCGATCCCTACGTGCCGGGCGAGAGCACCCTGCCGTCGGGCCTGAAGCCCGTGAAGCTGTCGTCCAACGAGACGCCGCTCGGACCGAGCCCCAAGGCGATTGCCGCCTACAAGGCCGCGGCGGACGACCTCGAGCGCTACCCCGACGGTCCATCGACAGCACTCCGCAACGCCATCGCCCGGCGCTACGGCCTCGATGCCTCCCGCATCGTCTGCGGCGCCGGCTCCGACGAGATCCTGAACCTCCTGGCCCACGCCTACCTCGGCCCCGGCGACGAAGGCCTCTTCACCGAGCACGGCTTCCTCGTCTACCGCATCGCCATCCTCGGCAACGGCGCCACTCCCATCGTCGCCAAGGAGAGCAATCTCACCACCGACGTCGATGCCATCCTCGCCAAGGTGTCGCCGCGCACAAAGATCGTGTTCGTCGCCAACCCGAACAATCCGACCGGAACCTACCTCCCGATCGGCGAGATCCGCCGCCTGCGCGAGAAGCTCAGGCCCGACATCCTGCTCGTGCTCGACGCAGCCTACGCCGAGTACGTGAGCCGCAACGACTACGAGGCCGGCATCGAGCTCGTCGCCACCACCGACAATACGGTGATGACGCGCACGTTCTCCAAGATTCACGGCCTCGCCAGCCTGCGCGTCGGCTGGGTTTACTGCCCGGCCGACATCGCCGACGTCTTGAACCGCATCCGCGGGCCCTTCAACCTCTCGTCGGCAGCCATCGCCGCGGGTGCGGCCGCCATAGCCGACACCGGGCACGAGGAGGCGGCACGGCGCCACAACGAGACCTGGCTCGCCTGGCTCAGCGAGGAGATCGCGAAGCTCGGGCTCACGGTGACGCCGTCGGTCGCCAATTTCCTCCTGATCCACTTCCCCGCCGACAAGGCGAAAGGAGCCGTCGCCTGCGACGAGTTCCTGAAGACGAAAGCCATCATCCTGCGCCGGGTCGCGGGCTACGGCCTGCCGAATGCACTGCGCATGACCGTCGGCACCGAGGAGGAGAACAAGAGGGTCGTTGCCGCGCTCAGGGAGTTCATGGCGCGATGACGGAACCGATGTTCAACCGCATCGCGCTGATCGGCATCGGCCTCATCGGCTCGTCCATCAGCCACGCCGTGCGCCGCGCCGGCCTTGCCGGTGAGATCGTCGGCTCGGCCCGCACGCCCGCGACAGTCGAGACGGCGCTGAAACTCGGCCTCATCTCGAAGGGCTACTCGTCCGCGACGGAAGCCGTGAACGGCGCCGACCTCGTCGTCCTTTGCGTCCCGGTCGGCCTCTGCGGTCCGATCGCCAAGGAGATCAGGGACCACTTGGCCCCGGGCGCCATCCTGACCGACGTCGGCTCCGTCAAGGGCGCCATCGTGCGCGACGTAGCTCCGCACGTGCCGGCCGGTGTGCATTTCGTTGCCGCGCACCCGATCGCCGGCACCGAGCAGTCGGGACCCGAGTCGGGTTTCGCCGAGCTCTTCGACGGCCGCTGGTGCATCCTGACGCCCGAGGAGACGACCGACGAGGCGGCGACCCGCAAGCTCAAGGCCTTCTGGGAGGCGCTCGGCTCCCGGGTCGAGATCATGAGCCCCGAACATCACGACCTTGTGCTCGCCATCACGAGCCACCTGCCGCACTTGATCGCCTACAACATCGTCAACACCGCAGCCCACCTCGAGCGCGTCACCGACAGCGAGGTCATCAAGTTCTCGGCCGGTGGCTTCCGCGACTTCACCCGCATCGCCGCCTCGGACCCGACCATGTGGCGCGACGTGTTCCTCAACAACAGGGAAGCCGTGCTCGAGATGCTCGGCCGCTTCTCCGAGGACCTGACCGCGCTCCAGCGCGCCATCCGCTTCGGCGACGGCGAGACGCTTTACAAGACCTTCGCAGACGCACGCGCCGTTCGCCGCTCGATCATCCAGGCCGGCCAGGACACCGCCGCCCCCAACTTTGGCCGCACGCCGAAGTAAGGATTGCATTCTGGGGGCAGGTTCCGGGTCCGAGCTTCCCCACCGCAGGCCCGAGCCGTCCTCACCCCATGAACCTGCAAACTAGAACCGAGAACCCACCCCCTGAATCCTCGGCCATGCACTCAATTCGGATGGTCCATCGATGAGACTAGAACGTCAGAGAGCCAGGAGAGGAACGCCGGGCGATGCCATGGCATCGCTCGAGCGCTTCGACGGCGCCCTCGGTTGGTCTCGGCTCACCAGCGCCTGTGGCGCGGTGATGTTGGCCCCGAGGCTCGTCGCAGGGACTTGCAAGCCGAATAGGGTTGCCGCGTCCTTGCGTCTTCTGCCACGGCACCAAAATCCCTCGCCTCGACGGGCCATCCCAATTGAGCACACGGCCTAATCCCTAGAACCGCGCCATGGACCTCTGGGTGTTCGCATACGGCTCGCTGATGTGGCGCCCGGGTTTCCCGTTCGCCGAGACCGTTCGCGCCCGTCTCGACGGCTACCATCGCGCCTTTTGCATCTATTCGGTCCACTATCGCGGCACGCCGATAAGGCCCGGGCTCGTCCTGGGCCTCGACCGCGGCGGCGCCTGCGAGGGTATCGCCTATCGCGTCACGAGCGCCGACGCGGCAGCGGTGCTCGCATACCTGAGACAGCGCGAGCTCATCTACGGCGTGTACTGCGAGATGCGCGTGCCCGTGACGCTCGAGACCGAGCCACGCCGCAAGGTGCTGGCGCTGACCTACACTGCCGAGCGCACGCATCCGAGCTACGCCGGACGCCAGCCGCTCGCGACCATGGCGTCCATCATCCGCCGCGGGCGGGGCACGGCAGGATCGAACATCGACTACCTGATCAAGACCTGCCGCGAGATCGAGGCCCGAGGCATCAGGGACCGGCACCTTGCCCGGCTCGTCGCACGTGCCGGACCCGCGATCATGATGCGCACCGGCCCAGACGCGCTCGCCCACCATCGGCCGCAGAGAGCCGACAAGACGCCAGCCAAAGGCAAGGCGGTCCGCTTGACGCGGACCGCACTCGCCCGTTTTGGCTATCGCCTGCGGCTGATGCGGTGACGGCGATTCGGCCGGCCTTTCCTACCGCGAGAAACCGGCGTTGCGGCGTGGACCACGCGAGCCGTGGGGAAAGAGCGCCGCTCGCGCAACATGCCATAGGCGTCGGCCCGATTGCGATGCGAGGGTCAGGCCGGCGGGCGGCGCGTCGCCGGGTTGGAGACAATCCAGTCGCACAAAAAGAACAGGGCAGGCCGTGGAGCCTGCCCGTCCCGGGTCGCTTGCCGGCGCAATGTCGAGCGATCAGTGCGAGGCCGACGCGGCCTCTGGAGCAAGCCGCCCCTTGAGGTCGAACTCCACGAGCTTCATGAGCTTCGCCGTGCCGGCGAGCAGGTGGATATGGACCTCGTTCGCACCGAGCTCAGCGCCGAGCTTGCGGATCTCGGCAAGGTTCAGCGTCGCCGCCTCGTTCGCGACTGAGCCGACCGAGAGCACCGAGCGTACGCCGTCGGCGCCCCGATTGACGAGAATGTAGTTGCCCGACGGAATGGCCGGACACTCGATGAGGCTGTAGACCGTGTGGACGTAGCGCCGGCCCGTGGCCCCGGTCCAGAAGTGGAAGCGCTCGGCAAGACTGTGCGGGCCATCGGCTGGAGCGCCGCCAAGAAGCGCCGGCTCACCGCGATGAGCCTCGATCCTGCGCTTGCGCACGTCTGCCAGGCTGATGATCTCGGCGCTCATGGTCGACTTGTCCCCGTCAGTGTCACGCTCCGCTTCCGGAGCCTGTTCCGGTCCTGCTCCCTCTCCCGCAGGCCCAGTCTCGATTGCCGGCCAGAGTGCCGGAAATTCCTAGCCGAAATGTGCCACCTTCTCGGTGATTTCGGGGCACGGTGAATGCTCCATTAACCGGCGCCAGGAACCGGAACGCACACCCGCCGCGCGCCCGGGAAGCCACACCCTGACCTCGCTGCCCCCTGGCAAGAGACGGCGGCAGCAGCGCGCTAAACCTCAGGAGCACCGCGAGTAACCGCAGCTGCGGCACACCCAGCAGCCCTCCTGGCGCACGAATTCCTGGGCCGCACACCTGGGACACGACCGCCCCCGCCCCGCGGACGGAGACGCAATGAGGCGATTTTGAGTCCTCCCCACCGTGTCATGGACAGCCGCCGCTCCTCCCTCGGCAACCGGCTGTGACGCTGCCCCTCCGTCGGCAATGCGGTCACCCACCACAAACCCGATGCGCCTCATATGCGCCTCGATCACCTCGCCGATCGCCGCGAGCAGGCTCGGAATGTAGCGCCCGTTCATCCACCGCCCGCCCTGGGGGTCGAATACCGCCTTGAGCTCCTCGGCCACGAACGACACGTCGCCGCCGCGGCGGAAAACGGCGCTGATCATCCGCGTCAACGCCACCGTCCAGGCGTAGTGCTCGAGGTTGCGGGTGTTGATGAAAATTTCGAACGGCCGCCGCCGTCCCGCGTGCTCGATGTCGTTGATGGTGACGTAGATGGCATGGTCACTTTCCGGCCATTTGATCTTGTAGGTGTACCCGGGCAGCGCCGGCTCGCGCTCGAGCGGCTTCGAGAGATAGACGACCGGGCCCTCGCGTCCGGATGCGACCACGAGCGAGCCGTCACCTTCCTCTCGAGCGGCAGTTCCGGCCGCAGTAGCCCCGGCCGCGAGCCCGGCCGCAGCGGACGGCGATGCGGCCTCGACACCGCCGACGCCGGCGCTCGAAGCTCGCTCGAGCACGGCGCCCGTCACCGCGTTCGGCCGGTAGGTCGTGCAGCCCTTGAGGCCGAGCGCATGAGCCTCAGCATAGATGCCCTTGAAGGCCTCGAAGCCGATCCCCGCCGGACAGTTGATCGTCTTCGAGATCGAGCTGTCGACATGCGCCTGCACCGCTACCTGCATGGCGAGATGCTCGTCCGGAGAAAGCTCGGCAGTCGTGACGAAGGCCGGCGGCAGCGGCGCCTCCGGGCCCTTCAGCCGCCGATAGAGCGCGAAGGCGTAGTCCTCGATCGTCGAATGCTGCACCGACCCGTCCGGATCGAGCACGCGACGCGTCTGCACGAGGTCGAAAATTGGCTCGATGCCGGACGACACGTTGCCGGCCAGCAGAGAGATTGTCCCCGTCGGCGCAATCGAGGTCAGACAGCCGTTGCGCAGCCCGTCTCGCGCGATCGCCTCGCGCACCTCGGGCTCGAGCCGGGCAATGTTGGGCGCCGCAAGCATGTGCTCGCGGTCGTAGAGCGGAAACGCACCCTTCTCGGCGGCGAGTGCGGCACTCGAAAGATAGGCAGCGCACTCGATCGTCTGCATCCACGCCCCGGCGATCCGCACCGCCTCGGCGCTTCCGTAGCGCACACCCACCATGGCGAGCGCGTCCGCAAGCCCGGTGATGCCGAGACCGATCCGCCGCTTGGCCTTCGCTTCCTGGCGCTGCTCGGCAAGCGGGAAGTTCGAGACGTCGATGACGTCGTCGAGAAACCGAACGGCGAGGGAGGCCCGCGCACCCAGCGCCTCGGCGTCGAGGTGCGCCGCGGGCGTGAACGGCCGCTCGACGAAGCGGGTGAGATCGAGCGAGCCGAGAAGACACGCGCCGTAGGGCGGCAACGGCTGCTCACCGCACGGGTTGGTGGCTCGGATGTCCTCGCAATAGGAGAGATTGTTCATCGCGTTGACGCGATCGATGAAGATCACGCCCGGCTCCGCGTAGTCGTAGGTGGCGCGCATGATCCGTTCCCACAGATCCTGCGCCCGTACCGTCCGGTAGACCTTGCCGCCGAATACGAGATTCCACGGGGCGTCGTTGCGAACCGCCGCCATGAAAGCGTCTGTCACCAGCACCGAAAGATTGAAATTCCTGAGCTTCGAGGGATCGGACTTGGCGCCGATGAAGAGCTCGATATCGGGATGATCGCAGGCGAGAGTGCCCATCATGGCGCCGCGCCTGGCGCCCGCCGACATGATGGTGTGGCACATGGCGTCCCACACGTCCATGAAGCTGACCGGACCCGACGCGTCAGCCCCGATGCTGGCAACGAGCGCGCCCTTGGGCCTGAGGGTCGAGAAGTCGTAGCCGATGCCGCCGCCCTGCTGCATGGTGAGAGCGGCCTCCTTGACGCTCTCGAAAATGGAGCCGAGGTCGTCCTCGATACGCCCCATGACGAAGCAGTTGAAGAGCGTGACCTGACGGCCCGCACCCGCCCCGGCGAGGATCCGCCCGCCCGGCAGAAAGCCGCCGTCGGCCATCGCGCCATGAAAAGCTTTCGCCCAGCGCTCGCGAACGCGCTTGCCGCCCCTCTCTGCCTCGGCTGCGGCGCGCGCCACCCTGAGAAACGTGTCGTCGAGCGTAACGTCCACGGCCGAGCCGTCGGCACGCTTCAGTCGGTACTTGCGATCCCAGATCTCTTCTGCGATCGGCGCCGCGAGCTGTGAGCGAGCTTCACTCATAAAGACCCTCTGCCGGCAAGACCCCGAGCCACGAGCCCGGATGCTGGACGATCGGCGCACGCCCGGCCGCGTGCCGCTAAGCGACCTTGCTGGCGAAGAAATATAGCCTCACCTCGTCACCGCGTCAACAAATGTTCTTATTAAGTTCTCTTATTGTTCGTTGCGCCGATCCGGGCCCTGCCCTCCTCGCCCAGCGGCAAGGTCGGGTCCGCCGCATAGGCCTCTGCGAGCAGCCGCTCGCAGGCGGCCTCGAGGCGGGCCTCGAGCTGGACGCGCATTTCCTTGCGCGGCACGCCGGGCGGAATGGGATCGAGGAACTCGACGACGATCGTCCCCGGATAGCGCTCCATCCGCCGCCGCGGCCAGAACAGCCCGGAGTTCAAGGCGAGAGGCACGCACGGGACGCCGAGCTCCTCGTAGAGCGCCACATAGCCCGGCTTGTAGTCGGGCTCTGCCCCCGGCGCCTGCCGCGTCCCCTCGGGAAAGATCAGCACCTGCCGACCCGCGGTCACACGCTCCTTGGCGCTGCGGATCATCGCCTTTAGTGCAACCGCCGCCTTGGCGCGCTTGACCAGGATGTGCTCGAACTTGACGCAGAACCAGCCGTAGAGCGGGATCCACTTGAGCTCGTCCTTGAGCACGATGGCGGGATCGGCGAACAGCGGGATGAGCGCGAACGTGTCCCACGCCGACTGGTGCTTGGCGACCACCAGACACGCGCCCTTGGGAAGCTTCTCGCGTCCCCGCACGTCCATGCGTGTGCCGGCGATCACTTTCAACAGCCACGTCACCGTGATCGCGTGCGCCTTGAGCCCGGCCATGGCCCACGACCTCGGCGCCAGCAGAAGCCAAGAGCCGAGGACGAGGAACAGCGCGGTGACCACGTAGAAGACGGCCGCGAACACGAGCGAGCGCACGAGCACGAGGGCTTGCATAGGGGCTCCGGTTAGTGGCTCCGGACGACTCCGGACGAGACGTGCGGGCCCGCCCGCGACCGGCGGCAAGCTCCCTGGTCAGGCGCCCACCCGGTCCTTGAGCCAGGCCAGACCACGCGATGCCACGAGCTTGCCGCTCGCGGCAAGGAATTTCAGGTACTCCCAGCCGAGCGAGCGCGCGAGCCTCACCTCGAGCCACCACGGCCGGTCCGGCGGGAGTGGAGACCCGACCGGATGCGGTACCAGCTCCACCCCCGGCATGGCGCGCGCCAGCTCCATCAGACTGCGCGGCATGTGCTGCGATGATGTCACGACCACGAGAGTCTTGTAGCCGTGCTTCCGCGCCCACTTGCTGCTCTCGCTGGCATTGCCGATGGTGTCGAGCGCGGCGTAGTCGAGGTCCACGCAGCAGTCGAACTTCGCCTGATCGAGACCAGAAATCTTGCGCAGGCTGTCGCGGCGCGTCTGCCGGTTGACGCCCGAGATGAGCAGGCGCTGGCCCTTGCCCACCATGAGCAGCCGCGCCGCCTCCGAGATCCGTTCCGGGCCGCCCGTCAGGACGACGATCGCATCGGCGCTGACATCCTGGTACACCGGCTCGCGGGTGACGCTGTTCGCGAATACGACGAAGCCGAACACCAGCATCGCGAGCGCGAGGCCCGCGACGACCGTGAGATTTCGGACCTGCCGTGTCATGCCGCCTGTGTGTGATGAACCGGCCCTGGACCAGTCGCCACCGCCGTTGATAATCGCCCCAAGTCAAATCCCGTTCAGACTAGCCCATCCCGGTGACAAGTCATCGGCGTTGCGCACGCGCACGCTCGAAACCACCGTTTACCGTTAAGGTTTGCGACAAACTCATGTCAAATCAGAGTATTGGCGGCGGCCCCGGAGCACCGTCAAGCCTTGTTGTTCAGGATTCGATAGACGCCGACGCGCGAGGTGATCATGCAGAGCGCCGAAACCACCACAACGACGATCCCGAGCAGAATGTAGCCGGCCGTGTCGAGCGCGCCGCGCCCGATCAGGCGGTTGACCTCGGCGATCGTTACGCTCGAGCCGCCCAGCAGTTCCATCATCAGCGGCATGGTGAGGAACACGAGGAGCGCGAAGGTCGCGCCCACGAGCCCGGCGCGGATACCTAGCCTCAGGAAATGCTTCTCGAACTCGCGCGCGATGAAGCGGTCGGTAGCGCCGACGAAATGCAGAACCTCGACGATCTCGCGGTTGGACGCCATCGAGCTCTTGGTCGCCGACACGATGATGGCCGTGGTCGCCGCCGCCATCAGCAGCAGGATCGCGAGGCCGCCGGCCGCAAAGCTGCGGGTGACGGTCCGGATCTGGTTCTGCCAGCGCCGGTGGTCGTCCAGGCTGACGCCCTTGAACTCCGCCTCGAGCTTCTCCTTCACGGCCTTGATGTCGGGGGGCTGGGAGCGGTCGAGCTCGAGTGCGATCAGCCGCGGCACTGGCAGGTTCTTGAGCACGTCGCCCTTGCCGAGCCACGGCTCCAGGAGGTCGGTTGCGGTCGCAAGCGATAGCGGGCGCACGGAGGCGATGCCGGGTTGCCGCTCGAGGTGCTGCACCACGTCCTTGATCGTCTTGTCGAGATCGGCCTTCTCGATCGGACGCACTTGCACCGTAACCTCGCTGGCGATGTCCTTGAGCCAAGCGTCGGCCGACTGCCGGATGAGATAGACGGTGCCGGCCGTCAGGCAGGCCAGGAAGCACATGATCGAGATCACGAGAGTGAGCGAGCGGCCGGTCACTGAGCCAGCCGGCACGATCGGCGCCTTGGCCTGGCTCGACTGCTTCTCGCTGCGCGGCGGGCTATAGCCCTCCTTGGCCTCGGCCTCGAGCGTGGGTCTGAGCGAAGGCGTTGTCTGCGGCTGGGTGTGATCGCCGTGCTGGGCAGGATCGAGGTAGGCGTGCGGAGGCATCGGCGGATGCTCGGCCCAGCCGTGCCCGTGCCCGTGCGCCGCGTGCTCCCCGGGAACGGGCGGCGGCCCCGGTCGGCCCGCCGGACCGGTCGGCGGCACGTCGTAGGGGTCGTAGCCGGCAGGCGGCTGCGGGGGCTGGGACGGCGGCCTTCCGCCGGGGCGGTCATACGATCCGGACATGGCCGTCGTGCAGCTCCAGTCGAGGCGCCTTGTACTGGCGCATCAGTTGATGGTCGTGGGTGGCGATCAGGACCGAGGTCCCAAGCCGGTTGAGCTCGATGAATAGGCGCAGCAGCCGCCGCGCCATCTGCGGGTCGACGTTGCCGGTCGGCTCGTCGGCGAGAAGAAGCTCGGGCTTGCCGATGACGGCCCGCGCGATCGCCGCACGCTGCTTCTCGCCGCCCGAGAGCACGGAGGGATAGGCGTGCATGCGGTCGCCGAGGCCGACCCACTGCAAAAGGTCTGTCACGTCCTCCCGGTAGTCGTCGATCTTGCGTCCGACGACGCGCAGAGGCAGCGCAACGTTCTCCCAGGTGGTCAGATGGTCGAGCAGGCGGAAATCCTGGAACACAATGCCGATCCGGCGCCTCAACTGGGCGCGCTTCGAGGTGTTGATACGCGTGCAGTCCTGGCCGAACATCTCGATCCGCCCGCGCGTCGGATGGTTCGACATGAAGAGCAGCCTCAAGAGCGAGGTCTTGCCGGCACCCGACGGCCCGGTCAGAAAGTGGAACGACCCGGGCCTCAAGTGAAAGCTCACGTCCGACAGCACGTCGGCGCTGCGGCCGTCGTAGCGCAGTGCGATGTTGGAAAGTCGTATCAAGCCCGCTCCGTCCGCTCCTCGCCCGATGTCCCGGCGCCCGCCGTTCTCGGCACGATCGAGTCCGAAGGCCCTCCCGTGCGCCCCCGTCCGCAGGCGTCTATCGCAAATGGGCCAACGTTGATCAATCGGCCAGGAATGTGGCGGGTTCGTGTGCGCCCCACCCGCCGGCAGAGGCCGCCTTAACCGCCCGAATCACGCACTTGCGACAGCAGCCCAAACAACGGATACCTTGACAGTCGTGATTCTTAAAGCGCGGCACGGCCGATTCGACGCGAATGGGAGCTGGATGATGACCCCACCGGGCACGAACGTCTCGAGCACCGGACACCTGAGCATCACCCCCGAGCTCGAGACCGTGTTTTCGGCCGAGACGATCGCCGCGAGGCTCGACGAGCTCGCCGCCGAGATCGCCGCGGCGAGGCTCGACAACTTGTTCGTGGTCGCCATCCTGAAAGGCAGCTTCGTCTTCGCCGCCGATCTCATCCGCGCGCTTCACCGCGCCGGCATCTCGCCGGAGGTCGACTTCCTGACGTTGTCGAGCTACCGCAAGAGCAAGGTCTCGTCCGGAGCCGTCGAGATCCTGCGCGACCTCGACCTGCCGGTGGAGGGCCGCAACGTGCTCGTTGTCGACGACGTTCTCGATAGCGGCCGGACCCTGGTGTTCGCCAAGGACCTCCTCGCGGCGCGCGGCGCACGCTCGGTCAAGACCTGCGTGCTGCTCGACAAGAGGGTATCCCGCGCAGTCAATGTGGTCGCCGATTTTCGTGCCTTCGAGTGTGCCGACGAGTTCGTCGTCGGCTTCGGTATGGACGTCGCCCACCGTTGCCGCGAGCTGCCGTTCGTGGGACGGATAAAGGAGTGAGTTGGTGGGTGGCGCCAGGTTGAACGGCATCCGGTGAGCAGGGCCGTCACGGAAGACCTGTTCCATGGACCTCTCGCCATCGGTTTCGTGCCATTCGCTCGCTTCCCGAGGAGCCCTCATGGCCACAATCCTTCTGGCGGACGATGACGACGCCACCCGCGACCTGGTCCGCCGCGCCCTCGAAGGGCATGCTGTCACCCTGGCGACAGACGGGGCCGATGCGTGGGCTAAGTTCTCGGCCGCGCCGGGCTCGTTCGATCTCATTGTCACCGACATCGAGATGCCGGGACTGGACGGCGTGACTTTGGCCGAGCGGGCGCTTGCCGCCTCGCCGCGATTGAAGGTTCTTCTCATGTCCGGTTTCTCGCATTCCCTCGACAAGGGCCGCACCCTCGCGCCGGGCCGGCTCGATGTCATCCCGAAGCCGTTCACGCTCGAGACGCTTCGCCGCGCGGTCTCGGCGGCGATCGCATGAGGCCTCCTACGATGTGGGTCACCCCGCAGCCGCCGTGCCAGGAGCCGCGGCCATGAACGGACCTGCTCAGATGCTTCGCGACCAGCTCGCAGCATTGCGCTCGGAGCCGATCGTGCTCCGGGCCGGCACCGCGCTCTCCCGCCTCGCCGAGCTCGGCACGGCCGGCTACCCGCCGGAGACCAAGCGGCGGCTGATGATCTTGAACCTCATCGCCTACCTGATCGGCGTCACGACCGCGATCTACGCCGTGCAGGATGCCTTTCTCGACTACGAGAAGTACAAGCCCGTCGTCTGGATCAACGTCGTGCTCGTTGGCGTCGCCGTCGTGGTGCCCCTCGCCCACCGCTGGAACGACATCGCCGGCGCTCTCATCATTCTCCTGTCCGAGTACGCGGCACTGCTCCTGTTTGCCATGTATCTGGGCCGCTCGTCGGGCGTCCAACTGCAGTATTTCGTGGTGCCGGCGGCAGCCTTCGTCGTGCTCGGCCTCGAGCGCCTTTGGATGATCGTGCCCATCGTCCTGGCCGCGCTCCTACTGCACCTCGCCGCCTGGTTCTGGTATCCGCATTCCGAGGGCCTGCTCCACGCCGACCGCGCGCTACTCGACAGCATCTACGTGCAGGCGGCCATCACCACGGTTGCGCTCATCGGCGCCTCGGTGTGGTATGCCTTCCGGCTCGCCGAGAACGCGCGCGCCGAGGTCGACCGGCTCCTGCGCAACGTACTGCCCGACCCCATTGTCGAGCGCCTCAAGGCCGAGCCCACGCGCTCGATCGCCGACAGCTTTCCGGAGGCGTCGATCCTGTTCGCCGACATCTCGGGCTTCGTCGCGCTCGCCCGCCGTCTCGGCGCCGAAAGGACGGTGTCGCTCTTGAACGCCATCGTGACCGAGTTCGACGGTCTTGCGGAAAAGCACGGCGTCGAGAAGATCAAGACGATCGGCGACGCCTATATGGCGGCCTCTGGCATCCCAGAGCCGGCACCCGACCACCTGGGGCGGCTCGCCGCCATGGCGCTCGATATGCTCGATGTCGTCGAGCACATCGCCAGAGAGAACGGCGCCGAGATCAGGGTCCGCATCGGAATGGCCTCAGGGCCGGTCATGGCCGGCATCATCGGCAAGCAGAAGTTCACCTACGACGTATGGGGCGACGCAGTGAACCTCGCGTCCAGGCTCGAAGGGCTCTCGGATCCCGGCCGCATCCTCCTCTGCCCGGCCTGCAAGGACCGCCTCGGCTCGAGCGGCTTTCGCTTCGAGCTCCGCTGCGCGACCGACATCAAGGGCGTCGGCGAGGTCGAGACGTGGTTCCTCGCCGGCCGCGAATGAGGCAGGGCAGCTCCTACTTCGGAGCGCGCTTGGCAAGGATGCGCTGCAGGGTGCGCCGGTGCATGTTGAGCCGGCGTGCGGTCTCGGAAACGTTGCGGTTGCAAAGCTCGTAGACGCGCTGAATGTGCTCCCAGCGCACGCGATCCGCCGACATCGGATTCTCCGGCGGCGGTGCCTTGGTATTGGCTGGAGCCAGAAGCGCGTCCGTCACGTCGTCGGCGTCGGCAGGCTTGGCGAGGTAGTCGACCGCGCCGAGCTTTACCGCCGACACCGCGGTCGCAATGTTCCCGTAGCCGGTCAGCACGATGATGCGCGAGTTGGGCTTCACGCGCGTCAGCTCGGCGATGATGTCGAGCCCGTTGCCGTCCTCGAGCCGCATGTCGACGACCGCGAACGCCGGCGCCTTCTGGCGGATGAGATCGATGCCCTCCGCCACGGAGCTGGCGCTCCGAACCTCGAAGCCGCGCAGCTCCATCGCCCTGGCGAGGCGCTGCAGAAACGCCTTGTCGTCGTCGACGATGATCAGCGATCTGTCTTCGGGCAGCTCGTCCTGCCGAAATGATAGGTCTTCGGTCACATGTTCCTCCCGCATGCCCGAGTTCTATACCGGCCTGCGACGTTTCGCCAAGCCTTATATCGGATAAAAATCCCTTTGCCCGTTACCGTTACCGGCGAGGGGGGCGGGCCAGGCCATCTCTCCCGTGACCGAGCCCGCACCACGATCGAGCGGTGCCTCGAAGACAGGTCGCGACCAGATGATCCTGACGATCGCCCCGTGAGCCGGCGACGCGCGGTTCTCGAGCGCGACCCGCGCGCCGGACCGCTCGAGCAGAGTCTTCGAGATGAAGAAGCCGAGCCCGAGTCCCGACACCTTGGTCCCCGACTTCGTCTTGGCACCCGCCGGCCGCGTCGTGACGTATGGCTCGCCCAGCGTGTCGATGATGTCGGACTTGAAGCCGGGCCCGTCGTCGGAAACCGTGATCATGACCGTCTCGCCGTTCCACTCCGCCTGCACATCGACCTTGCTTTCGGCGAAGTCGATGGCGTTCTCGATAAGGTTGGCAAGTCCGAAGATGACGCCGGGCCGGCGTGCCGTCATCGGCGTGCGAGCGCCCGGCCCAGAGGCATCCGTCGTCGGCCTGGCGGCGATCACAATCGGCACCCGGCCGGCCATGTAGGGTTCGGATGCCTCGGTCAGCATCTCGGATACGATGAGCGTGTCGTGTAGAGGATCCTGCTCTGCCGGATGCCGCGTGAGCTTTCTCAGAATCTCGCGGCAGCGCTGCGCCTGCTCGCGGAGAAGCTTGATGTCCTCTAGATGCGGGCTCGCCTTGTCCATCTGCCGCTCGAGCTCGTTGGTGACGAGCGTGATGGTCGAGAGAGGCGTGCCGAGCTCGTGCGCGGCCGCGGCTGCGAGTCCGTCGAGCGCGTGCAGCTTCTGCTCACGGGCAAGCACCAGCTCCGTCGCCGTCAGCGCCGCCGACATCTGCCGGCTCTCTTTGGTGAGCCGCCAGGCATATAGTGCGAGGAACGTCATGCTCGAGACGAGGGCCGTCAGGATGCCGATGCGGTAGATCTCAGGATGCATGACGCCGCCCGACACGAACCACGGCAAAGGCAGAAAGTTCCAGGTGATGAAGGAAGCCGACAGTGTCGCGAGCGTTCCGAGCAGAACCGTGTTGGCGATCGGAAGCGTCGCCGCCGAGACCGTCACCGGTGCCACGATCAAAATGGCGAACGGGTTGTCGATACCGCCCGTAAGGTAGAGCAGGACGGCGAGCTGCATGATGTCGTAGGCCAAGAGAACGGTCGCGTAGCGCACCGTGAAGCGGTGCCGTGCCGGGTAGCGGATCGACAGATAGACGTTGAGCCACGCCGACAGCGCGATGCAAGCGAACGAGGGCCCGAGCGCAACGTCGAACCCGAAGCCTAGCGCTACGATACAGATGGTCACGAGCTGCCCGAGCAGCGCAACCCAGCGCAGGCGTACGATCGTCTGTAGACGCAGGCCGCTGTCCTGCGGCGCTCCCAGCCAAAGATCCTGCCAGATGCCGTCCTTCTTGCTGTCCACGCGTCGAGCCCACAGCTGCAGCCTACCTCGGGGGAACCAACGTTAGCCAGAACGCCGCACCCTGCCAAGGCCGAACCCGGCAAGAGAGCCTGCCGCGATCGGCCGTCCGCAACTGCCTGCCAGCGACCGCATGCCATGGCGCGAAGCCCGACCAGCGTTGTATACGAGCGGTGTCAGGGACAGATACGTCGAGGCCGGCCGATGAGCGCACGCTCTGTAATCTTCATCGTACTCGGGCTCGTAGTCGGCGTCGCCGCAGCCGACATGATCCTGACCCGCATGCTGACGCCCCCGACGTCCGGCTCCGCCGTATCGGAGGGCAAGGTCGCAATCGGCGGCCCGTTCAAGCTCGTCGACGGCGCCGGCCGCGCCGTCACCGAGAAGGACTTCGCCGGCAAGCCGATGCTCGTCTACTTCGGCTACACGAACTGCCCTGACATTTGTCCTGCCGGGTTGCAAATCATTGCCCAAGCGCTCGACAAGCTCGGTCCCAAGGCCGGCAACATTTCCGTGCTCTTTGTGACCCTCGATCCCGAGCGCGACACGTCGAAGGTGCTGAGCGAGTTCGTCGCGAGCTTCGACCCGCGCATCGTCGGCCTCACCGGCACGACGGAGGAGATCGACGCCGTCGCGAAGGCCTATCGCGTCTATCACAAGAAAGTAGAGAACGAAGGTGCCGGAGGACGTTACAGCGTCGACCACACCGGCTTCATGTATCTCATGGACGGCAAGGGCGATTACCTCCAGCATTTCCCGCACAACGTCTCGGTGGAAAATCTGGCCGGCGCGTTGTCCAAGCAATTGTAAGAACGTCTCAACTTTTTGGTTTCCCGCGAATCAGTGCATCCTCCCGCACGCGAATAAGGTCCTTCGAAGGCAGGAGGCGGCAGGGCGATAGTCCTTCCGCTCGCCAGTCTGGGGGACCGGCCGCTCGCCAGAGCGGCGACGATGGCGCCGGAACGAACCGGCCCGCTCGGACAGGGGGACAGGGACTGATGCTCTATCACTGGTATGAGCTGGGCCACGCTGCGGTCCGGCCCGCACGGGTTGCGGCCGGTTCGGCCAAGCTCTTTTTCGGCCATCCGCTGAACCCGCTGTCCCACACCATGTTCGGCCGCCATGCCGCCGCCGCCTCCGAGGTGTTCGAGCGCACCACGCGCCGCTACCTCAAGCCGTCGTTCGAGCTGCCGGTGACGGCCGTCGACGGCGCGACGGTCGCTGTCACCGAGGAGATCGTGTGGGAGCGGCCCTTCTGCCGCCTTCTCCATTTCAAGCGTGACCTGCCCGAGGGACGAGCGCGCGACCCGCGTCTCCTCCTCGTCGCGCCGATGTCCGGCCACTTTTCGACGCTGCTCCGCGGCACCGTGGAGGCGCTGCTCCCCGATCATGACGTCTATATCACCGACTGGCAGGACGCGCGCGAGGTGCCTCTTACCGCAGGCGCCTTCGGCCTCGACGACTACATCGACTATGTACGCCTGATGCTCTCCCATCTCGGCCGCGGTACCCACGTGTTCGCCGTCTGCCAGCCGGGCGTGCCCGTGATGTCGGCGCTCGCGCTCATGGAGGAGGACGATGACCCGGCGCTTCCCGCGAGCGTTATCCTCGCCGGCAGCCCCATCGACACGCGTGTGAGCCCAACTCTCGTCAACTCTGTCGCCGAGACCCGCGGCACCAACTGGTTCCGTAACAATGTCATCGCCAACGTGCCGTGGCCGTTAGCGGGTGCCGGCCGCGCCGTCTATCCGGGCTTCCTGCAGCTCACCGGCTTCATGTCGATGAACATCGACCGCCACGCCACGGCGCACAACGACCTCTTCCTAGATCTCGTGCGCGGTGACGGCGATTCCGCCGAGAAGCATCGCACATTCTACGACGAGTACCTGGCGGTGATGGACCTCTCCGCCGAGTTCTACCTCGACACCATCGACCGTGTGTTCGTACGCCATCTCCTGCCCCAGGGCGAGATGACCCATCGTGGCCGTCCGGTCTGCCTCGACGCCGTCAGGAGGACGCCGCTCTTCACGATCGAGGGCGAGAAGGACGACATCACCGGTCTCGGCCAGTGCCGAGCCGCGCTCGACCTCTGCACCGCCCTCGACTCGGACGCGAAGCAGCATTTCGAATGTCCCGGCGTCGGCCACTACGGCACCTTCAACGGCTCGCGCTTCCGCGCCGAGATCCTGCCGCGCATCGCCGCCTTCGTACGCCGGCACGAGACTGCACCTGTCATGGACAATGCCGGCGAGCCGAGCCTCGCGACCGCAGAAGCAATGCTCGACGCGTTCTTCCCCGAGCCCGTTGTCGGCGCGCACACGACCTCGGCCGATGAGGCTGCGCGACGGTCGTTCCGCATGTTCGCGCGCGCCGGACGCCTCATTGTGGAGGGTCTCTTTCCGACTCGCAGCGAGAGCTGAAACGCAGACCCGGTGCCGATCGCAGCTGCGGCTGCTGCAACTGCATACGATCGTATGGCTCCGTGGCCGCGGCACGATTGAAATGGGGCCATCGCGCAACACTTGTTGCTCCACGAGCGACAGGTTACATCATTAGGGCTGGTCTCGGGTCGCGCGAACGCGTTACACACCTCTCGTGCGTGCTTCGCCGCTGCTGCTCGAGCGTGTTCGAGCAACGCTCTGCCCCGGCGGCGGAGTGCTCGCGATGCATACATCGCACCTATTTTGTCGGCATCGGGGGAGCTTCATGCGGCAGGCGAAGAGACCGTCGTCCATTGCGCTCAACCATGAGGGTTGCACGACCCTGGGCGCTCCGGTCGAGGTGCGCCGCCATCCTGCTGCACGCCGCCTGACGCTGCGCGTCAGCCGCACGCGACGCGCCATCATCGTTACCTTGCCGCCGCAGTGCGATCTCGACGAGGCCGACTCATTCATCAACCGCAATCTGGCCTGGGTGCGCGAGCGCCTCGAGAACCTGCCGCGCCCTGTCGCATTCGCCGACGGCGCCTTCATCCCTCTTCGCGGCACGACGCACCGCCTTGTCTTCACCGGCAAGCGAAGCGGCCTCGGCGTCGTCGGCCGGCTCATGCGACCGACATTCTCCGAGCTGCACGTCGCGGGCGACAAGGAGCACGCGCCGCGCCGTCTCCAGAAATGGCTCTACGACGAGGCCCGCCGCGATCTCGACATCGCCGTAGCACGCCACGCGCGCGCATTGAAGCTGCGCCCTAAGAAGATCGTCGTCCGCGACCAGGCGAGCCGCTGGGGCTCGTGCTCGACCACCGGCGCGCTGTCGTTCTCCTGGCGTCTCGTCATGGCTCCGGCCCACATCCTCGACTACGTTGCCGCCCACGAGGTCGCACATCTTCAGGAGATGAATCACGGGCCCAAGTTCTGGGCCCTGGTGCGCCTCGCCTACCCCGATCTCGACCAGGCCAAGCGCTGGCTGCAGATCTACGGCATGGACCTGCATCGGTACGGGTAGGCGCAGGGATATGACGATCGCACGAGGCCTCGCCGAAGCCTCGATGCCGCCTTCCAGCCTGGTCGCAGGCCGTCAAGCGAGCTATTGCAGCGGTCCACCCAACGTCATGAAACCTTCCGGCGGAAGTACGATGATCCGCTCCTGGACGGCCTCCGGACCGCGGGCGCCGATGCCGCGATCCTCCGCCACGAGCGTACCGGCCCAAACGGACCCTGCGCCGGCCTGCGCGGGAGGCGCGCCAGGTGACGGCTTGCGTGGCGCCGCCCGCGCCTGCATTTGCGCCGGCACCCGAGGCTGCGTCGCATGCGGCACCGGGCGTTGCACATTGAGTTGGGCGGGCGGCATCAGCGCAAAGAAACGGCGCGTCAGCTCCGTCTGCTGTGCTGTCTCGGCCGCGCGGGACGGATGAGCCTGGGCCGTAGCGGTAGCCGGTGGAACCGTGCTGGCTGCAGCACTCGAGGGCAGCCACGCCTTCGCACCCTGTGACGACGCGGTGACCGCAGCCGGCGGCGCATCGGGCAACAGCCCCGGCAACGGCGCCGGAGTCTTGCTGCCATGAGCCGCGCTCATGATCTCGCGCCAGATCGTGGCCGGCAGCCCGCCGCCCATGACACGGTTTGTCGGCTGCCCGTCGTCGTTGCCGAGCCACACGGCCGCGACCAGCGCCGACGTGTAGCCGACGAACCAGGCGTCACGGAAATCCTGGCTGGTGCCGGTCTTGCCGGCAGCCTGCCACTTGTCGAGCCGCGCCCGCTTGCCGGTGCCGTGCGCAACGGCGCCATTGAGCATGGCGTTCATCTCCGACACGTGTGCAGCGGCGAGCACCTGCTTCGGAGCCGGAGCCTCGCGCGTATAGAGCACCCGACCCGACGCGAGCCGGATCCTCCGCACGAGGTAAGGCTCGACGACGTGGCCCCCGTTTGCGAACGGGACATAGGCACCCGCGAGCTCGAGCATCGTCACCTCGGAAGCCCCGAGCGCGAGCGAGGCATCCTTCCGCAGATCCGATTGTATGCCGAGCCGCCTTGCGACCGCCGCTACCTTGGTCGCACCGGCATCGATGAGGAGCCGTGCCGCGACCGTATTGACCGACTGCGCAAGTGCTTCCGCGAGAGTAATGGCACCCTGGTATTTCCCGTTATCGTTTTTCGGCGTCCAGCCTCCGACCTCGAGCGGCAGATCGTATACGAGAGACTGCGGCGTGAGACCCTTCTCGAGCGCTGCCAGATAGACAAAGGGCTTGAACGAGGAGCCTGGCTGACGCTTGGCCTTCAGCGCACGATTGTACTGGCTCGCGTCGTAGGAGGCGCCGCCCACGAGCCCGCGGATTCCTCCGTCGGTGTCGAGCACCACGGCAGCGCCCTGGCTCACGGCAGCCATCGAGCCGTCCTTCTCGATCGCCCTCTGCAGGCTCGCACTCGCGAGCCTTTGGATGCCGGGCTCGATCGTCGTGTCGATCACGATGTCGCCGCCCTCGGACAGGCCGAGGCGCTGCACCTGCTCGAGAACCGCATCGACGACGTAGCCGGTGCCGGCCCGCTCGGCCTTGCCACCGTCGGAGAAGCGCACCGTATCGGCCAGCGCTTTCGCCTCCTCCTCCGGAGTGACGAGCCCGGCCGCGCGCATTTTCGAAATCACGCTGCGACCGCGCTCGATCGCCTGCACCGGATTGCTCGACGGCGCGTACCGTGACGGCGCCTTGAGGAGGCCGGCGATCACTGCCGCCTCGGCCAGCGTCAGCTCCGAGGCGGACTTGTCGAAATACTTTCGTGCCGCCGCCTCGACCCCATAGGCGCCGCTCCCGAAATAGACCCGGTTGAGATAGAGCTCGAGGATCTCGGCCTTGCTCAGCCTGAGCTCGAGCCACAGCGCCATGACGAGCTCCTGCGCCTTGCGCCCGAACGTGCGCTCGGAGGTGAGGAACATGTTCTTGGCCAGCTGCTGCGTCAGCGTCGAGCCGCCCTCGGTGATGCGGCCGGCCTTGAAATTGGCGATGACCGCGCGCGAGAGACCGGCCGGATCGAGGCCCCAGTGGCTCCAGAACCGGCGGTCCTCGGTCGCCAGCACCGCGTTGGTGATACGCTCGGGAATAAGCTCGAACGGAACATAGGCCGGCACACCGCCCCGCTCGGCGATGACCGATCCGTCGCGTGCGAGCACGCGCACGAGCGGCTCGCCGGCGTTGCGCCGGTAGGCGAGCGGGTCCGGGAACCTCAGCGTGAAATAAATGAGGAGTGTTCCGATGACGGCCGCCGACACGGTGGCCGCGATGCCGAGACAGCCGAGTGTGACGCGCCACCGCAGCGGCAGGCTGCGGATAAGGCTCTTGGCAGGCTTGGTCGCGGCATTTGCAGCCGCGGCGCTTTCGGCCAGCACCTTGGCGATGATGCTCTGCAGCTGCGGCTGCGCTGGCTCCGGCTTCTTGTCGGTGAACAAACGCATATTCCAGCCCGTACGCCTACAATTCGGGTTGGACCGGCAAAGCCGATCGGGCTCGTGACGTGCGTCGCGAGCCAGCCTCCGACTGTAAGGAGCGAGCGCTAAGGCCGGGTTAACCTTGAAAAGCCGTCAATGCCGGCTATCGGCGTCCGATCAGCGCGCCGACCAGCCCGCCGAGAAGGCCGAGCACGATCCGGGCCCCGATCGTGAAGAACATGAACAGCAGCTGCCGCTCCTCGAGCAGCAGCTCGACCCAAATGTTGTACTTGGGATCGAGACCCGTCGAGGTGATGACGGCCTTGAGGTCGCGCGCCCAGCCGAGCATCGCTGACAGCCGCTCTGGTGATTCATATCCGACGAAGGCCAGAGCCACGGCGCCGAGAATGAGCGAGAAGAAGAGCGTACCGGTCGAAAACAGAAGGCGCAGCAGCATCACGTCCCCCGGGAAGCCGCCGGAACAGCCGCCCGGCATGACTGGAAGACTAGCACGCGTCGCAACAGCGTCAATTTTTGGGCATTCAGGCGACGCAGCACCGGCTGCGGCCAGAACGACCGACGAGACGAGCCCGTAGCCCTAGACCGAAAGAGTCCCCGGACGAGGCGGGGTCCGCAACGCGGCCGGGTGCATAGCAGAACGGGGCGGCGCCCGCTTCCGAGCGCCACCCCGTTTGGTCTCCCTAGACTTGGGCCTTTGTTCTCGTGGTGCGCTGGCCCTTGTGCGTCACCGTTGCGCCGGACAATGTTGAAGGAGGCGCCTCATGTCAAGCGGCAGCGCACCTAAAATTATGCTGCTCTGCGGTTGACTTCACGCGAATCCGCAGCGCCCATAGGTCGCTCGCCGCCGATCGATCTCCTGGCGGTGATCCCTGTCCGGAAGGGCAAAACCGACGCAATCGGCAAGGCTCGGGCTGGCTCGACCCTCCCCTCCACTGTGCTATGCTGCACCGCTCCTCCCCGTCCGATCCAGCGCCAGCCGGCCTCCTCCCATGAAACGCGTACTTCTCATCATCGGCGGCGGCATCGCCGCCTACAAGAGCCTCGACCTCGTCCGCCGGCTGCGCGAGCGCGGCTACGCGGTACGCGTCGTGCTGACCCAGGCTGCCCAGTCGTTCGTCACTCCGCTCACGGCCGGCGCGTTGACCAATGAGCGGGTCTTCACGGATCTGTTCGACCTCGACGATGAGCGCGAGATCGGCCACATCCGTCTCTCCCGCGAGACGGACCTGATCGTGATCGCGCCAGCGACCGCCGATCTCCTCGCCAAGATGGCCGGCGGTCATGCGAACGACCTCGCCACCGCCGTGCTGCTCGCGACCGACAAGCCGGTCCTCGCGGCTCCCGCCATGAACCCGCGCATGTGGCTCCATCCCGCCACCCGCCGCAATGTCGACCAGTTGCAGCGTGACGGCATCCACTTTGTCGGCCCCAACAGCGGCGAGATGGCCGAGCGCGGCGAAGCCGGCCCCGGCCGCATGGCCGAGCCGCTTGAGATCGTGGCCTCGATCGAGCGCGTCATGGCCATCTCGCAGCCGGGCGCTCACGGCCAGACTCCCCAGAAGGGCGACCCTAACCTGCACGCCGCGACCCTGGCCGGCCGCCACGTGCTCGTCACCAGCGGGCCGACGCACGAGCCGCTCGACCCCGTGCGCTACATCGCCAACCGCTCGTCGGGAAAGCAGGGCCACGCGATCGCGGCCGCCGCTGCCCGTCGCGGGGCCCGCGTGACGCTTGTTTCAGGCCCGGTCGCAATCCCCGATCCCGAGGGCGTCACCACCGTCCACGTCGAGACCGCGGACGAAATGCTGAAGGCCGTCGAGGCAGCCCTCCCCGCCGACATCGGCATTTTCGCCGCCGCGGTCGCGGATTGGCGCGTCGCCAGCGCCGCCACCGAGAAGATCAAGAAGGACCCCAGATCCCGCGCACCCGCGCTCGCGCTCGTCGAGAACCCGGACATCCTGCGCACCATTGCCGGCGCCGGCGCCGCCCGTCCGGGCCTCCTCATCGGCTTTGCCGCCGAGACCCAGAACGTGGTCGAGCACGCGAAGAAGAAGCGCAAGAGCAAGGGCGCCGACTGGATCGTCGCCAACGACGTCTCGCCAGCGACCGACGTCATGGGCGGCGACAGGAACACCATCCACCTCGTCACCGAGACGGGCCTCGAGGACTGGCCGCAGATGGACAAGCACGAGGTCGCCGATCGCCTGATCGAGCGCGCCGCCCGCCACCTCGAGAAGTTCAGGGAGCTTTGATGGCCAAGTCCACCCGGCGACGCGGGCTGACCGTTCGCGTCCAGCAACTGCCGCACGCCGAGGGCCTGCCGCTTCCCGCCTACCAGACGGCGCAATCGGCCGGCCTCGACCTCATGGCTGCCGTACCGGCGACGCACCCCGTGCGGTTGAGGCCGGGAGCCAGCGCGCTGATCGAGACCGGACTCGTGCTCGAGCTGCCGGCGGGCACCGAGGGCCAGGTCCGGCCGCGCTCGGGCCTCGCAGCCAGGCACGCCGTCACGGTCTTGAACAGCCCCGGCACGATCGACGCCGACTACCGCGGCGAGGTCAAGGTCATCCTCATCAACCTCGGCCAAAAGCCGTTCAAGGTCGCCCGCGGCGAGCGCATCGCCCAGCTCGTCGTGGCACCCGTGATCCAGGCCCGCCTGAGGGTTGTAGCGGCCGTTAGCGAGACCGGCCGCGGCTCCGGCGGCTTCGGCTCGACGGGCACCTCGGCAGCCGCGCGATCCCGCGGCGGGCGCACAAAAAAGAAGTCCATGCCCAAGCGGCTCGCGAGCACGAAGCGGGCCGCCCGCAAACCCGCTGCCGAGCGGAGAGGAGGTGCGCGGCGGCGGCAGCTGGCGAAATAGATTTCTACATCTGGTGATTTGAGCCCGATCTGATAGAAGGCTATTCCATCACACCCCCGCCCGCCGACGACGGCTGGGCCCAAGAAAACTCACGCCGGATCTCACGCCATGACCACCGTCCCTGAAATCAAGACTTTGAAGGCCACCCAGAGCTGGGGCCGCGGCCGCGTCTACGGCGACATCACCGAGACCATCGGCCATACGCCGCTCGTGCGCCTCAATCGCCTGCCGAAGGAGGCGGGTGCAAAGGCCGAGGTTCTGATGAAGCTCGAGTTCTTCAATCCCCTCTCGTCGGTGAAGGACCGCATCGGCGTGTCCATGATCGACGTCCTCGAGGCCGAGGGCAAGATCACGCCGGGCAAGACGGTGCTGATCGAACCGACCTCGGGCAATACCGGCATCGGGCTTGCATTCGTCGCCGCCGCCCGCGGCTACAAGCTCCAGCTCGTGATGCCAGAGAGCATGTCCGTCGAGCGCCGCAAGATCCTTGCCCACTTGGGCGCCGAGCTGGTGCTGACGCCGGCGGCCGGCGGCATGCCGGGCGCCATATCCAAGGCCAACGAGCTCCTCGCGACTACGCCCGGCGCGGTCCAGCCGAGCCAGTTCGAGAACCCCGCCAATCCCGCCGTCCACGAGCGCACCACCGCCGAGGAGATCTGGAAGGACACCGGTGGCAAGGTCGACGCCCTCGTCGTCGGCGTCGGCACCGGCGGCACGCTCACCGGCTGCGGCACCGTGCTGAAGAAGCGCAACCCGGGCCTCAAGATCGTCGCCGTCGAGCCGACCGGCAGCCCCGTGCTCTCCGGCGGACCGCGCGGACCGCACAAGATCCAGGGCATCGGCGCCGGCTTCGTCCCCGCCGTGCTCGACACCTCGTTCATCGACGAGATCCTGACCGTGTCGAACGAGGACGCGTTCTCGACCTCGCGCAAGCTCGCCAAGGAGGAAGGCATACCGGGCGGCATCTCGACCGGCGCCAATCTCGCCGCCGCCCTCCAGGTCGCCGCGCGGGACAGCTTCGCCGGCAAGACGATCGTGACGTTCGCTCCATCCTGTGCCGAGCGCTACTTCACGAGCGACCTGTTCCTCGACCCGCCGGCGTAACGAGGAGTGCCGGCGGCCAGCTTTACGAAGCGAAGTCGCCGGCACAAGCACGATGCCCACACTCACCCCTGACGAGATCCAGCGCTACAAGCGCCATCTGGTGCTGAAGGAGGTCGGCGGCCAGGGCCAGCAGAAGCTGAAGGCCGCGCGCGTGCTCCTCATCGGCGCCGGTGGCCTCGGTTCGCCGCTCGCGGTCTATCTCGCGGCAGCCGGTCTCGGCACCATCGGCATCGTCGACGACGATCGGGTCTCGCTCGACAACCTGCAGCGCCAGATCGCCCACGACACGGCAGCGATTGGCACCTTGAAGGTCGAGAGCGCGAAAGAGACCATCGCACGCTTGAACCCGCACGTGGCCGTCGAAACGCATCCCGTCCGCCTCGATGCAACGAACGCGATCGAGCTCATCTCGCGCTACGACCTCGTCGCCGACGGTTCCGACAACTTCGCCACGCGCTACCTCGTCTCCGACGCCTGCTACCTAGCCAAAAAGCCGCTCGTGTTCGGCGCGCTCGGACCGTTCGACGGCTACGTGACGACCTTCAAGCCCCATGAAAAGAGCGCCTCCGGCGAGCCGAACCCGAGCTACCGCTGCTTGTTCCCCGAGGCCCCGCCTCCAGGCACGGTGCCGAACTGCGCCGAGGTCGGCATCTTGGGCGCGGTGGCCGGCGTCATCGGCACGTTGATGGCGGTCGAGGTCTTGAAGGAGGTGACCGGCACCGGCGACAGCCTCACCGGCAGGCTCCTCATCTACGACGCCAAGGCCACTCGCTTCGAAAGCGTCGCCGTCGCCTGGGACCCCGACAACGCACTCTCGGGCCGAAACCCGACCATCAAGGATCTTGCGATCCACGCGACGAATAGCACCCAGGCGTGTGCAATTGGCGAAGCCGGCGAGGTCTGACCCACTGGATCCGTCGCCGCGGTGCTGACGTCGAGCGCGCCTGTCGGCGTCAGACCCGGAGGGGCGGACACGGACTGCCCGCTCGGGCCAAATCCCCGGCCTCGTCCACATCCTGCAGCATCGCCACCTCACCCACCTCGAGCGCCGCGAGATTGTCACGCGTATCGGCAAGCGCGTGCGCTGTAGACCAGCGCACGCTGTCAAAAGCCCTAGGCACGCGCGGAAAGCGCTTCAAGCCCACGAGCCAGTAACCGCCGTCGGGCGCCGAACCGAATACAGCGTCGCACGAGCCGAGCACCTCGAACGCCGTCCGGATGTGAGCCCTCCTGATGCCGGGAATGTCGGACCCGACGATGACGACCGGTCCGACCCAGCGCTGATCCATGATGTGCTGCATGCGCCGCCCGAGATCGCCGCTGCCCTGTCCGACGCGCGGCAACGACGGAGACCACGCCCGGCTCCCCACGGCCGCGTCGGGCGTCACGGCGAGCACCGTCTCCCACTCGGCGAGACCGTGATCGCGCCGTGCCCGGGCGTTGACCTGACGAGCCGGCACCGCCCGCTCGCTCCGGCTTACCCGAGCCAGAACCGCCGCCGTCGTCTGCCGGTAGAACCGCGTCGCCGCTGCAACGCCAATGCCCGCCGCGAGCCGCGTCTTGACCCGTCCCGCAATGGGTTCCTTGAGCATGACCACGAGCCGGCGCCGGATCATGCCCCGACCGTGGCCCGGCGCTTGTCGTAGAGCTTTGAGATGCGCTTCGGCGGCACGCCGACGAAATACATGGTGAGGCAGGCGAGGTTACGCACAACACGCCGCGCATAGCCGTCGCGCCGGTAGCGATCGGCGCTGGTGCGAGCCCGCGATTCGAGAGCTTCGATCCGCCGCCGCCCGAGCCGGCGCACGAGGTCGACGTCCTCCATCAGCGGCAGGTCGGAAAAGCCGCCGACCTCGTCGTAGAGCGCACGCGGAACGAGAAGGCCCTGGTCGCCGTAAGGAAGCTTGAGAAGCCGCGTCCTCAAGGCCACGCCCCGCTCGATCACCCTCGGTGCCAGACCGCGGTCGTCGAGGGCGAACCGGAAGACCGCCGCCGTCGGCTCTCGCCGCCCATCGGCTACCTCGTCGATCAGCTCGCCCACTTCCTCGATCCACCCGTGCTCCAGCACCGTGTCGGAATGCAGGAAGAGAAGCCACGGGAACCGCGCCCGCGCCGCCCCGGCCCTCATCTGGGCGCCCCTACCCGGCTCACTCTTGACGATCTCAGCCCCTGCATGGTCGGCGATCGACAGCGTGGCGTCGCGCGACCCGCCGTCGGCGATGATGACCTCGCGCACGAGTCCGTCCACTGCCGCGGGAATGAGAGCGGCGAGCGTCCGGCCGAGGTGGCGTTCGGCGTCGAGCGTCGGGATGACGGCTGAAATCATGGAAAACGTGTTTCGCACGGGCTCCGCCCGGCAACAACCGCGCAAATGGACCAGTCGTTGTTCTTGATTTGTTCGATTGCTTGGGCTAAGGTTTTGGCATGATCGAGCGGCTTGCTATCGAAGGCTCTCCGAACGGCTCCGTGGCGGCCGACGAGGCGACGAGCCTCGTCGCCGAGGAACGTCGGCGCGGCCGGGGCGCACTGTCGAACGCGACTGGACGCTACGAATGCGAGGTCCGCCAGGAGTTCGACGACGGCTGGCAAAGCCTCGCCGACCTCGAGGCCCTGCGGACCGAGGTGAAGGACGAGCCGGCGCGCACCATCATCACCAGAAACGACAGCCCCGACATCTCCTTCGACCGCTCCATCAATCCCTACCACGGCTGCGAGCACGGCTGCATCTATTGTTACGCGCGGCCAACCCACTGCTACCTTGGCCACTCAGCCGGCCTCGACTTCGAGACGAAGCTCTATGCCAAGCCGGACGCGGCGGCCTTGCTCGAGAAGGAGCTCGCCCACCCGCGCTATGAGCCGGCCACGATCGCGCTCGGAACCAACACGGACCCCTACCAGCCGATCGAGCGCCAGCGGCGCATCACACGCTCCATCCTCGAGGTGCTCGAGCGCACCGGCCATCCGGTCGGGATCGTCACCAAGTCGGTCCTCGTCGTGCGCGACCTCGACATTCTCTCCCGCATGGCCGAGCGGGGCCTCGCCAAGGTCGCCCTCTCCGTGACCACCCTCGACAGGCGCCTCGCGCGCGCCATGGAGCCTCGCGCGGCGGCGCCGGAGAAGCGGCTCGATGCCGTCCGCAGGCTGGCGGAAGCGGGCGTGCCGACCGGGGTCATGGTGGCGCCTATCGTGCCTGGCCTCAACGACTGGGAGATCGAGCGCATTCTCGAAGCCGCTGATGCCGCCGGCGCCACGCGGGCCGGCTACGTGACACTGCGGCTCCCGCTCGAGATCAAGGATCTTTTCCGCGAGTGGCTTGCCACCGCGTGCCCGGATCGGGCTGCGCGCGTCTTGAAGCTCGTGCAGTCGATGCACGGCGGCCGCGACTATACGAGCGAGTTCGGCATTCGCCAGCGCGGCTCTGGTCCCTATGCCGTCCAGATCGCCGCCCGTTTCCGCCTGGCGCTGAAAAGGCTCGGCATGGATGAGGAGCGGCACGAGCTGCGCACGGACTTGTTCCGCCGGCCGGTCGCCCCGGGCGGGCAGCTGCAGCTCTTTTGACGATGGCCCCGGCTACTGACTGCCGTTGCCCGCGCGCGTTCGCTGTGCTCGTGGACCTTGCGCAGCAGCGCGTCGCGAAAGGCGTGACCGACTACTGGTTGCCCTGCTGGCCGCCGCCGTCGCCCGAATCCGAGAACTTCGTCTTGGAGGTCGCGCTCTTCTGGACCGCGTCATAGAACACCGGATCGTCGCCGATGGTCAGCGTCGGCGAGCAGTTCCTGGTGCAGGTGTAGGACTGTCGCGCACCGGCTTTGATGAGGTTGACGATGTTGGCTTCGTCACGCTCGACGATGACGCGCTGATCCTGGATCACGTTGTGATCGGCATCGAGCGCGATGACGTTGGTGATGCCGAAGGTCTTGCCGGTCACCACGAGCATGTTGCCGCCCTGGACGGAGACGTCGGCAATCGACGGATTGCCGATGATGACCTCGGCCACGTTCCTGGGCAGCCGCAGGAGCGACGACTGATCGTAATGCACGATGAGGTCGTTGGCGTGCGCTTGTCCTGCAGCGAGCATCAGCCCGACGGCCGTGACCACTCCGACAAGTGCCTTGTGAATTTCTGCGCGAGCCATGAGGCTACGATCCACTGCCATGACGACGGCCCTCTCCTTCGAACCATTGGAAGCCATTAGGGCAGGAAATGGTGAATGAATTGCAAACGCCGCACCCGTTCTGAAGCAGCTGCACCCGCTGCGCCGCCCCGCCGGGTAGCCTCGGACGCGCCGTGTGCCGATTGAGGAAGGCGGCAACAGAATCTTAGCTATACCCCTTATATTTCAAGGCAAATCACCCGGTCGAAAGTCTGCGCAAGTCCCCGTTAAGGGCCCGGCGCTACCGTCGGCTCAGTCAGGCCTGAGCCTGCACTCATGAGAAACCAGGAGATCACGTCATGCAGAACCTCTTCGCTCGCTTCGTGAAGGACGAGTCCGGCGCCACCGCTATCGAGTACGGCCTCATCGCTGCCATCATCGGCGTCGGCATCATCTCGGGGGCGGCATCACCGGCACGTTCACCAACGCCGCCACCGGCATGGCCGTTGCCCCGAACTAAGCGGACCAGCGGCAACCGCCGCACATCCGGCTAGTGAATTCTCTGGAGCCATCCGGCGCGCCGCGCCGGGTGGCTTCAGTGCGTTTGGCCGGCCGATGCAACACGCCGGAGCCACCCGCGGCCATCGACGCGATGCATCGTCCGGCCCCAGCCGGCACGCGCCCCGGGCCCACGGGAGCGACTGACGGAGCTTCGAGCACCCGTCCTTCAATCGAAAATTCAACATAAGCCGCGATACGCCGGTCGTCGGAGGTCGGAGCAAGTTGCTGTTAACGGCTCGGCCGCTAGGCTCCTCCCTGTCGACACGCCGCCAAATGAAAGCGGCGCTGAAGAATGAACAAGACAGAGACCACAGGAGATCACGTCATGCAGAACCTCTTCGCTCGCTTCGTGAAGGACGAGTCCGGCGCCACCGCTATCGAGTACGGCCTCATCGCTGCCATCATCGGCGTCGGCATCATCTCGGCCAACGCCGCCACCGGCATGGCCGTTGCCCCGAACTAAGCGGACCAGCGGCAATCGCCGCACTCCGGCTAGTGAATTCTCTGGAGCCATCCGGCGCGCCGCGCCGGGTGGCTTCAGTGCGTTTGGCACCCGCTGCCCGGTCGGGGTCGAACGCCCGCCGAGCCGCAGCAGCATCGGCTTAATGGATTGTTCAGCACGGTTGCCGAAAGGTTGCCCGGCGAGGATCTGCGCAAGCTGCCGTTAAGAGTCGAACGCTAGGCTTTGACGGACCGGCACCCCGCATTCTGCGAGGACGCTCGGAAACGATAAAGACAGGTCACAGGAGATCACGTCATGCAGAACCTCTTCGCTCGCTTCGTGAAGGACGAGTCCGGCGCCACCGCCATCGAGTACGGCCTCATCGCTGCCATCATCGGCGTCGGCATCATCTCGGGCCTCACCGCTCTCAAGGGCGGCATCACCGGCACCTTCACCAACGCCGCCACCGGCATGGCCGTTGCCCCGAACTAAGCCCGGTCCCAAAGACTGGCAATGGTCGGCCACGCGGCACACGCCGCGTGGCCGAAGTCTTTCTAGCCACGCTTGAAGCCCGGCTTTCGACAC
>JAGVSR010000007.1 GCA_019137195.1 Alphaproteobacteria bacterium
AACGAGGATTGTCGAGTCCTTGAGGATCGCCCGTGCGATGGCAATGCGCTGCCGCTCGCCGCCCGACAACGAGGCACCGCGCTCACCGATGACGAAGCCGTAGCCGCCCGGCTTCTGCATGACGAACTCGTGGGCCTCGGCAAGGCGTGCCGCGTGCTCGACCTCGGCATCGGTTGCTGTCGGGCGACCGATCCGGATGTTGTCGGCGATAGACCGGTTGAAGAGATGCGCCTCCTGAAAGACGACCGCGATCTCGCGCCGGAGCGAGGCGAGCGTCACGTCGGCCAGATCCTGGCCATCGATGGTGATGCGCCCAGCGTCGGGCGCTCTGAGGCGCTGCAGGAGCGACACCGTGGTCGACTTGCCGGAGCCGGTCGGACCTACGATGGCGACGGTCCTGCCGGGCGCTACGTGGATGCCGACGTCGCTGATGCCCTGGCTCGTGCCGGGGTAGTGGAAGCTCACGTCCTCGTAGCGAACCTCGGCCGCGCGTACCACGAGCGCCTTTGCGTGTGGCTGGTCGACGATGGCGGGTCTCGAGTCCATGAGACCGAAGTAGTCGCGGAGCGTCGGCGCGTTCGAGTAGAGGCTCGTAAAGAAGCCTGACACGGTGTCGAGGCGGCTGATCAGGAGGGAGGCGAAGCCGACGAAGCTCACGATCTCGCCAACGGTCATCTCGCCGCGGCTCGCGAGCAGAGCACCCACGGCGAAGATCGCGACCATGGTGATGGTGGCGGCCGACCGTTGCAGGACGATCAGGATCGCCCACCAGGTGAGCACGGGGTACTGGGTGGCGAGGAGCTTGCCGGTCAGCCTGCGCATCTCCGCGATCTCGTCGGCGAAGCGGGTGAAGCTCTGCACGACCGTCACGTTGCCGACCGTGTCGACGATGCGTGACGAAACATCGTAGCGGATGTCCTCGGCCTTGCGCTGGCCCGCGCTCGTCTTCCTGACAGCGATCACGTTGAGCAGGAAGTAGCAGGCAGTGAGGATTGCGAGGATGACGGCCATCCGCCAGTCCATGCCGATCGCCGTCGGGACCAGGAGGACGATGCTGACAGCAGCGGCGAGCTGCTCGCGAAGCGCCCTGAGCCACACCCAGAACAGGTTTTCCGTGCCCCAGTTGATGGTACTCGCAACGGCGCCAGAGCCGCGGCTGGCGTGATAGGCCGGAGGCAAGGTCAGTGCGTGCTCGAACGCCTCGGCGAGAAGGGCGAGGCGGCGGCGGTGCGCCATGCGGTCGGCGAAGGTCGAGACTGCGACACCGGCGACGATGCCGAAAAGACCGATACCCGCCCACGCACCGATCAGGGGCAGGGCACCTTCTCCCTTGGACAGCGTGTCGACGACATGGCCGAACAGGATCGGCTCGGCCAGCGCCACGACGGCGAGCGCCACGTTGGCGGCGGCAAGCCCGATGGCGAGCGCGCGCTCCGGTGCCAGGAGGGTCAGAGACCGCCAATAGAGTTTGAGGACGTCCATATCGCAAAATCCCCTCGGCCTGGGTGTCGCCCGCGCGCGGCGAGATGTGGGGGACATTGACCGCGGTTCAATGAGCTCGGCGCAAATAACTGTTTCTGGCCGGGGTGGACGTGTGAGGACGAGCATTGCGCCCGCGCTGCCTGCCGACGGGTTGCGGAGCCTCGGTGGTGTTCGGCTTCACCACCCTTTACCCGAAAGAGCCGTTTCCAGCGCCGGTCGATCGTGTATAGTGCGGTGCAACATGAGGCTTTGGCGGCCGCCCAGGATGGCGCACTTGCATGTGGGCGCAGCAACCTAAGCCGATGGGTTTCCACCCTGATTTGGGAGCGATGAGATGAACGTCCAGAACAAGCCCGGCCCCGCCCCCGCACAGCTCACGCACCAGGGCCGCGCGGTCGAGCTTCCGGTGCGCTCGGGCTCGATCGGTCCCGACGTCATCGACGTCGGCGGGCTCTACAAGGAGACAGGCTGCTTTACCTACGACCCGGGCTTCACCTCGACAGCCAACTGCTCCTCCAAGATCACCTACATCGACGGCGACAAGGGCGAGCTCCTCTATCGCGGCTATCCCATCGAGCAGCTTGCCGAGCACTCGGACTTCCTGGCCGTCTGCTACCTTCTGCTCAACGGCGAGCTGCCGACCAACGAGCAGTTCCGCGATTTCAGCCGCACCATCACAAACCATACGATGGTGCATGAGCAGATGACGCGCTTCTACACAGGCTTCCGTCGCGACGCGCACCCGATGGCGATCATGGTCGGTGTCGTGGGCGCCCTCTCGGCCTTCTACCACGACAGCCTCGACATCAACGATCCGGACCACCGGCGCGTGGCGACGATCCGCATGCTAGCCAAGACGCCGACCATCGCGGCCATGGCCTACAAGTACTCCATCGGGCATCCGTTCATGTATCCGAAGAACGACCTCGACTACACGTCGAACTTTCTGCGGATGTGCTTCGCGACGCCGTGCGAGGACTACAGGGTTCATCCGGTCATCTCGCGTGCGCTCGACCGCATCTTCATCCTGCACGCCGACCACGAGCAGAACGCCTCGACCTCGACCGTGCGCCTTGCCGGCTCCTCGGGTGCGAACCCGTTCGCCTGCATCGCTGCCGGCATCGCCTGCCTTTGGGGGCCTGCCCACGGCGGCGCCAACGAGGCCGCGCTCAACATGCTGGAGGAGATCGGTTCCGTCGATCGCATCCCCGAGTTCATCAAGAAGGCGAAGGACAAGACCTCGGGCTTCCGCCTCATGGGGTTCGGCCATCGCGTCTACAAGAACTACGATCCGCGCGCCAAGGTGATGCAGAAGACCTGCCACGAGGTCCTGACGGCGCTCGATATCACGAACGATCCGCTGCTCAAGGTCGCGATGGAGCTCGAGCGCATCGCGCTCCAGGACGACTACTTCGTCTCCAAGAAGCTCTACCCCAACATCGACTTCTATTCTGGCATCACGCTGCGTGCGATGGGCTTCCCGGTCTCAATGTTCACCGTGCTCTTTGCGGTCGCGCGCACGGTCGGCTGGATCGCGCAGTGGAAGGAGATGATGGAGGACCCGGACCAGAAGATCGGTCGTCCGCGCCAGCTTTACATCGGCTCGCCGCGCCGAGAGTTCCCGATGATTTGAGGCGGAGCCCTGCTGAGTCTCGCCGTGTGCGACATCCCGATGTGCCAACGTGCGGGTTTGCGTGCGGCGGTCGCGGCCTGGAGGCAGTGTAGCGGGGCGCGGGACGGGCGAGATGTGCGCCCTGGCCCCGTTGGTTTCCGTTCCGGTGCCTGCGGGTGCTGAAGTCGTTTGACTGCGGGGGCGTGACCCGGCCTCAATACCGGAACTGCTCGGTCAGAATGCGCTCGTCGAGGCTGTGATCGCGGTCGAACATCATCAATAGTTCGATGTGCGATGCCTCGTCGATCTCGACGCGCTCGATGTGCCGCATCTCGGTATGGTCGGCGACAGCAGATACGGGGCGCTTCGTCGGCTCGAGCACGGTGATGGTGATGTGGGCGCGGTTCGAGAGCAGCGCACCGCGCCAGCGCCGCGGACGGAACGGGCTGATCGGGGTCAGCGCGAGGAGCGGCGAGTTGATGGGTATGATGGGCCCGTAGGCCGACAGGTTGTAGGCGGTGGAGCCGGCGGGCGTCGCCACAAGTACGCCGTCGCAGATGAGCTCGGCGAGCCGCTCCTTGCCGTCGACCGAGATCTTGAGCTTGGCCGCCTGATAGGTCTCGCGAAAGAGCGACACCTCGTTGATGGCGAGTGCCTTGCGCGCCTTGCCGAAGGCGTCGTAGGCGACCATCGACAGGGGATGCACGCGGGTCACCTCGGCCTTAGCGAGGCGCTCCGGCAGGTCGTCCTCGCTGTACTCGTTCATCAGGAAGCCGACCGAGCCGCGGTTCATGCCATAGGTCGGAATGCGGTCGTTAATGTAGTGGTGGAGCGTCTGCAGCATGAGGCCATCACCGCCGAGCGCGACGATGACGTCCGCCTCGACCACGGGCACGTTGCCGTAGCGCTTGCTGAGACGGGTGAGCGCCTCGTGCGCCTCGCTCGTCTCGCTGGCCACGAAGGCGATCTTCTCGAACGTCTTGGCGGGGGTCTGGGTCATGGGCCGGGGTAGCATCGGTGCAAGTGCGAGGCAGGCTTCGGTGCGGCTTCCTCGCGGAGAATCGAGACCGCGGCAGGCGCTTTGCGTTTGGATCCGAGTTGGTTCAAACCGTCGGGTGATTGCGGCACGGAACGCGGAGGCTCGCTCAGGTGCAGGAAAACGGCAAGCGCGAAATGGGGGGCGCTGCCCTCGTCTATGCAACCTTTCCGTCGCTCGATGAGGCGGAGACGGCCGGCCGAGCGCTGGTCGAGGCGCGGCTTGCCGCCTGTGTCAACATCATCCCCGGCATGGTCTCGATCTACCGATGGGAAGGGGCGATCGAGCGGGCGTCGGAGGTCGTGATGGTCGTCAAGACCATGCCGGAACTCGCCGACGCTGTCGTGGCTCGCGTCCGGAAGGACCATCCGTACGACAACCCGGCACTGCTGGTGCTGCCGGTCTCGGGCGGCTCCGCCGAGTTTCTGGCCTGGATCGGCGCCGAGTGCGGGCGATGAGGCGCAAAACTTCCTTCACAAGCGAGCGCCGACAGTCTCCGTGAGAGGTTGCCGTCACAGGCGTCCCAGGGGGTGGGTGAAGAGGCTCTGCACGGAGCGTACGCCGTAGGGCTGGCGGCGCGCCGTCCGCTCCGGCCTTTGAGCCGGCCTCGCGACGACACGCGCCGGCCGGCTCGGGGCCGCGACGCGGGGAGCCGCGACGCGTGGCGGCACGGCCGCCCTGGGTGCGAAATGCGCGTTTGGCGTTTGCCGCAATGAACCGCTGTCCGGCATGGTCTCGACCGTATCGAGTGGCAGGGTCTCAACATCCACAGCGACGCCGTCATCCGGCTCCAGCGCGGCAACAACCGAGCCGCCCTGCGGCGTTACGGGCGCCTGCGGAGGTTCCCCCGTCGCAGGACCGCCCACGGCCATGCGGCCGGGCAGGGGCTCGCGTGGCGGCCGCGGCAAGGCACTGGTCACGACACGGACGCCGGACGCAGTGGCCTCGGCCGCTGCTACGGTGGTGGCCTCGGCCGCTCGGGACTTGTCAGTCCTGGCCAGGATGGCATTCGGGACGCATCGGCTGCCGTCGACCAAAGTTTGCCCCGACGGGCAGGATCCGCAAGTGACGTTGTCGTGGGCGCGAAGGAGCGTCAGAAGCACGGTATCTGGCTCGACGACGGGAAGCGACGCGTTGGCACGCTCGATGAAGCGCTGCATGGCTGTCCTCGACCGGTCGCCCCAGCTTCCGTCGATGGGACCGCCGTAGCACCGCACTCTCTTGAGCTCACGTTGGATGGTCCGAACGAGGCCGTAGCGGTCGACAGGTACAGATTTCGCCTTGGGAGAGGTTGTGGGCCCCTCGTCGGTGACACGGGTGGTCCAGGCCGATAGGGCAATCGATTCACCGGCTGGCGCAGGAGATATGGCCTCGCCCGGAGTTGAGACGGCAACGTTCGCGACCACGGTCCGGGCCGCCGGTGCGGTCTCTACGACCCGTCCGGTGGCAAGATCGGTGGCGATGATGCGGGACGGCGGGGCGAGAAGCTGCGGCTCCACGGACGGAGCCCGGGACGGAGGAGCAACTGTCTCTGCGGGATGGAACGGAGTCCCGGGACTGGTGAGGATTCGGGTCATGACGGCGACCCGGTCCTCGCGGTGCTGGATCTCGTTGCGGAAGGCATGGCCGACAGCGACAGATCCTGTCAGCAGCAGCAGGAGCACGATCAACTTACGCATGGCGCCACTCCTCGAGGGCACGTGTACTAGGATCTCAAGTTCGCAGTTGAAGCCGGTGACGCACTCCGCACCGGCATTCAGTCAGTGAGTGCCGGTGGCCCTTGTCCCAGGCCTGCCTCACCAGTGTGACGTCTCACGCGCGACCTCGCGCTCCGTCATTCTTCAACTCTTGATCAGCTTAGACCGTCTCTGTCTCGGCAACAACGTTCGAGTCCGGCGTAACAGCGAAATCTTATTGAGCGTTACCGGCAAGCCGGCTGGAACCGGAGTCTCTCGTAGTTGCGTCGTCCTGCGTTTGATCGGTGGGGCGCCATGCACCGGCCCATGTCATCGTTTAATAGACAACTCGATGTGGATTGTTTGACACCGAGCTTGAGTGAACGGTGGATAGTGTTGCACCCCTTGTGTAGAAAGTGCAGCAACTGAGGCGTTGTTTTTCTGCAGCGTTTTCGATCTCTGGCGCGGCTTCAATCGCTAGAAAACTGATTATCTTTACGAATCAGCAACCAATTGCTAGCCTTCGAAGCAGAGGGGGCGTGTTGTGCGTCGGTTACACGTTTGCTGTGCCTCGTGCAGTTGGATTTGCACAAGCGGGATCGAGCGGCGATCAGATGCTGTGCAAAAGCGGTGCATGAGCAAGCATCCGGCTCTCGCGTCAACTGGCCTGTCGTTTGGCCGTCGCCTGCCGGTTCCCATGGGGATGGGGCCGGACGCTCAACGGGCGGTGGAGTAAGCGCAAGCTGGTCGACCCGCGTTTTGCGTGAGCACGGACGAATAGCCTCCCGAGAATAAGAACACAGGCCGGAGTTCGGCGTATTGACCGGCCCTTTCGATGGAGAGGGCTTATGAGGCACTTACTAGGTGCATTAGGGGTTCTCGCGGCCGGCGTGCTACTCGCCGTCTCGGCCGCGATGAACTGGCGGTTCGGATATCAATTGGGGAAGACGGAGCTCGACGGCTTCATCTACGGCTCGGCCTCGGCCGCTGCCGACTGCATGAAGGCGCTGGTGCCGTTCTTCTTCTTTGCCGCAGTCCGGAACCGCATGTGGTCGCAGGCCATCGCGTCTGCGGTCGTCGGGCTCGTCGTCACGCTCTACTCGCTGACGTCGGCTCTCGGACACGCCGCACTGAACCGGTTGGATACGACCGGCCAGCGCGCGATGGCGGCCGAGTCCTACAAGGATCTACGCGCCGACCTCGACCGTGCCAAGGAGCAGTTGAGCTGGGTACCCCAGCACAGGCCCGAGGCCGCGGTGACGAGCGAGATCGCCAACGTCAAGAACCAGAAGGCCTGGGGCTGGACCAACGGCTGCACCGACGTCACGAATAAGCAAGCCCGCTCCTTCTGCGAGCAGTACAACGGCCTGCAGGCCGAGCTGGCTTCCGCCCAGCAAGGCGGCGTGCTCGAGGCTCGCATTGCCGAGGTCGAAGGCAAGCTCGGCAAGCTCAACGGCGTTGCCGCTACGGCCGAGGCCGATCCACAGGCGGCTGTGCTCGCCAAGCTCGCCGGCATCGTGATGCCGGGTGTCGACGTGGAGGACGTCCAGACTGCGATGACGATCTTCATCGCCCTGTTGCTCGAGGTTGGCTCGAGCTTCGGTATGTACATAGCGTTCAGCCAGTGGCGTCTCTACGACGTCGCGGCTCCGGTCGCACCCAAGATGGCGACCGTGCAGAGCCAGAGCACCGCTGCGGCAGCGGTGGCAGTCGTACCGGCAGTCCAGCCGGCGCCTGTGCAGATTGCAAAGCCGCGTTCCGGCGCGAACGACAACAATGCCGTTGTCGCCCAGCCGGCTCCGCAGAGACTGGTCGCTCCCGAAACCGACGTGGAGCGCTTCTACAGGGAGAATGTCGAGACCCAAGACGGGTCGAGCCTGACTGCAACGGCGTTGTACGAAGAGTACTGTGCATGGTGTGAACAGCAATCGAAGGAGCCACTTGCACTACCCACGTTCGGACGCGAGTTCGGAGATCTGGGCGTACAGAAAGCCAAAGTTGCAGGACGTGTGAGGTACATCGGTATCGCACTCAAAGCTGGGCTCGGCAGCGAGGAGGATAAGAAGCTGCCGGCCTTGCGCTCAGAGGCCGCCTAGAGACTAGGCACTACGAGGAAGGGTCGCTCAGGCGGCCCTTTTTCGTTTCTGGTGGCCTCGCGTGTTGGACAATCTGTCATGGCGGCGCCACAGGGCGCCGCCATTTTGCGTTCGGCGATTGTGCTGGCTAATGTTGCCGGCGGCCCGAGCCCCGGCTTTCTGCGGCAAAGCTGCCGCAAGAGCTCTATCTTGAGCCCTTCGCAAGACGCCCGATCCGGAGATCCCCGACATGCCGCTCGCTTATCGCCTTATCGTGGCAGTCCTTCTTCTCGTCGCGGCGCTCGGGGGCCCGAGCCGGGCTCAGGTCTACACGCTCGACCGTGATCACACGGAGGTTCGCTTCACCTGGGACCATCTCGGCTTGTCGCGCCAGGGCGGGCGGTTCACCGACGTGATGGGGACGGTGAAGTTCGATCCTGAGCGCCCGGAGACGGCCACGGTCGAGGTCACGATACCGCTCAAGAGCATCTCGACGGGCATCAAGAAGCTCGATGAGGTGCTGGTCTCGTCACGAGACTATTTCGACGTCCCGGCCCACCCCGAGATCACCTTCAAGAGCACGGGTGTTACGTTGAAGAGCGACAAGACTGCGGACGTGGCAGGCGATCTTACAATCAGCGGCATCACGCGGCCGGTCGTTCTGGAGGTGGTCTGGAACTTCACCGGGCCGCATCCGCTGGCCAAGATCAACCCGGTCTATTCCGGCCGGATCGCCTCCGGTTTCTCGGCCTCGACCCAGATCCGTCGCAGCGACTGGGGCATCACGAGAGGTGCGCCGTTCGTCTCCGACGAGCTCAGGATCGAGATCGAGACCGAGATGACCCGCGAGGCCCCGGCCGAGGTCGAGGCATGGCCAACCGAGAGCGGCGCAGACGGACCGACCGGGTTGGCGGGAGGGAGCGAGGGCGAGACCCCGCCGGAGGAGGACCGCTGAGCGGTCCCTTGCCGGCCAGCTGTGCCGCAAGCATTGCTGGCCTTTGCCAGAGGCTTGTCCTATAAGCCGCCCATTGTGGCACAAGCGCTACAAGGAGTGCTGGGGCGGGCCGCCCCGGGGCAAAAGTGGACTCGTCCGGCCAGCGCGGCCGGACTGGTCGATAGCGTTGACGGAGAAGAGTGTTATGGCGGCAACCTGGTCACCCGACAGCTGGCGGTCGAAGCCGATCGTGCAGGTGCCGGACTATCCCGACAGCAAGGCGCTGACGGACACCGAGGCCAAGCTCGCTACGTTCCCGCCGCTCGTCTTTGCCGGCGAGGCGCGCGCTCTCAGGAAGTCGCTCGCCGAGGTTGCGGCCGGCAACGGCTTCGTGCTGCAGGGCGGCGACTGCGCCGAGAGCTTCTATGAGCATGGCGCCGACAACATCCGCGACTTCTTCCGTGTGTTCCTGCAGATGGCGATCGTGCTCACCTACGCGGGCGGCAGTCCTGTGGTGAAGCTTGGCCGCATCGCCGGCCAGTTCGCGAAGCCGCGCTCGTCGCCTACGGAGAAGAAGGGCGACCTCGAGCTTCCGTCCTACCGTGGCGACATTATCAACGGACCCGAGTTCACGGCCGAGGCCCGCATTCCCGATCCGGGCCGCATGCTCGAGGCCTATCGGCAGTCGGCGGCGACCTTGAACCTCATTCGCGCCTTCGCGACCGGCGGCTACGCCGATCTCGATCGCGTGCATCAGTGGAACATGGGCTTCGTCAAGGACAGCCCGCAGGGACACCGCTACCAGGAGCTCGCCGATCGCATCGCCGAGACGCTGGCCTTCATGCGCGCCTGCGGGATCACCAGCGAGAACACGCCCCAGCTGAGGTCGACGAGCTTCTACACCAGCCACGAGGCGCTGCTGCTCGGCTACGAGCAGGCGCTGACGCGCAAGGACTCTACCAGTGGCGACTGGTACGCCACGTCCGGCCATATGCTGTGGATCGGCGACCGCACGCGCCAGCCGGACCACGCGCACGTCGAGTTCTTCCGCGGCATCAAGAATCCGATCGGGCTGAAGTGCGGGCCGAGCCTCGAGCCGGACGGGCTTGTCAAGCTGATCGACATTCTGAACCCCAAAGACGAGCCGGGTCGGCTGACTCTCATCTGCCGCTTCGGACACGACAAGGCTGCGGCGGCGCTGCCGAAGCTCATCCGGGCCGTTCAGAAGGCCGGCAAGCAGGTCGTGTGGAGCTGCGATCCCATGCACGGCAACACCATCTCGGCCGCCGGCGGCTACAAGACGCGTCCATTCGACCGCATTCTGAAGGAGGTCGAGGTGTTCTTCGACGTGCATCGCGCCGAGGGTACGCACGCGGGCGGGATCCACGTCGAGATGACGGGCAAGAACGTGACGGAATGCACGGGCGGCGCGGCAGCCATTGCCGAGACCGACCTGTCGGACCGCTATCACACGCTCTGCGACCCGCGCCTCAACGCCGACCAGGCTTTGGAGCTCGCCTTCCTGGTCGCAAATCGCATGAAGCTCGAGAAGGAGAGCCGCGGTCAGCCGGCGCCGGTGGTGGCGGCGGAATAGTTCGATCGGTCCGGCCGCACCGCCGGGCCGAGCCTTATGGGCGTTCCGAGGGGCAATCGATCCAGCGATGGCGGTCGACAATCCCGAGCTGCCGGCAACGGCACAGTTCATCGTCGAGATGACAAACCGGGTGCGCTCGGAAGAGAAGCTGCGCGACGTGCGCGAGAACGTGGCGCTGTCGAACGCGGCCCGTGCTTATGCCGACTACCTTGCCAAGAATAATCTCTTCTCCCACACGGCCGACGGGCGGAAGGTCGCCGAGCGCGTGGAGGAGAAGGGTTACGTCTGGTGCATGGTGTCGGAGAACCTGGCGACGCTCTCCGATAGCCGTGGTTTTGACAGTCACGCCCTCGCCAAGCGCACGGTCGAGGGCTGGCTCAATTCCGAGGGTCATCGCGCCAACATGCTGGCCCCGCACGTGACTGAGATCGGCATCGGGATCGCGCGCGCGCCGGGGGCGGTGCCGAAGTTCGTCGCCGTGCAGCTCTTCGCTCGGCCGAAGTCGCTCTCCTACACGTTCCAGATCACCAACTCGACCCGAGAGCCCGTCACCTACACATTCGGCGGTGAAACGCAGGAGATCGCGCCCTCGATGGGTGTTCAGCACCAGTCCTGCATGCCGTCCGAGATCAGCTTCGACCAGGTTGGAACGGGCGCAGACGCGCGCGAAGTCAAGGCCCGCTTCGAGGCAACCGACGGGCTCGTCTACGTGTTGAAGCCCGACAAGTCCAAGGGTGTAAAGGTCGAGGTGGAGCCGAGGCGGCGGGTGGAGTAGGCTTTATCGTTGCCTCTCGCCCGTGAGCACGGAGCGGACCGGACGAGGGCCTGCCTGGTGCCCGGGATCTGTATCTGCCCCTCATCCCGATCCACTTCCCCGTCACGGCGGACGATGTGGCGAGGGGCGGCGCTCGCGGCGCCGGTGGGCGGTGGTTAGGCGGCTGACTTGCCGTTAGTTCGGAGGCCCAATGCAATGTCACATGCGGTGATCACTGCAGCAACGCTGCTGGCGGCGATGGTCGTGAGCGGCGGCCCTGCTTCCGCCGACACCATCTTCGATGTCGAGCACGCGCGCGCCAAGGAGCGCGCCGGCCGCTACCTCAACGATCAGGACGTGGAAGCCCTCGACCGCTGGGGCGGCGAGAGCCGCTGGCGGCGTGGCTACTATGGCTATTATGACGGTCCAGCCTACGGCTACGACGGGTACTACGCCCCACCGCCGCGGCGGTATTATCGGCGGTGGAGGGATTGAGGCTGTCATCCCGGGCACAAGGCCCAGGATGACAAAGAGGTCTGGTTAGAGTTGATGCGCTACTTTCCTTTGGTTCGCCTCACCAGCAGCTCCTTCAGATACTTCCCCGTGTAGCTCTCCTTGACCTTCGCCACGTCCTCCGGCGTACCCGCAGCCACAATACGCCCGCCGCCGTCGCCGCCCTCTGGTCCGAGGTCGATGATCCAGTCGGCGGTCTTGATGACCTCGAGGTTGTGCTCGATGACGACGACCGTGTTGCCGGCGTCCGCCAGCTCGTGCAGGACCTCTAAGAGCTTCGCTACGTCGTGGAAGTGGAGGCCGGTGGTCGGCTCGTCGAGGATGTAGAGCGTGCGCCCGGTTGCGCGGCGCGAGAGCTCCTTCGACAGCTTGATGCGCTGGGCTTCGCCGCCCGAGAGCGTGGTGGCCTGCTGGCCGATGTGGATGTAGCCGAGACCGACGCGCGCCAACGTCTCGAGCTTGTCGCGGATCGATGGGACAGCCTTGAAGAACTCGGCCCCTTCCTCGACCGTCATGTCGAGCACGTCGGCAATACTCTTCTCGCGGAACTGCACGTCGAGCGTCTCGCGATTGTAGCGCTTGCCCTTGCATTCCTCGCAGGTGACGTAGACGTCGGGCAGGAAGTGCATCTCGATCTTGATGACGCCGTCGCCCTGGCACTTCTCGCACCGCCCGCCCTTGACGTTGAACGAGAAGCGGCCCGGCTCGTAGCCGCGTGCCTTGCTCTCCGGCAGCCCCGCGAACCACTCGCGGATCGGCGTGAAGGCGCCCGTATACGTTGCCGGGTTGGAGCGCGGCGTGCGCCCGATCGGCGACTGGTCGATGTCGATCACCTTGTCGAGCTGCTCGAGACCCGTAATGCGGTCGTGCTCGGCGGGGTGCTCGCGGGCGTTGTTGAGCTTCCTGGCCACGGCCTTGTAGAGCGTGTCGATGAGCAGCGTGGACTTGCCGCCGCCTGAAACGCCGGTGATGCAGGTGAGAAGCCCGAGGGGAATCTCCGCGGTGACGTTCTGCAGGTTGTTGCCGCGCGCACCGATGACCTTGAGAGTGCGGCTGGCATCGAACGGCCGGCGCTTTTTCGGCAGCGGGATCTGGCGTACGCCGGAAAGGTACTGGCCCGTCAGGCTGTCCGGATCGGCCATGATGTCGTCGGGCGTGCCCTGGGCGATGATCTCGCCGCCGTGGATGCCGGCACCCGGCCCGATGTCGACCACGTGGTCAGCCTCGAGGATCGCATCCTCGTCGTGCTCGACCACGATCACCGTGTTGCCGATGTCGCGCAGGTGCTTCAACGTGCCGAGCAGGCGGTCGTTGTCGCGCTGATGCAGCCCGATCGACGGCTCGTCGAGGACGTACAGCACGCCGGTCAGGCCCGAGCCGATTTGCGAGGCGAGGCGGATGCGCTGGCTCTCGCCGCCCGAAAGCGTGCCCGACGAGCGCGACAATGTGAGGTACTCGAGGCCGACGTCGTTCAAGAATGCGAGCCGCTCGCGGATCTCTTTGAGAATACGGGTCGCGATCTCGGTCTGCTGCCTGCTGAACGTCTTCGGCAGCTCGGCGAACCAGATGTTC
>JAGVSR010000092.1 GCA_019137195.1 Alphaproteobacteria bacterium
CCGGCGCGCTTCTCCTGCCCCACACAGGTTCTTGGCTCATCGATGGACCATCCGACTTGAGGACACGGCCTAGCACCCCGGGCTGGTCCGTGGCGAGGGGCTAGAGATGTATAGCCCAGGCTTAAGCTTGGTTTTACGAGCCTCCGATAAGGTCGGCCGAGTTCTGGCGACGGCTGCCGACTTGCGGCCGCGACTGCGATTGTGGAGCGTTTTTGCCGATGCCGACCCTGCCATCCGTGCCGAACAAGGCCACCTGGCGGCTCCTGATCGCGTGCGGTCTCGCCACCGCCGCCCTCGGTATGGCACAGGGTTTCGTTTTGCACCCGGCATCGGTCGCGATCGGCGTCGCGGTGCTGGGCGTCATGCTTGCGATCGCCCACGTCTACACCGAGCGCCGGCCAGACCCGATGCTGGCCCTGCCAGCGATCCTCGTCGCCTACTTCGTCGCCAACGGCCTCGTGTTCGGGTCGATGAGCTACTTTCTTGCTGGACTTCACCGTCCGTTCATCGACAGCCAGCTTGCAGCGCTCGATCCGCTGTTGGGCTTCGACTGGCATGCGCTGCAGCGCTTCACCGCGAGCCATGAGCTGTTCGCGAAGGTCTCGACGATCGTCTACCATTCCTCGCCGATCCAGATCTTCATCGTGTGGATCGTGCTCGTCCTCACGGGAGACCTGCGCCGCCTGTCCGAGTTCCTGACCGCGATGGTCGTCGCCACGGCGCTCTGCCTCGGCGTGGCAGGCATCCTGCCGGCGACCGGCGCCTACATCTACTTCGCCGTGCCAGAAGGCAACCTCGGCGCCCTGGCCGGAACCAACCCGGGCACCTGGCACATCCCGGATCTCTTGGCGCTCCGCGACGGCTCGCTTCGTGTCGTCGACCTGTCGAGGCTGCAGGGCATCGTAACCTTTCCATCCTTCCACACCATCGTGGCCCTGCTGTGTGGTTGGGCCCTCGTGCATAAGCGCTGGATCGGGCTCCCGTTCGCCGCGCACTCGGCATTCATCGTTTTCACCACGCTGCCGGTCGGCGGACACTATCTCGCCGACCTCATCGCCGGCGGGTCGATTACGGTAGTGGCCATTCTGGCGGCGCGGCGGGTCGAGGCCATGGCGGACTCGGAGGCCTCTGCGCCGTCCGATGCCGTCACGGCGACCGCAGCCGAGTAAGCCCCACGCTCTGCCCGCCGATACGGCAGATTGCCTCGAAATAGGGTCCCTGCCGGCCCCTGAGCACGTTGCCGCACGCCTTGTGAGCGTTCTCCCCGGCCGCTAATGTCCGGCCGATCCACGAACGGCAACTCACTCCAGGCGGACAAATGAGCAAGATCAAGGTCAAGGGCACCGTCGTTGAGCTCGACGGCGATGAGATGACGCGCATCATCTGGAAGCTCATCAAGGACAAGCTGATCCACCCCTACCTCGACGTCACGCTCGAGTACTACGACCTCGGCATCGAGCACCGCGACAAGACCGCCGACCAGGTAACGATCGACGCGGCCAACGCCATCAAGAAGCATGGCGTCGGCGTCAAGTGCGCGACGATCACGCCTGACGAGGCGCGTGTGAAGGAATTCAACTTGAAGGAGATGTGGAAGAGCCCCAACGGCACCATCCGCAACATCCTCGGCGGCGTCATCTTCCGCGAGCCCATCATCTGCAAGAACGTGCCGCGCCTCGTCCCCGGGTGGACGCAGCCCATCATCGTCGGCCGACACGCCTTCGGCGACCAGTACAAGGCCACCGACTTCAAGTTCCCTGGGAAGGGCACCCTGTCGATCAAGTTCGTCGGCGACGACGGCCGCGTGATCGAGAAGGAGGTCTTCAAGGCCCCCGGTGCCGGTGTCGCGATGGCGATGTACAATCTCGACGAAAGCATCCGCGAGTTCGCGCGTGCCTCGTTCAACTATGGGCTCACGCGCAACTATCCGGTCTATCTCTCGACCAAGAACACGATCCTCAAGGCCTACGACGGCCGCTTCAAGGACATCTTCCAGGAGATCTTCGACGCGGAGTTCAAGGCGGAGTTCGCCAAGAGGAAGCTCGTCTACGAGCACCGACTCATCGACGACATGGTGGCTTCGGCGTTGAAGTGGTCGGGCGGCTATGTGTGGGCGTGCAAGAACTACGACGGCGACGTGCAGTCCGACACGGTGGCGCAGGGTTTCGGGTCTCTCGGCCTCATGACCAGCGTTCTGATGACGCCCGACGGCAAGACGGTGGAAGCAGAGGCCGCGCACGGCACGGTGACGCGCCACTACCGCGAGCACCAGAAGGGCAAGGAGACGTCGACCAACGCAATCGCGTCGATCTTCGCCTGGACCCGCGGCCTCGCCCACCGCGCCAAGCTCGACGGCAACGCAGAGCTCAAGCGTTTTGCCGACACGCTCGAGAAGGTGTGCGTCGATACGGTCGAGGCCGGATTCATGACCAAGGATCTCGCCCTCCTTGTCGGTCCCGACCAGAAGTGGCTCTCGACCACCGGCTTCCTAGACAAGGTGGACGAGAACCTCAAAAAGGCGATGGCGGCGTGAGCCGCCCGCCTCGGCCTCGGGGCCGAGGCCTAGGCCGAGCGGCATGATGATGTCTGCTCAATAGCACTGCCACATCACGCGCACGTCCTCGAAGCGGCGGGCACGCAAAGCATCGCGATGGATCCAGACGTATAGGATACCGTCGTCCCCCCAGCGCATCGGGCCCCGCTCGCTCGATGCGATTTGAAGAAGCAGAAGCCAGCCGCCTGCATTCTCCTTGAGGTGCATGGCAGCCGGCGTGCGCATTGCCGCTGCGTCGTTGGCGGCGACGCCGCCACTCACGAGCGCACAATCTGTCTGCATGCTGCCCTGGATCTCGATGGGATGGCCGCCAACACGATGATCCGCCACCGCCGCCACGCACTGGCTCCACCAGCGCCGCAAGCTCTCGTCCGCCGCCTCTCTGATCCTGCACGCAGTCCAGTCCGGTGAAAATGGTGACGGTGGCGCCACCGCGGGCTCGTGCTCGCACGCGAGCGCCGGCAGCGCGCGATAGCCGACCAGCGCCTCGAGCCCGGCCGGCGGCTCGAGCCGCGCAAGACGCGATGCAGGCGTCCGGTCGTAGATGAGCCGCGCCCCGTGATGGTCATCGGGGAGCCAGCCGCCCGGCTGATGGTCGACATCGTAGAAGAGGAGAAGACGGCCCTCGCCCGGGATGTCGGGATCTATGGAGCCTGTGCGCGCAACGGTCGCGAGATCAACCTGGGCGACGAACCCGAGCGGGGCCGGAGCGGCCGTGCGACGCGCGCTCTCGACGATATTCGAGAGATCGATGGCGCTGAAGTCGACTGGCGCCATGCCCAGCGCCTCGAAGCTGGCGGGATCGATATGCCGGCGCAGCTCCTCCATGACCTCGGCAGCAGCGGCATTGAGCTCGTCGGGGCCAAATCGATCGGCCCCGTCCTCTGCCTCGCGGATGCGCTGCTCGTGGTCCGGGTAAGCCTGCCGCCACGGCCACGAGCTTCCAATGGGGAGGTCGGGTCTTCCTCCGATCTTCGTCGCACCCAGCGGAACGCCGGCCTCGTCGCGGATGGGTGACGCAACGAGCGACACATAGGTCCGCGCCCGGCCAAGGAGCTTAGCAGACTCTCCGTCCGCCACGCTGAACGCCTTCAGTGACGAAGCAATGTCGGCGACGGACTTGAACACGGCGTCCTCCTGAGCCCCGTTCGAACGTCGATGACGAGGAGACGGGCCGCAGGGCCCGAGGGAGAGCTATAGCAAGTCGGACCACGAGCCGCACGATCCGTTCCAGTGTCACGTCTTGCGCGGCAGACGGTACGAGAGCACGCTTCGACTCGGGGAGCAAGCCACGGAGTCTCCGCCATGAGCTTCAGAGACGACTGCGCGCTGACAGCCGCGGCCCTCGACACGTTCGCCTGCGAGGCGCGAGCGCGTGCCGGGCGGGTCATCGACCAGCCGCCGATGGCCGAGCTTTCGGAGAGATTGGGCCTCGCGGCACTGATCCGCGACGGCGGCCTCGGCGGCGAGCGGCTGGCGGCCTTTCTCAGCTCCTATCTCGCCGCCTCGACACGCCTCCATCACCCGCACTACATGGCGCATCAGGTCGCGGTGCCGCACGAGATGAGCGCCATCGCCGCCCTCGTCGACGGTTTCATGAACAATCCCATGGCCATCTACGAGATGGGACCCGCCGCGGCCACCATCGAGATGACGGTCCTGAACTGGATGCTCGAAAAGGCCGGCTGGCGACCGCAGCCGATGCCCGGCACGGCCGCAGGTGGAGACGTCCACGGCGGCGGCGTTCTGACCCATGGCGGCTCGCTGGCCAACCTGACGGCGCTCCTCGCGGCCCGCGCCCGCGTGGCGCCTGCCGCCTTCACCGACGGGACACCACCCGATCTCGTCATCGTGGCCCCGGCCGCCTGTCATTACTCCATCACGCGTGCCGCCGGCATCATGGGTCTCGGCCAACGCGCGGTCCGCATGGCACCGACCGATGCCGAAGGCCGCCTCGTTCCCGCGGCACTTCCGGCTTGCCTCGACCAGTTGCAAGGCGAGGGCCGCCGCGTGCTGGCGGTCGTCGCCAACGCCTGCTCGACCGCACTCGGCCTTTACGACCCCATCCGCGCCGTCGCTAACATATGCCGCCAGCGAGAGGTCTGGCTTCATGTCGACGGTGCGCACGGCGCCTCGGCCCTCGTTTCGCGGCAGCACCGAGCTGGCCTCGACGGTCTCGATCTTGCCGACAGCCTGGTCTGGGACGCGCACAAGATGCTGCGCACGTCGACCCTCTGTGCGGCCGTGCTCGTGCGCGATCACCGTGACCTCGACAACGCGCTTCGCGAGGAGGCGAGCTACCTCTTCCACGACAAGGCCGAGCCGGGCTTCGACTTCATCCACCGATCGGTCGAATGCACCAAGGCCGCGCTCGGCCTCAAGGTGTTCTTTGCGCTCGCGACGCAAGGCGAGGCAGGCATGGAGCGCTACCTCGACCGTCAGGTGGCACTCGCCAAGGCCGCCGCGGCATACCTCCGCAGCGAGCCAGGCATCGAGGTCGCTGTCGAGCCCGAGACCAACATCGTCTGCTTCCGCTTCGAGGGTGGCGATGCGCTGCAGCTCGCGTTGCGCAAAGGCCTGACCGGCGACGGCCGCTTCTATATCTCCACCACTGAGGCCATGGGCCGGCGCTGGCTGCGGATCGCGCTCATGAACCCGGCAACCACGCTCACGGACATCGAGGCCTTGGTCGGCGCGTTGCGGAAATTTCTGCCCGCGGCCGGCGCGCAGCAGGACGCACGCTGATGCTCCCTGCGATCGGGCGCTTGTCTCAAGCGACCACTGACCGCGAGCGGGCAAGGGCGGTCCGGGTCGCAAGGAGACGCTGCCACGTCGTGCCACCGGCACGGTGACCGACGATGACATATCCGATCAGGAGCGCGAGAAGGGGCCAGTGCCGGGCCGCCCTCGAGAGTTGAGCCCGTGTCGGCAAGGTTTCCGGTCGGGGCGACGATGAGATGGCCCAGAACCAGGAACGCCATAACAAATCGAGACTTGCGACAGCCAGCTTGCGCCGTGTAGCGACGGTTCGCGGGGTATCTCACATGGTCGGACCTCACCGGCGCAATCGGCCGCCTCCCGGTCACCTCCGGAGGCGAGCCCTTCTCTCAACGGATATCGTCCCGTTCCGGTACAATCTTTGGCGCACGGTTTGCATCGCCGGCGCCATCAATGGCCCCATGCTTCCGAGCGGACCAAACAAGACGGGTTTCCCATGCAAGAGCCGATCTTCACGAACTGGCAGCCGCAACACACTCAGAAATGGTTCTCCGAGCCGATCTGCCTCGAGCACCGGCTGCACAAGCACCCCCTGTTCTCGATGGACGCCCTGGCCGATCTCATCAAGGGCTACCCGCGCAGCCACTACGCGCTCGTCGAGATGGGACCGCAGGGCTCACCGCGCCGGCTCTGGCGCGAGGGCGACATGGGCGGGCTCTCCGGCTCCGAGGTCATCGATGCCATCAGAAAGGGCCGCATGTGGCTCAATCTGCGCGACATCGGCAAGCTGGACCGGCGCTACAAGGCCGTGCTCAACGAGATCTTCGACGAGGTGGCCGCGCGCGTGCCGGGCTACACCACCTACAATCGCACCTCCGGCATCCTCATCTCCTCACCCAACGCCCAGGTCTATTACCATTCGGACCTGCCCGGCCAGTCGCTCTGGCAATTGCACGGCACGAAGCGCGTCTACGTCTATCCGCCCCACCCGCCGTTCCTCACCTCCGAGCAGATCGAGCAGATCGCATTGAGCGGGCTCGAGGTCGGCATTCCCTACGATCCGTCCTTCGACCGCGAGGCTGCCGTGCTCGAGATCTCTGGCGGCGAGATGCTGCACTGGCAGCTCAATGCGCCCCACCGCATCGAGAACCTCGACTGCCTCAACGTGTCCATGACGACCGAGTACTGGACCGAAGCTATCCGCCGAAGCCAGATGATGAACCTTGCCAACGGCATCCTGCGCCAGAAGCTCGGCATCCGGCCCAGAAGCCGCGCCACCTCCGGTCCCGGGTTCTGGATGAAGGCCGCACTTCAGGCCGGCGTCCGCCGCGCGGGCCTGCTCGAGAAGCAGCGCAAGGCCATCCGCCCGATCGAGTTCGTGCTGGACCGCAGCAACCCCGGGAACGTCATCGACCTGCCGAAGGCGGCCGAGTGAGAGCGACCACCATGGCCTCTGTCACCGGCACGCTCGACAACGCGACGTCTGTCGAGCGCACCGGCGCGGCAACCGCCGACTTCGAGGTCGAGACCACGGCCGATCTCGACCTGTTCCTGGAAAGAACGGCAGCGGCCGAAGCCACGTGCTTCCAGTGCGAGGGCTGGCTGCGGCCTCTCGTAGCCATCCTCGCCCCGGCCGCGAGCGCGCGGCACCTGTTCGTGATGGTCAGCAAGGGCGGCAGTGATCGCGTGGTCGCGGGACTGCCGCTCGTCGTCACGCGCGAGCACGGACTGACCGTGGCGACCATCGCGAGCTTTGGCGTGTCCGACTATGCGGCACCGCTCGTCGGAGCCGGCGCACCGACCACCGCTGCCGAGGCAGCACGGATGTGGCAGTGCATCGCCTCACGCCTTTCAGGCATCGATCTCGTCCGCTTCACGACCATGCCGGAGCAGGTTGGCGCACGTGTCAATCCGCTGGTCCTGCTGCCCGGCACCCTGCCATCCCGCCATGCCGCCCACGCGGTGACGCTCGACGGCACGGTCGAGGATTACCTTCGCGCGCGCGGCAAGAAGTATCGCAAGGAGGCAGAGCGCTGCTATCGCCTTCTCGAGAAGGCAGGCAGGTGGGTCTTTCACCGCGCTGAGACGGACGACGAGATCGTTGCGGCTTATACCGCGCTGACGCTTCAGCAGCGCGCACGCCGCGAGCGTGCCGGCGACGCATATTTTCTCGACCGCCCCGAGTACGTCTCCTTCTACGAGCGTCTCATGGACGAAGGCTCGCGCCTCGGCTTCGCCCATCTTTTCAAGCTTACGGTCGAGGGCGAGACAATCGCCACGCTCTTCGGCGTCACGCACGGATCCGCGTTTACCTTGCTGCGCATCTCGACCGCAGGCGATGCCTGGCGCCAGCTCTCCCCGGGCCGCCTCATCGTGCTCGAAGCCATGCGCTACTTCCTCGCACGCGGCGTCCGCACGTTCGACATGGGGATCGGCGCCTACGCCTTCAAAGACGGCCTCGGCGCCGAGGCGGCGCCCCTCGTCGACCTCACGATCCCGTTGACTTTCAAGGCGCGCCCTGCGGCGCTTCTCGCCCGCGCAAAGGAAAAGGCGCGGTCCTACCCGCGCCTCTTCGATTTCGCCAAACGTCTCGCCGGTCGCTGACGGAGCGCTGGTGCGCCGACCGGATGCGCGAGCGACGCTTCAGGAGACCCGGCGCGCTCTCGCGATGCCGAGCCTCCTCGGCCTTCGCCTCGCTCGGCCAAGGTCGTGCTCGGAGATCACGCCGCCTTCTCGAGCTTGGCCTCCCACTTTCCGAGCGCGGCAAGGCCATTCATCCTGGCGCGATGGGCGAACGCGCGCTGGCCGGCGGCGACGTTCTCCGTTTTGCCGCCCCAGGCCTTCAGCGCGGCTGCCTGCAGTGCCCGGCCGTAGGAGAAGGTAAGCGGCCACGGGTTGCCGCCGATGGCATTCATGATCGAGAGATGCTCGGTCGCAGCCTCGTCCGACTGGCCACCGGACAGGAATGCGATGCCAGGCACCGACGCCGGAACCGTCGAGCGCAAGCAGCGCAGCGTCTTCTCGGCGACCTCCTGGGCGGACGCCTGTTTCGCAGACTTCTGACCGGCGATGACCATGTTGGGCTTCAGCACCATTCCTTCGAGCACGACGCGCGCATCGTAGAGCTCGCGGAACACCGTGCGCAGCGTCCATTCGGTGACGCGATAGCACTCGTCGATGTCGTGGGTCGACTGCTCGCCGTCCATCAGCACCTCGGGCTCGACGATCGGCACGATGCCAGCCTCCTGGCACAGCGCGGCATAGCGGGCGAGCGCGTGCGCGTTGGCCTTCACGCAGTTCCAGGTCGGGCAGCCGTCGGCGATCGCGATCACCGCGCGCCATTTGGCGAACCGTGCGCCGAGCTTGTAGTACTCGGCGAGGCGCTCGCGGAGACCGTCGAGACCTTCGGTAATCGTCTCGATCTTGGCCGTCGGTCCGGGCAGCGCCTTGGCGCCGGTGTCGACCTTGATGCCGGGGATCGAGCCCGCGGCCTTCATGATGTCGACGAGGGGCGTGCCGTCCTTCGCCTTCTGGCGGATGGTCTCGTCGTAGAGGATGACACCCGAGACGTTGTTCTTCATGGCTTCCGTCGAACGGAACAGCATCTCGCGGTAGTCTCGGCGGGCGTCCTCGGTCGAGGCGAGGCTGATCTTGTCGAAGCGCTTCTTGATGGTGCCAGAGCTTTCGTCCGCTGCCAGAATGCCCTTCCCCGGAGCCACCATGGCGCGGGCGATGTCCTCGATGCGTTCAGTCATTGCAAATGGCCTCCGGATGAAGCGCGTCGGTTGGATGGTTCGCGCCTCCTCTAGCGCCAATCGGCTGCTCCGACCAGCCCCCAAAGGACGCTCTCCCCATGCGGGAACGCCGCCCCACTCGCCGACCGGGACGACGGTCGCCGTGGCAGCGGGCACCGCACCCTAGCCGCTCCGGCGCCGCCGACGCCCGCGATCGTCGATTATGGTTTGCGAGCCGGAACGACGACCGGCTCACGTGACCTCGATCAAGCACGCGGCGCCGCCATGTCGCGAACCGCCAGCCTGAAACGGTCAGGTCATCCTCGGCCCCTGCATTTGTCGCAACGCAGCCTCGATCCGCCGCCAGTCCTTGGCCTGCTCCTTGTCGCCGGCGTCCTCGTAGGACTTTGCCTTTTGCGCCGCTTCCGCAACTGCTTTGGGGCCGTGCGCTGCCATCATCTTGCGGGCATGGTCCTGAATCTCGACGGCTTGCATGGGTCTGCCTCCGTTGAAACGAGCTGAATGCCTCCCTCTTCAACATAGGCCCTCAATCCCTCACGAAAAAGGGGCCGGACCCTGCCGGTCCGGCCCCTCGAGATTTTGTGTGCGAGCATCGGCCCGGCCCGCGTGGCCGGGCGACAGCCTGGACCTTAGAAGTCCATGCCGCCCATGCCACCCATGCCGCCGCCACCCATCGGCATCGCCGGGGCGTCCTTCTTCGGCTTGTCGGCGACCATGGCCTCGGTGGTGATGAGGAGGCCGGCGACCGACGCAGCGTCCTGCAGGGCGCAGCGCACGACCTTGGTCGGGTCGATGACGCCGGCAGCCACGAGGTCACCGTACTCGCCCGTCTGGGCGTTGTAGCCGAACGCGTACTTCGAGTTCTCGAGGATCTTGCCGACCACGACCGAGCCGTCCTCGCCCGCGTTCTGGAAGATCTGGCGGGCCGGCGTCGACAGCGCCTTGCGAACGATCTGGATGCCGACCTTCTGGTCCTCGTTCTCGGCCTTGAGGCTCTCGAGGGCCTTGATGGCGCGCACGAGTGCCACGCCGCCGCCGGGCACCACGCCCTCCTCGACAGCCGCACGGGTCGCGTGCAGGGCGTCGTCGACGCGGTCCTTGCGCTCCTTCACCTCGATCTCGGTAGCGCCGCCGACCTTGATGACGGCCACGCCGCCCGCGAGCTTGGCGAGACGCTCCTGCAGCTTCTCGCGGTCGTAGTCCGAGGTGGTCTCCTCGATCTGCGCCTTGATCTGCTTCACGCGGGCCTCGATCTCGGCCTTCTTCCCGGCGCCGTCGACGATCGTGGTGTTGTCCTTGTCGATCGTCACCTTCTTGGCCGTACCGAGCATCTTCAAGGTAACGGTCTCGAGCTTGATGCCGAGATCCTCGGAGATCACCGTGCCGCCAGTCAGGACGGCGATGTCCTCGAGCATGGCCTTGCGGCGGTCACCGAAGCCCGGGGCCTTGACGGCCGCGACCTTCAAGCCGCCACGCAGCTTGTTGACGACGAGCGTGGCGAGTGCCTCGCCCTCGACGTCCTCGGCGATGATGAGAAGGGGCTTACCCGTCTGCACCACGGCTTCCAGAACCGGCAGCATGGCCTGCAGCCCCGAGAGCTTCTTCTCGTGGATGAGAATATGGGGGCTCTCGAGGTCGACGATCATCTTCTCGGCGTTGGTGATGAAGTAGGGCGAGAGATAGCCGCGGTCGAACTGCATGCCCTCGACCACGTCGAGCTCGGTCTCGAGGCTCTTCGCCTCCTCCACCGTGATGACGCCCTCGTTGCCGACTTTCTTCATGGCCTCGGCAATGATCTTGCCGACCTCGGCGTCGCCATTGGCGGAGATGGTGCCAACCTGGGCAATCTCGTCGTTCGAGGTCACCTTCTTCGACTTCGCCTTCAGCTCCTCGACGACGGAGGCGACCGCCTGGTCCACGCCGCGCTTCAGGTCCATCGGGTTGGCGCCAGCGGCGACCGACTTGGCGCCCTCGCGCACGATGGCCTGGGCAAGCACGGTCGCGGTCGTGGTGCCGTCACCGGCCAGATCGGCGGTCTTCGAGGCAACCTCGCGCAGCATCTGCGCGCCCATGTTCTCGAACTTGTCCTCGAGCTCGATCTCCTTGGCGACGGTGACGCCGTCCTTGGTGATGCGGGGGGCGCCGAAGCTCTTCTCGATGACGACGTTGCGGCCCTTGGGGCCGAGCGTCACCTTCACTGCGTTGGCAAGGATGTCGACACCGCGCAGCATACGCTCGCGGGCATCCTGGGAGAACTTGACGTCTTTGGCTGCCATTGGTGGCTACTCCGTTGGTGAATCCGTAAACTGGGAAGTGGTGAGACGGTGGGCTCGTGAGGCCGCTCACGTTCAAAGGTCGACCTCACGCAATCGAGATCAGGCGGCGGCCTTTGTCGTCGTGGCCTTGCCCTCGAGGACGCCGAGGATGTCGCTCTCCTTCATGATGAGGAGCTCCTCGCCGTCGATCTTGACCTCGGTGCCCGACCACTTGCCGAACAGCACGCGGTCGCCGACTTTGACGTCGAGCGGATTGACTTTGCCGGCGTCGTCACGGGCGCCCGGGCCGGCTGCGATCACCTCGCCCTGCTGGGGCTTCTCCTTGGCCGTATCCGGTATGATGATGCCGCCGGCCGTGCGGGTGTCTTCCTCGATCCGCTTGACCACGACGCGATCATGGAGAGGACGGAACTTCATGGGTCAACCTCTTGATATGATTTCTGTTTGGTTCGACGGCCGGAGCCAAATGCCCCGCAGGAGACGCCATCGACGCTAGGGGTGTCGGACGGCCGAAGCCGATCCTGCTCGCCCCCCGCGCGCCCCGTATATGGGAGGGCTGTTAGCAGTGTCAAGAGTCGAGTGCCAAACTCGTTAGCTGAGACAGCTGAGCACCACCAGTGGTCCAGTCGGCCGGTCCATAGCCGGCCAGCGCAGGGAAGCCGCATGGGCTCTCAGCGTCGACACCGAGACAGGCTGCGTCGGGGCCATTCAATTCATCGCTGTAAACGCGGGCAAATTCATGGAAGGTGCCAGGCTCGGACGAGCCAGCGAACAATACGTGCGGCGTGTTCGTCGTCCCGGCCGCGTCTGCGCACTCTGCGCGCGATCGATCCGGCGAAAGAGGCTGAGCGGATGCTGGCCCTTCTGCCAAAATCAGCCTGAGCGAAAGTGGCATAGCAGATGGAGGGGGCTAAGACGCCAACTCGCGGGTCAGGCAATGCCGGCCGGCTTGGCGCTCGCGACCAGTACAAATCTCAATTTGGACGCAAGCAGAAGTTGCCGTCCGAGCCTCGCATACACAATGGCGCGAGTGGACGGAAACCTTCGACAGCGGGTGAAAGGGGCGCATAATCGACGAAATCTGAGCATCCCGGCATTTTTTCGAAGCACGAGCCCCCTTCCCATATCGGCGGCATCGCGCTCGTGCCCACCGGCAAGCAGACGACCGTGCCATCTTTGCGGAGCCAGGCACGGAGCCGACCCACCGTCTCTCTTTCGAGACCGTATGGGACGACTGAGTGGGCGTCCAACCGACGCGCGCAGCACAATGGATCGCCCGCCGCCCGGGCGGGCACGCTCTACGACACCGATGTGAGCACAAGCGACACGGCGGCGAGAACAAATACCGCGGATCGGGCGCTAGGCCGCCGCGACCCGAGGTGCCCACAAGGTGGCGGAGGGATGCAAAACGAATGCACCCGCATGGTTTCGTCCATGCGGGTGCGACACTGGCGGACATCGCGGAAAGGCGCTATCGAGCGCCTAGACTAGATCAGATCGCGAAATCTTCGACGTTGGCGCCCTTCCTGAGGCGGGCGTTGAGCCAGTTCGGCTTGCGCCCGCGGCCGGTCCAGGTCTGCGAGCGGTCGTCCGGATTGGCGTACTTGGCAGCCGACTTGCCGCCACGACCGCGACCGCGCCCCACGGAGTAGAGTTCGCCGATCGAAAAACCCGACGCCTCGAGAATGCGGTCGATCTTGTCCTTCGTGTCGGCCTTCGCCTTGTCGCGGGCCTGCGCCTTGGCCTTGGCGAGCTTCGCCTCGAGGTCGTTGAGATCCTTGAGCGACAGCTTTTCGATGTTGATAGCCATTCTGAGGGTCTTTCTTATCTCTGACGAGTGGACTGACAAATTCCGATTTCGCGCGAATATCGACATTCGCCGGACGACGCACAATGGTTTATTGTCGCATGACAGTAAATAATTCAATTACAT
>JAGVSR010000083.1 GCA_019137195.1 Alphaproteobacteria bacterium
CGCCGACTGGCTACGGTAAGTCGCGCCTGACGACCGAGTTGATCACACGTCTCAATCCCCTCGAAATCTCGAGCGTGGTCGTCGATCCACTGATCCGTTACAAACCAGACGGACGGCGGATATACGATGGCTTCTTTGTGCAATTTACCGCTCGCGCCCTCGATGCGAGCGCCCGCAGCAGTGCCCTGACCGGGCAGGACCTGCAAGCGTTCCTTGAAGCAGACAGGGTACGCAACGTGCGCCGAAAGCGACTGCAAGGCGATCTCCAGAAGCTGCCGACCATGGGCACCCTTTATGGCCTCGCCATCGAGTACGGTGAGCGATGGCTGGCAAAGGGGCGATTCAGCGCCGCCCACCATCTGACCAGTGACTCGAAAGAATCGATTGCCATTTGCCGAGAGTACATTGCCGCCGTTGCCAGATCGAAGCCGTTGCTGGTGATCGTGCGCGAAGCGCACCAGATAGACCACGAGAGCTTGAGAACGTTCCTGCAGATGAATACCGAGGTCGACAACACGCATATGATCCTCGAGTACACGGACGCAGACAATCGCTTCGATCCCGACCATCAGAAGGTCCTGCTGCGCGAGCTCAAGGGCAGACGCAACGCACACCTCATCGATCTCCTGCGGCTCGATCGCGGACACCTCGAGCAGCTTCTCCGCCGCGCTTCCCAGTCGAGCATCGAGCTGCGGACGGAAAATTATGTCCGCTGGGACGGAAATCTGCGCATGATCGAGGAGGTTCAGTACCGCGTCGGGATCGGACGGACGCTCGAGACCGAAGCCGACATAAGGAGTGCCGTTGTCGACATTCGGTCCACGATTGAGAATCACATCGATGAGCTTCCGTCGCTGCAGCGCTGGTTGCTCGCAATTGTGGCCGCCCATGTTGAAGGCATCCAGCGCGGCCTCTTGTCCCGCGTGGCTCTCGCAGACAGTCCGCACGTCACCCAGGCTGCTTTGATTAAGGCTCTCCTGGACCTCGAACGGCGGCATGGGTACGTTCGGACACGCGCCGAGGTCGTCAGTCTCTCGCACGAGGATCTCGCGGAAACCATTAAGTCCACTGCATCCATTGCCGGTCTGCTCGCCAAGGCGGAAGCAGGCCTGTGCGACGCCTATGTCGGTCTGCTCGATGAGCACCAGTTCGAGCTTGTCTCCGCCGTCGAGGCGGCACGGCGAGCTTTTGCATTGTGCGCGCGGACCCGAGACAGCCTGCGCTTCCTGCACCTGCTCGAGACCATGCAGGAGCAAATCCGCGAGGCCAATGACCAGACTGTCTATGCCGACCTCGCCATCGCTGCCATTCGCACGTTCGACGGCCTCCTGCCCGACGAGCGCGTACGCCTGATTGAATGGGCGACTATGCTCGCCTACATCATCAATGACTTTCGCAGCACACAGTCCCTGCTGCAGTCGCTTCCCGAGCGGTCGTCGATTCAGACCGCAATCCTCGCATTCTGCCTGCTCGAGAACGGGCAGCACGATGAGGCACTTAACCTTGCTTCTGCCTTGTGGAAGGAAGGTGGCCCGGAGTGGCAGCTTTGCGCGGATCTGATCGATGCCAGCGTCGATCTCGAGTGCGGCAACTGGGCGGTCTGCCAGAGGAAGCTGGCCGCAATTGTCGACCATGGCAAGGAGGGATCCAGCCCGGTGGTCGGCCACGCGCTGAGATTGCTGTCCGAGGTCGCCGGCGAGCCGGCTGCCGCCAGGTACGCGGTCGCGAGCGTGGAGTGGTTCAATCGCATCGGTATGTTCCGCTGCAAGGCCTACTCCGGCCTCTCGGCGGCAACATTTATCGCCCGCCACGGCGATGCTGCAACGGCACTCGACCTTATCAACGAAGCGCAGACAATCCTCGGCGAGGACTTGCGCAACGAGCACATCATCCTCAACGACCGGGCATTCGTGATGCTCATCGACAAAGATCCCGATTTCTACAGCTGCATCGCGCTCTTGCGGCGAGCCTTGCGGCTGTCGCGCAATGATTTCTCCGATCTCTCGATCTTGTCGAACCTGGCCATCGCCCTGTGGAAGGCCGGCCAGTTGCCTGCAGCCCTCGAGTGCGTCCGCCGCGGCGAGACCATCCTCGATGCGCCGGAGTTCGCCGAGCGCGACATCTTCTGGACGGCCTGCTTCAATTTCGGAAACATCCTCGAGGTCGCCGGAGAAGCCAAGGCGGCGGCGATCATGCGGGCCAGACCACGTGCGACCGGCTGGAGCAACCGCTCGTTCGACCGCTACTGGGCGGTCAAATACGGGGAGGGCCAAAGCAGCGAGACGGAGCTCCCCTACATGATGCGGTTCGACTATCACCCGTGTGCTATCAGCCATTGGCAACTCGATTACGAGGCGCTTGAAGCGCTGACATCAGAATCGCGTGGATGACGTCCTCATACGTCCATCCGCCTTGACCGAAGCCTTCTGCAAGTTGCCCGTCGCGGCCGAGCCAGGGGTCGGGCGTCAACTCCAGAAAGTGAAACTCGCCGTCGAGAAGCTTGCCATCGACACGGATGCAGCCGTAGTGCCCCATGCGAGCCAGCAAGGCGCCAATTGCTGCACGATCAGCTTCGCTGAGTTCGGCATCGATACGGCTTATCGAATGCGGCCGCGACCCGTCGAGCTTGTCCGCCGCGTCGAATAGATGTTCATCGAAGTAGCCGGGCCGCCCTTGCATCACGACCTCGACAAAGCACTCGTGGGCGGATCCCGGAGCCTCGATCGAGAGAAACGAAACCTCGCGTCCTCCGATGAATTCCTCGACCAGAACCGGCTGCGCGAACCTTTCGAGCAGCTCCGCGGCCCGCAGCCCGCCCTCGAACGGAGTGCGGATTAGATTCCCTGGCCCGATACCCATCGACGACCCCTCTGCAACCGGCTTTACGACGTAGGGCACCGGAAAGCGTGCGCAGAGGGCGCTGTCACTTGTATTATGAATGATCCGCCAGCGCGGCGTCCGCAGCCCACAATCCTGCGCCAAACGCTTGGTCACAGCCTTGTCGTGCGCGAGAACCATGCCGAACGCATCGAGGCCGACGTAAGGTAACCCGAGGCTTTCGGCCATGGCCGGAACAAGGGCCAGGCGGCTGCGGGACGAGCCGCCCGCGTAGGTCGAGAACACCACTGGATTATCCACGAGCCCCGCCTCGACGGCGAGATCAGCAGGCCCTTGGATGTGGACGGCCTTGGTCCCTGTCACCCGGATTGCAGCCAGGACATCCTCGACCGTCTTGGCGTCCGTTCGC
>JAGVSR010000113.1 GCA_019137195.1 Alphaproteobacteria bacterium
GTCGGCTTTGCAGTCACAGCAATCGTCACTTCGGCCTGCATGACGTCGCTTGCAGCGATCTCTTGAGGCGCAAAGCCCGTCACGATGCCGGTAATGTCGTAATATCCACCGTCGGAATAGACCGTTTCGTCGAACGGGAACTGAATGCGGTAGTTGTATGGGACGCCGTTCGCGAAGTCATCTTCAAGGTCTTTGTGGCCTTGCTCTTCCGGATCGAAGTTCAGCGTCACTGAGAACTCTCCACCGTCGATCAATCCGACCAGCTTTTTCTTGAAGTCATCAGCAGGCGCAAGCTCCTCAACATCAACTGTATCTCTTGTGAGCTGCGGAGGCGTTATGCTTGCCACCTGCGCAATCGCGTCAAAAACCCCGGTCACAGCAGTCTCTCGTAGAAACTGAGTGCCGAGTCCAGTTGCTTCAGCCATATCATCACCCCTTATACACAATCATCACGTCAACATGATGGTAAATCTCATCAATCCCGTCTTGTGCAATTTGACGGTCATTGTCCACGCTTGCCAGAATCACGTCCAGGCCACCGCCCATCGTGCCAGTGAAGCCCTCAACTGCAGCAATGACCGCATCGGCTACTGTCTCCGCGTCTTTTTGCGTCTTAGCCATTGCAGTTACCTGGATGCGGGTCCTTTTGTATGCCACGCCTCCTAAGTCTCGCTGAGGGATCCCGATATTGGAGGCTGGATCAGAATCAGGGGCTTTTCCTTTCCCGCCGGAACTCGCCCCTGATAAATCCTGTCTCCTGCTATGGCCTTGACCCCATTGTCAGCTGCGAGGTGGGCATATAGTGCTCTTCTCGGTTCAGTCATAGGCGCAGCCTCCTTTTCAGCTCGGCTTCAAATGCATCGTAGGCCTCGTCGGTTTTTGAATCGAATGCAGGCCTCATAAATGGATGAGGCGGGACATCGCCGACCTTCTTGCCACCGTACCACCTGACGCGCCCGCTACGCTTTACAACGCGTATGCCTCCCACAACTATCGCGTGGCCGGACTCCACAAGCCGACCATACCAGGCCTCCTCGCCAGGACCTATGTGGATATCTACCCGGCTCTTGGTCTGCTTCTTGACCTCCTTCTCGATGTTTTCAGCAAGTGTCCCGGCTTTCCGAGGTGCCGTAGTCTCGATTTCAGCGCGGATGACTTCAGCCCCGGCAAGAGCGCACTCTCGCATGTGTGTACGAGCGACTTCTTCAGCCATCATCTGCAACTTACGGGCAATCTTATCTCCGCCTTCGACCTTCATCCGCACCTTCATGACTGCCTCACCGCCCGCAACTTGATCCACATGCCGTCATCCTGGAGGTGGTCGATCTGTTTAATGTCGTAGATATCGCCTGCATAGACCAGCCTGTGAGTGTCGGTTTTCAGCTCGTCCAGAAACGCCACATAGCGAATGCCGAACTCAATGGTCTGCTCCTGGCCGACAGCCAAGGCCGCGTAGTAATCGCGGCCCCATAGACTGCTTCTCTCAGCCCAGACAGTCTTCCAGTCGACCCAGGAAGTCGTGATGTCGCCGCCTGCGTCTTTCGTTGTCTCTTTCCGCTGGATAATGATCTTGCGCCTGCGGACTCTGCCGAGGTCTTTCATGACTTCAGCCTTAGACTTCATCAGGCACCACCTCGTCAGCCATGGCCTTGATTCCCTCTTGTAGCTGCAGGCGCAGAAGCTCCCTGGCAAAATTCTCTTCAAAATACTCCGATGCGTTATTGTAGACGTACCGGCAATAGTCCAGCAGCAAGGCCTTGGGCTGTCCGTCGGTCTCATAATCCAGCTCCGCGCCTGTCAGATCATTGAGATACGCCTGCCCTCGGTCGATGATCCCTTGGATGTGAGAGTCCTCATCGTTCCAAGCGATTTTTAGATAGTTTTTGACTGCTTGCAGCATGGCGTATCGCCTGCCTTTCAAACAACGTAAGCCCCACCAAGTAGATGGGGCTTACGCGCATTGGTCGTTTGGTCGTCCTATTCGCTCTTCGTCACGGTGACCGTGTAGGTCTCGGTCTCGGCGCCGTTGGTCACGGTGACTTCGACCTCGTTGGCCCCCGCATCCCACGTAGCCGGCGTGCCGTTGGTGTGAGCGGCATCATTCACCTTTATGGCGATATCCGCCTCGCCGTCCTTAGCAACTGCGGTGATGGTGTTGGTGGCGTCAGTGGTGGAAACCGTGTAGACCATCACGCTCTTGTTGAACGTCGGAGACAGGGTTAGACTACCGATCTTCAGGCTGGCCAGACGCGCATCCTCGAAGCCCGTTATTTCAATCGGCTGACCATCAATTGTCACGGGGCCTGCAACGTTAAGCGGATCGTTGGCGACGAATACTCGCGGCACTGCCGGGACCAGGTTCTGAATGTCCAGCCTGCGGAACGAACGGCTGTCAAGCGGCATACCATTGCCGTAGAGCTTGGTCAGGTATACCCGCTCATCCTCAAGGAACCGATACTCGTCGGAGTATTCGATCTTCCCGCCCTTGCTAGTTCCAAGGCCCATGAAGTAGCGCTTTGGCAGTCCGATGATCGCCTCGTTAACAGGCTGGTACACCGACTGAATCACGCGAGTTGGGAACGGGAAAATGTCGTAAGCATATGTGCCATCTGGCCGTCGGAACGATGTGGCGGGCATGATCTTTGTGAAATAGTCAAGCGGGTTGACTATAAAGATCACTTCCGAAATCTTCCGATTCAGGCCGTTCGGCGAAACCGACAGCTCTGCCAATAACGCGCCGTAAGTCGCCGGCGAAATCTCGTTGAATGGAATGCTGGCTATCAGGCCGTAGCCGTCAACTGGATCCAGCGCAGAATTGGGATCGCGCCGCATGCCGGTGGGTTCGTCCAGCCCGGAGCCATCGATGATCCCGCTCTCAAGCCCATTGGCAATCGCCTCGGCCAAGATAACCCGCACATACCTATCGAGCCACGCAGGGCCGAGATCAAGCATCGCCTTGCAAATCGGCAGAAACGCCGACAGCTTCTTCTGCGTCAGATCGAGCTTTCTGAAGCCCCCGGTAAGCTCCTTGACGATCTCGCTACAAAGCTGATCCCAGGTGGCCAGGTGCCTGCCGTCCTGTGTGTTGACAAGGATTTCCACCAGCGCCCCGGTCGGCATGAAGTTGACCGCATCAAGCAACGGATGATCTTCGGTCAGATCTTCGAAAATAGCATCGATCACGGTAACGGGCAGAATCACATTGAAGTCGGTCAATGCCTGTTTCGGATTGCCGGACTTCAGGGCGTTGATCAGCCCCTGGTAGTATTTGTTCTCTTCGCTGGTGAGCGGGCGCGCACCACGACCGCTAAGGATTTGGTTGTCCGCTGCCGCTACAAGCCCCTTGGCCTCGGCTAGCACGGCCTCCTGCAGCATGTCGGTGTACGCGATAAAGGCCTCCGAAAAGGTCTTCTCGTTGCCGTCCTTGACGGCCTGGTTGATTTTCGCAACAATGTCAGCTTTCTGCTTTACCAGCAGATCCATGTTCTTCACAGTTAATCCTCCTTCACGGCAAATAGTGCCGTCATTAGATTTTGCAGCTTGTTGTCCTCCGGTTCGGGTTCAGGCGTTGGCTCTGGCTCAGGCGTTGGCCCTGGTTCATGCCCTGCCTTCTGCTTTATCAGCCCCTTCAGCCTGGCTTCCAGCACGTCGGCCAATCCATCCAGGTCCACGTTCACCTTTAGCTCGCTATCCTTCGGCTGTCGACTCAAGATCATCTCCATCAGCTGTTTCCGGAGATTCTGTGTCGGCCTCTTGCTCTGTCCGGCATCCTCAACGGC
>JAGVSR010000143.1 GCA_019137195.1 Alphaproteobacteria bacterium
CGGCAAGCACGAAAGGAAGACCAACACCTTCACCGACTTCATCGCGGCTGGCGAGTACCTCGTCGAAGTTGGGCTCACGAGACGCGGCCGCATCGTTGCCCACGGCGGCTCAGCGGGCGGCATGCTGATGGGCGTGATCGCCAACCGCGCTCCCGGCCTCTTCCTCGCCATCATCGCCGACGTGCCGTTCGTCGACGTATTGAACACCATGCTCGACAAGGACCTGCCGCTCACGCCGCCAGAATGGCCAGAGTGGGGCAACCCGATCGAGAGCGCCAAGGACTTCGAGATCATCCGCAGCTACAGCCCCTACGAGAACGTCAAGCCGCAGGCCTATCCGGCGATCTTCGCGTTCGGCGGGCTTACAGACCCGCGCGTCACCTACTGGGAGCCGGCGAAATGGGTCGCGAAGCTGCGCACGATGAACACCGGGCCCAGCCCCATTTACTTGAAGGTTAACATGAGCGCAGGTCACGGCGGCGCCTCGGGCCGCTTCGAAGCGCTGCGCGAGCTCGCCGTCGACTATGCGTTTGCGTTGAAGATGGCGGGAAAGGTGGAAGTCTAGCCGCTCCCCTGGCCTACTAGCCCGAGCCGCACGCCTGCCCATTCCCATGGGTGCGGTTGCAGGGCGACACGAGGCACTTAACGACGCTCGGGCCGTCCGTGAGGGTAGGGTTCCCTCGTCCTCCCACCTGGATAGGGGTTGAGGGAAAGGCTACCCTCGCCTGCTCGCTCTGCGGCATTCTCGCGTCCGCTTCTGTTGTCACAATCCTGAAACGCGACTCCTGTTCCGTGCTCCTCGACATAGAAGAGCAAGGAGACCGCGCATGAGACGTGAGCGCGAGGGGAGCCCGGAAGGCCGGGCCCATTCGGATGAAAAGCCGGCCAGCCGGCACTATCGGGCGGTCTTCATTTCAGACCTCCACCTCGGCACCAAGTCGTCCCAGGCAAGCGCACTGCTCGACTTCCTGAAGGAGACCGAAGCCGACGTCTGGTACCTCGTCGGCGACATCGTCGACTTCTGGAAGGTGCGCCGCGGCCCGCACTGGCCGCAACCCCATAACGACGTATTGCAGAAGCTGTTGCGCAAGGCACGCAAGGGTGCGCGCATCGTCTACATCCCCGGAAACCACGACGAGGGCCTGCGCGACTTCTGCGGCCATCACTTCGGTGCGGTCGAGATCGTGCGCGACGCCATCCACGAGCGCAAGGACGGACGGCGCTACCTCGTCATGCATGGGGACGAGTTCGACGTCGTCGTGCGCTATGCGCGCTGGCTCGCCTTCCTCGGCGATCGCGGCTACGAGGCCGCCATCTGGCTCAACCGTCCGCTCAACTGGCTTCGCACCCACCTCGGGCTCGGCTACTGGTCGCTGTCGGCCTTTCTCAAGAGCCGCGTCAAAGGGGCGGTGAGCTTCATCGGCGAGTTCGAAACGGCGCTCGCCGACGTCGCGCGGCGCGAGAACGCGCAAGGCATCGTCTGTGGTCACATCCACACCGCCGCCGACCGGATGATCGACGGCATCCACTACCTGAACTGCGGTGACTGGGTGGAGAGCTGCACCTGGATCGTCGAGACCATGGATGGCGAGATGATCGTCCATCGCTGGCACGCGAGACCGGAAGCGCCCGCATCCGCCGACGTCCGCGTTCCACTCCCGGCCGCTGCGTGAGCGGACCTGACATCGGATGTCCGCGCAATATGAACTCAATGGGAGCAACGCCCGCATGACCGCTGCCAATGCCTACGAGATCGGACAGCCACCGGCCCCCAGCACGCTCGACCTTCTTTCCGGCGCCGTACACCAGAGCCGCCTCCTATCCAAAGAAGGCCTCAATGAGCGTGCGTTCACCCTCGCGTTCTCGCGCCTCGTCTACGCGCAGATCTGGGAGGACCCGGAAATCGACCTCGAGGCCCTGGCGCTCGCCCCCGGCCATCGCATGGTCACGATCGCGTCGGGTGGCTGCAACGTGCTCTCGTATCTCGCCGCCGCGCCGGTCGAGATCACGGCCGTCGATCTCAACACGGCGCACGTCGCGCTCGTCCGCCTCAAGCTCGCGGCCGCCCGCCACCTCCCGACTTATGAGGACTTCTTCCGCCTGTTTGGCAACGCCGCCTCGCGCGCCAACGTGGCGGCCTTCGATACCCACCTTGCACCGCACCTCGACGCCAGTACGCTCGCCTACTGGAACGGGCGCGATCACCTCGGGCGCCGGCGCATCGAGCGCTTCTCGAAGGGATTTTACCGGTATGGCCTGCTCGGCCGCTTCATCGGCACAGCGCACCTCGTCTCGCGCCTCCTGGGCGCCGATCCCAGGATCATGCTCGAGGCGGAAACGCTCGACGAGCAGCGCACGATCTACGAGCGCGAGCTGAAGCCGCTGTTCGAGAAGCCGATCGTGCGCAGACTGCTCGACCGGCGGGCGTCGCTGTTCGGTCTCGGCATTCCGCCCCCCATGCACGAGGTCGTCGAGGAGCGGCTGCGCAAGCTCGCCTGCGGCACGCCGCTCAATCGCAACTATTTCGCTTGGGCTGCGTTCTTCCGCGGCTACGCCGCCGACGGGCTGGGTCCCGTGCCGCCTTATCTCGCCGCCCCTCATTTTGCGACGGTGCGCAAGAATGCGCCGCTCGCCACCGTGCGCCACGCCTCCTTCACCGACCATCTGGCGAGCCTGCCGGCGCAGAGCACGGACCGCTACGTTCTGCTCGACGCCCAGGATTGGATGGACGACGCAGCGCTCGCGGCGTTGTGGCGGGAGATCGGCCGAACGGCACGGCCCGGCGCACGGGTGATCTTCCGTACTGCCGGGCGCCGTACGATCCTGCCGGGCCGTGTGCCGGAGGAGATCCTGGAACGCTGGGAGTACCGATCAGAGCAGTCGGCCGACCTCAACGAGCGCGACCGCTCGGCCATCTACGGCGGCTTCCACCTCTACGTGAGGAAGGACTGACATGACGACGATCCATAGTCTCTCCGATGAGATGCGGATGGACCGCCACTACCGGTGGCAGCGGTACATCTACGACAGCACGCGGACTCATTACCTGATCGGCCGGCGCCATCTCATCCGCAATCTCGCTCCGGTCCGCGACGCGAGCGTTCTCGAGATCGGCTGCGGCACGGCGTGGAATCTGGTCCGGGCCGCGCGGCGCTACCCCGAGGCGAGGCTGTTCGGCGTCGATGTCTCGAACGCCATGCTGGCGACAGCGCGCTCGTCGGTCGCGCGGCAAGGGCTCGCGAACCGCATCCGGCTCGCCCAAGGCGACGCCACGAGCTTCGACGCCTCGCGCACCGTCGGCCTCTCCACCTTCGACCGCGTCTTCATCTCGTACGCGCTGTCGATGATCCCCGGCTGGGAACGGGCGCTCGAGCACGCGGCCTCGCTTCTCGGGCCCAAGGGCGAGCTGCACATCGTCGACTTCGGCCAATGCGAGCGGCTGCCTGCCGCCTTCAAACGCGCGCTCTACGCTTTCCTCGCCCATTACACGGTGAAGCCGCGTGCCGACCTGGAAGCGAAAGTGCGCGAGACCGCTGCCCGCCACGGCCTTCAGGTCCGCTTCGAGCGCCTGCACCGCGGCTATACGGATTATGCCGTGCTGTTCCGTGCGTAGGGATAGCTGGCTGCACGTCATGGCCGGCCTGCGAGCCGGCCATCCAGCAGACTATGCTCGATCGCGCTCGTGGCCCCTGGATGGCCGGGTCAGGCCCGGCCATGGAGTGGACAGGAAGTGATCAGAACCGCGGCCCGAACTTGTTCGAGCGCGGGAAGCCCTTGGGTGCGACGTGGCCGGCCTGCGAGCGGCTGCCGGCCCAGTCCTTGAGGTCACTCCACGGCAGCGTGAAGAGGCGGCCCGCGGCGTCGGTCCAGGTGAGGCCTTCCTTCTTGGCGAACACACGCACGTCCGAGAGACCGCCCGAGCTGAAGCGCTGCAGGATGGTGCCCTTGCCGCGCGCCATCTCGTTCACCTCGTCCGCCGGGAATACCAGGAGCTTTCGGTTCTCGCCGATGGTCGCTACGGTGTCGCCGTCGACCGGCACTACGACCGCAGCCTCCTCGCCGTCGGCCACGTTGAGGATCTGCTTGCCCTTCCTGGTTGCGGCAACCACCTCCTCCTCGGGCACGATGAAGCCGTAACCGCCCGACGAGGCGACGAGCAGCCTACGGCTGGCGTCATGCACGAAGCACTCGACGAAGTCGCAGTTCTCCTCGAGGTCGACCATGAGGCGCACCGGCTCGCCGTGACCGCGACCGCCCGGGAGCTGGCTCGCTTCCAGGGTGAAGAAGCGGCCGTTGGTGGCCAACAGAATGAGCTTGTCGGTCGTCTGCGCCTTGACGGCACATTTCAGCCCGTCGCCCTGCTTGAAGTCGAGCTTGGCGAGGTCGTCCTGGTGGCCCTTCAGGGCACGGATCCAGCCCTTCTCGGAGAGAATGACCGTGATGGGCTCTTTTTCGGTCAGGACCTCGTCGAGGTCGACATCGATCTCGGGCGCGTCGGCGAACGAGGAGCGGCGACGGCCGATCTCGGTCTTCTTGGAATAGCGCTCGCGTGTGGCCTTCACCTCCTCGGTGATGCGCTCCCACTGCAGGTCCTCGGACTTCAAGAGGCTCTTCAGCTCACGACGCTCCTTGGAGAGCTTGTCGTGCTCGGCCTTGATCTCGACCTCCTCGAGCTTGGACAGGCTCTTGAGCCGGAGGTTGAGGATCGCGTCGGCCTGGACCTCGGTGAGGCTGAACTTTTTGATTAGCTTCGCCTTGGGATCGTCTTCATAGCGGACGATGCGGATCACCTCGTCGATGTTCAGGTAGGCGACGAGATAGCCGTCCAGGACCTCGAGCCGGTGCTCGATCTTTTTGAGGCGGAAGTTCGAGCGCCGGACCAGCACCTCGACGCGGTGCTCGAGCCACTGCCTCAAGACGTCCTTCAGCGACAGGACGTTTGGCACCTGTCCCGAGGACAGCACGTTCATGTTGAGACCGAAGCGCACCTCGAGCTCGGTCAGCCGGAACAGGCTTTCCATCAGGAGCAGGGGATCGATGGTGCGGGTCTTCGGCTCGAGCACGAGCCGGATCTCCTCGGCGCTCTCGTCGCGCACGTCGCCCAGGAGCGGCAGCTTCTTCTCGGTCAAAAGCTCGGCGATCTTCTCGACCAGCTTCGCCTTCTGCACCTGGTACGGGATCTCGGTGACGACGATCTGGTAGCCGCCGCGCCCCGTCTCCTCCTTGCTCCATTTTGCGCGAATGCGGAAGCCGCCGCGGCCGGTCTTGTAAGCCTCGACGATGGCGTCGCGCGGCTCGACGATGACGCCGCCGGTCGGGAAGTCGGGACCCGGCACCATCTCGACGAGCTTCTCGATGGTCGCGTTCGGGTGCTTGATGAGATGAAGGAGCGCAGCGCACAGCTCGTCCACGTTGTGCGGAGGGATGTTGGTCGCCATGCCGACGGCGATACCGGCAGAGCCGTTGGCAAGAAGGTTCGGAAACGCGGCCGGGAGCACCACCGGCTCCAGCTTCCGCTCGTCGTAGTTCGGCCGGAAGTCGACCGTCTCCTCGTCGATGCCGTCGAGAAGCTCGGCGGCGACGGACGTGAGGCGGGCTTCCGTGTAGCGCTCGGCGGCCGGGTT
>JAGVSR010000150.1 GCA_019137195.1 Alphaproteobacteria bacterium
TCGAGTGAGGAGACGTCCGATCTTGAGGGGCCGCTGGCATTGCTGGCGGCCCTTCTTCTTTGCCGCAAGACCATTGTCGGGTTCGCGACACGGTCCTTTGCATGTGAGGTATCGGACGCGACCCCGGCCGCAGCAAAGCGCAATAACCCTCGTGATTCCAATGCTTGCGCGCGCCGGTGGCAGTTGGCACGAGGCTTGCCAATTCCACAGCAGATGGAGCCACAGGAGACCGCGATGCACATCGTCGTCTGCATCAAGCAAGTCCCCGACTCGGCACAGATCCGCGTCCACCCGGTCACGAACACCATCATGCGCCAGGGTGTTCCGACGATCATCAATCCCTATGATCTCTTTGCGCTCGAGCAGGCAATGCAGCTGCGCGACAAGCACGGCGGCGAGGTGACGGTTCTGACCATGGGCCCGCCAATGGCGGAGGATAGCCTGAGGAAGGCGCTGACCTTCGGCGCCAACCGCGCCGTGCTTCTCACCGACCGCTTCTTCGCCGGCTCTGACACGCTCGCGACATCGTTTGCGCTCGCGTCCGCCATCGAACGTATCGGTGCCACGTGGGGTAGACCGGAGATGGTTTTCACCGGCAAGCAGACTATCGACGGCGATACCGCCCAGGTGGGACCGGGCATCGCCAAGCGGCTGGATCTGCAACAGCTGACATACGTTTCTCGCATTGCCGAGGTCGATCTCGAGGCCAGCGAGGTCACCGTCGAGCGCCGGGCCGAAGGCGGCGTGCAGACGTTGAGGACGAAGTTGCCGTGCCTCGTTGCCATGCTGGAAGGCACCTGCGACATCCGCCGCGGCACGATGGGAGACGCCATGCGGGCCGCGCGCGCCGAGATCGTCAAGTGGAGTGCGGCCGATGCCGGCATCACAGACCTCGGGAAGTGCGGCTTGAAGGGCTCGCCGACGGTCGTCAAGCGAGTGTTCGCGCCGACCCCGCGAGCGGAGAAGGCGAAGATCATCGAGGTCGCCAACTTGAGCCTCGAGATCTCCGGCACGACGCTCGTGGACGAGATTTTCGCGCACCTACCCAAGCTCGAGGAAGAGCTTGCGAAGGCGCAACAGGGCTACTGATACGGCACGCGGCGCCCCTTAAGGGGGGCATGAAACGGCGGAGCAAGAGCCATGAGCACGTCCCCATCGAAGCCTGCAACGCCCGCGCCGGCTGGAGGTCGCGCCGGTATGAAGGCGGAGCTCTCCGAGCATTTCAGGCAGTACAAGCACGTCTGGGTGTTTGTGGAGCTCGAGCGCGGTGAGGTCCATCCCGTCTCCTGGGAGCTATTGGGAGAGGGCCGCAAGCTCGCTGACAAGCTCGGCGTCGAGCTGGCGGGCATCGTGATAGGAGCGCCGGGTGCTGCGGCCAGGGCCGCGGCCGACGAGTGCTTCGCCTACGGCGCCGACGTTGCCTATCTCGTAGAACACCCCGTCCTCGCCGACTACCGCAACGACCCCTACACGCGCGTTTTCACCGAGCTCGTCGATACGTACAAGCCGGAGATCCTGCTCCTCGGCGCCACGACCCTTGGCCGCGATCTCGCAGGCTCCGTCGCTACCACGCTCAAGACCGGCCTCACCGCCGATTCGACCGAGCTTGCCGTCGATGGCGACAAGAGTCTCGCCGCAACCCGTCCGACGTTCGGCGGTTCGCTACTCTGCACCATCTACACGCTGAACTTCCGGCCGCAGATGGCGACCGTGCGCCCCCGCGTCATGGCCATGCCCGAGCGGCAGGCCGGACGGACAGGGCGCATCATCACCGTGGTTCCCAATCTCATCGAGGACGAGATCGTGACCAAGGTGTTGTCGTTCGTTCCTGACCGCGCGGTCGGGAAGGCCAATCTCGCCTATGCCGACATCGTCGTCGCCGGTGGGCTCGGCCTGCAGTCGGCTGAGAACTATCAGCTGATCCGGGGCCTGGCGTCGGCGCTCGGCGCCGAGTACGGCGGATCCCGTCCGCTCGTGCAGAAGGGCTGGATCGCCGCCGACCGCCAGATCGGTCAGACCGGCAAGACCATCCGCCCGAAGCTCTATATCGCCGCTGGCATCTCGGGCGCCATCCAACACCGAGTCGGCGTCGAAGGCGCAGACCTCATCGTGGCCATCAACACCGACAAGAACGCGCCGATCTTCGACTTCGCGCACCTGGGCGTCGTCGCCGACGCCATGAAGGTGCTGCCGGCGCTCAAAGCCGCCTTCGACCGACGGTTGTCCGTCCATCGTCACGACCTGCTTGCAGGCTGAGCTTCGCGTCAACTGGAGATACGCCCATGATCGACGAGAAATTCGATGCTATCGTCGTCGGTGCCGGTCCGGCGGGGAACGCCTGTGCGCTGACCATGGCGCAGCGCGGCATGAAGGTGCTGCAGCTCGAGCGCGGCGAATATCCAGGCTCGAAGAACGTGCAGGGGGCTATCCTTTACGCCGATGCTCTCGACAAGCTGATCCCGGACTTTCGCGAGGATGCGCCGCTCGAGCGCCACGTCATCGAGCAAAGGCTATGGATGATGGACGACCGCTCGACGTCGTCCATGCAATACCGGTCGGAGGACTTCAACGAGGAGAAGCCGAACCGCTACACGATCATTCGGGCCCCGTTCGACAAATGGTTCTCGAGGCGCGTACAGGCTGCAGGTGCCATCGTCATATGCGAGACGACGGTGACCGAGCTCGTGCAGGAGGTCGACGGCCGTGTGATTGGCGTTCGCACCGACCGCCTCGGCGGATTCATCAGAGCCGACGTGGTTGTGCTCGCCGAGGGCGTCAACGGCCTATTGGGCGAGCGCGCCGGTCTGCGATCCGTGCCGAAACCCTCGACCGTCGCTCTCGCCGTCAAGGAGATGCACTTCATCCCCCGTGAGACGATCGAGAGCCGTTTCAACCTCGAGGGCGACGAGGGCGTCGTCATCGAGGCGGCTGGTACCATCACCAAGGGCATGACCGGCACGGCGTTCATCTACACCAACAAGGAATCTCTCTCGGTCGGCATCGGCTGCCTCGTGTCCGACTTCGCCGAGACGAAGGAGACACCGTACGGGCTGCTAGAGCGGTTCAAGCAGCATCCTTCGGTCAAGCCGCTACTCACCGGTTCCGAGGTCAAGGAATATGCTGCGCACATGATTCCGGAGGGCGGGTACAACGCCATACCGCAGCTCTTCGGCCATGGCTGGGTGGTGGTCGGCGATGCCGGCCAGTTCGTCAATGCCGTGCATCGCGAAGGCTCGAACCTCGCGATGACCACCGGACGGATCGCAGGCGAGGCGGTCTTCCAGGTCAAGTCGCGCCGCGAGGCACCGACGGCCGAGAACCTTTCGCGCTACAAGCAGATGCTCGACGCCACCTTCGTCATGAAGGACATGAAGAAATACAAGGACCTTCCGGGCGCACTGCACAACAAGCACTATTTCACGACCTATCCGCACCTTCTGAGCCAGGCCATGCAGACGTGGTTCCGCGTCGACGGCGTCGATAAGAAGGCGAAGGAGAACGAGATCGTGAAGTCATTCGTCAAAACGCGGAGCTTCACCGGACTTCTCTCCGACGCCTGGACCATGGCGCGCGCGTGGCGTTGACGCACTAGGGATCGACTGCCTCCAAGCACCCGCGCTCGGCGGCATCCTCTCGAGAGGAGGGTTGCCGGACGCTAGAAAAAGGAGCCTCAAATGACTGCTGCCACCGAGCCTGCCGTCCGGGTCGAGGACAAGCTCTACCAGAACCGGTATCTTGTCGACGCGGGACGCCCCCACATCAAAGTGAAACCGCACGAGGTGCCGTCTGACGCCCTTCTGAGCCTGACGCGCGTGTGTCCGGCGGGCTGCTATGCGGTGAGCGACAGCGGGCAGGTTGAGATTACGCCGGACGGGTGCATGGAATGTGGCACCTGCCGCGTCATCGCCGCTGCGACTGACGACATTGAATGGAACTACCCGCGCGGCGGTTTCGGCGTGCTGTTCAAGTTCGGATGACAACGTTTGTCGGATGAACGGCTTGGCCGGCTAACGTTGCGCTGGTGTTCCCGCGGCGATCTCGGCGACCAGGCGCTTGAGCAGATCGAGTCACGAGCTCGACGCCGTTAGGAGGTGGCGACGAACGCGGCGCTGCGCGTGGAGCCATACCTGACGTCGGCTCCACTGTGCGTGGCCAAGTCGTCGAGAAGCAAATGCTCGTCGAGGCGCCCGGAAGACACGAGGTCGACCGTCCCCAGGAATGCGATGTGCTCGCTGGCGTCGTGGCCGGACGGCAGTGGCCGATTACCACTCACGCTAATGCCGGCAAAGAGCGCCGGGGTATCGTGCTGCTGGCGGCCCTTGTCGGCGTCGCAGCCAGCCTGGCATAATGACTTGTAGAATGGCCGTTCGGCCGTGGCGCTGGCGTCAGGTTTCGTGCAGCCCACGCCTCAGCGCCGCCCGGAACGGCTGCAGCAGGTAATCGAGCAGAGTGCGCTCCTCGGCGACGATCACCACGTCCGCTGCCATGCCGGCGATCAGCTCGGCGTTAGGAGCCTCCGCCTTGAGCTTCTGCCGGTCGACCTCGACACGCGCCAGGTAGTAGGACTGCTGTCCGTTCGTGTCAGTAACCCGGTCCGGCGAGATAGAGAGCACGCGCCCCTCGATGCGAGGCATGACTCGGCTCGAGTAGGCAAGCAGATGCACGTTCGCCAGCAAACCCGGATGAACGCGGTGGACATCGTTCGGGTAGACGTGAGCGTCGATGATCAGCTTACCCTCGGAGGGGACGATCTCGAGGATGGTCTCGCCGCGCTGCACGACACCGCCGATGGTTTTGGCGCGCATGTTGATCACGGTGCCCGCGACCGGAGCGGTGACGACCGTGCGGCTGAGAATGTCGCGGCTGGCATTGAGCCGCTCCGTCACGTCGCCGAGCTCGGCGTGGGCTTTATCCCATTCGGCGTTGATCTCGCTGAGCCGCTCGGCATCGGCGGAGGCCATCTGGAGGTTGGCCTCGGCAATCTGCTGGCGCACGCGGCCGAGATCGGCCGTGAGCTCGCCTTGGCGGCCGACGAGCTCGGCCTCGCCACGTTGCAGCCTCAGGGCCTCGGGCCTGGGCAACAGGCCCTGGCTGACGAGCTTGAGCTTTGCGGTCGCCTCCTGGCGGATGAACCCGAGCTGGGCGACCGTGCTGTCGATCTGCGCATTGAGGCCGTTGATCAGCTGGTTGAACTGCGCGACCTTCTCGGCAAGCACGCTCTGGCGCGCGCGATGCACGTCGCGGCGCGCAGCGAAGATCTGCCGTTGCGATTGTGTGATGGCGTCGGCACCCGGCGCGCCCTCGATCTCTGGCGGGAACGCGACCGCTGTAGCGCCCGACCGTTCCGCTTCGAGGCGAACTTTTCTCGCAAGCAGCGACAGGCGCTGAGCGGAGAGCGACTCGAACTGTGTTCGCGACTGGAGCGGATCGAGTACGACCAGCGGCTGCCCCTCGACCACCACGTCGCCCTCGCGCACGTTGAGCTCGCGGACGATGCCGCCTTCGAGGTGCTGGACGGTCTTGCGGTTGCTGTCGGGACTGACGATGCCGGGTGCCACCGCACCCCCCGCGAGCGGCGCGAAGCCGGCCCACATGCAGAAGCCCAGAACGAACACGAGAATGACAGCATAGCCGGAGCGTTCCGGCTGTCGCACACTATCGGCAAGGCGCGGCGGGTGCCATTCGGCGGCTACTGCCGTCGACAGGTTCGATACCGGACGGGTGCCAACGGCGACGGTGATGCTGGTGTCGGTCATGACGCGCTGGCCTCAAGCTCGGATGACCTCGTGAGGGCGTTCGGCTGTGATCCCGTGCGTCTGAGGGGCACGGCATCGGCTCCGCCCGCCATGGCAGATGTCTCGCTCCAGGCTTCGAGCACATCGTCGCGTTGGCCGTACAGGATCACGGTACCCTCGCTGAGGACGACGATCTTGTCGGCCTGCGCCAGCGTGGACGGCCGGTGCCCCACGATGACCAGGGCCGAGCCCGTGGCCTTGAGGTCCTTGATTGCGTCGGTGAGGGCGCACTCTCCCGCCTGGTCGAGATTGGCGTTTGGCTCATCGAGCACGATCAGTCGGGGCGAACCGAAGACGGCGCGGGCCAACCCGACCCGTTGGCGCTGTCCGCCCGAGAGCCGCACACCGCCCGAGCCGATCGGCGTGGCATAGCCACCCGGCAGCCGCTGGATCATGGGGTGAGCGTGGGCGCTGACCGCGGCTGCCACGACCTCGCCGTCGCGCGGCTCGCCCATGCGAGCGATGTTCTCAGCGACCGTGCCCGGGAAAAGCTCGACGTCCTGCGGCAGGTAGCCGATGTATCGCCCGAGGTCGTCGGCGGGCCAGTGCTTGAGATCGGAGCCATCGAGACGGACAGCACCGCTGTAAGGTTGGGCCAGTCCGACTAGGAGCCGGCACAGCGTACTCTTGCCTGCCCCTGACGGCCCGACAACCGCCAGCACCTCGCCCGGCTCGACGACGAACGACACGTCGTGAAGGACGACCGCTCCACTGCCGCCGATCGCATAGGACAGCTGCTCGACCTCGAGCCGCCCCGCAGGCGCAGGCAGCGCTGTCATGCGCGGCTCGGCGGGATATGCTTCGAGGTGCCGGTTCAAGCGCTCGAGCGCGAGGCGTGCCGAGACGAAGCTCTTCCATCCTCCGATAGCCATTTCGACCGGTGCCAGCGCGCGCCCGAGCAGGATTGCCGCCGCGATCATGCTTCCGGTCGTGATCTGGTTGTCCACCACGAGCCACGCTCCGCCGCCGAGAACCCCGATCTGGACCGCGGCACGTACGAACTTGGTTGCGAGCAGAATGCGTCCAGAAGTCTCTCCAGCCAGCTGGTAGGCGGCGGTTACGTCCGCGTTCGCCGCCCGCCAGCGCGACAGCATGGCCGGCATCATCCCCATGGCGCGAACGACCTCGGCATTGCGGATCGTGATGTCTGCAAGGCCCATCGCCTGGCGGTAGGCCTGGTGCGCGCCCAGCGTCGCCTGCCGTGTCGCGCGCTCGTTTGCGATGCTGAGCACGAACAGGAGCACGGCCGAAACCAGGGCAATGCCACCCAGATAGGGATGCAGCAGCCAGATGAAGACGACGAAGATGGGCACCCACGGTGCATCGAAAAATGCTGCCATGCCCTGGGTGGCGACGAGGTTCTGGATCTCGCCGATATCTCGCAGTGGTTCGGTGCCCTTGTCGTCACCCGCGAGGTTCGCGCGCACGCTGCTCTCGATGAAGACGGGTCCGAGCGACTCGTTGATCCATGCTCCCGTACGCATCGCCACCGCGGCGCGAAGCGTATCGAGCAGGCTCATGACGAGCACGGCTCCAAGCGCCATGAGCGTCAGCAGCGCCAGTGTCTCGAGACTGGCCGACCGCAACACCCGATCCATGACCTGCAGCATGTAGAGCGGCGTGGCCAGGATGAGAATGTTAATGGCGAGGCTGAAAACCGCCACCGTGCGCAGGGCACTCTTGCACTCGCTCATCGCCTGGGCGAGCTGAGGCGCGTACGCTTGAGCCTGCTCCCGTTGTCCGAACAACATCGTGTCACCGTCCTGGCTTCACGCGCACCCATTTGGGAACGCCCGTAATCGGGCAGGCAAGATACGAACCAGTTGCCGTCGATGCGGGCCATGAGCCCGAAGATTGATTAACCGCGAAATTGCCGCCTCGTCCGAGGCCTCAACGAAGAAGTCCGCGCCCGGAGATCGGGCGCGGACTTTGAGCAATGGCAGAGAGGCTCGGTTGCGCGTTCGTGTGAACCGGGCGGACGCTGCCTGACTCAGGCGAGCCCAATATCGGGAGCCGGATTGCAGGGAGGTTTCACCTCGCAGCTGCCGTCCGTCTTGAAGCTGTCGGAAGGGCCGCATTTCGGCGGAGCATGGCAGTCATGCTTCGGCGCGCAATCGTGCTTCGGCTGATGGCAGTCGTGCTTGGGCTTCGGGTGGTGGCAAGGGGGCTTGGGCTTAGGCTTGCAGACCTTAACGCATTTCCAAAGTGCCATGGCGCATGTCCTCGTCTGTTGAAGTAGTGACGCCATTGAACGCTAAGTTCGAAATCCGATGCTGTCAGTCTCTTTTTGGGGCGGTGGTAAAGGATCCAGTGAGCAGCAGGAGAACGGATCGTTCTGCATGTCTCAGAAAATCGGCTTGCTTAAGTATGAATTTGAATATCGGTTGCAAAACGCAATACGAGAGGGCCACGCCGCAACAAAGAAAAAAGGGAGCGAAACCGCTCCCTTCTCGTAGACAGTGCAAGAGAAATCCGACAGCGGCCTCACGCTATTTGAGAGGCACCGCTTGCTCCTCCCGGCTGCCGAACCTGTAGGTGAGGCCGACGCGCGCGACCCAGAATTCGTCCTCCCATCCGACGAGTGCCTCGCAGGTCGTCGTGCAGGTGCCGGTGCGTGTGGTGTTCGTGTAGCGCTCGGTCTCGTCACCGAGATCGACATAAAGGCCTTCGACGCGCAGTCCCCAGTTGCCTGTGTGCAGGAGCTCGACGCCGCCGCCGAGTGTCCAGCCGTATTGAGTGTCGCTGGTCGACTTCCTAAAGCCGAGCGACGAATCGGAGAACGTGTGCTGTACGTCGCCGTAGGCGAGACCGCCGGTAATGTAGATCAGCATGTTGTCGTTATGAATGAAGCCGAGGCGCACGCGCGAGGTGCCGTACCAGTCGAGGCTCGACTCCAGGCGTGCGGTGTCGACCGTGACCGTAGCCGAGGTGTCGAGGAAGTTGATGTCGCCCTCGTATCCCACCAGAAGCTTGCCGCACTGGATATTGTAGCCAGAGAGAACGCCGCCGGTGAACGCGCCATCGTCATCGCCCCAGCCGCCACCGTTGAGCTTGTCCGATATGTCGAGTGACTGCTGGGCGTAGCCGATATGGGCACCCACGTAGGCGCCCGTGAACGGCCCAACGCCGCAGGTGCGGGTCATGTCGCCCCCGTCGCCCGCGAAAGCGGACCCGGCGCCGAACACCAGCCCCAGCACTGCACAGAGCGCTCCGAGATTGCGCGTCATAGGATTTCCTTTGCTATGGAGCACGCAAATACAAGGTTGTCGGGTCAAGAATGGACGTTGCTCGACGCTGCCGTGATTCGTGCGAGCACGTCGAGAGATTACCTGAGTGTCGGCGCTGGTTTTGCGTCGAGCCGTGACCGATGTGCAAATGTACCGGTCGTTCGTGCCCGGCGGCCTCTACAACGTCTCGAAACCTCTCACACCGCGCAGCCCCTTCGCCGGCGTGGTGGTGGCACGAACTGTCGGGGTTTCAGTCGTCGCCGCTGACAAACAGGTCGTAGTGCGTCTCGAGGGTGTCGAGGAACATCGCCGCGAGATCCATGAGCGTGCCAAGGCGGATGTGGCGGCCGATCAGGAAATCATCGCCGACCTCGAGTCTCGCTCCCTCCGTCGGGCAGGCGAGGTCGGATCCGACGAGCCCGCGCCCGCGCAGGTAGGCAAGCACGTCGCGGCCGGTGTCGAAATCCGATTGCTGCTGATAGCCGAGCTCTGCGGCGGCCTCGACGACGGTTGCGGTGCCCGATGCGTAGAGCTTGGCCATGGGGCGGAAGCGCGGGTCGCGCTTGGCAAGCTCCTCGGCCCGCTCGCGCGACTTCAGCACGCGCGCCGCGACGATCATCTCCAGTGTCTTGACGGTGTCGAGCTGCTCCCGCCGCGCGGCGCGGCGACTGGCGATCTCCCACTCGCGGCCCTCGCCGGGGCCTGTCCAGCTCAGCGTCTCGCGCATCAGATCCTCACCTGCGGCGAGGACAGCATCGAGATTCTCGGCCAGAAGATAGACGCAGGCTGGTGCAACGCCGGGGGCGTCGAGACGCCTCGCTGCAGGCGGTACCGGACGCGATGCCGGCTCGTTGGCAGCGAGCTGGTGGTCGGCTGGGTCGGGTATGGTCACTGTGCTCGTCCATTTGCCTCGTCGGCGTGCGCTATTCCCAGACCTGCGCCCCGAGGGACGCTGGTCGACGCACGGTTGGGCCATCTCGGTCTGATTCGGCCGTTGGTGCCAGCGGCGAATGCGGCGGTTTCCCCGCAATTCGAGGCTGGCGCCGGTCCCGGTGGACGGTCTCCGAGAGGCGCTGCTGCCCCGTCTCCAGCCGTTTGCGCGCTTGGCTACAGCAGGCGGGTCAGAATTTCTGGTTATTGCCGGTCGGGGGGCTCTGCAAACGCTGCCAACTCACATTATACTTCCCGGTGCCTGCGTGGATTACATCCTGGAGCGAGGAGAGAATCTCACATGACGACACGATGGACCGGCTTGTGGAGGATAGCGTCGGCCGGCATGGCCGGGGTCGTAGCGCTCGCCGTCTGCGCGCCGCTCTCGAGGGCGGCCGAGGGCGAATTGTCGGGTTCGTGGTCAGGCGGCGGTGTGGCGGTGCTGGCATCGGGCAAGACCGAAAAGGCACGGTGCCGGGCGAGCTTCTTCCAGTCGGGCGGCTCGAGCTACTCAATGCGAGGCACGTGTGCGACGCCCTCGGCCAAGGTCGCCCAGTCCGCGACACTGGTGAAGGTCGGAGCGAACAGCTACGCCGGTCATTGGCACAACGCCGAGTACAACGTCTCCGGAAGCATTCGCATATCGGTCAGCGGCAGGTCGCTGTCCGCGAGTTTGTCGAGCGAGGCCGGCTCCGGCAGCCTGCAGATGCGGAAAAACTAGACAGGCGCAGACGTAGATCCAACAGATTGAATTGGCGAATGAAAGCGGGTGACGCCAGCAGACGCTGCCGGCGCCGTTGAACCTTTCCGAAGTTTAAGATCGAAAACCCGGGACTTCTCAGTATAAGGGCGGGAAAAAGTCCGGGAGGAAGCATGAATCCTAGAGTTCTCATCGTCCTGGCGGCGCTGGCTGCCGCGGCGGGGCCGGCTTGGGCCGACGAGGCCTGCCGCAAGGCCGTTGAGGAGGCCTTCACCAAGCAGCGCCAGTCGAAAGCGTTCCGCTCTGAGGTCACCAATCCGGCCGCGGACGACGGCGCGAAGCAGGTTTTCGAATACGTTCCGCCGCTCCTCATGCACCGGATCGTGACGACCCCGACCCTGCCGGAGCCGATGGAGAGCATCGGTTTCGGAAACCGGGCCTGGATCGCCGAGTCCTCGGGCTGGATGGAAATGCAGCCGCATTTCGCCGAGAGCCACAAGCAGCATCTGATGGACCTGTTCGGCCAACCGGTCTCGATCAAGGCCGACTACACTTGCCTCGGGACCGTCGCGCTCGACGGCAAGGAGATGACCGCTTACCGCACGCTCCCCGAGATCGGCAGCGACGGTATCGCCGTCGTTCGTACGGTCTATGTCGACGCAAAGACCGGCCTGCCCGAGGCCAACATCGTCGGTGACGAGAAGGGCGAGAAGCCCGCGCTCGTGCGAGAGATCTATAGCTATCCCGAGGACTTGAAGATCGAGGTGCCGGAAGGCGCCCCCATGCAATCGATGCAGCACTGAGCCTGCCCGGGCCGTTGCCGCTGGACGAGCTGTTAACCTTCTGGAGTAGAGAGAAAATGCGCCGTTACCTGACTGCGGGCCTGATGTCCGGCCTGTCGCTCGCCGCCGCCGGAGCTCCGGCATGGGCCGACTGCACCGAGGAGGTGGTGAGCGCCTATGACGCGATGGCGAAGAAGCCCTTCGTGCGCATGGAGACCAACATGATCACCGGCACGGGCCCCATGAAAATGGTGCTCGAGTTCGTGACCCCCGACAAGATGCGCCAGACGGTGACGAGCCTCACCGAGAACAAGACGGTCGAAAGCATCGTCATCGGCGACAAGGCCTGGACCCAGGACGAAAAGGGCTGGTTCGAGCTTCCGCCGGCCGCCGCCGACGAGTTCGCGACGTTCCGTGACCAGTCGCTGGGCTTCAAGGACAACAAGGTCAAGTTCGACTGCATGGGTGGCGACACGCTCGACGGCAAGTCCGTGCGCGCCTACAAGCTGCTCGACCCGACGGTGACGGTCAACGGCAAGGAGATGCCGCGGAACCCGGTCAACACCGAGGGCGTGCGCGTCTATTATCTCGACCCCGCCGCGGGGCTTCCGGTGCGGGCGATTTTCGCCCAGAAGGACCGCCTGAACGCCCCCATCCACCGCGAGGTCTACTCGTTCCCGGACAGCCTCAAGATCGACCCGCCTGCCACCGTCCAGCCCCCGCCGACGCTGATCAACGAGCCTAAGGACGAGTCCGGGGACGCGGGAAAGAAGTAAACCGCCGTCCGCCTGACTGCTTTTTGTGCCACGCCCCCCCTTCCCGGACCGGAAAGGGGGGGCGTTGTGCGCCGGCGGGCGGAAATTCAGCCCTGGTCCCCGGCCGACCCGCGACTTTCTGTTGAGGCCTGCGCTCTTTCGTGTCCGCCTATAGCCAAGGGACGAGCCATCCGCTAATCAGCCCGCCATGCCAAAACGCACCGACATAGACACGATCCTCATCATCGGCGCCGGCCCGATCATCATCGGCCAGGCGTGCGAGTTCGACTATTCCGGCACCCAGGCCTGCAAGGCCCTCAAAGCCGAAGGCTACCGCATCGTGCTGGTCAATTCGAACCCAGCCACGATCATGACCGATCCGGAGCTGGCGGACGCGACCTATGTCGAGCCGATCACGCCCGAGGTGGTGGCGAAGATCATCGCCCGCGAGCGCCGTGAGCGCCCCAACGACCGGCTGGTGCTGCTGCCGACCATGGGCGGCCAGACGGCGCTCAATACGGCGCTGACGCTGCACAAGCAGGGGGTGCTCAGTGCGCTCGGCGTCGAGCTCATCGGCGCCAAGGCCGAGGCCATCGACAAGGCCGAGGACCGGCTCCTGTTCCGCGAGGCGATGAAGAAGATCGGGCTCGAGACCCCGCGCTCGATGATGGCCCACAATCGCACCGAGGCGGCGGCTGCGCTCGAGTATGTGGGGCTTCCGGCCATCATCCGCCCGTCGTTCACACTCGGCGGCACGGGCGGCGGCATCGCCTACAACAAAGAAGAGTTCTTCGAGATCGTCGAGCGCGGCCTCGACGCGTCACCGACAACGCAGGTGCTGGTCGAGGAGAGCGTGCTCGGCTGGAAAGAGTTCGAGATGGAGGTCGTGCGCGACCGCGCGGACAACTGCATCATCATCTGCTCGATCGAGAACGTCGATCCCATGGGCGTGCATACCGGCGACAGCATCACCGTTGCGCCAGCCCTCACGCTCACCGATAAAGAATACCAGATCATGCGCGACGCCTCGATCGCGGTGCTGCGCGAGATCGGCGTCGAGACCGGCGGCTCGAACGTGCAGTTCGCCGTCAACCCGGCCGACGGGCGTCTCGTCGTCATCGAGATGAACCCGCGCGTGTCGCGCTCATCGGCGCTGGCGTCGAAGGCGACCGGCTTCCCGATCGCCAAGGTCGCCGCACGGCTCGCCGTCGGCTACACGCTCGACGAACTCGAGAACGACATCACGGGCGGCGCCACACCGGCCTCGTTCGAGCCCACCATCGACTACGTCGTCACCAAGATCCCGCGTTTCGCGTTCGAGAAGTTCCCCGGCGCAGATACGACGCTCACGACCTCCATGAAGTCGGTCGGCGAGGTGATGGCCATCGGCCGCACGTTCGCCGAGAGCCTGCAGAAGGCTCTGCGCTCCATGGAAACCGGGCTCACCGGCCTCGACGACATCGTCTTCGAGGGCTTGGGGCAGGGCGACGACAAGAACGTGATCCGCGCAGCGCTCGGCCGTCCGGCACCCGACCGTCTCCTGAAGGTCGCGCAGGCGCTGCGGCTCGGCGTCGACCACGAGACTGTGCATGCCTTCTGCAAGATCGACCCGTGGTTCATCGCGCGCCTGCAGGAGATCGTCGACGAGGAGGCGCGCGTCAAGGCGCATGGCCTGCCGAAGACGGCGAGCCAGCTGCGTGCGCTGAAGGCGTTCGGGTTCTCGGATGCGCGGCTCGCGAAGCTCGCCGGCACGTCCGAGGCCGAGGTGCGGGCATCGAGGAGAAAGCTCGGCGTCGAGCCGGTTTTCAAGCGCATCGACACCTGCGCGGCCGAGTTTGCCTCGCCCACCGCCTACATGTACTCGACGTACGAGCGTGCCCTCACCGACCGGCCCGTGTGCGAGGCCGTGCCGTCGGACAAGGACAAGATCATCATTCTCGGCGGCGGCCCCAACCGCATCGGCCAGGGCATCGAGTTCGACTACTGCTGCTGCCACGCGTGCTTCGCGCTGACGGACGCCGGCTACGAGACCATCATGGTCAACTGCAACCCGGAAACCGTTTCGACCGACTACGATACGTCCGACCGTCTCTACTTCGAGCCGCTGACCGCCGAGGACGTGCTCGAGATCATCAAGACCGAGCAGTCGAAGGGGCAGCTCAAGGGGGTCATCGTGCAGTTCGGCGGCCAGACGCCGTTGAAGCTCGCCGGTCCTCTCTCGGAAGCCGGCGTGCCCATTCTCGGCACGTCGCCCGACGCCATCGACCTCGCGGAGGATCGCGACCGCTTCAAGGCTCTGATCGACAAGCTGAAGCTGACGCAGCCCGAGAGCGGCATCGCCAAGACGCCGGGGGAGGCGCGCGCAGCCGCCGACGCCATCGGCTATCCCGTGGTCATCCGCCCGTCGTACGTCCTCGGTGGTCGCGCCATGGAGATCGTGCATGACGGCGCCGAGATCGACCGCTACATCGCAAAGCTATCGGCGACGCTCGACAGCCCGTCGGAGCTCGTCGTCTCGGCCAAGCGTCCGCTGCTCATCGATCGCTACCTGACGGATGCCGTCGAGGTCGACGTGGATTGCCTCTCGGACGGCCGCGACACCTTCATCGCCGGCATCATGGAGCACATCGAGGAGGCCGGCATCCACTCGGGTGACAGCGCCTGCTCGCTGCCGCCCCATTCGCTATCCGAGGGCGTCATCAAGGAGCTGGAGCGCCAGGCCCGCGAGCTCGCGCTCGCGCTCGGTGTCGTCGGCCTCATGAACGTGCAGTTCGCCATCAAGGACGGCCGCGTCTATATCCTCGAGGTCAACCCGCGCGCCTCGCGCACGGTGCCGTTCGTGGCCAAGGTGATCGGCAAGCCGATCGCGGCCATTGCCTCCGAGATCATGGCCGGGAAGCCGCTGGCGGCGTTCGGTCTGAAGCCGGCCAAGATCGACCATATCGCTGTCAAGGAGGCCGTGTTCCCGTTCGCCCGCTTCGTCGGCGTCGATCCGATTCTCGGTCCCGAGATGCGCTCGACCGGCGAGGTGATGGGCATCGACCGCGACTTCGCCATGGCGTTCGGCAAGAGCCAGCTCGGGGCAGGGCAGAAGCTTCCCATGGGCGGTACCGTTTTCGTCTCGGTGAAGGAGACCGACAAGGACCGCATCGTGGCACCGCTGAAAGAGCTTCAGGACATGGGGTTCAAGATCCTGGCCACCCGGGGAACGAAGCGTCACCTCGAGAGTCACGGTGTCCAGGCCGACGCCATCAACAAGGTTCTGGAGGGCCGGCCGCACATCGTCGACTCAATGAAGAACGGCGAGGTGCAGCTCGTTTTCAATACAACCGAGGGCGCCAAGGCACTGGCGGACAGCAAGGACATTCGGCGCACGGCCTTGCTTAACCATATTCCGTACTATACAACGCTCTCAGGCGCCATCGCGGTTACGCGTGCCATCAGGGCTTTGAAGGCCGGCACCCTCGACGTTGCGCCGTTGCAGGCCTACGTGGGCCGCGCCTCCTGATCAAATGGGGACGGTTCCACGTTAGCTGTCCCGCTCGACCTTCCACCTGTGTAAGGTACAAGACGTATGTTTGGTTCGGCGCTGAGAGCCCGGGCCAAGAGGGAGACATTAGCGATGTCCATGGAACGGGTCCCGATGACCCTCGACGGCTACAAGAAGCTCGAGGCCGAGCTGCATCGCCTCAAGGCCGAGGAGCGCCCGCGCATCATCGCGGCCATTGCCGAGGCGCGCGCCCACGGTGACCTCTCGGAGAACGCGGAATACCATTCGGCCAAGGAGGCCCAGGGCTTGAACGAGGCGCGGGTCGCTGAGCTCGAGGACAAGGTCAGCCGCGCCGAGATCGTCGACCCGTCGAAGCTCTCGGGCGATACGGTGAAGTTCGGTGCCACCGTGACCCTCGTCGACGAGGACACCGAGGAGAAGGTCAAGTACAAGATCGTGGGCGATCTCGAGGCGTCCGTGAAGGAGGGCAAAATCTCGATCTCGAGCCCGATCGCGCGCGCGCTCATCGGCAAGGGCAAGGGCGAGACCGCCGAGGTCACGACGCCCAAGGGCACGAAGAGCTACGAGGTGCTGAAGATCGAGTGGAAGTAGGCGGACGATGTCGAAGGCCCGTGCGGGCCTTCACTTTGCGCCGCGAAAAGACTATCAAGCCAAGCGCCGGGCCGGTCATCCAAGTGGAACCGGCGCGTTTCGGTCCCGACAGGACCGGACAGGCGGGTGTAGCTCAATGGTAGAGCAGCAGCCTTCCAAGCTGAATACGTGGGTTCGATTCCCATCACCCGCTCCAACTCTTCAGACAGCCTAACCGGCGTCCTCTCCCGTTCGCGCTAGGCTCGCTCGGCATCGCATCTTGCGCGAGCCTGCCGATGTGCTGCCATTACCTCATGACCTTCGTCTCGCGAGCCCGAGCGTCGACGTGGACCCGCCCAGGCGCTCGCGCGCTCGTCATCTCGAACCGGGCGGTCGCTGCCATTCGGGTGACCTCGATCCCGAGCATCCGGACATATCGAGCGAGCCCGAGCCGGAAACGCGACGGCGCACCGGTCGTCGGCTGCGCTGTCCTCGGGTTCGCTGCCAAGGACTTACGTTGGGTTCAGGCCTAAAGGACGTCCGCGACAGGCGCGCGCCAGCTCAGAACAATTCAAATCTTGAATCCTTCTAACATATTCAGATTGCAGCATTTTTCTTGACTCGTGCCGATGACGGAGGTACCTCCCCTACATGGATGGCAATTGTCCATGCCGCTGATTGCGAGGCTTTGAACCTCGCGGATTGGAGGAACCGATGCAAGTCGACCGAGCGCATTTGGTGCGCGAGGGCCGTGAGCCCGAGCCGCGTCTTTTTCTCGAACCTGGAGACGGCTCTCCTACGTTCTGGCACCGTATATGGTGCCTGCTTCACGACGTCAGCGAGCCTGCGGCGCGGCCCGTCGAGCCGCGGCGGCGGCATTGAGCGCTGCGTTTGGCCTTGGACCACGTTCGCAACCCGATGACAGTGTGGCTAACCGCTGGCCCGGCCGGCGGTGCGGCCCGCGGACACATCGCCACCCGCACGGGAGAGCCGCGTGACTATCAACTGTCCTGCCAAGGACCGCCCCGACGACAGTGGGCTGCCTGCGGCCGCTCCCGGTGCGCAGCAGGGCTCACCCGACGTATCGGGCGATGGGACGAGGAAGGTGAGGATCGAGGATCTTCTCGGCTCTTCGGACGTGCTCGTCATCCTGCACCGGGGCGAGGAGTACCGCTTGCGCATCACGTCCAACGGCAAGCTGCTGCTGACCAAATGAGTGAGCAACAGGGGGTGCAGTCTTCCGATTTCACGGCACGTGTTGTCGGCAGGCTACAGCTTTCGCACGTGGCGGTCTTGCCGGGACGCGACATCGAATCGATCATGACCTCGACGCATAGAACCCAGCCAGCCAGCGACGGGAGAGCATGTCTCCCACTGTCCAGCCAGCCACCTGCCAAGACCTCAAGCGCTGGAGACCGGGGATGACCCTCAATATCGCACGACTGCTGGCCGCCCTGCTGGGCACGACGACCGCTCTCTCCCACTCCGGTCCGGCTCACGCCGCCGATCTCGGGGGCAATTGCTGCGCCGATCTCGAGGAACGCATCGCCGAGCTCGAGGCAACCGCCGCGAGGAAGGGAAACCGCAAGGTGTCGCTCACCATTGCCGGTCAGGTAAACCGCGCGGTGCTGTTTTGGGACGACGGTTTCGAGAGCAACGCCTATAGCGTCGGCAACAAGAACGACCAGACCAACTTCTCGTTTGCGGGCGAGGCGGAGATTTCGCAGAATCTCAAGGCCGGCTACTCGCTCGTCGTGCGCGTCGAGGACAATCTCTCGGACGGCGCCTCCCAAAGCGGGATGGACAGCGGCCGCGGTTTCCAGCTGTGGGAGAGCAACTGGTGGCTCGAAAGCGAGACATTGGGTCGCCTCGCCGTCGGTCTCGCGTCGCGGGTCTCCGACACAGCGCCCGAGCGCGATCTCTCCGAGACGGGGACCGCCGCCTACGCTGGCGTGCAGGACATCCCGGGCGGTTTCAGCCTGAGGCGCAGCGACGGCGCACTGTCCGGCCTCAGCTACGGCGATGTCTACTTCCACTTCAACGGCGACACGGCGAACCTCGTGCGCTACGACACGCCAGTGTTCGCGGGCTTTGTCGCTTCTGCGAGCATGGGCGAGGACGACATATGGGACGTGGGCCTCAGCTATTCCGGTGAAGGCGGCGGCTTCACGCTCGAGGGGGCGATCGCCTACACCGAGGTCACCGATGCACCGAGCGACTTCGCCGACATCGACCATACGACTCTCGTCGGCTCGGTCTCGGTGCTGCACCAGGCGACGGGCCTCAACCTGACGGTTTCCGCAGGCCAGCGCTCGTTCGACCAGGCCTCGCTCGACGCCGACGGCGCCTTCCGCACTGCGGCCGACGCGACGTTCATCTATTCGAAGATCGGCTGGATCGCCTCCAACGTCACAGTGCTCGGACCGACGGCGTTCTATGGCGAGTACGGTCTGGTCAAGGACTTCGTGAGCGTCATCGGCGACTCGGAAATCGTCGATAGCGTCGCCGCGGCTCCCGGCACGGCTGCGCGGATCACCGGCAACGAGGCCGAGGTGTGGGGCCTCGGCGTCGTGCAGCACATCGAGGCTGCCGAGATGCAGCTCTACCTGGGCTATCGCCACCACAGCGTGGAGTTCGATCTCGTCGGCGCGGGCGGGGCGCGCGTCGATGCCGCCTCTATCGAGAACTTCGACACCGTGCTCTCCGGTGCCAAGATCTCGTTCTGATTGCGGCGGGGCTCGCAACGGTCCCGCCTCGACTGACCGCCGTGCGGCGCTCCGCACAACTTCAGCGCCAATGGGTGGCCTTGAACCACCAGGAGGAAAGACATGCACGCACGAATGAGACGCAACATCGCCGGACTTGTCGGTGCCGCCACCCTGTCCGTACTGGCCGGGGCCGGCCTCGTGTGGACCTCGAGCAGCGCCCGCTCCGCGGCGGCGCCCGAGGCGGGCGCCATCCTCGCGACCTACGGCGACATCGCCGCGGCGACCTACGCCGATGCGCTGGCGAGCGCCAGGACGCTGCGAGAGGCGGTCCAGGGCTTGCTCGATGCGCCGTCCGACTCGAGCCTCGGCAAGGCCCGCGAGGCCTGGAAGGCCGCCCGCGTCTCGTACATGCAGTCTGAGGCGTTCCGCTTTGGAAATGCGATTGTCGACGACTGGGAAGGGCGCGTCAACGCGTGGCCGCTCGACGAGGGTCTCATCGACTATGTAGACGCCAAGAGCTACGGCTCCGAAAAGGAGGACAACGAGCTCTTCGTGGCCAACGTCATCGCCAACAAGTCGCTGAAGCTCGGCGGCGAGACGGTCGACGCCACCACCATCGACGCCGCGTTGATCGGAAAGCTGCATCAGGCCATGGAGACGGACGCAGCGGTGGCCGGCGGCTATCACGCTATCGAGTTTCTGCTCTGGGGCCAGGATCTGAACGGGACCGGAAAGGGCGCGGGTGCAAGACCAGCTTCGGACTACAACGTCGCGGCCTGCAGCGGCGGCAACTGCGACCGGCGCCGGGCCTACCTCGTCGCGGCGACGGACCTGCTGGTCGCTGATCTCGAGGAGATGGTGGGCAACTGGAAGCCTGACGGCAAGGCGCGCAAGGAGCTGGCCGAGAAGGGCGAGGCGGGCGGTCTGTCCGCCATTGTGACCGGCCTCGGCTCGCTCTCCTACGGCGAGCTGTCCGGCGAGCGCATGAAAGTCGGCGCACTTCTTCACGATCCCGAGGAGGAGCACGACTGTTTCTCCGACAACACTCACAACAGCCACTTCTACGACCAGATGGGCATCATGAACGTCTGGAACGCGCGCTACGTACGACCCGACGGCTCCGTCGTATCCGGTCCCTCGATCGCCGAGCTGGCGCGCGTGAAGGCCCCCGAGGCCGCGAAGCGGATCGACGAGGCGCTCGCGAGCACTCTCGGCAAGATCAAAGCCATCAAGGACAAGGCCGACAATGGCGAATTGGCCTACGACCAGATGCTTTCCTCCACCAACGAGGCTGGTAATAAAATGATCCTGGCGGCCGCCGACGCGCTCGTGGCCCAGGCTCGCGCGCTCGAGGCTGCGGTGCCGGCGCTCGGCTTCAAAATCGAGCTCGGCGAGTCCGCCAAGCTGTCCGAGATGGGCTTGACGCCCTAGTGCGGAGACCGGCCGGGGAACAGGACGTGAGGTGCGGCCATGGCATCGAAGATACCACGAGCGATCGCGTCATCGGGCGGAGCACGACTGTTGCTACTCGTCGCCGGAGCAGCCACGCTTGCCGTGGCGGCCCTGCTCCTGTGCCGGCACCAGCCGCTCGTCGTCCCGGTCGCGGCCGCGCAGGTGGAAAAGCTCGCGGCGCTCGCAACTCCGGAAGCTTTGGGTCGCGAGCTTTTTCACGATGTCGCCCTGTCGAAGAACAGAACCCAGGCGTGCGCGACGTGCCATTCGCCTGACTACGGCTTTGCCGATCCGCGCACGCTGCCGTCGACCGGCGGGGCCGTATCGCTCGGTGACGATGGCACGTCGCTCGGCGACCGCAATGCGCCGACTGCGGCCTACGCGAGCTTCACGCCGTCGTTCGGCAAGGATGCGAAAGGCCGGTGGATGGGCGGTCAATTCCTCGATGGGCGGGCGGCGACGCTCGAGGACCAGGCCGGGGGGCCACCCTTGAACCCCATCGAGATGGGCATGCCGGACAAGGCGAGCGTGGTCGCTCGTCTCAGGGAAAGCCCGCGCTACGCTGCGGCCTTCGAGGCGCTTTACGGCAAGGGAATTCTCGATCGAGCCGACGATGCCTATGCGGCGATGACCAAGAGCATCGCCGCCTTCGAGCGCACGGACGAGTTCTCGCCCTTCGATTCCAAGTACGACCGCTATCTCCGCGGGGAGGAGAAGCTCACGGATCAGGAGGACCTCGGCCGGGTTCTCTTCTTCTCGTCGCAGTTCACGAATTGCAGCCAGTGTCACCGCCTGCGCGACATCGGGGGGGCAGAGAAGGAGACGTTCTCTGGCTACGTGTTCCACAATATCGGCGTGCCGGCCAACACGGCAGCACGCGCCGTCAACGGCACCGCGCCGGGCCACGTCGATCACGGCCTCCCGGACGGCAAGATCGTGATCGAACCCGCGCTGGCAGGGAAATTCAAGACGCCGTCGCTGCGTAACGTCGCGGTGACCAGTCCCTACATGCACAACGGCGTCTTCAAGGATCTCCGCACCGTCATCCTCTTCTACAACAAGTACGTATCGAAGAGCCCGAAACGGCAGATCAATCCCGAGACGGGTGAGCCGTTCGGCCCGCCGGAGGTGGCGGACAATCTCGCGCTCGAGGAATTGAAGAGCGCGCCGGCGCTCGACGACAAGCGCATCGATGCGCTGGTGGCGTTCCTCAAGACGTTGACCGACCGGCGCTACGAGCACCTCGTCGCGCGGTGACGACCTGGCCTCGACCGGGCGGCTCTGGACAGGGGCGCATCTCCGCCGCTAGGGTCGCGCGCCTGCCGGCGTCAAATGGGCTCAACCGTTCTGGAACCACACGCGTGACTATGACGACACTTGGCGCCGCGGCGAAGCTCGCGTCTGCAGGAGCAGCGGCAGGAGCGCTCTGCCTCACGATCCTGACGGGTGGCGCACGTGCCGAGCACCAAACGCACTACGAGCTGGCGCAGCGCGCGATCGACGGATACGTGGTGCCGAGCCTTGCGGCCTTCGGAGCTTCGAGCCGCCAGCTGGCCGCAGCGACGGGCGCCTTCTGCGCAGCTCCCGGCGACGCCAGGCGCAAGGAGCTGGTCGCTGCGTTCGCCGCTGCTCTGTCCGACTGGGCGAGGGTCGAGATTGTCCGCACCGGGCCCGCGACCCGCGAGGGCCGGGCGCAGCGCATTGCCTTTTGGCCCGATCCGCGCGGTTCCGTCGAGCGGCAGATGCGACAGGCGCTGGCACAACGACAGCCGGAGATTGGGGCGGCCGAAACCTTGCGCTCGCAGAGCGCGGCCGTGCAGGGCTTTCCTGCGCTCGAGATGCTGATCGCCGACACCGGCGTCGACCTCGGCGGCGCAGACGAGGAGGCCCGGTACCGGTGCCAGGTAGCGACCGCGATCGCGAGCAACATCGCGGCCCTCGCGCACGACATCCACGACGGATGGGTGACGGAAGGCGGTTGGCGCGACCACATGTTGCGCCCGGGATCGGACAACCCGGACTATCCATCGGCCGAGACGTCGGCCACCGACCTCTTCAAAGCGCTGACGACGAGCCTCCAGGCCATCATCGAATCTCAGCTGCAGCCGCTCGCCGGCTCCGAGGCGCGCGCGCCCGGAACAGGGGGGGCGGAAGGCCAGAACGGAGGAACGGAGCAGGCAGCGAGCGGTCAGATATCGAAAGGCGAGAGCGCGAACGAGGCGGCCGCAAAGGTGAAGAAGAGGGCGGCCAGTCAGCCGTACCGGCGTCTCGGCCTATCGCGCGCCTATCTCCTCGCCGGGATCCGAGGTTGCCGAGCGCTCTACGAGGCGGCGAGGCTTTCAAGCTATCTCGATGCGGGCGATCCCGAGCAGAGAAAGCTGAAGGAGCTGGTCGATACGGCGTTCACTCAGACGGAGCGCCAGGTCGACATAGACGCCTGGAATATGACCGACCGTGCCGGGGACGCCGAGGCGAGAACGCGCGCGGCCCGCGTCGCCAATACTATGCTCGGCGGGGCGCGCCGCGTCATCGCCACCAGGCTTGCCGCAGCTGCCGAGATCTCGCTGGGGTTCAATGAGCTCGATGGTGATTGACCGTCGCCAGTTTCTGCTCGGCGGCACTATGGTGGCCGCCAGCGCCGCCATTCCGTTGGACGGCCGGGCGGCGCCGGCAGCCGCCGCCTTTGCCTCCGCCTGCCGCAAGGAGGACGGCAGCTTTGCCGTCGCACTTCTCGACGCGGCCGGCCGTCTTGTCGGCGATCTGCCACTCGCCAGCCGTGGCCACGACATTGCCTGGAGCCCCAGCACCGGGCTCGCGGTCGCCTTCGCGCGCCAGCCCGGCCGCTTCGCCATTGCCTTCGCTCCGGACGGCGGGCGAGCTCCGCTTCTCGTCACGCCGCCCGAGAACCGGGCGTTCTTCGGCCACGGTGTCTTCTCGCCCGACGGCCGGCTGCTCTACACGACCGAGAACGACCTCGACGAGGGCACGGGCCGGATCGGAATCTACGACGCGACTGGCTCGTTCGCCCGGGAGGGCGAGCTCGCGTCGGGCGGTATCGGTCCGCACGAGCTCGTCCTGATCGAGGACGGCCGTACGATCGCCATCGCCAACGGGGGCTACGAGACGCTGCCGGAGACGGGGCGCCAGCCGATCGACATTGCAGGCATGCGGCCGTCCCTCGTGTTCCTCGACAGGCAGACGGGAGAGGTGAAGGCTAGTCACGAGCTGCCGGACGCGTTGCGGGCGCTTTCGATCCGCCATCTCGCCGTCGATGGCCGTGGCTCCGTCTGGTTCGGCGGCCAGTGGGAGGGAAGCCCCGATACGACGCCGGCCGGCATCATCGGATGTGCATCGCGCGATCGGCCGCTGGCGCTGATGCCGAGCGCCGCGGACCTGGGCCGGTCTCTCAAAGGCTATATAGGATCGGTAGCCATGAGCCGCGACGGGACGACGCTCGCCGCTGCCGCGCCGCGTGCCGGCCGGACGCTCCTGATCGATATCGAGACAGGTCAGATCCGATTCGAGATCCTGCTTCGCGACGGCTGCGGGATTGCAGCTGTCGGCTCCGGTTTCGTCCTCTCGTCCGGCCATGGCCGGCTCGTCGCCCGCTCTGACGGAGGAGGGGAGGCGACCATGGCCGATCTGCCGGACCTCGCCTTCGACAACCACCTGCGGTGGCTGGCGGGCTGAGACCGGTGCTCAAGAGCGCGTCCGCTCGATGACGGTCGTCCGAGATGCATGCGGGCCGACATGTGTGGGACGGTGTCAGACCACCGGTCAGACACCGCTCCGGACTGGCCTTACGCTATGGCCGCCAGACCCTGCTCGAGGTCGGCGATGATGTCGGCCACGTCCTCGATGCCGACCGAAAGGCGCACGACGTCGGGACCTGCGCCGGCGGCGAGCCTCTGGGCATCGGTCAACTGGCGGTGGGTGGTCGAGGCCGGGTGGATGACGAGGCTTCTCACGTCGCCAATGTTGGCGAGGTGCGAGAAGAGCTTGAGGCTCGACACGAGCTTGACGCCGGCGTCGTAGCCGCCTTTGAGGCCGAACGTGAACACGGCGCCGGCGCCCTTCGGCACGACGCGCTTGGCGAGCCCGTGGTTGGGGCTCGACGGCAGACCGGCGTAGTTGACCCAGGCGACCTTGGGGTGCGTCTCGAGCCAGGCAGCGACTGCGACCGTGTTCTCGCAATGACGCTGCATCCTGAGCGCCAGCGTTTCGATACCGGTCAGGATGAGGAACGCGTTCATGGGGGAGATGGCAGGCCCGAGGTCGCGGAGCCCCATGACGCGGGCCGCGATCGCGAAGGCGAAATTGCCGAAGGCGTCGGCGAGCACCATGCCGTTGTACGACGGGTTGGGATCGACCAGCGTCTTGTAGCGGTGCTTGGCCGTCTTCCAGTCGAAGGTGCCGCAGTCGACTATAACACCGCCGAGAGAATTGCCGTGTCCGCCCATGAACTTGGTAAGAGAGTGCAGCACGATGTCGGCGCCGTGCTCCTTTGGGCGGCAGAGGTACGGGGTGGCTAGCGTGTTGTCGACGATCAAAGGTACGCCGGCACGATTGGCGATCGCGGCGATGGCCGGGATGTCGACCACGAGCCCGCCGGGATTGGCGATGCTCTCGATGTAGATCGCCTTCGTCTTCGGCGTGACCGCGGCCTCGATCGAGGCAGGATCGGTGCTATCCGCCCAAATTACGTTCCAGTTGAACTTTTTGAACGAGTGGTTGAACTGGTTGATCGAGCCGCCGTAGAGCTGGCGACCGGCCACGAACTCGTCACCGGGCTCGAGGAGGGTGTGGAAGGTGAGGAACTGGGCCGCGTGGCCCGAGGCCAGCGCGAGCGCTGCCGTGCCGCCCTCGAGCGCTGCGACACGGGCTTCGAGCACGCCCTGGGTCGGGTTCATCAGACGCGTGTAGATATTGCCGAACGCCTGCAGGTTGAAGAGGCTCGCGGCGTGATCCACGTCGTTGAAGGTGTAGGACGTGGTCTGGTAGATCGGCGTGACCCGGGCATTCGTCGTCGGATCGGGCGCTGCCCCAGCGTGGACTGCGAGCGTCGCGAACTTCTGGGCAGGGGTATCGGACATGGAAGCGCTCCTCGAACCGGCGGAAGGAAGCCGGATGAGAAGCAACCGCAGGCGCTAGAGTCAACCCTACGAGCGGCCATAAGACCCCACAGACGGCTGCAGTGAACCGCGGGCGGCCGAGACGCCCCGAACCCGGACCCGATCCCAGTGGGAGAGGAGAGCCTGCCAGGCGCCATGGGGAGACGGGAGCCTGCAGACGGTCGCGGCACGAGTGGAACCTCGGCAAGCGAGCACCTAATGGTCTCCTCTCCCTGTGGGAGTGGGTCCGGCCGGGAAGCGAGGCTAGAGGTTGGCGAAGCGTCCCGCCTGCTGGCAGGCCCAACGCTTCAGCTGCCACTTGGGGTGCTCGTCGATCCACTTGGCGGCCTCGACCTGGCCGCCCATCATGCACTGCATGGGGGTCACGCTGTCCGCGTCGAACACGAGGCTGACGTCCTTGCACCGGTCGGGTTCGGCGACGAGACAGACAGAGACGACGAGCTCCAGCATTGTTGCGCTCCATGAATTGCCTACCGCCTTGCGGCGGCGGATGTTCAGCTCTCTGGGGCGTTGTTCCCGTCGTTTCTTTTTGTTGGTCTGGTGTTCGACTTCAAATCCGGTATTTTTGATCCCGAATTCCTACTGTGAAACGAATATGACACGAGATTCGTTTCCCAACGATTGCCAATTTTCTGCAATGTACGCTTGGCAATCAACGAGTTGCGAATGAGCTACAGATCTAGGTCAGCGCTGGATCGAGCGCCAACTGCTGCCTTTCTGAGCAGTTGCGGTCGTCAGTGGAAGGAGCCTATCCCTCAGGGCTTGGCACCGTGGCGCCAATCTCAAACGCGCCGCGCCCGCCAGGTAGCCGTCGCGCTCCCTCTCTCGCGGGGGCCAGCAAGCGAACAGTGTAATTCCGCTCATGCTGCATGATGTCCATTTCGGCGGAGGCGACCGATCCCATTGTGCGGACGGAGACGGTGTGGACTCGTGTCGGGTCCGGAGCGCCCGACACCTCACTGAGCTCACTGCTCCTTCAGCGCGTGCTGAAGCACCTTGCGCATGACCGTTGGCAGGGCTGCGGCATGGAGATCGCGGCGGGCGATCCACTGGCAGCGGTCGGGCTCGGCCCAGAAGGTGAGCGCCGCGCTTGCGGGAACGATGGCGAGATAGACGAGCAGCTCGAGCTTGAAGTGCGTGAAGGTGTGCTGCACGCTGCCGGGCACTGGCCACCAGTCGCCGCGTACGGGGGCGGCGCCGAGAGCGAGATCGGGCGGGAGCCATTCGTCCTGCCACTCGGTCGAGGGGACCTCGAGCATGCCGCCGAGCAGACCCGCCTCGGGGCGCTTTCTCAGGAGGACGTGGCCATCCTCGCGTAGCGCCAGAAACGCGATGCCATAACGTGACGGTCGCTCTTGCTTCGCCATACGCGCGGGCAGTTGCTCCTCGATGCCTTTGGCATGCGCGGCGCAATCGCTTTGCAAAGGGCACATCAGGCACGAGGGCCGCCGCGGCGAGCAGACGGTGGCTCCGAGATCCATCATGGCCTGCGCAAAATCGCCGGCGCGCCTGTCGGGGGTGAGGGTTGCGGCCAGCCGGCGCAATTCGCGCTTGGCGGCCGGCAACGGCGTTTTGACCGCAAACAGCCGGGCTGTGACCCGCTCTATGTTGCCGTCGACAGGGGTTGCCTTCTCGTTGAAGGCGATGGCTGCAATGGCTGCGGCGGTGTAGGGCCCGATGCCGGGTAGGCTTGCGAGCTCGCGCTCGGTGCGCGGAAACTTGCCGTCGGAGCGCTGAGTCACGGCTTGCGCACATTTGTGCAGGTTGCGGGCGCGCGAATAGTAGCCAAGCCCGGCCCACATCGCGAGCACGTCGTCGAGCGATGCTGCGGCGAGATCGGCAACCGTCGGCCAGCGGCCGAGGAAGCGCTCGTAATAGGGAATGACGGCCTTGACGACCGTCTGCTGGAGCATGATCTCCGACAGCCAAACGCGGTACGGGTCGGGCCGCCGGCCCTTTCTCACCCGCCACGGCAGGTCACGCTTCTCGCTGTCGTACCAGTCGAGGAGCGCCGCAACGGTATCGGGTCCGGCGGGGCGCAGCGGAAGTTGCCTTCGGGCCACAGCGGTCACCTGGGGTCTCCCTTCGCACGGGGCGCGAATCACTGTCCTATCCGCCGCAAGAGACGACCGTGGCGACGGCACGGCGATGGATCATGGCGCGATTCGGGTGAGCAGTGACATGGGTTACCCCACAGGATCGAGAAAGAACGGCCCTTCGCGGCGGGAACTCTTGACGCCGCGCATCGCGCTCGCCGGAAATGCGCCGGTGCCGGTCTCGGCCGCCCGCCGGCCACCCTACGCAGCCGCTCGTGCCGTCGGCCAGTACGTACCGGGGCTCACCCGCAAGGCCTTCGAGAAGCACGGTTTCGCCACGGCGAGCCTGTTGACCGACTGGGGCCGCATCGTGGGCGAGGCCATAGCAGCCTCAACCGTCCCCGAGCGCCTCAAATGGCCCCGCGGGGTCGAAACCTATGGCGAGGTCGAGGACGGCGCCGCGGGACGGCCGGGGGCGACCCTGGTGGTCCGGGTCGATCCGGCCCGTGCCCTGGACATCGAGTACCGTGGGCGCCAGATCCTCGAGCGCATCAATGCCTATTTCGGCTACAGGGCCGTCGCCGAGCTTCGGATTTTGCAGGCGCCGCTTCCCGACCGGGCCAGTCGGGCCAGCGCCCAGGCGGCGGCCTCCAGTCCGGAGCCGGCCTCCGTCGTCGCCGCGACCGTCGCCGACCCCGGCCTGCGCGCTGCCCTCGCCCGCATGGAGGCGGGGGTGCGTGGCCGCCGGAGCTGAGCCACGGACTTGACCGACGGCCGGAGGGACCCAAGGGCGTCCCGGGGCACGGAAACGGGCGAGACCAACTGCCCCGCCACGTGAGAATTTGCCTTAATCAAGTGGGCTTCACATGTTAGGGGCTGGTGCAGAGGCGCCATGGTCACCGTGGTGCCGTCGCAATACATAGACCGGGAGACCGCCTTGCACGACCGTTCGAACCTTTCTCTTGTCCGGACCCTGCGGTCCGGTCTCCTTGCCGTCCTTCTTGGCGTGGCGCTCGCGACCACCGGCTGGACTCAGCCCTCGGTTGCCGAGCCGGCCAAGGAGATTGCGATGGAGGAGCTCATGAAGTCGGGCAGCGAGCTCCCGGACCTCACATTGGGCTCCGCCGACGCCAAGGCGGTCGCCGTCGAATATGCCTCGCTCACCTGTGGCCATTGCGGTGCGTTTGCCGTCAACGTGTTCCCCGAGGTCAAGAAGAAGTACATCGATACCGGCAAGCTGCGCTTCATCTACCGCGACTTCCCGCTCGACCCGCGCGCTTTCGGCGGCTCGATGCTCGCTCGCTGCCTCGGCACCGACAAGGCGTTTGCCCTCATCGAGACCCTGTTCCACGAGCAGGAGAAGTGGGCGCACGTGAAGCAGAACCCGAAGCAGGCGCTGTTCGACATCGTCAAGCAGGCCGGGTTCACTGAGGAGAGCTTCGACAAGTGCCTCACGGACCAGAAGCTGTTCGAGCAGCTCACGGCCGTGCAGAAGCGTGCGTCCGACGTGTTCGGCGTCAATGCCACGCCGTCGATCTTCATCGACGGCAAGAAGCTCGCAGCGCCGACGCTCGAGGAGTTCGACAAGGCCATGGCCGGAAAGTAGGAGCTGCCTCCCGTTCCTCCCGACGAAGGCAGGCAACCCATTGGCACGATGCGGAGCCGATCGATTGAGGCAGTCGTTCGAAAGGTCGGTGCGGAGCATGAGAGCGGCGGCTGTCGTCACGCTCATGCTCGCGGGCTGCTCGGGTGACGGCCCGACCATCGGCATGCCAGTTGCCGGCACCAATGCCAACGGGCTCTCGACCGAGGGTGCCGCGACGGGAGCTGCCTTCGGGGATGCCACGAGCCCGCGAGAAAAGGCGGACGGTCCGGTCAATCCCTTCGCCGAGCCGGGGGCTACGTCCGCCGGCGGGCGGCAGGTGATCGCCAACCCGACCGTTGCCGACGTGATGGCGCCGTCGCCGTTGCCGGAGATGAGCGAGGGCCGGGCGGACGCGCCGGTCACCATCGTGCAGTACGCGTCTCTCACGTGCCCGCATTGCCGTCACTTCCACGAGGTGACATACCCGCAGCTCAAGCGCGAGCTGATCGACACTGGAAAGGTGCGCTACATCCTGCGCGAATTCCCGATCGGCAAGCAATCCGGCAACGCCACGATCGCGCTCCGCTGCGCCAAGCCCGAGAAGTACTTCGACCTGTACGGCCGCTTCATGAGCCAGCAGGCGTCTTGGGTGAGCCAGGAGGTGCGGCTCGATCCCATCTACGCGGTGGCCAAGCAGGCCGGCGTGACGCCGGCCGAATGGGACGCCTGCCTCAAGAACACGCAATTGATCGAGGCGCTGAAGGCGGTCAAAGACCGCGGCCGGACGCTCGGCGTGATCGGAACGCCGAACTTTTTCGTCAATGGCAAGCTCGTGAAGAGCGAACTCACCATCGCCGACATCCGCGCCATCGTGGCGGGGGGCGGCGCGGTGGCCTCCACTGCAGCCTCCGCTCCTCCGGCACGGTAGGGGGGCTGCCGTCTTTACTCCTTGGGGAACTGCAGACCCATCTCGCGGTAGCGCTCGGGATCGGAGCCCCAGTCGTCGCGCACCTTGACGAACAGGAACAGATGCACGGGACGCTCGACGATCGCCGATAGCTCCTTCCTGGCGGAAGCCGAGATCTTCTTGATCATGGCGCCGCCCTTGCCGAGCACGATGCTTCGCTGACTGTCGCGCTCGACGTAGATCGTCTGCTCGATCCGGACCGAGCCGTCCTTCAGCTCTTTCCACGACGTGGTCTCGACGGTGGTCGCGTAGGGGAGCTCCTGGTGCAGCCACTCGTAGATGCGCTCGCGAGTGATCTCGGCGGCAAGCATCCGCAGTGGCAGGTCGGTGACGTCGTCCTCAGGATAGTGCCACGGGCCTTCGGGCACGTTGGCCGCCAGATAGGCCTTCAGCGCATCGAGTCCGCTGCCGTCGAGGGCTGAGACCATGAACACTGCCGCGGGCTCGATGCGCTTCGAGACCTCTTGCGTGAGCGCGAGCAGCTTGCCCTTGTCCTCGAGCCGGTCGACCTTGTTCAAGACCAGGATCGGCTTGCGGCGGCCGGTGCTCTCGAGCCGCTTCAAGATGCGGTCGGCGTCGTCATCGAGCCCCTTGGCAGCGTCGATCAGGAGGAGCACGACATCGGCGTCGCCTGCTCCGCCCCAGGCGGCATCGACCATTGCACGGTCGAGCCGGCGGCGCGGCTCGAAAATGCCGGGGGTATCGATGAAGACGAGCTGGCTCCTGCCTTCTATCGCGATGCCACGCACCGGCACGCGGGTGGTCTGCACCTTGTGACTGACGATCGAAACCTTGGTGCCGACGAGGGCGTTGACGAGCGTCGACTTGCCGGCGTTGGTGGCGCCGACGACGGCGACGAACCCGCAGCGGGTCGGCGCCGGAGCGCCGATGCCTTCGGACGTGTTGTTCGCGTGGCTCATCAGCGCTGGCTCGCGTCGTGCATGCCCTCGCGGGCGAGGAGGGCGCCGGCAGCCGCCTGCTCGGCTGCGCGCTTGGAGGCACCTTCGCCGCGGGCGGGTGGCCGGCCCGAGACTTGGACCTCGGATACGAAGACCGGTGCGTGGTCAGGGCCCGTGCGGCCGACCTGGGCATAGCGCGGCAACGGCAGGCCCTGGCCTTGCGCCCACTCCTGGAGTGCGGACTTGGCATCGGCAACTGCCTTCGGACGGCCGTCGTCGAGGCCGGCCCATATGCGGCGCACGACAGCGCGCGCCTTCTCGTAGTTGCTGTCGGCGAAGATTGCGCCGAGGATGGCCTCGACGGCATCGGCAAGGATGGTCTCCTTGCTGCGGCCGCCGGAGCCTGCCTCGCTCTCGGAAAGGATCAGGAACTCGCCGAGCCCGATCTGGCGTGCGGCCTTGGCGCAGGTCTCACCGCTGACGAGGCGGTTGAGGCGCCTGGCGAGCTCGCCTTCCTTGGCATTGGGGTAGGTCTCGTTCAGCATCTCGGCGACGGCGAGTCCGAGCACGCGGTCGCCGAGGAACTCGAGCCGCTCGTTGTCCTCGCGCGCCTTGCCCTGACCGCGGTAGCTCGAATGTGTGAGGGCCCGCTCGAGATGGGCTTCGACCTTGAACTTGTAGCCGAGCCGGGTCTCTAGCTCCTTGAATTTTCTCGTCCTGAACAGGATCAAAGCTCACCGCACCATGTTGAGGAGCCGGCTCCAGCGGATGTCGAAGGGCCAGGTCCACGGCGTGAAAAGACTGCAGCGTCCTGCCTCGTCGACGGCGCAGGAGTAAAAAATGATCTCGGCGCGCCCAATGAGGTTCTCGGCCGGGACGAAGCCGACGCCGCCGCGCTCGGGCGAGGCGCGGCTGTCGATCGAGTTGTCGCGGTTGTCGCCCATCATGAAGTAGTGGCCTTCGGGCACCGTAAACTCGGGTGTGTTGTCGAAGTCGCCGTCCGATTGGCAATCGAGGATGTGGTGGGCGACGCCGTTCGGCAGCGTCTCGATGTAGCGCTCCACGGGGCGCGGCCGGGTGCTGTCGAAGCAGGCGATGGTCACGGGCTCGATCTTCTTCCTCTCGGCGGCCTTGCCGTTGATGTAGAGGAGGCCCTGCTTGACCTGGATATGGTCGCCGGGCAGCCCGATCACGCGCTTGATGTAATCGGTGGTGTTGTCACGCGGCAGCTTGAACACAACGACATCGCCGCGCTCGGGGGCGCCGGCGAGCACGCGGCCCGAGGAGATGAGGTCCGGGAGGATGCGGAACGTGGCGCAGCTCTCGGTCCAGGGGATGCAGAGCGTGACGTGACGCGGGAACGAGTACTTGCTGTAGCCGTAGGAGAGCTTCGAGACGAACAGGAAGTCGCCGACGAGGAGGGTGTCCTTCATCGAGCCCGAGGGGATGTTGAACGGCTGGTACAGGAAGACGCGGACGACCATGGCGATGGCGAGCGCCTGAAGCACGATCTTCAGGGTCTCGCCCCAGCCGGAGCCGGCCTCGGGGTCGGCCTTTGCATCGACACTCATCGTCATCTCCTGGGCGCGGCTCGTCTTGAGCGCCGGCCGCCCCACCGGCCGCGAGCGCGCAGACAGGTACCTTCTAAGGCTCGCGCCCGCTATAGCGATTTATGGCCGAGCCGGCAAATGGACGGGATATGCTCGCGACTGGCGCGATCAAATGTCCCGGGGCGGGGGGGCCGGCTTGGCCGGGCGCACCTTATCGGGCTTCGGCCGCGCTGCCCCGCAGATCGACTTCAGCGCCGCCCACTCCTTCTCGTCGAGCGCCGGAGTGGATTTGTAGTCCGGTGTGCGCTCCACCACCCGGAGCCGCTCCTCGGTGACCGGATGTGTGCGGAGCACCTCGAGGCTCGACAGCGACTTGCCGAGGCCGCTTCCTTCCTCCTCCTTCTGCACGCGGCGGAAGAAGCTCGCGAAACCCTTGGCGGAGATGCCGGCCTTGGCGAGGATACGGAGGGCTTCGGCGTCGGCGGCGCGCTCTGCGTCGCGCGAGTAGGCCAGCTGGGCGATGAAAAGGCCGGCATTGGCAAGCGTTCCCGACGAGCCGCCCATCATGAGCTCGAGTGCCGCCGAAAGGCCGATGGCGCGCACCAGCGCCGTCTCGGGATGGCGCTCGATGCCGTGTCCCATCTCGTGGGCGAGCACCCCGGCGAGCTCGTCCGCGGACTGGGCCTTCTCGATGAGCCCGCGGGTGAGGAGTATCTGCTCGCCTGGCGCTGCGAATGCGTTCATCAGGTCCCAATCGCTGACGACGACCTTGAAGCGGGTGTTGTCGCCCGCTGCCTCGGCGAGGCGGGTCGTGAGCCGGTCGAGTGCCGCCCTGCCCGGGCCGGCATCGCATTGCGGGCGATCGCCCGACATCTCGGTCATGATCTGCTCGCCCACGGCGCTGCGTGCCCGATCGGGGAGGAGCCCGGCGATGGTGCGGGCGGGCGAGAGGTCGAGGGCCCAGACCGCGATGGCGGCGGCGACGGTGGCGAGCGTGGCGAGGAGCCAGGGTTTCGCATGCTGCCAGCGCTGGGCGCGGGTCGTGAGGTGTGGCGCCTTCTCCGCGAGCTTGCGGGCGAACAGACCCTCGCCGACGAACAGCGACGCGCCAGGCGAGGCGGGGCTCGAGAGCAGCGCATCGACCGCGTAGCTGGACAGCGGCTCGGCCGCCACGAGGCCGGCATAGGGCCAGACGAGGGGGAGCGCGCCCTTGCGCATGACCTCGACGCCGCTGGCGCCCAGGCGAACATCGACGTCGGTGGCGCCGGCGGTGCGGCCGTCACTGAAGCGACCATAGAAGAGCGGGCTGGCCGCAGTGTCAGAATGCATCGACGTCGAAGGCCTGGGCCAAGCCCTCGCCCCTCCTGAGATTGTGATCGTCGCCTTGCGAGATGCCGGCGAGCGGCACCTTACCATCGATTGCGAGATTGCGCGCGAGGTAGCCCGTGGTCCTGGCCTGGATGAGGGGCCGGAAGAGGGCCATCGAGGCGAAGAGCAGAAACAAGCCGAGCAGCAGGAAGGCCTGGCCGCCGGCGCTTTCGGGGGGCAGCGCGAGCACGGTTCCGGCGAGGAACATCCATCCCAGCAGGGCCAGGAGCCCGATCAGGAAACCCGCCAGCCAGAGCAGGAAGTTGCCGAGCGCGTTCCTGACCAGGCCGCGGCCAGTCGCAGTGCCGCGGAAGGAGGCACCCTCGAAGTGCGTATGAGACGCGAAATGGTTGAATTGGAACGCGCGGTAGGAGGCCGAGACCAAGTAGTAGAGGAGGTAGGCCAGTCCGAGCGCGAACGTTGCGAGGACGACGAACCGCAACGCGTTCGCCATCTTCTCGGTGTCGGTCTCATCCGTTAAGCCGGCCAGCGCCTCGGGCGTGGCCGCACCGAGTAGCGCGGCACAGAGCCAAGCTGCGATGACGGCAGAACCGGCCCAGAAGGCGGCGTAACGCCTGTAAAGGGGGCCGGCGGGCGCGTCGAACGTGAACGGCCGGTCTCCGAACCGCATGTCGCGAACGAGGAGGCCCTGCAACTTGATCGACCGCCACGGCAGAATCCAGAAGGCGGCGAGCATGGCGAGGACGGTTGTCCCGATCGTGGGGCCGGCCGCTTCCGCCATTGCGTCGCGGTCCCCGCCGGTGAGCGCGTAGGCGAGGAACCCGGGACCGAAGAGCGCAACACCGAACGGCAGCGCGAGGGTCCACACGTAGGTCCAGCCAAAGCGCCAGGAGTTGCCGCCGAGGCTCATGCGGATGCCGCGCCAGCGCGTGCGCGACAGGCGATAGCGGCGGGCACGGTAGACGGCGACACCGGTCAGATAGAAGACGAAAGCCGACAGCGCAATTCTGATCAGCGACGAGCCAGGGTCGGGCAGCGCCATGGCGGCAGCGCCGGTGAGCGTCAGCGGCAGGAGCACGAGCCCGAACACGACAAGAAACCCGGCGAAGAGCTCGCGACCTGTTCCGGTGTAGACGAGAGGCTCTCCCTCGAGGCGAACGGCCGACCAGATCCGGCGGCGGACCTCGGTCTCGCCCCAGAAGTGGTAAACATTGAGGGTCAGGATCCGGAGCGCCAGGTTAGCGAGCCCAAGGGACACGAGCCCCGCCGGATGGAGCCAGGAGAGGCGGACGGGAACCGGACTTGAGGCATCGGCGGCTGGAGGTTCGGTCACGACGGGGCGCATCATTAACGTTCCTTGCCAGCTCCGCTTCGAACCGTAAGTCCTGGCCCGTGGAAACAGCCGTCACGATCCCTGCCAGCTCGCGTCGCGAGAGCAGCCACAGGCTCCGCAATCGCTTCGCACGCCCACTGGTCGGATTTCGGGCGGACTTCGGCCGCTGCAATGCTCCGCTCGCGACGCCCTGCTGCCAAGAAGGAACCATGGCGGTGACAGAGTCGAGAGCTAGACACGGATCTCACGACGGGCGGCGGGCAGCGTGAGGCGAAGCAGTGTGTCCCGGAGGCCACGTGCAGGCGGTTCGTTGAGTATCAAGGCTCAGCATTGTTAGCTGTGTCTTGGTCGCAACAAATCCAGGAGATGGATGCCTCTATTGGGCCACAAACCGGGACCACTACTCCGGCCGTGCGGATTCCTGGCGGGTGGGGCGGGAAGCTTGGCTTCTTCCCGACAGCTGTTGTCTGCGTTTCCGGCGCCGGCTCGAGACCGATCGAGGTCCCGTCCGGCTCCTAGACCCAAAAGTGCCAGACAAGAGAAGACACGAGCAATGGACGCCAAGACGTTCGACAAGTCCAAGCTGCCGAGCCGGCACGTGACGCAGGGCCCGAGCCGTGCGCCGCATCGCTCCTACTATTATGCGATGGGGCTCACCGAGGAGGAGATCAACCGTCCGTTCGTCGGTGTCGTCTCGTGCTGGAACGAGGCCGCTCCCTGCAACATCGCACTGATGCGCCAGGCCCAGTCGGCCAAGAAGGGTGTCAACGAGGCGGGCGGCACGCCGCGCGAGTTCTGCACCATCACCGTTACCGACGGCATCGCCATGGGCCACCAGGGCATGAAGTCGTCGCTCGTTTCGCGCGAGATTATCGCCGACAGCATCGAGGTGACGATGCGCGGCCACTGCTACGACGCTCTCGTCGGCATCGCCGGTTGCGACAAGTCCCTTCCCGGCACCATGATGGCCATGCTGCGCCTCAACGTGCCCTCGGTCTTCATGTACGGCGGCTCGATCCTGCCCGGCAAGTTCAAGGGCAAGGACGTTACGGTGGTCGACGTGTTCGAGGGCGTCGGCATGCACTCTGCGGGCCGCATGAGCGACAAGGAGCTGCACGAGCTCGAGTGCGTGGCCTGTCCTTCTGCGGGCGCCTGTGGCGGCCAGTTCACCGCCAACACGATGGCTTGCGTATCGGAGGCCATCGGCCTCGCGCTGCCGGGATCGGCCGGCGCGCCTGCTCCCTACGAGAGCCGCGACGAGTATGCTGTCGCGAGCGGTCTTGCCGTGATGCGCCTCCTCGCCGACGGCATCCGTCCGCGCGACATCGCCACCAGGAAGGCGTTCGAGAACGCCGCCACCGTGGTCGCAGCGACCGGCGGCTCGACCAACGCTGCCCTCCACCTCCCTGCCATGGCACACGAAGCCGGCATCGACTTCGACCTCTTCGATGTCGCCGCGATTTTCAAGAAGACGCCGTACATCGCGGATCTCAAGCCTGGCGGCAAATACGTTGCCAAGGACGTGTTCGACATCGGCGGTGTGCCGCAGATCCTCAAGGCCCTGATGGAGGGCGGCTACCTCCACGGCGACTGCCTCACGGTCACTGGCAAGACCATGGCCGAGAACCTCGAGACGGTCGTGTTCAACCGCGACCAGACGGTCATCTATCCGGTTTCCAACCCGATCACGCCGACCGGCGGCGTCGTCGGCCTCAAGGGCTCGCTCGCGCCAGATGGCGCCATCGTCAAGGTGGCGGGCCTCAAGAAGCTCACCTTCCGCGGCGTTGCGCGCTGCTTCGACCGTGAGGAGGACGCCTTCGAAGCTGTGAGCAGGGGCGACTATAAGGAAGGGGACGTCATCGTCATCCGCTACGAGGGCCCCAAGGGCGGCCCCGGAATGCGCGAGATGCTGTCGACGACGGCTGCTCTCTATGGGCAAGGCGCCGGCGACAAGGTCGCCCTGATCACCGACGGGCGCTTTTCGGGAGCGACGCGGGGCTTCTGCATCGGCCACGTCGGCCCGGAGGCGGCAGTCGGCGGACCGATCGCACTCATCAAGGACGGCGACGTCATCGCCATCGACGCCGAGAAGGGCACGCTCGACCTCGAGGTCGACGCGGCCGAGCTCGAGCGCCGTCGCAAGACTTGGAAGGCTCCGGCCAACCCTTACCAGAGCGGCGCATTGCGCAAGTTTGCCGATCAGGTAGGTCCGGCGCTGAAGGGCGCCGTCACACATCCAGGCGGAAAAGCGGAAATCGTTTGCTATGCGGATATCTAAGCTGATCTTGGTCGGTGCCGCGTGTGTTTTCTCCGTGCCGGCAGGCGCGGGCGAGATGGCGTTTGCATCGATCGAGGACGCTTTGCGCCAAGGCATCGGTGCCTATCAGGGTGGCTACTACGAGCAGGCTTTGCCGGCGCTCGAGCATGCCGCCGCCGAGAAGGACTTCTGGGGCACCTACTATCTCGCCAAGCTCTATGCCGACAACGGGAGCCCGTTCACCTCGCCGGCCAAGGCGTACAAGCAGTACCAGCGCATCGTCGACGAGTACGCCGACCTCGATCCCGACGCAGATGACCGGGCGCCCTATGTCGGGCAGTCGCTGACTGCGCTCGCGAACTACGTCCGGCGCGGTATTCCTGAGATCGGACTCGAGGCCAATCTCGATCGCGCCATCGAGTACCTGCACAACGCGTCCGTCATCTTCAACGACGAGGACGCCCAGTTCGAGCTCGCCAAGCTGCAGCTGACGGGCGAGGGTGTCGAGAAGGACATGCCGAACGCGCTGCACTGGCTGTCGCGTCTGACGCAGCGTGGGCATGCCGGCGCGCAGGCCTTCCTCGCCGACCTCCTCTGGCGCGGCAAGTACGTCAAGGCGGACAAGCCGCGGGCCCTGGCCCTCATCTCGGTCGCGGTAACGAACGCGCCGGCCAACGAGCGGCTGTGGATCGAGGACATCTACCAGAACATCTACTGCGGCTCGGCTGAAGGTCTCAGACAGCAGGCGGGCGGCATTGTCGCCGGATGGGGAAATCGATACGGCCGGAGCCCCGAGAAGAGCCAGCGTGCTCCGCTGGACGATCTCGACACGGCGCCCGAACGCACGTGCCAAAACGGCGAGACCGTGGCGCCGATCAACGCCGGCAACTTGATCGGATCGGCTCCCACTACGGCCGAGGCGGCGGCGACGGTCGATGGTGCCAGCGCGGTATCGGCTGCGTCACGCGCTCCCGTCGGCCGGCCCGTGGTGATGTTCGGCTCGTCCGGCGCCGGTTTATCCGACTTGAGGCCTGCAGAGGCTCCGCGCAGCGACAGATAGAGCGCGTGGGCAAAGGGGCGACGACCAATTGGGGCTGGCGATGGGATGGTCCCGGCCGGCCTTCGGCGACCGGGCTTTCGCGCGCCGCAGGCGCTTGTTCAGGCCAGCTCCACCCACACCGGACAATGATCCGACGGCTTTTCCCAGCCGCGGGTAAAGCGATCGACGCCGGCGCCGAGGAGTCGATCTGCCGCCTGCGGTGACAGTAGCAGGTGGTCGATGCGGATGCCGTCGTCCTTCTGCCAGGCTCCCGCTTGATAGTCCCAGAAGGTGTAGACGCCGGGCTCCGGGTGGCAGGCGCGGACGGCGTCTGTATATCCGAGGTTCAGAAGCCCGCGGAAGGCAGCCCGGCTTTCCGGCTGGAACAGGGCGTCGCCGGTCCAGGCCTCAGGGCGCTTCGCGTCGGCAGGCATGGGAATGACGTTGTAGTCGCCACCCAGGACCACCGGCATCTCTCCAGCGAGCAATTGCTTCGCGTGGGCGGTCAGGCGGCGCATCCAGTCGAGCTTGTAGCTGAACTTGTCGCTGGCTGGCGGGTTTCCATTCGGGAGATAAAG
>JAGVSR010000063.1 GCA_019137195.1 Alphaproteobacteria bacterium
ACTTTTTCTGCCTTGACCCGCGTTTCTGTAACACGTAACGTCGGAAAAAAGAAGAGCGTACGGGGCCCATCGAGGCCGCACGACGCAGCGAGCACCGCCCGCGACGAGGAGAGGATGATCCCATGGCCGGACACGACAAGATCGCCAAGACCATGCACATGCCGCCGGAGATCGTGCAGCCGAACGTCTACCCGTTGAGCTGGCACGCCCATACAGCGAAGCTCGAGGAGGTGTGGGATGCGGCCCAGCGCGAGGTATGGGACCCGAAGAAGCTGCCCTGGGACACCTTCGACGTCGACAGCTACACCTGGGAGGAGCGTGAGGCGATCGCCTACTGGTGGTCGCTGCTGTCGGTGTTCGACGCGTCCGCTCCGCCTGTGTTCGCCGAGGCTCTCATCAAGACCTACGAGGTGCATGAGGAGGATCCCGTGCGCCGCTGCTTCTTCTCCGTGACCCGCGACGAGCAGAACCACGAGCAGATGTGCGGCCTCGCGATTACGAAGCTGCTCGGATCGCCCTCGCCTCTCGAGCACACGCCCAAGACCGAGCTCGGCAAGAAGGCACAGCGCAACACCGCCTGGCTCTACTACAACGGCAGCCGCTACTGGAACGGCTACAAGACCGCGGTGCCCAAGTATCCGCTCGCTGTGCTGTTCTCGTCGTTCCTGATGGGCGAGATCGCGGCTGCCACGATCTTCCACCAGATGGCGGCAGGATGCACCGAACCGGTGTTCAAGGAGGCCTTCCGCAACATCGGCCGGGACGAAGGCCGCCACATGGCCATCTGCATGGCGGTCATGGAGCGTGACTACCCGAAGCTGCCGCCGGAGGATGCGGCCATCATCACCAAGCAGATCCGCGCCGGGTATCTGTTCCTCTCGGCCGTTCTGTTCGAGCCGCCGCCGGAGTTCTGGGATCTCCCCGACGACTTCATCGAGGTGCAGCGTCGGTGCGAGGCGGTCGCGCGCGAGGCGGGCTTCCATGTTCCCGAGTACGAGATGAAGAAGGAGAACTGGAAAAAGGCGATGCTCAACCTGAAGGGCGTGCTCGACAAGTACAGCATCCCGTTCCCGGCCATCCCCGAGGTCGGCATTAGTGGCCAGGAGATCCTCGAGGTCGACATGAACGAGATCATCCCGGTGTTCTAGCGTTTCATGCACCCGTCATCCCGCGCGCATGGCAGCACCTCCCGGTGCCGCGATGCAGACACGGGATCCTTCAAAGCAATGCACCCGGAGATCCCGTGTCTGCGGCGCAGCGTGAAGACCGCTGCGCCGCGCACGGGATGACTGGTTCCAGAGACCACACCCATGCCCCGCATCCGTCTCTACCCCTCCGGCAAGGAGGTCGACTGCTCGAGCACCGACACGGTGCTGGCCGGCCTTGAGAAGGCGGGCTATGCGCTCCCCAACAACTGCCGCGCGGGCGCCTGCGGCGAATGCAAGGTCAAGGTCCGCTCGGGCGAGTTCGACCAGGGTGTCGTGCTGGACATGGCGCTATCGGAGGCCGAGCGCAGCGACGGCTTCGGCCTCATGTGCATGGCCAAGCCTCTCTCCGACGTGCTCGAGATCGAGTGGGGAACCGAGGACGCCAAGCCCAAGCTCTTTCCGCCGCGCGAGAACGTCTACTACGTCGTCACCGAGAAGATACAGAGAACTCCGCGCATCCTGGAAATCGTCCTGCGCCCCATCGGCCAGGGCGTACGCTACTGGCCGGGCCAGAGCATGATGATCGGCGACGAGCGCGACGGCGCACCGCCGCGGAGCTACTCGATCGCCAACGCGCCCCGCTCGGATGGAGAGCTCGTGTTCCACGTCACGCGCGTCGAGGACGGAGCGACGAGCCGATGGCTGCACGACAAGGTCAAGGTCGGAGACCAGCTGCGGCTTGCCGGACCCTACGGCACATTCATCGGGGATCCTTCGGTCGACACGCCCGTGCTGTGCCTGGCGGCAGGCTCGGGCCTGGCGCCCATCCTGGCGCTCGCCGAGGCTGCGCTGCGGCGCAACTACCGCCCGCCGGTCACGCTCATATTCTCGGCCCAGACCGAGGCGGACGTCTACTGCCGGGGCATGATGGCGTGGTGGACAGCGAAGCACCGTCGCTTCAAGTTCCGCCCCACGCTGACGCGGGAGAAGAAGGACGGCTACCTCAGCGGCCGCATTCCATCGCTCCTGCCTGAGCTCTGTCCCGACCTTTCCAAGCACTCGATCTTTATCGCCGGCACGCCCGCTTTCGTCGACGACTGTGTGGCCGCCGTCAAAGCCCTCGGCGCCGACCCCAAGCTCATCCACACCGAGGGCTTCTTCGCAAAGCGCTGAGCTTCCCTCCCTCCGCGTGTGGAGGGGAGGCGTCACGCCGCTTCCCGGCGATTCATGGTGAGGAGGTCATAGCGCGCGACGGTCTCGCCGTCCTGATTCATGAGCTCCACATCCCAGCGCACCTCGCCGTACTCGGGCTTTCGCGCTTCGCGCTTCTCCTTGACCGTGAGGCGCACGCGCACGGCTTCGCCGGGCGAGACCGGCTTCAGGAAGCGCAGGTTGTCGAGGCCGTAGTTGGCCAGCACCGGCCCCGGCGCCGGATCGACGAAAAGGCCGGCCGCGAACGACAAGAGCAGATAGCCGTGTGCCACACGACCCGGAAAGAACGGGTTCGCCTTCGCGGCCTCCTCGTCCATGTGGGCATAGAAGGTATCGCCGGTGAAGTGCGCGAAATGCTCGATGTCCTCGAGCGTAACGATCCGCGGCCCAGCCTCGGCCGTCTCGCCGATTGACAGCCCCTCGAATGTGCGCCGGAAGGGGTGCTCGGCGGTCTTCAATTGCGGCGCGCCCCTCACCCAGCGCCGCGTGAGCCTGGTAAGCCTAGCGGGCGAGGCCTGCAGGCCCGTGCGCTGCATGTAGTGGAACACGCCGCGGAGCCCGCCCATCTCCTCGCCTCCGCCCGCACGTCCCGGACCGCCGTGGATCAGTCCCGGCAGCGGCGAGCCGTGCCCCGTACTTTCCTTCGCGCAGTCTCGATCGACGAACAAGAGCCGGCCGTGGAACGGCGCCATGCCCATCATGAGCTGCTCGGCAATCCCGTCATCGTAGGTGAAAGCCGACGCCACGAGACTGCCCTCTCCCCTGGCGACGATCTCGACCGCCTCGTCGAGCGAGTTGTAGGGCATCACCGTTGCGACGGGCCCGAACGGCTCGACG
>JAGVSR010000127.1 GCA_019137195.1 Alphaproteobacteria bacterium
AGCTTCCGCCGCTTCACCGGCTCGATCGATCTGCCGACGATCCAGGGTGCCATTATCAATCTCTCGACCGGCGCTGTTGGCCAAAATCCGTTCGGGGGCACGGTCACTTTCACCGAGATCGAGAACGCGGTCTCCTACAGTGAGCACGGAGACAACCTGACCGGGAACGACCAGGACAACCGGCTCGACTGCCGTTTCGGCGGCGGCAACGACACGCTGATCGGCGGCGGCGGCAACGACATCATCAGTATCTCGGCCAACGAGTTCGACGACCTCAATCCGTCGAGCGACGGCATCGCCTCCCAGGATTCCGTCGACGGCGGGACGGGCACCGACCGCCTGCAATTCTTCACAACGGGCTTTGCCGCCTCCAACATACTCGATCTGCTCACACCCGGCAGCAACACCGGAACGTTTTCCGGCGACAGCATCGAGGGTATCGAGATTTTCGAGCGGATCAGCAATGGCGACGGGGCTCTTTTTGTATTCCTCGGTTCGGATAGCGCTGAGTACGTCATCGGCGCCAACTCGAACGGACAAGACAATCTCTCGGGACGCGGCGGCGACGACACGCTGGAGGGCGGCACCGGCGCCGACACATTGGACGGCGGTGCGGGCAACGACAGCTTCGTGCTCGGAACCGAAGCGGATGGCATCGACACCATCATCGACGCGTCGGGAATTGACACCATCACCACGCTCGTCACGCGCTCGCTCGCGGGCTACGCCACGATCGAGAACCTGACGCTCGTGACCTCTGATTTCCTCAACAACAATTTCAACGGCACCGGCAACAACCTTGCGAACGTGTTGACGGGGAATATCGGCAACAACGTGCTCTCCGGCGGGCTTGGCGCCGATACACTGCTCGGCGGCAGCGGCAACGACAAGCTCAACGGAGGAAGCGGCAAGGATCTCTATACGGGTGGAGTTGGCAACGACCGGTTCGTGTTTTCCAAATCGACAGATTCCGCTTACGGCGCCAATCGCGACGTCATCACCGACTTCTCGACCGACGGCACGGCCGAGCGCATCGATCTCTCCGGCTTCTCCGGCACCTTCGTCTTCCGCGGAACAGGGTCCTTCACCTCCTCGGCCAAGGAGGTGTCCTACAAGTTCGTCGGATCGAATACGCTGGTGAAGATCGATCTCGATCGCGACAGCGGAACTGAAATGGAGATCCTCCTCATGGGCCACAAAGTGCTCCACGCATCGGACTTCTACCTCTAAAATGATCCGTCCTCACAGCCTGCGGCTACGTTGCTAGCTCCTCAGCCGATCTCACCCGCCTCAGCAACTGCCGGCCCTCCGCGGTCACCTCCCAGGTCTGGCCTGGCGGTATCACGAGATCAAGGGCTGCAAGCCAGGCGGCGACGGACCGCATGAGCGGCGGCAGCTCCGCCGGACGGTCGAGGTAGATGTGCTCGAGCACCATCTGCTCATAGCTCGTGATCGACTCCACCTCGAACATTCCCGGCTCCTTCTCCGCTACGAGCGCAAACCTAGGCCGCAGGCGTTAACGCCTGCGGCAAGCGCGCAGCACGAATTGTTTGTAAACAGTGTTTTGCGCGCTTGATCGGAACGATGATGGAAGCGACAGCGAATTTCCCGGGCAGACAATCCTCTACGTTCGTGAAACCTGCACGCGCCTGGGCGTCGTGCAGCGATCGGCCAGGCGCCGCCCGGGACGCTGGCGACGTCGGGCACGACGGCCGCAGCGGATCTTGCGCCCCACATGAATCTGCTCTCCGAACCGCCCCCGCACGCTGCGGACCGACCCGAACGGACGCGAGACCGGCGGCAGAGTCCCGCGGATGAGACCCTGACGAGCATGACGAGCCATATCGCCTGTGCCGCAGTCATGGAGCCCGTCTGCCGGCATTGCACCGACGCCACGAGGACTCGGCCCGCACCATCGCCGATCCCGAAACTGGCGGACACGACAAACTCGGCTGCCTCGACCCGGTCGCGGTCTGCGACTGCGCCAGCCGCTAGAGGAAGGGCGCTCAAAATTTGCAACGACCTGCTGCGGCAGAACCCGACCGTGGCCCCCGCCAGACTGAGGTCGTGGCAGGCCGTCCGCTGGGACCGCGCCTCTGCGGCGATCTGAGCCTGCGCCAAGGTCACGCTCGATCCTCGGATGCACGATTGGTGTCAAGGCCGGCACGCCGCCGACGAGGACCGCCCTCCCTCGGCATCACAATTTCGTCGCGCGCAGGCCATCGAGCCGGTAGGAACGGCGTCATGACCAAGCCCGCCGATTTCGACATCTTCCTGGCGACGCAGCCCGGCCTCGAGGAGGCCTTGCGCGACGAGATCCTGTCGTGCCGCTTCAAGGGCGCGAAGGCGGTTCCGGGTGGAGCCGTGACCAAGGGAGGCTGGCCGGAGGTTTGGCGGGCCAACCTCGAGATCCGGGGCGCAACTCGCATCCTTGCACGCGTCGGCTCGTTCCGTGCCGTGCATCTATCCGAGCTCGAGAGGCGGGCGCACGCGCTCGCGTGGCGCGACCTGCTGAGGCCCGACGTGCCCGTTCGCGTCGAGGCGGCGTGCAGCAAGTCGCGCATCTATCACTCGGGTGCCGCGACCGAGCGCGTCGCCCGCGCGATTATGGAAGAGACCGGCGCCCCCATATCGGACGACGCCGGGATCACGGTCATGGTGCGGCTCGACCACGACGTTGCGACGCTCTCCGTCGACACCTCGGGTGAGGTCCTTCACAAGCGTGGCTACAAGACCGCGGTCAACAAGGCGCCGATGCGCGAGACCATGGCCGCGCTCCTCCTCCGCCAGTGCGGATTCAACGGACGCGAGCCGGTGCTCGACCCCATGTGCGGCTCAGGCACATTCGTGATCGAGGCGGCGGAGTGGGCCGCCGGCCTCGCGCCGGGCCGCTCGCGGTCCTTCGCCTTCGAAAAGCTCGCCACCTTCGATGCCGCCGCGTGGGAGAGAATCAAGGCAAGCCGGGCCGCGGCACAACCGGCACCTGAGTCCCGCTTCTGCGGCAGCGACCGCGATGCGGGCGCCATCCGCATGAGCACGGAGAATGCAGCACGTGCGGGAGTGACGGACTGGACGTGCTTCCGCCATCTCGCGGTGTCGGAGATCGAGACCCCGCCCGGGCCCGCGGGGCTCGTCATCGTCAACCCACCCTACGGCGGGCGCATCGGCGAGCGCAAAAGCCTCGTCCCTCTCTATCGCGCCCTCGGACAGACCCTCACGGCACGCTTCTCCGGCTGGCGCGTCGGCCTCGTCACCAGCGAGCCGGATCTCGCCCGCGCCACCGGGCTGCCGTTCGCGCCGCCTGGTCCGCCGATCGCCCACGGCGGCATCCGGGTAAGGCTATATCGGACGGGCGTGCTCGGAGAGTGACCAGTGAACGGGGGCAGCGCACGGCTGACCGGCCTTGCCTCAGGCTCCGATCTTGCCGCCGCCCTTCCTCGTGATCGCGACGACGGACGGACGTGGCGGCGTGCCGTCCTTGAAGTCTGGCCAGCGTGTGGCCGGATTGTTGAACGTCCCGGGCTTGTCCGGATCCTCGCTCTCGCCAGGATGCTGCACGGAGACGAACAGCGTCTCGCCGTCGGGAGTGAACCACGGCCCGCACATCTCGGCGCCAGCGGGACAGCGGAAGAACAGCTTCGACGCACCACGCAGCGGTCCCTCGGTCTCCATGGCGTACAGTCCGTCACCGCGGCCGGTCGTATCGGGGGCATTGCCGTCTGTCGCCACCCACAGACGCCCGAGGGCGTCGATGGCGCTATTGTCTGGCATGCCGAACCAGCCGTCCTTCGACGTGGCGGGATTGAACGTGGCACCAACCGAAGCGATCGTAGGATCGCCACACTTGACGAGGAAGTCCCAGGCGAAGCCCGGCGCCGCGTAGTCGCCGCCGTCGGGCGTGATCTCGATGATGTGACCATAAGCATTGCCGGCGCGTGGATTGGTGGCGTTTACGCCCTTTTCGCCTGATGCCGTGCGGTCCTTGTTGTTGGTGAGATTGACGTAGACCTTGCCGGTTCGCGGATTGACCTCGATGTCCTCGGGCCGGTCCATGCGCGTCGCGCAGAGCGCGGTGGCGGCCAGCCGCGCGTGGATCAGGATCTCGCCCTGATCCTTGAAAGCCCCCAGCTTCGGGTGACCAGCAACGAGCGGCAGCCACTCGCCGCGGCCGTCGGCATCGAAGCGCGCGACCCACAGCGTGCCGGTGTCGAGAAGGTCCTTGTTGGCCGCCGGATTGACGGCATCGACCTTGGCCGCGGTGACGAAGCGGTAGACGTGCTCGAACTTCTGGTCGTCACCCATGTAGACGACAAAACGCCCATCGCCGTTGACGATGTTGCCGGCGCCCTCGTGCTTGAAACGGCCGAGCGCCGTGCGCTTGACGGGCGTCGATGCTGGATCCTTGGGATCGATCTCGACCACCCAGCCGAACCGGTTCGCCTCGTTCGGCTCACGGGCGAGGTCGAAGCGCCTGTCGAAGCGGCCCCAGGGATACCATTCCTCTGGGATGCCGTAGCGCTCGAGCGCCGCGGCTTCGGAGCTCGCCTTGGCCGCCTCCTTGCCCCAGAAGTAGTAATTGATGTTCTCCTCGCAGCTGAGCCAGGTGCCCCACGGCGTCACGCCGCCGGCGCAGTTGTTGAGCATGCCCCTGACGCGCGTGCCCGCCGCATCCTCGGAGGTCTTGAGGCGCTGGTGGCCGGCCGCAGGACCGGAAATCCGCATGGGCGTCTCGGCCGTGATGCGGCGCGCGAAGCGCGAGCCCTTCACCACGTCCCACTTGCCGGCGATCCGCTTCACTTCGAGTACGCTGCCGCCGTGAGCCATCATGGACGCGCGCACCAGCGGCTCGGGCATCTCGTTGATCGCGTCGCGGCGCTTCCTGTTGTCGCCGAGACCGGCGTACATCAGCTCGTCATTGGTGTACTCGTGATTGACGACAAGGAGCCCGTGATCCGACCGGCCGTCGAGCGGAATGAAGCCGATGAAGTCGTTGTTGTACCCGAACTGGCGCGCCTGCGCGTCTGCGGAGGGATTGCCGGGATCGAACGCCGGAGCGTCGGCGATGACCGCGTCGCCCCACCGCATCAGAACGTCGGCATCGTACCCGGCCGCAACGTGGTGGCGCTCGTCGGAGCCGGACGCAAGCTCCTCGAAGTGGAACGACGGCGTGGCAGGCGGCGCCTGCCCACCGCTCCCGGCCTTCGCGGCCAGCGGAAGCATACCTCCGACGACCACGTCCATGGCCGTGACCGCGAGCACGCCCCTCATGAGCTCACTGCGCGAGTAGCGCCGCGCGATCACCTCGCCCATGGTCGGGCTCGTAGGCGGACTCTTGCTTTCGTCCTCGCCGTCATCCATGGCGGCCGGCCTGACCTTGATGCTCATGCTGGCTCCCGTCGTGAGACCTCGCGCCGAGCTTGCGGGATTGTCGACCGTACCACAAGCCTCGAGCCGGCCATGGGGCTGCCGGCTGACCAGCGCTCATGCCTGCGCCTCATGAAACTTTCGTGACGAGCCCACAGCCCCGGCAATGGCGGCCGGTCCCGATCTCCCCCACCGCGAGGTCAGTACCTGCGCACGGTGAAATCGCGGTCGTGAGTGAGGGACGGCACGCGAGCGCGGGCGTCGGCGAGCCGCGCGAGATCGATCTCGGCGACGACCACACAGGGGTCGGTGCCCCCCTCGGCCAGGATCTCGCCCCAGGGGGCGATGACGAGGCTGTGCCCGTAGGTCTCTCGCCCGTGCTCGTGGCACCCGCCCTGCGCGGCGGCGAATACGAAGCACTGCGCCTCGATGGCCCGCGCCCGCAGGAGCGTATGCCAGTGCGCCTCGCCCGTTGTTTTCGTGAATGCGGCAGGCACGGCCAGAAACGACGCTCCGTCCTTGGCCAATGCGCGGTGGAGATAGGGAAAGCGTAGGTCGTAGCAGATCGTCATGCCGAGCCCGCCCCACGGCAGCGTCGCGATCACAGCCTCGGTGCCGGCCTTGTAGTTTTTGCTCTCGCGATAGCTCTCGCCGTTCGGGAGATCGACGTCGAACATGTGGATCTTGTCGTAGCGGGCCTTGATCGCGCCCTCGGGCGAAATGAGGAACGAGCGGTTGGCGATCTGCTCCGCACTGGCGAGAACGGGTAGCGAGCCGAGGTGCAGCCAGAGGCCGAGCTCCTGCGCGAGCGCCTGGAAATGGAGCAGCGCCGGGTTGCCGTCCTCTGGCTTCGTCGCCGCGAAAAGCTTGTCCCGCTCGAGCTCCATGAGCGTCATGGTCTCGGGCGTCTGCACATACCGGGCGCCGGCCGCCGCAGCCTGCCGGATCATCGCCTCGGCATCGGCGACGTTCCTCGCGACATCGCGCCCTGAACGCATCTGCACCAGCGCGGCCTTGAACGAGACCGCCTCACGCTCGCTCATCGGAGTCTCCAGAGAACGTTCAGGCCCCGAGCAACGAATCGAGCTTGCCGGCACGGTCGAGGTTATGAAGATCGTCGCAACCGCCCACATGGACCTCGCCGACCCAGATCTGCGGCACCGTCCGTCTGCCGCCGGCCTTGGCCGTCATGGCCGTCCTCAGGTCCGGCTTGTCCGTCACGTCGATCTCCTCGTAGACGGCGCCTTTGCTGGCCAGGAGCTCCTTGGCCATATGGCAGTAGGGGCAGCGCGCGGCGGTGTAGATGACGACCTTCTGCATGGGTTCCGCATATCCTCTGGCGTCCGGCATGACGTGGCCCCGAGGTTAGCCATTTTGGCGCGCCGGGCATAGAGCACCGCTGCCGCAGATTGGTGGGTAAAGCGCACCGGCCGGCCGCAAAGCCTGCTATTCCGGGACCAAAGCGGCGTCGGCGACCAGGGCCAGCGCCAGGACGTCCACGCGGGCCGCACCGGCCTTGAGCAGCGCTCGAGCCGCGGCATCGACGGTGGCCCCGGTCGTGATCACGTCGTCGACGACGACGACGCTGCGCCCAGTTACGCGGCCTCGCCAACGCACGGGCACTGCAAACGCTCCCTTGACGTTCTCGCGCCGTTCGCTGCGCGAGAGGCCGACCTGCGGTGCGGTTTTCCGGGTGCGCTCGAGGGCGAGCGGCGCGTGCTCGATCCCGGTCAGCCTTGCGACCTCGCCAGAGAGCAGCGCCGCCTGGTTGTAGCGCCGCGACAGCAGACGCGCACGGGAGAGAGGCACCGGCACGATGAGGTCGGCCCCGGAGAGAAGCTCGCGGCCGGCCTCGGTGAGCCAGCGGCCCATGAGCCCGCGGGCGTTCAAGTCGTCACGGAACTTCAAGTCATGCACTAGATCGCGCATAAGACCGTCGTAGCGGGCCACCGCGCGGGCGCGGGCATAGCTCGGAGGGCGGGCGGCCGCCGCGGCAGAGATCATCGTGCCGCCGGTATCGAACGGCATCGGGATGCCGAGACGGTCGCATAGCGGCGGTCGGATGAAGTCGATGCCGGACCAGCACGTAGGGCAGAGCGCATGATGAGCGTGAAGAGGCTCGTGACAGACGAGACACACGGGCGGCAGTACTGCGTCGGCGAGGCTGCGAAGCCCGCGTGCCACGAGGCCCGCGATACCGCGCCCGGCGCGTCGGACGCCTCCGCCACTGCCATCGAGACGGCCGCTCATGCAAGGACGCTCACATTTTCTCTGAGCCTATGCTAGACCGCGGGACCCGGGTCTGGCGAGGACTGAGTTCTTCGCTCCCCCAGGACGCCGGTACGTACTGACCAAGTGCTCAATCGACCTTGGGAAAATCCTCACATCTGCGCTGGACCGGCATGGCCGCACCTCAGTCGATTTTCGATCGCGGTCTTCTCACCCGGCGGCGCAACAGGATCGCCGCGACGGCGGCGAGCCACGACTTTCTGCTGCAGCGCGCAGCCGACGACATGGCCGAGCGCCTTTCGCTCGTACAGCGCAGGTTCGCGACTGTCCTGGTGCTCGGCGCCCATCATGGTGTGGTGAGCCGCATGGCCCGGACGCTGGCCGGCTGCGAGAGCGTCGTCTCGCTCGACAGCGCCCGCCAGCTCCTCGCGATCTGCGAGGAACCGCGAGTCGAGGCCTCGGAGGAGGCACTGCCGTTTGCGCCCGAGACGTTCGATCTCGTTCTGTCGGCGCACGCGCTCGAGACGGTCAACGACGTGCCGGGCCTGCTCGCACAGACGCGCAGGATTCTGAGACCGGACGGGCTCCTCCTCGCGACGTTCGCTGGCGGGGCAACACTGACCGAGCTCCGGCAGTCGTGGCTGCTGGCCGAGAGCGAGCTGACGGGCGGGGCAAGCCCCCGGGTCGCTCCCTTCGCCGAGGTGCGCGAGGCCGGCGCAGTGTTGCAGCGTGTCGGCTTCGCACTTCCCGTTGCCGACAGCGACACGCTAACCGTCACCTACGCCACACCGCTCGCCCTCATGGCCGAGCTCAAGGCCATGGGAATGAGCAACATGCTCGCCGAGCGCAGCCGAACCCCCGTGACGCGCAGGCTCCTCTTGCGCGCCGCCGAGGTCTACGTCGAGCGCTTCGGACTCGCGAACGGGCGAGTGCCGGCGACGTTCGAGATCATCACGTTGACCGGCTGGGCGCCGCACGAGAGCCAGCAGAAGCCGCTTCCGCCGGGGTCGGCGCAAGTACGCCTCGCCGATGCGCTCGCAATCAAGGAGGACAGGGGTCAGAGGTGACGGCCGTGCCGGATCGTGGCTTGGTCACAGACGGATCCTTAAGACCGCAGCCCTTCACCTCAGCCCCCTCCCCTAGTGCGGCGATTCTGAAGTCCGCCTCGTTCTCGCGGCTGGGTTCTTGAGCGGACGTCAGACTCTAAGCCACACGAGATCAACGGCTTGCTCGTGTCCTTTCGATCGCGACGTTCGTTCAGAGCGTGCCGCAGAACGTGTCGAACGTCGCGGTCGGGACACGAGGGCGTGAGCTATGTTGAAGGGCCATACGACCTCAGAACTCTACCCTGTCGAGCCGTAGCGCGTTGGTTATGACGCTGACCGACGAGAGCGACATGGCTGCAGCGGCGATCACCGGCGACAGCAGCATGCCAAAGACCGGATAGAGCACACCGGCCGCGACCGGCACGCCCGCCGCATTGTAGACGAAGGCGAAGAACAGGTTCTGCCGGATGTTTCTCATCGTCGCTTGCGAAAGACGCCGCGCGCGCACGATGCCCTCGAGGTCTCCCTTGAGAAGTGTCACACCGGCGCTCTGCATCGCGACGTCGGTGCCCGAGCCCATGGCGATGCCGACATCGGCCGCGGCGAGTGCCGGCGCGTCGTTGACGCCGTCGCCGGCCATGGCCACAACACGTCCCTCTCGCTTGAGACGCTCCACGACCTCGCGCTTGCCGGCAGGCAGAACACCGGCCTCGACCTCGGCAATACCGAGTTTCCTCGCGACCGAGCGCGCGGTCACCTCGTTGTCTCCGGTCAGCATGATGACGCGCATCCCCACATCGCGGAGGGCGGCGAGCGCGGATGGCGTCGAGGGTTTCACTGGGTCGGCAATGGCAACGAGCCCCGCGAGCTTGCCGGCCACAGCAACAAAGACGACGGTCGCGCCCTCGCGTCGGTGGCGATCGCCTGCCTCGTCGAGACTGGCGGTGTCGATCCCGGCGGCGGCCATCATCTCGCGGTTGCCGATGACGACCCGGCGTCCGTCGACGACACCGCTGACACCCTTGCCGGCTGGAGCCTCGAACGATGCCACGGGGGCAGGAGAGAGCGCACGCGCCTCGGCAGCGCGAACGACAGCAGCAGCCAGCGGATGCTCGCTCAGACGCTCGACCCCGGCCGCGAGACGCAGTAGGTCGCCTTCCGTGAGGCCGCCCATAGTCTCGACGGCGACGACCTCGGGCTTGCCCTCGGTCAGTGTGCCGGTCTTGTCGACGACCAGGGTATCGACCTTCTCCAAGCGCTCGAGCGCCTCAGCGTTCCTGATCAGCACGCCCGAGCGAGCACCACGGCCCACGCCGACCATGATCGACATCGGCGTCGCAAGGCCGAGCGCGCACGGGCAGGCGATGATGAGCACGGATACGCCAGCGACCACGGCATAGGTGAAGCGTGGCTCCGGGCCCCAGATCATCCAGGCGGCGAACGCTAGCATCGCGGCGGCGACCACGGCCGGCACGAACCAGCCCGACACTTGGTCGGCGAGACGCTGCACGGGCGCGCGACTCCTCTGCGCGTCCGCAACCATCTGCACGATGCGCGCCAGCATGGTGTCGCGACCGACCTTCGCCGCCTCCATGATGAACGCGCCTTCTGCGTTCATGGTGCCGCCGATAACCTCCTGACCCGCGCTCTTGCCAACCGGCATCGATTCACCCGTGACCATGCTTTCGTCGAGGGTGCTTGCCCCTTCGAGGATCCTGCCGTCGACTGGCACGCGTTCGCCCGGGCGCACACGGAGCCGGTCGCCGACCGCAACCAGCCCGAGGTCCACGTCCTCGTCGCTCCCATCCGTCTTGATGCGCCGCGCGGTCTTGGGCGCGAGATCGAGAAGCGCACGGATGGCCCCGCTCGTGCGGTCGCGAGCCTTGAGTTCGAGCACCTGTCCGAGGAGCACGAGCGCCGTAATGACGGCGGCGGCCTCGAAGTAGGTCGGAACTCCTCCGTCGCTCGCGCGCAAGGAAGGCGGAAAGAGCCCAGGCGCCAGCGTCGCCACCGTCGAATAGATCCAGGCGACGCCAGTCCCCATCGCGACGAGCGTGAACATGTTCAGATTGCCGGTCCGCACCGAGGCCCAGCCGCGCTCGAGAAAGGGCCAGCCTGCCCACAGAAATACCGGCGTCGCGAGCAGAAGTCCGATCCAATTGACGGCTTGCTGCGAGAGTCCGTGGTGGAGACCGAGGAGGTGCCCGCCCATCTCGAGCACGAGGAGAGGAAGCGCGAGCGCGAGGCCGATCCGGAACCGGCGCGACATGTCGACGAGTTCCGGGTTCGGTCCTGTCTCGGCGGTCACCGTCTCGGGCTCGAGAGCCATGCCGCAGATGGGGCAGATGCCGGGGCCGACTTGCCGGATCTCGGGATCCATCGGGCAGGTATAGATGGTGCCCGGGGGAGCGTCCTCCGGAGTGGCCCGCTTCGCGCCGAGAAAGCGTGCCGGATCGGCAGCGAAGCGCTCTCGGCAGCGGGCGCAGCAGAAATAGTAGGTCTTGCCGTCGTGCTCGGCGCGGTGCTTCGCAGTCGTCGGATCGACCGTCATACCGCACACAGGATCGATCTCGCCGGCACCGGCAGCCGGGTGCGCGCCGTCACCGGAGCAGCAGCTCGGAACATTGGCGGGCTGGGGTACCGCCTCGAACGCCGTCCGCGGGCCGGCGGGGCCGCTTTTCGGACGCGTGATGCGGGTGATTTCCTCGGCCATTCGGCCCTCCACGGCCAGCGACGCTTTGGACAATCATATGTCGATCGCCTGCGCGACGAACAAGACACGTGGCACAAGGGGCCGCGCCCGCTTCGACGAAAAAAGCCCCCGCACCCGTGTGCGGGGGCTCTCTCGGATGCGGACTGGCCGTGTGCTACTTCTTGGCCACGAGCGCGTCGCGGATCTCTTTCAAGTAGACCTCGGTCGGCGTTGGCGGGGGCGGGGCGGCAGCCGGGGCCGGCTTCTTGAGCGAGTTCATAGCCTTCACGAGCATGAAGATGGCGAAGGCGGTGATCAGGAACTTGATCACGGCATTGAGAAACAGTCCGTACTTGATGCCGACGCCGTCGCCCGTGGGCGTCGGCAGCGTGACGGCCAGACTCGAGAAGTCGACACCTGCCATCAGATAGCCGATGGGCGGCATGATGATGTTGTCGACGAGGGTCGAGACGATGGGCGCAAAGGCCGCGCCCATGATGACGCCGACCGCGAGGTCGACGACATTGCCCTTCATCGCGAACTCTTTGAACTCCTGTAGCATCGACATGCTGATCGTCCTTCCCCGTTGTGCGCCCCGATTCGTAACGCCGGAGCAGCGCCCACCTGAAGCCCACTGACCCGGCACGCCGCTCGGGCGATTCGCGTCTGAAGTCTAGGTCAAGCGGTTCCGGCAGGCAATCCAGCCATTAACGCCGTCCGCAGCTATAATCTTCGTAAGATCAGGGGGTAAGCTCAACGGATCGAGCAAGTGCTCCGAGTCCGGATGCCGACGCGGAACGGTTCCGGCATGCGGCCCCAATGGCACCACATCTCGACCGCAGACAGGGTGCGGGCTAGGCTCGCGCGAGGAGACCGGAGCGCAGCCTCGGGAGAGATGCCTATGATCGAGCGGAAAGAACGCAAGCCATACTGGCGGCACACGAAATGGCAGATGATCGCCAGCCTCGTGCCATTCCTCGCCGTATGCATCATCCTGCCGCTCTACGCCGACATTTTGAACCGCAGCCGATTTCTCGGCTTCCCCCTCGGCTACTTCCTGGCTTTGCACGGGCTTGCCGTGATCGCCGCCGTGACGGTCGCGAGCTTCGTCAACCGCCAGGACGCCATCGATCACTGGCACGGCGCGCACGAGGACACCTAAGACGGCGCTTGCCGCTTGCCGCCCCCGGGGCACCGAGAGAACCGAGACCACGCCTTCCATGTCCTATCCGCATCGCACGCACATCGTGAATCCGAAGCTCGGAGTGTACTTCGGCATCTTCACGAGCGCCTTCGTCGCGGTCGCCGTGCTGTCCCTCATCCTCGAGAGCCTGGGCATGGCCCCGATCGCGCCGCGGCTGTTGATGCTCGCAGGACCGTTCGCCCTGTTCGCAACCATCGGGATCATGAGCTACACGCACGACCAGCTCGACTGGTTCGCGTGCGGACGCCGCGTACCGGAGTTCTACTCGGGCCTCGGCCTCGCCTTCCCGGCCCTCGGAGCGACCGGGATCGTGGGGCTCACGGGAGCCTTCTTCATCGTCGGCTTCGATGCGCTCTGCATCACCATCGGCGCGCTGGCGGGCTTTGTCGTCATGGCGGTGCTGCTCGCACCTTTCTACCGCAAGTTCGGCGCCTACACCGTACCCTCCTATCTCGGGCGCCGCTTCGACAGCCGCGTCGTACGACTCGTCGCGGCAGCCGTGCTGTCTGTTCCGATGCTGCTCATGCTGACGGCAGAGCTCTCCACCGGAGCGCTGGCAGTCGCCCGCCTGATCGAGTTGCCACATGGGGTCGCGGTCGCCGTCCTCGCCGTCATGCTGGCGCTGACGATCGGTGCTGGCGGCATGCGTGGCTCCATATGGTCGTCGACAGCCGAATCCATCGCCGGGCTCATCGCCCTCCTCACCATCGCCACCATCATCGCGCTGGTGCTGACCAATCTTCCGTTCCCGCAGATCAGCTACGGACCCGTGATGCGCACGGTCGGCCGCGGCGAAGCGAGCCTCGGATTGCCCATCGTCCTGCCGCCGGCGCTCGCCTTCGACCTTCCGGGCACCGACCTGCAACCGGTCGCGAAGCGCTTCGCGGACGCTCTCGGCAGCGTCGGATCGGTGGCGTTCGTGGCCGCCATGCTGACCACGATGGCAGGCACCGCGAGCGCGCCCTGGCTGTTGCCCCGGATCGCCGCCACGCCCGGCGTCTACGAGGCCCGGAAATCGCTCGGTTGGGCAACGGTGCTGTTCGGTTTCACCGTCATGACCATTGCGGCGCTGGCGCTGTTCATGCGCGACTACCTGATCGACATCTTTTCCGCACCCGGTGGCGTACGCATTCCCGAGTGGGTCAACGACCTCGTCGCGCGCGGTGCCATGGCACTCGACCAGGGCCCGGGCAAGGTCACCATCACGAACTTCCAGTTCGCCCGCGATCAGGTGCTGATGAGCCTGCCGGTCGCAGCCGGCATGCCGGCGGCCGCCACACAGCTCGTCGCGGCCGGTATTGCCGCATTCGCCCTGGCAGCCGCGGGGGCGACTGCACTCGCGCTCGGCAACATCCTCGCCGAAGACGTGGTCAACGGTCTGTCCTGGGAGCCGCCCGCACACGATACCCGCCTCCTCATCGCGCGTGGCGGGCTTGCCGTCGCCATCATGGCCGGCGCCGCGGTTGCCATGGGCACGGCAACCGACCCCTTCCAGCTCGTGCTGTGGGCCCTCGCGCTATCGGGTTCGACGGCGTTCCCGGTCCTCCTGCTTTCGATCTGGTGGAAGAGAACGAACGCGTTCGGCGCCCTGGCCGGCCTCACCGCCGGTTTCGGCGTCGCCGTGCTGGCCATCCTCGCCGGCCAGGGCGAATGGATCGGGCTCGACAGCGCGCTCGCCGGCGTCCTCGGCATCCCGGCCGGGGTCTTGGCCGCGGTCGGCGTGACCTATCTTACGCCCGCCCCGTCCAAGCACGTCTACGAGATCGTGCGCGACATCCGCGTTCCCGGCGGCGAGATTCTGTACGATCGCGAGATGCGGGCGCTGAAGCGCAAGAAGGCAAAACAGCAATAGGCGCGACGATCGCCCGCTCCAACGCCCCACACCCCCGGCGCAGGCCGGAGGTGGGAGACCCGGAAGGCTGCCTCAACGGCTCACGCGCCGCCCTTCAATGCTGCGAGCAGCTCCTGCGTCGGGAAGCTGTCGGCCGGCATCTTGTACTTGATCTGCATCTGCTTGACCGCTGCGCGCGTGGCAGATCCGATGCGCCCGTCGATCTCGCCGACGTCGAAACCGCGCTTGACGAGCTGGCGCTGCAGCTCCTTCGCATCCTCGGGACCGAGCACGGTGATAGCCCCGTTACCCTTGTTCATCGGTCCGGCACCGTCGATGCGGGTCGCGAGCCAGGCAGCGGTCGTCGCGTAGTTGAGCGACTGGTTCCACTTCAGATAGATGCCGAAGTTCTCGTAGGCGAGAAAGGCCGGTCCGAAGCGTCCCATCGGCAACAGCAGCGAGGCTGGGACAGCATCTTTCGCGAGCGGGCTGCCGTCGGCGCGGGTGACACCCCACTTGGCCCAATTGGAGCGCGGATGCTTGATGGCGAGATCGGCCTCTTGCCAGGGCATGTCGGCCGGCACGCGCACCTCCTCGAGCCATGGCTCGTTGGGCTTCCACCCGAGATGTGACATGTAGTTGGCGGTTGTGCCGATGATGTCGGTCGGATTGCGGAAGAGATCGGCCTTCCCGTCGCCGTCGTAATCGATCGCATGCTTGAGGTAGCGCGAGGGCAGGAACTGGGTCTGTCCGATCTCGCCGGCCCACGAGCCCACCATCTCGGAGGGAGACATGTCGCCCCGCTCGACGATGCGCATGGCGGCCTTGACCTCCTCCCGGAACAGCGGACCCCTGCGGCAGTCGTAGGCGAGCGTTACGATCGAGCGCAGGATGGGCAGGTTGCCCATGCCGGCACCGAAATCGCTCTCGAGCGCCCAGAAGCCTGTGATGACGGAGGCCGGCACGCCGAATTGCTTCGACGCGCGCTCGAACGTCGCCTTGTGCTTCGCAACCTGCGCCTTGCCGCTCTGAATGCGGTTGTTGTTGGCGAGCTTCTGCGAGAACTCGAGAAAGCTGATCGAGAAGATGCCCTGCTTTCGGTCGCGCGAGATGACGCCGGGGTCGACGGTCATGCCGTCGAGCACGGTCGCGATGGCGGACTGAGCGATGCCCTCGGCCGCCGCCTCCTGCCGCAGCCGGGAGAGCCACGGCTCGAACGGCTCGGTGTTCCGGCAGGTGGGTGGCGCCGGTTTGAAGGTCGCCTCGTCGAAGCCTGAGGCCGGCGCCGCCGGTGTCTTGGCCTTGGCTGCACCTGCGGCAGCCGCCGCGGGCGCCGCGGCCGTCGCGGCCGGCTTTGCAGCGGGAGCCGACTTTGGTGGCGTCGGCGCGGCCGCCGGAGCCGGCGATTCGGCTGCAGCCGTCGGCGCCGGCGCGGCTGGCTTCTTTTTCGGCTTCGACTTCTCGTAGGCGGTCGGCGGACCGAACGGAAAGTCCTGCGCCGCGGCCATCCCCGCCATTCCGAGGCCTGCGACGACGCCGAGCCCTAGCCCACGAGCGAACCGAGACCGCATGTTCCGAACCTTCCTGTAGGGCCCGCCTTCGGGCGGCGCCAAGCAAAGAAAATCGGGCGCACTCATGCCCAGGCTTGTGGCGGCGTCAAGACGGATCGCGAACCAATCGCCCCCCACGAACCGAAATCTCGCCGCATGTTCCTGCCGGAACAGCGGCTTCCAACGGATGCGGGCAATCATCTGCTCAAAGGGCGGCGAGCCACGACCGCCCGCAACAGGATGGAGACCGACCATGAACCGCTTCGCCACCTACACGATTTCCGCCGCACTCGCCGTCGCCGCCATTGCCAGCTCGCACGACGAGGCCAAGGCCGGCGGCCGCGGCCTCGCGATCGGCCTCGGCGTTCTCGCCATCGGCGCCATCGCGGTAGCAGCCAGCCAGAACCGGGCGCACGGCGCCCCCCGCAAGCGCGCTGCCGAGCGGTCGTACGGCAAGAAGGCCCAGCAGCAGGCAGCCTACGAGGCCCAGGCGCGAGCCCAGGCCCGCGCCCGGGCCGAGGCCAGGGCTCAGGCCGAGGCCGAGGCCGCCCGCGCCGCCCGCCGCAAGAAGGAGATCGAGGCCGAGCGCGCGATCGCCGCCCGTAAGGCCAAGCAGGACACCGTCGTCGCCGCCGAGACCGTCGAGAAGAACGGCGAGGCTCAGGCAACGACCGAGGACAGCACCTCGACCTACGAGCCGGCCCCCTCCGCCGCAGCCGCCCTCGCCAAGGTCGATGCCGAGGGTGATGCGTCGGCGGCCGACCGTACCGAGGCCACCTCCGAGAGCAGCGAGGAGACATCCACTGCGACGGACTCGGACGATGGCGTCGAGACGGCCTCCATGACCTCGGCCAGCACGCTTCCGGCCGCGACCGAGCCCGAGCCGAGCAAGGAGGTCGGCTGCAAGAAGTACATCCCCGCCATCGGGGTCACGGTCTCGGTCGGCTGCTAATAGGTTGAAACACAACGCATATCGAGCGCCGAGCGCAAGCTCGGCGCTCTCGTCTGTCTGGTCGTGTAGGGGCCAGCTGCCACCGACAGAATTTTTTCGGCAACGACACGGCTTGTTCCTGCCGTGACAGCGGCGGGCGGCCCGCCCGGGCATATTGGGATCATCAAGACCGAACAGCGGCCACCAGGGCCGCACGCAACAGGCACCTGTTCAGGAACGGAGACAGACCCATGACCCGCAACACCATCGCCACCATCGCCGCCACCCTTCTGGCCGCAACCACGTTCTCGGGCCTTGCCGAGGCCGGTAACGGCGTCCGTCTGAGCTTCGGCGGCCCGCTCGGCAGCTTCGTGGCCCATCCGGTCGGCGGCGGCTCCGCATACGGCACCGGCGCCAGCTACGGCGCCAAGAAGCACTGCGCACAGAAGGTCCAGACGGCACGCCAGGTGAGCGAGCCCAGACCCAAGCGCCAGGTCGCGTCCGCCTCGAGCCAGCGCCGCGTGGTCGCGGACGACGCAAAGTCCTCTGGCAGCAGCGGAGCGAGCAAGTCCAAGACCCAGGTTGCATCCATCGACCGCGACGAGGAGACGACGGCGACCGAGACCGTAGAGAACACGCTGACGGGCTCCAAGGCCCTCGCTGCACAGGATGCTCAGCCGGCCGAGACCAAGGCAGAGACGATCGAGACCGGCTCCTCGGCTGAGGCCGCCGACGCCAGCACCGAAGCCACCGCTGCGAACGGCGACAAGACCGGCGAGCAGAAGGACGGCGAGACGAAGAAGGAAGAGGCGACCAAGACCGCCGAGGCCCGCGATGTGGGCTGCAAGAAGTTCATCCCGGCCATCGGCGTCACGGTCTCCGTCGGGTGCAACAAGTAGCTGAGAAGACGACGCCGCCCGGCACCGCGTCCCATCAGGATGCGGGCCGGGCGGCCGAAGTCGTCAAGCAATTGGCCGATGTTCGGCTGGACTGTAGACAGGGAACGCCGCAGACTACTGCGCTCAGGATTAGGAACATGGCCATGACAGCAACGGGTACAGACAGCGGACTGCCGGGCGGCGGCTTTCCTCCCGGCTCCGAGATGGGCGCCAAGGCGATCAAAATGGCGCCGAAGCTCGCCTACCGAAACCTGTTCCACGACCGTCTGAGCCTCATGGTGACACTCGTCGGCATCGTGTTCTCGGTGGTGCTGGTCGCCATCCAGTGCGGCCTCTACATCGGCTCAGGGCGCACGATCGCGACCGTGATCGACAAGGTGAAGGCCGACCTGTGGGTAGTGCCGATCGGCACCAAGAGCTTCGACGATCCGAGCCTGCTCACGGGCTACGAGAAGCACGCAATCCTGTCGACCCAGGGCGTCGCCCGGTCGGAGGAGATCGTCGTCGGCTTCTCGGCATGGCGCAAGCCCGAGGGCGGCAAAAAGGCCTTCATCCTGGTCGGCCTCGACTACAAGAACGGCGGCGTGCGGCCCTGGAACATCGCCGAAGGCAGCGTCGAGGAGCTCGACATCCCGGATTCCGTCGCCATCGACCGCTCGTACTTCCCCGACCTCGGCATCAAGGCCATTGGAGACATGGCAGAGATCAACGGACAGCGCGTGCGCGTCTCCGCAGTGACGAAGGGCATCCGGTCGTTCACGACGCTGCCCTACGCGTTCACCACCATCGACCGTGCGCGACAGTTCACGGGCGCCAGCGCCAACCAGGCCACGTATCAGCTCGTCACGCTCAGCCCCGATGCCGACCTCGAGACGGTGAGAGCGGAGCTGCGCTCGCGGCTGCCGGACACGGAGGTTATGACGCAGGAGGAGTTCCGCAACCGCAGCCTCAACTACTGGCTCTTCAAGACCGGTGCCGGCATGGCGCTGATCTCGGGCGCGGCGCTCGGCATCATCGTCGGCGTGGTCGTTGTTGCACAGACGCTCTACGCCTCGACCAAGGACCACCTCAACGAGTTTGCGACGCTGCGTGCTCTTGGCGCCTCCGCCGGATACATTCACGCTGTAATCCTGATCCAGGCCATCCTGTCGGCGCTGATCGGCTACCTCGTCGGCATCGCGCTTGCCTACGCTGTAGTGACGGCGGCCAAGGGCACCACCTTGAACGTGGTGATGACACCCGGCCTCGCGCTGTGGCTGTTCGCACTCACCATCGGCATGTGCATCGTGGCTGCGATATCCGCCATCTTCAAGGTGACGAGGATCGACCCGGCGGGCGTGTTCAACCGATAGACATCCGCCACGGCAAAACGACACCCTGCAAGCCGGCCGTCGCCCGACGGCCGGCTTGTGCGCGTTGCCGCTGCCGGAACGCGTCCTCGAGCGCCACCCCGGATGACCACGGAGCCGGTCGTGGTGAGTGCGCGACCGTGCCGGCGCAAGATCCTGGGGCACGTGGCCGTGGCCCGCAGGAACGCGGCGGCGCTTGTCCCGGCCTGGCCCATGACGCCACCGTCGCCGCTTCGACAATCTGCACAAGGCAGATCGGGCTGCGCCGATCAGGGCGCCGCCGGCTTCCTGATGATGATGTCCAGGTACTGCCGAAGGAAGCCCTTGTCGACATCCGGGGCGATGCTCTCGAGGAACCGCTCGTATCGGCGCCCTTTGGAGACGAGGCTGTGGGCGAGCATGACTGGATTGGTGCGCCTCAGGAAGTCGGTCTTGTTGCTGACCACGTCGAGGCGCCGCGCATCGCCGAACACGAGATCGAACTCGTGGTAGGACACTCCACGGCCCCAACGTGCGAGCTTGATCGAGTCAAAGACCTGTCCTGCTGGGAAATCGTCGGCGAAGGGTTTGCGGGCAGCCTTGTGCGCCCAGCGGGCCGCCACCTCGTCCGGAAGCCAATTGTAGAAGTTGTCCATCGACGTATGACCATCCCAGAACCACAGCCGGTTCGGCGCCTCGATCACCGACCAGATGCCGCCGGGCCTCAGGAGTGCCCAGCTGTCGGCAATCGCGGACAGCCGCTCGTCGAGCGTCATGTGCTCGAGGGAGGCGAAGAAGATGACCGCGTCGAAGGTCTGTCCTGCGAAAATCCTGCCGATGTCCGCCGCGTTGCCGACCCGAAGATCGGCGTCGAGCCCGTGCAGGCGGCATCGCTCACGCCCGACACCGAGCGCATTCTCGTCCACGTCGAGGCCTGTGACAGTCGCTCCCTGCTCGGCAAGGGCGAGCGTCGATTCACCCGTGCCAGAGCCGATCTCCAGTACGCGGGCACCGTCGAGGGGAAGCGCCGCATCGAGCCAAGGGATGTTGGCGTAGCGGTCCTCGGCCAGCGCCCCGTCGAGCGCCGCGTCGAGGTCACCCTCGTCGGTCACGTTCTTGTAGTAGTCGCGCTGAAAGGCGGAGAGCCGCTGTCTCGATACAGGATCGAGCGTCCGGAAACGGGACGTGAGACGCGGCGTCAGCGCCGTGCTCATGCGGTACGCCTGGCGTCGGAGTGACTGTCGGCTCAACGAAATTGTGCTCATGGGGCCCTCGGCTGGTGGACGCAGCCGACCGAAGTTCGGACGCCGTGCGCGTTGCAGCGTGCGCTGCAATCTGCGAGCCAGACCTCAGAGCTCAGAGTAAAGGCAGAGTTTACCTCTTTTGCACCCGCGCGTGATTCTCGGACAGCACAGCCGTGCAGTCCTTGACACCGATCGGGCTGCCCGCGAGCGAGCCATCGCGGGCCTTGAGGCCGGTCATGGCGTCCGCGATCGCCGTTTGCGCCGCGAACAGGCACGGCGTGGAGTAGATGATGAGCTGGGCGCCGGCGCCCTTGAGGTCCGTGAGCGTGCAAGGGGGAGACTTCCCGCCTGCGATCTGGTTGAAGCAGAACGGGCGATCGACCATCCCCGACAGCTCGCGGATCGTGTCGAGGCTCTTCAGCCCATCGACGAGCACGGCGTCGGCCCCCGCCTCGGCGAACGCTGTGACGCGCTTGGCTATGTCGGCGAGGTCCGACGAATCGGTACGCGCGACGACGAAGAGATCGCGGCGCGTCGCCAGCACCTGCCTGAGCTTGGCGAGATACTCGTCGAGCTCCATGATCTGCTTACCGTCGAAATGACCGCAGCGGCGCGGCCGCTTCTGGTCCTCGAGCACGACACCCGAGGCGCCGACGGCCTCCAGCACCGACACGACGTGACAGGCGACCTCGGGATCGCAATAGCCGTCGTCGATATCGACCAGGAGATGGTGCTGCGGCAGCACGGTCCTCAGCCGCTGCACGAAGTTGACGATGTCGGTCCAGGTGATGAAACCGATGTCGGGAAGGCCGTAGTGGCTCGCAGCAAAGCCGAACCCCGAGACGAACAGCGCATCGAAGTCGCGGGCCGCGATGGAAGCGGAGAAGACATCGTAGATGCCGATGAACGGCACCATCTCACCGGCGGTCACGCGGGCTCTCAAGCGCGCACCGGCCGAGCTTGTGGGAGGAATCTGAATGCTCATGCGCGCTTCTCCATGACGAGGTCGGCGATCGAGCCCATCGAGGCGAACCGCTCCGGATCGACGCCCCCGGCGGCGAAGTCGATTCCGTATTTGCCTTCGAGGTGGGCGACGATCTGCACGATGGCGAGGCTGTCGATGAGGCCCGAGGCGACGAGGCCATCGGTCTCGGCGATACTGTCGATCGGCCGGTTCGGCTTCTGCACCGTGCGCAGGAAGGCCTTCAGATCGTCGATCACGATGGCGCGCTGGTCCGGCATCAGGTGTTCCCTCCGGAAAGAATGCCCGCCATGTCGAGCGGCGTGAGGCCCGTACAGGCGGCTTTGACCGCCTCCCGGTTGATCTTGCCGCGCGAGGTCCGCGGTATCTCGGCAACCGCCCACCACCGGGCCGGCATCTTGGGCTCGGCGAGGCGCTCGATCATGAACTTGTGGAGCGAGCGGACCGTGTCGCCGTCAGCCTTGTCGAGCACGATCGCAACCCCCACTGCCTGGCCGTAGATGGCGTCGTCGAGGGCGAAGGTGCAGACGTCGGTGACGGCCGGATGCCGCTCTGCGACGGCGTCGACGTCGGCGGGATAGATCTTCATGCCGCCCTTGTTGATCTCGTCGCGCTCGCGCCCCTTGAGCACGAGGCGGCCCTTGCCGTCGATGAAGCCGATGTCGCCGGTGAGAAACCAGCCGTCGACGACGGCTGCCTCGGTGAGATCGTCGCGCTGAAAGTAGCCCTTCATCAAGGCTGGCGTGTTGAGCCAGACGAAGCCCGACTCTCCCGGCGCACATTGCATCGACGCGTCGAGTGGCGCCGTGGTTTCGTTGGCCTTCAATACTTTGATGACGGCGCCCCAGCCGCCGCCGACGAGCCCGTCCTCGGCCTCGGCATCTGCATCGTTGAGCCCCGCCACCCAGCTACCGGTCTCGGTGATGCCGTAGGCGTTGCAGACCTGGCGCGTGCCGCACCAGCGCCGGATATCCTCCCACACGTCGGCCGACAGCGGCGCCGAGCCGACATGGACGCGCTCCAGCGTGCCCCCCTGCGGGCGTTTTGCCATCTTGAGCGCGAGCTTCCACACGGAGGGCACCGACGACATGAAGGTGATCAGGTGCTCGTCGATGATGGCACCGAGACGCATGATGATCTCGGGCTTGAAGGGCGGGGTGATATAGAGATCGTTGCCCGCTAGCCAGGGGAACAGGCAGTTGCAGATGAGGCCGTGTCCGAAGTGAGTAGGCAGGAGGCAGAGCGTGCGCGCAAAGGCCCTCGTGCCGAGGTTCTCTCTCAGGGTCACCCAGCGCGCGCGCAACGAGCGGTGCGTATGCACGACACCTTTCGGGTTGCCGGTCGAGCCCGAGGTGAAAAGGATCAAGGCGTCGTCATCGAGGCGCGAGCGCCCCGCCTTCATCGTCTCGCTACCGGTGTCTGTGGTTTGAACCACATCGAGGCCGGAGGCCTTGAGCGCGCTCACGACCGCCGCGTCGGTCGCGTCGTCGACGACGGCGAGGCGGGGCTTCGCGGCCGCAGCCAGCGTCTCTACCTCGAAAGCGGTGAGGCGCGCGTCGATCGGCACGACGCAGGCGCCGAGGCGCCACGCAGCCAGGAGCTCGGCGAAGAACTCGAGCCGGTTGCCAAACGGCATGAACACGCGGTCGCCGCGGGTGAGGCCGAGGCGGGAGAAGCGTGCCGTCCTGAGCCCCACCTCGCGCGCGATGTCCGCACGACTCCACCGCCGCCCGCCCACAGGCTCCACCAGTGCGCCAACCTCGAGATCGATGAGCATCGTTCCGTCCGTCCCCGTCACATCAGCCGAGCCCGATGAGGCTCGCGAAGAACTGCGTGCGCGATGAAAAATCCCCCCCACCGCGCACGTTCCAGATACAGATCAGCGCGAAAAAGGTCCAGACACCCGCGATCCGGAGCCACCGGCGCGCGAGACCGACCTCGACGGCCGCAGCGGCACGCCTCTGCTCCCTCACCATCGAGACGAAGATCCCGAGCGCGAGCAGGAAGCAGTAGAACGTGCGTGCGCCGAAGGCGGTCCAGAGCCCTGCGGCATCGCCGGCCACGAGCAGGTCCTCGCGCAGGAGAAGGTGGTAATAGACATTGCCGACGAAGGCGGCGGCGAAGACGGCGGCGAACAATCGCAAGCGGTTCCACGTCTTGAAGCGGCGGGCGAACGTCGGCAGGAAAAAGAGCTCCGACATCAACTCCTTGAAGTAGAAGTAGTAGCGGTTCCAGAACTGCACGACCGATTCTGACAGGAGCGGCTTATAGGTATTGCGGAACACGTTGAATCCGAAGAGGCGCAGGATGCCGATGATGACGTGCCCCTCCGCGGCGTGGCGCAGCACCTGATTGACGAGCTCGGCATAAAGGCTTGCCCAGGCCATCGCCAGCGGCGCGCTGCCCCCCTTGGTCAGCATCGCCAGCCGCGGGATGCCGAGCCCGAGGCCGCCCAAGGCGAGCGTCAGCTTGTGCTGCGGATCGCCGTAGACGACGCCGTTCATGATCTCGACACCGAGGTACCAGAGCCCAGCCAGGACAAAAAGTTTCAAGGCGGCAAGGTGCGAGCGCGCTAACTCCTCGTCGCTCTTGGCCTCGAACCGCGCAAGATAGTCGAGGCCCTTGCCGTACGGCGTGTTGGAGCCGCCCCAGACCGGGAACAGAACCATCAGCTGATCGGCGAACGTCGTATCCTTGGCGCGGCCGCGCTGTCCCGAGAGCAGCAGGTATCCGCAGCGCCAGACGAGGAACGGCATCGTGAACGCGAGCCCGACCAGTATCGAGCGCAGGAGCGTATGGGGCGGAGCAACGAGCCAGATCGCAGCCAGCACGGCCCAGTAGACCGCGTGCAGCGCGATTTGCGGCCGCTTCCTCACGGCCTCGGGCAGACGCGCGAAGTTGACGGCCGCGAGATAGGAAACGTAGGAGAACGCGAGAAGACCGAGGATGACCAGGGAGCACGCTAGAGCAGTAGGGGCAGCCTCGCCTCTGATGTCGCCCATGAGCGCCATCGGCTTCAGGACGAGCAAGATGACGGCCCCGGCGGCGAGCAGCGTGCGGCGGCGGCGCGGTGTCGACCAGCGGATTGCCGGCCCGAACAGCCTGAGCCACGCGGCGATGACGTCAGGGTTCTCGTGGAATTGCGAAAGGCTCATGGCGCGCGGCATCGGGGATCCGTCAGCAACGTCAGGGCGTGACCCCGGCGCGCCGCAGAAATGCCGGCGCGGCAACGATCAGTAGAAGAGACTGGAAACGCTTTCCTCGCGGCTCGTCCTCGAGATCGCCTCACCGATGAGCCCGGCGATGGAAAGGACGCGAATGTTCTTGGCTGCCTTGACCGCCTCGGTCGGCAGGATCGAATCCGTGATGACGAGCGACTTCAGGCGCGAGCTCTGGATGCGAGAGACGGCGCCACCCGAGAGCACACCGTGGGTGATGTAGGCCATCACCTCGACGGCACCGTTCTTGAGAAGCGCCTCGGCGGCGTTGACGAGCGTGCCTCCGCTATCGACGATGTCGTCGATCAGGATGCAGCGCTTGCCCTTGACGTCGCCGATGACGTTCATGACCTCGCTCTCTCCCGGCTTCTCGCGTCGCTTGTCGCAGATCGCGATCGGGGCCTCGATGCGCTTGGCGAGCGCTCGGGCACGCACCACACCGCCCACGTCGGGCGAGACCACGACGATGTCGCCGTTCTTGTAGTTCTCCTGGATGTCGCGGGCCATGATGGGCGCGCCGAACAGGTTGTCGGTCGGAATATCGAAGAAGCCCTGGATCTGGCCAGCGTGCAGATCGAGCGTCATGACGCGGTGGGCGCCGGCACGCTCGATGAGGTTGGCGACGAGCTTCGCAGAGATCGGTGTGCGAGGTCCGGGCTTACGGTCTTGGCGCGCATAGCCGTAGTAGGGGATAACCGCCGTGATGCGCCGTGCCGACGAGCGCTTCAAGGCATCCGTCAGGATCAGGAGCTCCATCAGGTTGTCGTTGGCCGGAAACGAGGTCGACTGAATGATGAACACGTCCTCGCCGCGGACGTTCTCCTGGATTTCGACGAAAATCTCCATGTCGGCGAAGCGCTTCACCTGGCACTTGGTGAGCGGTAGCTTGAGGTGCTGCGCGATGGCCTCGGCCAGCGGACGATTGGAATTCCCGGCGACGAGCTTCATGCGCGGACCGCCCCGGGTGCCATCCTCACGGGCATCGAACGGCATTGGGGCGCCTCTCGTGACTTGCTGATGTCGGCGCTCATAGCAAGCGAGCCCGGAGGTGTAAACCGCCCGGGCTCGCAGGATTGTGGGGTGTCCGAAACGCCGCATCGGCGTTTCGGAGCAACTGACATCAGGGCTGGCCAGCAGGCGCGGCGCCAACCGGCGCGGCACTGGCCTGCTGCTGCTTGGGCAGGAGACCCGCGAGCGTATCGGCGGCGGCGCCAGCCGCGGCATCTGCGGTCTGGCCCCAGGCGCCGTCGAGCATGCCTTGCGGGATCTCGTTCTTCTGCGTCACCCGCTTGTAGAACTTGCCCTTCGGATCGGTCAGCTCCCAGTCGATCTGGATCGGCTGCTTGCCGTCCTTGGCTGCGCCGACGGCCACTTTGCCCTGCACCTTGTAGGTCTGGCCGGTGGCCTTGTCCGTAAGTGCGACGCCCTTGGCGGTAAGAGCCTTCTGCATAGCGTTGGTCAGGGCGACGCTGCCGTCGCCGGGGGCACCGGTTACGCTGCTGACCATGACGTTGACACCTTCAGGCTTGCCGATGCTGCCGGTCGTCTGCGCCGTAGCGGCTGGAGCAGCCGGTGCAGCCGTGACCGCCTGACGCGGCGCCGCTGCTGGCGCAGCAGCCGGGGCCGCACTTGCGACCGGAACGCCAGCCACAGCCGGCGCACCGCCCGTTGTCGAAAGCCAGGTCGCGACCGAGGCGGACGCCTTCTTCGAGATCGAGTCGACGAGCTGCGGAGTCACGGCGACCCAGGGGTCCTTCCCTTGGCCGCTGGCCACGGTCTCCTCGCCGGAAATGCGATGCACCTGCTTGCCGGCGTTGTCGGTCACGTCCCAGATGTAGGAGACCTTGGTCTTGGCCTTCTCGTTGGCAGAGACCAGGTAGCCGCGCAGGGTATATTCGGCCTTGTCAGTCGGGGCCTTCGCCACCGTGATCCGGCTAGCCTCTAGTGTCGAGGTGAGCTGCGACTGGAACATCTTGCTGACGCTGTCGGGCGGTCCAAGCAGCGGTGCGACGGCGATCTTCGCGGCCTTGCCGGAGACAGCCGGATCGGCCGCGTTGGCAACGGCCGGCGTCGGCTCAGCAGCAGAGCCGAATAAATTGTTGCTGGACTCGCAGCCGGCGAGCGACATGCTCGTGACGGCGGCAATGACTGCAAGCGCTAAAGGCTTCACAAAGCTTCTCGCCGCAGCAGCTTCAATGGTCGTCACGATGACGTCCCCCCTTGAATGACCCGCTGTTCTCCGGCGGCCGACGTACAAACCCTGCGGCCTCGTCTCCTCGTCTACCGGTACCCACTGGTTGAATCCTGTACCCACTCGACCGGTTAGCGTCCAGACCGAACCGGCGGGATTCCTTTGCTGTGGCTAATTCTGTGGACCGCGACCGCTAACCTACTGTGGATTTTGCAGTTAAGTCACAACAATGGCGGAGATTTGGCGCCCGTAATCGGGCTCCCTGCGGTGCGTGGCGCGGCGATAGCTGAAGAAAAGCGATTCGTTCCGGTAGGTGCAGTGGGGGAGGACGTCGACCGCAGAGAGCCCCAGCTGGCTAAGCTTGCCGTGAACGTAGCCCGGCAGATTGAAATGCAGCTTGGCGCCGGACGTCCGTCTCGAAAAAAAGCGCGCGTTGTCAGAGGCTTCAGCCAGGAAATCGGCCTCGAGCTCAGGCCCGACCTCGTACGCCTCCTGACTGATCGTCGGGCCGATGGCCGCTCGGATGGCCCCTCTCTTCGCTCCAAGTGCGACCATCGCCTCGACCGTGGCCTCGACCACGCCGGCGCGGGCGCCCTTCCAGCCGGCATGGGCAACCCCGACGATCTTGGCCGAGGGGTCGGCGAACAGGACCGGTGTGCAGTCGGCCGTCAGGACGCCGATCGCGAGGCCGCGGGTCCGGGTTACGAGGCCGTCGGCCTCGGGCAGCTCCTCGCGGGGCACCAGCCTTTCGACAGCGACGACGTTGCGTCCGTGTACCTGATAGGCGGTCTGAACGTCGTCGAGGGGGCTCGACAAATGCTCGGCCACGCGGCGCCGGTTCTCGATCACCGCCACGCGGTCGTCCTTGGAGCCGGCACCACAGTTGAGAGCCGCGTAGAGCCCGCGCGACGCGCCGCCCTGCCGGGTGAAGAACCCGTGGCGAATGCCTGGGCTCATGGTGAGGCAGTCGGCTTCGAAGGGGTTGAGCATGATGGTGAGTGGTGAGTGGTGAGTGGTGAGTGGTGAGTGGTGAGTGGTGAGTGGTGAGTGGTGAGTGGTGAGTGGTGAGTGTGCGGTTCGACAACAGGCCGTCAAGTGGCGAATTCCAGATCGGCGGTGCGGACAGCGCCTCTCGCCGCTCGTCACGCGCGGCTCACACCCCGAACCCCGGCAACGGAGGTAGCCCGCGTGAGCGCAGCCCGATGGCCTTGAATCGTGACCCCATACCGTTCGGCGCCATCAGGCGGGCGACCCCGGCCTCGATCGCGGCCGCCCTGGCAGGATTGGCACTCATCAGCCGCGAGGCGCGCTCCATGATGCCGAGACGACCTAGAAGCTCAGCCTGGATCAGTGGGCCATCGATGGCCAGACCGAGGTCGCCGGCGATCGTTGCGATCTGCTGGAAGTCGACCTGAGTAGTGAGGTCCACCTCTCCTGGCGCTTCGAACGGCGAGCAGTACGCGTGCCGGCTGACGCCCTGCAACGTGTCGCCGAATGCGGTCGTCTCGTGGCCGTAGTCGATGGCGAGGATCGCGAGCGGTCCGCCACCCGTCCGCGCCACGAGAGCCTCGAGCATGTCCCGGGCGCCGGTCGCGATCTCGAGCACGTCCCCGTCGTGGACCGTCGCGGGCCGATGCGCGAGCGGCGGCTCCGCGCATTCGGGGCCGGTGACGAACGTGAAGCGCTCCGCCGCATCGAGCCCGACCTGACGCACGTGCCAGCGCCCGTTGCGGCCGACAACCTGCGTGACGGGAAGTGCATCGAGCAACTCGTTGGCAAGCACGATCGTCGGGCCTTTAGGGAGCGCCGCAGGCGAGGCGTGCCAGCGAACCCGCGGCAGGGCTGCGAGCAGGCGTCGCTGCTCTGCCATCATCGGCTCGCTGGTGTCGACGAGGTGAACCCAGAGCGCGTCGGCGAAACCCGGAACCCGGCGGCCGGCGCGCAAGGCATCGCTCATGAGCGTCCCGCGGCCGGGTCCGATCTCGACGAGATTGATCGCACCCGGGGCGCCCATTGCCCGCCAGACGACCGCGCTCCAAAGGCCCAGGAGCTCCCCGAACACCTGGCTGATCTCCGGTGCCGTGATGAAATCGCCCGCGGCCCCGATCGGCCGTTGCCGCGTGTAGTAGCCATGCTCGGAATCGGTGAGGCAGGCCGCCATGTAGCTCGACACCGCGATCGGCCCGTCGCGGCGCATCGTGTCCTTCAGCTTGCGGGCAAGAAGCGTATCGGTGGTGTCGGCGATCATCGTCAGGGCGGGCTCCTCCGCGCCACCCCATAGCGCAGCTGCGCAGGCCGGGTCGAGATGCTGGTCCCGCGGATCATGTGTCTCCGGCTCGTCTGGCAGTCCAGAGACTTGTGATCCCAGGAGCTAGCCGATCAGATCCGGACGGCAGCGTGACGCCTCAAGCGCAGAGCAAATCCCGACATCAGCACGCCGTAGACGATGGCGAACGCGCCGATGGCCAGCGCGAGCCCGAGAGCGCCGGCGCCCGGCATGGCCACGATCAGAAGCCCGAACAAAACCGAAACGGCGCCGCTGGCGATCAGCCACCATTCACCCTCGATCTCCTGGCGGAGGCGCCAGGCACCGGCAATCTGCAGCGTGCCGGCAACGATCGACCAGGCTGCGATGAACATCAGGAGCGCAAACCCGGTGATGCCGGGCATGACGAGCGTCAGCACGCCGATGCCAACACCGAGCAGACCGACGACGGCCAGCCACCACCGGGGTGCCGGCTCACCACCTCGGACGGCAGCGGCGATGGCGAACACGCCGTCGACGAGCGCAAAGGCGCCGTACATTAGAACCAGAGTCAGGAGTGTCAGACCCGGCCACGCGAACGTCAGGACGCCAAACAGGATCGCGGCGATCCCGCGCAGAAGTATGAGGCCCCAGTTCCTGGCGAGCCCGTCGAGCATGGGCCGCATGAGCACCGACCCTGGAGGGTAAGACCGGGTGGCCATGGCTGAATACTCCCTGATGCGGTGCCAAGTCGCTCAGAAACGACTGCGGTCGGCCAGTGTTGCCGGGCGACACATGAAGGAACAGGGGCAATCTAGGCTCGCACCCCTTTCGGCGCAATAGCCGCGCCGACCGCGAACGGGTGACCGGTGAGCCCACCCGCAGGATCAGACAGCGGCCGAGCCTGTCAGGCGCGACACGCAAGCGGCAACACCGTCCCGCCAGTGCGGCAGGCGAAGTCCGAACTCTCGCTCGAGCCTTGTGCAGTCGAGCTCGGCGTGGTGCGGACGAGGTACGGCTGTCGGGTAGTCGGCGGCGGTGATGGGAACAACCTCGGCGACACGAGGCGCAAGATCGGGCGTCAGGCGAAGGGCCTCGCACGCTATCTCGTACCAGCTCGCACGGCCGCTGCCGGCCGCATGAAAGACACCCCAGCGACTGCCGCCCTCTCCGGCCACAGTGATTGTGGAGGCAATGGCGAGGATGACATCCGCGAGGTGCGGCGCGTAGGTCGGACTGCCGTAGCGGTCGGCGACCATGCCGAGGGGCTTGCCGGCCCGCGCGTCGGCGAGGAGAGTCGTGACGAAATTCCTTCCGAACGGGCTATAGACCCAGGCCGTGCGCAGGATGACGTGCCGCCGACTTGCCCCAGCGACGGCCGCTTCGCCCGCGAGCTTCGAGCGCCCGTAAGCCGTCGTCGGCCGCGTCGCGTCGGTCTCGACATAGGGAGCCGGCGAGGTATCGCCGAACACGTAATCGGTCGAGAGCTGGATGATCGGCACGCCGCGCTTCGCCGCCGACACCGCGAGCAGGCGGGCGCCTTCCTCGTTCAAGGCCATGGCGCGCGCGGGCTCGGTCTCCGCCCTGTCGACGTCAGTATAGGCAGCGGTGTTGATGACCACGTCCGGTCTCACGTCGGCCATGGCACGCTCGATCGACTTCACGGTGCAAATGTCGAGGGCAGGGCGCCCAACGGCGCACGCCTCGACATCGGCACGCCGCGGGGCCGCTTCGATGAGAGCCTGGGCGATCTGGCCTTGCCAGCCGGCGATCAGGAGGCGCATGAGGGGCTCGCTCGGAAACTGCGAACATCGGCGCCAAGCTTAACATCAATTCTCTCGCCCCGGCGACTGGGCCATGCATTCGATCGAGATGACCCATTGGTGAGCCATCTCAACCGAGCACCCGGAACCTCTGAGGTTTCGAGCCCCGATCCCGCCTTGGCAATCCGTCAGGAGCGCTCGCGCGCGACGGCCCGCCAGCCGATGTCGCGGCGACAGAAGCCGCCGGGCCAGTCGATCTTGGCGATGGCTGCGTAGGCGCGGGCCTGGGCTTCGGCGACTGTCCTGCCGAGGGCGGTGACGTTCAACACGCGCCCGCCGTCGGCGAGAATTCGATCACCGTCCCGCCTCGTTCCAGCATGGAAGATCTGCACGCCTTCGACGTCCGCGGCCCCGGCAAGGCCCTTGATCTCGGTCCCCTTCTCGGGCGTGCCGGGGTAGCCTCTGGCTGCCATGACGACGGTCAACGCCGCGTCGTCGCGCCAACGGAGGTCGAGCTTGTCCAAGACTCCGTCGGCGGTAGCCAACATGGCCGTGACGAGATCCGACTTCAGCCGCAGCATGAGCACCTGCGTCTCGGGATCGCCGAATCGCGCGTTGTACTCGATGAGCTTCGGGCCATCGGCCGTTATCATGAGACCGGCGAACAGCACACCCTTGAACGGTGTGCCGCGCGCCTGCATAGCGGCCACCGTCGGACGGATGATCTCGTCCATCGTGCGCGCCGTCATTGCGGGCGTCATGATAGGCGCGGGCGAGTAGGCGCCCATGCCGCCGGTGTTGGGGCCTGTATCGCCGTCGCCGACGCGCTTGTGGTCCTGCGCCGAAGCCAGCGCGAGCGCGTGCGTCCCGTCGCAGAGGGCGAAGAAGCTCGCCTCCTCGCCGGTCATGAACTCCTCGATCACGACCTCGGCCCCAGCCGCGCCGAACGCACCAGCGAAGCAGGCATCGATGGCAGCTTCGGCCTCCTCCCTGGCCTCGGCGATGACGACGCCCTTCCCGGCGGCGAGCCCGTCGGCCTTGACGACGATCGGAAGCTTCTGCCGCGCCAGATGAGCCTTGGCGGCAACGGCATCCTTGAACCGTCCGTAGGCCGCAGTCGGGATGCCTGCCTCGCGGCAGAGGTCCTTCGTGAAGCCCTTCGAGCCTTCGAGCTGCGCGGCAGCTTTGGACGGGCCGAAGTGCTTGATGCCGGCATTCGCGAGATCGTCGGCGAGGCCGGCGACCAGCGGCGCCTCGGGGCCGATGACGACGAAGCCGATGTCGTGCTCGCGGCAGAAGCGGATGACCGCCCCGTGGTCGGCGGCCGAGAGCGGTACGCAGGTGGCCACGTCCGCGATGCCGGCGTTGCCGGGTGCGCAATAGAGCTTCGTCGTGAGAGGGCTCTGAGCAAGCGCCCAGCCGAGCGCGTGCTCGCGTCCGCCGGAGCCGATGAGAAGAATGTTCATGAGGCTCAAGTGCCTCGCGCCGCGCCCGCGGTCAAGCTTGCACTCGCTCCCCTCAACTGATCTAACGTCGCCCCATGAGCCGCATTTTGAAACCTGCACCCGGCGGATCGCTGATCGTGCCGCCGCCGCCCGGCATCATCACCCGCGCCCGCGACCTCCTCTCACGCTACGACGTTCTCTACTGCGACGTGTGGGGCGTCATGCATGACGGTCACAGCGCCTTTCCCGAAGCCAACGACGCGCTACGCCGCTTTCGCGAGGGCGGCGGCACTGTCATCCTCGTCTCCAATGCCCCGGTGCCTGCGTTCCGGGTCGAGCGCATGCTCGACATGCGGGCGGTCGACCGGGCGGCGTGGGACGCGATCGTGTCGTCGGGAGCAATCGCACTCCAGCACCTGGCCGACGCGAGGTGGGAGCGTGTCTACTACATCGGGCCGCGGGATCGCGACGCCGCGTTTTTCCAGAGCTCGAAGGCAAAGGCAGCGACGCTCGATGACGCGGAGGCAGTCGTCTGCACGGGCCTCGAGGACGACCTTAACGAGACGGCAGAGGATTACCGGCCCGTGCTGGAACGCGCGCGCGAGCGGGGACTGCCGTTCGTGTGCGCCAATCCGGATCTCGTGGTCGACGTCGGCGGCCGCCACTACGTGTGCGCGGGCGCGCTTGCCGACCTTTACGAGCACATGGGCGGCGAGGTGTTCTGGTGCGGCAAGCCGCACGCATCGGCTTACGACACGGCGAAGGCCGAGGCCCGGCGCATCCGCGATGCCGACGTCACGCCCGACCGCGTGCTCGCCATCGGCGACGCCCTCCGGACCGACCTTGCGGGCGCCGCGAACGCTGGTCACGACGCGCTGTTCGTGGCATCCGGCATCCATCGGGCCGACGTCATCGAGAACGGTGAGATCCACCCCGAGCGGCTCGCCGCCCTGTTCGCCCCAGGCACCCCACCGGCCAAGGCGGCCATCGACAAGTTGAGGTGGTAGGAGCGGCGCCAAATGCTAACCGGGGCCTGCCATTGTGGCGAGACGGGCTGGACGTTCGACGGCATGCCGGACTCGGCGACGGCCTGCAACTGCACGCTGTGCCGGCGTTACGGTGTGCTCTGGATCTACGATTTCGAGGGCGAGCGCATCCGGATCTCGGGACCGACCCAGGTCTACACGCGCAAGGACCGGGCGCATCCGATGCTCGAGATCCACTTCTGCAAGAGCTGCGGCTGCGTCGTTGCCTGGCGCGGCATGCAAACCGATGCGACCGCCCGGCGGCGCATCGCCGTCAACCTGAGACTGACCGATCCGGATCCGGTCTCCCACCTCCCGATCGACCATTTCGACGGCCTCGTCACCTTCGAGGATCTGCCGCGAGACGGGCGCTGCGTCGCCGATCTGTGGTTCTGAGTTCCCGAGCCGAAATCCAGAGCCCGTTCCCTGAGTAACAGCATCGCCCCCGCGCCGGCCGCACTCTCGGTTGCACCGGCCGCGCACCACTGGGGTCCGCCGCCGGCAGAGACGGACATCCAATACGAGGGAAGCGTTTATGCAGGTCAATCGGTCGAGCAAATCCATCCTGGCGGGCGCCCTGATTGCGGCCTTCGCCGGCACGGCAGGTCAGGCTCAGGCCGGCGAGCGGCTGGACCGGCTCGTCAAGGACGCCAGGGATTTCGCCGAGCTCGGCGTCATCGTCGGCAAAGGTGTAGCGCACAAGGCCGCAAACGGAGCCCGTGCTGCGCGCGATGTCGCCGCGGCCGCCGGCATGAAGGCGCGCTGCACGCTCAAGAACAAGCCGGACGCCATCATCTGCCCGTAGCCGGACACGACGCCCCTGCCGTCTCCCGCGGCAGCGAATGTCGCCACAATCGTCGGCCAGACGGACTCGTCCGGGCACCGCACACGAGGCTCCCGGTCATGGGACACGACGATGGAAGCAGCCGAAGTCAAATCCGCCGTCCGGTATGGGACACACAATCGCATGCGGGCGGCGGTCGTCACCGCGTACGGGCCGCCCGAGGTCGTACGAATTACCGACGTGCCGATACCCCGGATCGGCGATCATGACGTGCTCGTCCGCGTAGCGGCTACGACGGTATCGGCGGCCGACTGGCGGATACGAGCGCACGCGATGCCGCGCGGCTTCGGCCTCCTGTCGCGGCTGGCTCTCGGGATCACGCGCCCACGCCAGCCGGTTCTCGGCACCGAGCTCTCGGGCACGGTGGTCGCGGTGGGCAGGTCGGTCACGAGGTTCCGCTTGAACGATGCCGTGATCGGCTTCCCCGGCGCCAGACTCGGCGCCCATGCCGAATACCGCGCCATGAGAGAAACGGGCGCCATCGTACTCAAGCCTGCTGGCCTAGGCTGGCATGAGGCTGCAGCCCTTCCGTTCGGCGGTACGACAGCGCTCCACTTCCTCCGCGACAAAGGTGCAATCCGGAGCGGCCAGCGCGTGCTCGTCATTGGCGCCTCGGGAGCCGTCGGGTCGGCTGCGGTCCAGCTCGCCCGCCATTTCGGGGCCACCGTAACCGCCGTCACGAGCGGGGCCAATATCGACCTCGCGAGACGCATCGGCGCCGAGCACGTGATCGACTACACGGCCGAGGACATCACGCGGCACGGGGCAAAGTACGACCTCGTTCTCGATGCCGTGGGGGCCGAGACCTTCACCCGCGCAAAGACCGTGCTCGCCCCCGACGGCCGCTTCCTGATGGTCGCCGCGGACCTGCCGCAGATGCTTGGCGGGCTCGCCTCGCTTCCCTTCCGGCAGAACGCGATCTCCAGCATCGCACCCGAGCGGGCGCACGACCTGGAGTTGCTCGCCGGTCTTGCCGCACGGGGCGCCTGGCGCCCCGTCATCGATCAGGTCTACCCGCTCGACCGCATTGTCGCCGCACACCGGCGGGTCGAGAGCCGGCGCAAGCGTGGCAGCGTGGTGGTGGTTCTCGGTCCTGAGGCCGGCGGGCCGGCCTGACGACGCGCCCGCGGCAACGCGCGGGCATCAGACCCTTTGACATCCGCGGTCCTTTTCCCCACATCTTCGCCCTGGAACCCGGCGCCTGCCGCCCACTCGCAACGCAAGCCCTCAAAGGACGCTCCCATGGCTGAAGACATTCAGGCAGCGATCAAGAAGACCATCGACGACAACGACGTGGTCCTGTTCATGAAGGGCACGGCCAAGTTCCCGCAGTGCGGGTTCTCAGCGACCGCAGCCAAGATTCTCGAGGTTCTGGGTGTGCCCTTCAAGGACGTCAACGTGCTCGAGAGCAGCGCGCTGCGCGAAGGCATCAAGACGTTTTCGAACTGGCCGACCATCCCGCAGCTTTACATCAAGGGCGAGTTCGTCGGCGGCTGCGATATCATGCGCGAGATGTACCAGGCGGGCGAGTTGCACGACCTCGTCTGCCAAAAGGGCATCCCGCACAGCCATCATCACGGGTGAGGCGGGGAGCCAAGAGCGAGTAAGGATGCCGGCGTCCCTGCCCACCCGGAGCCCTATTCGCTACTCGCAATGCACTAGTCGCTCGTTTCCGGGGGAAACATGCGTCTCAAGGACAAGACCGCCATCGTCACGGGGGCGGCGTCGGGGTTCGGCCGCGGCATCGCGGAGGCGTTCGCGGCCGAGGGCGCGCGCGTCATGGTGGCCGATATCGCCACCGGCGCGGCAGCGGCGGTGGCCGCGTCCATCGGTACCGCAGCCGTACCGTTCACTGCCGACGTTTCCAAGAAGGCCGATGTCGAGGCCATGGTGCAGGCAGCGGCGCGCATCTTTGGTGGCGTCGACATCCTCGTCAACAACGCCGGCGTGACGCACAGGAACCAGTCCCTGATGACGGTCTCGGAGGATGACTTCGACCGCATCTACGCCGTCAACGTGAAGTCGATCTATTTGACCACGCTCGCGGTCGTGCCCGAGATGGAAAAACGCGGCGGCGGGTCGATCATCACCACCGCCTCAACGGCGGGTGTTCGTCCGCGGCCCGGGCTCACATGGTATAATGGTTCAAAAGGCGCCGCGATCACGCTCACGAAGTCGATGGCGGCGGAGCTTGCCGTGAAGAACATCCGCGTCAACGCCATCAATCCCGTGATCGGCGAGACGGGCATGATCGAGCAGTTCATGGGGATGCCCGACACGCCCGAGAACCGTGCCAAATTCGTGGCCGGCATCCCGCTCGGGCGCTTCTCGAAGCCGTCCGACATTGCCAATGCGGCGCTGTTCCTGGCTGATCCTGCCAGCGCCTTCATCACCGGCGTCGCCATCGAGGTAGACGGCGGCCGCTGCGTTTGAGCAGTCGTCTTGGCCCCGCCCACACTCCTTTGGCGAGTGGGTGAACGGCACGTCTGCCTCGCTCACAGAGACCTCAGGAATGCCATGAGTGCGTCGCGGTCGCTCTTCGGCAGCGTAGTGTAGCCGTCGCGCGAGCGCTGCGCCTCGCCGCCGTGCCAGAGAATCGCCTCCTCGAGATTGCGCGCACGTCCGTCGTGGAGAAAGAACGAGTGCCCGCTGACGGTCCCGGTGAGGCCGATCCCCCACAGGGGCGGCGTGCGCCATTCGCGTCCATCCGCGGCACCTTCGGGACGGTTGTCGGCGAGGCCCTCGCCCATATCGTGCAGAAGGAGATCGGTATAGGGCCAGATCAGCTGGTTCGACAGCGGCGCCTGTCCTTCGGCATCACCGGTTCGCCAAGACGGCACGTGGCAGGAAGCGCAGCCGAGGTCATGGAAAACGCCCTTGCCTTTCAGCACGTCGGGACTGCGGGCGCCCCGGCGCGGCGGCACGGCGAGGTTTGCAGCATAGAAGGCAGCGAGATCGAGGAGCTTGTCTCCCACCTCGACGCCGTCGTTCGCTGCGCTGTTGCCGTGGGGCGCCGCGATGCAGGCCTTCTGGGCCGGCGTGCAGTCACCGGCCGCGCGCGGCCGGAGCGTCGTCGATAGGCCGATGTCGTTGCCGAAGGCGTCCGCAGTCTGCTCGCGAACAGTCGGCATTCCGGCCTTCCACCCGAAGCGGCCCAGCATGACGCGCTCGCGCTCGAGCGACCACACCTCGTTCGTGCGCCCCGAGATGCCGTCCCCGTCCCTGTCGTCGGGATCTGCGCGGGCACGGATGCCTGCCTCCGGAATGGCCGCAAGTAGTCCGAGCCCGATCATCTGCGGGGCGACGCGGGGCGACAGCATCGTATGGGGATGGAGTGGTCCGAGCGTGAGGCCGGCGACCGCATAGGACGGCGCACGAATGCTCGCCGTCGCCCCATCCGCAAACGTCACGGGCAACTCCCGATACGCCACCTCCATCCTGCCTTCGTTGTCGAGGCCAGAAACCGCGAAGCTCTGAAGCTGCCCGCCGTAGACCGGCTCCGGCAGCGCGTTGACGCGATGCTCGTCGAGGAGGCGCCGCTCGTCATCGGACACGGCCGGAACCGACAGCTTCAACACCATCGAGACGGAGGCCTCGCCGCTCGAAGCCGGCGGACGGCCGCGGCCGTCCTTGACATGGCAACCCTGGCAGCTGCGGGCATTGAAGAGCGGGCCTAGTCCGTCGGCGCTGTCGGTCGAGGCAGGAGCGGTGACCCAGAGCCGGCGGAAGATCACATTGCCGATGCGAAAGTTCGCCTCGCCCTCTGCGCTGAGGCCCCTCGACGCCTGGGCAAAGGCCTCGCGATCGGTGAGTTCGCGCCGCGAGGTGGCGGCACCGCCCGGGCTCTCCTCCCCGAGCTCCGGCGTGACAGTCCCAACATCCCTGACCGCCGCCGACACGGCAACGCAGGCCACCGCGGCAATCGCCGAGAGCGCTAGTGCCGTCAATGCCGGCCGCGCCAGACTTGCGCAGGGGCCGCGTACCGGCCGCTCACCGTTTCGAGACGTCATTGGCCGGACCGACAGTGCAACCCTAATCGAACTCGTAGCCGACCTGCGTCCTGAGAATTACGTCCTCACTTGCCGTGGTAAGCCCGAAAGCGCCGCCGATGCCGAGCGCGACGCCGTTGGCGAGCTCGCCCTTGAGATTGATGCCGGCATACTGTTTGGTCTCGTCCGGATCGAGCGTGAGGCCCTCTTGCGCATCGCCGAGCCCACCGAACACCTCGAGGCCGAGCTTCGCCTCCTTGAGCGCCCAGGAACGGCCCGATCCGCCCTCGTTCTCGAACAGCACGTAGTTGACGCCCATGGCGTAGCCGAACTCCCACTCGCCGCTGTCGAGATTGACCTCGTTGATCCAGTTGAACGCGACGTCGAGGCGCTCGGTCAGGTCCTCGCCGAGAATGAGCTTGGTCTCGAGCTCGTGCTCCGTGCCCTCCTCCTCTTCCTCCTCGCCCTCCTCGTGGCCGGCGCGGCCGGTGACGCCGCGGACGTAGCGGTGCGACGGCTCGAGCTGCTCGTACTCGACGTAGAGCACGGGGTTGAGGGGGACGGCGCCCATTTCGAACAGACGAAACCGGTTCTCGAAGCGCCAGCCACCGAACTCGTAATCGTCGCCTTCGGCATCGACACCTTCGAAGTAGAGCGCCGCCGTCCAGCGATCGGTGACGCCGTACTCGAGCTCGACGAGCTGCGCAACGTACTCGCTGCCGGCGCCCTCGGACACGTCGGTGAGGAGCTTCACTTCGATCTCGCCCTTGTCGGCGGTATGGTGATTGTAGGTGACGAAGTTGGCGCCGCTGCCCGCAAAGGCAGGACCGGTCGACACCACAGCGATGATCAGAGCCGCACCACGCTTGGCCCATCGTCCGGCATGCGGAAAGAAATCGTGCATCGTGCTTGCCCCCAATAGGCGGGATTCAAAGTCCCGGAACCAGGAAATCGCGCTGCATATCGGCGGCGCACGGAAAGGAAGCCCGAGCCCGGCGCAGGCGTCAAACGCTATGTTTTGGAACTATTCGAACTCTAACTTTGCTCACCCGGAAACGCGGCCATTCTGTTGCGCCGGAACTACAGCCCCCAGGCAATCGCGCCACCCGTCATGCCGGCACCGGCGGCACTCATGAGGAGAACCTCTCCTGGCGTGAAGCGGCGCGTATCGAGGGCGAGCGACAGAGTGAGTGGAATGGTCGCCGCCGAGCTGTTGCCGTAGTGCGTGACCGACGACAGCACCTTGTCGTCGGAAAGACCGAGCTTCGCTTGCGTGGCACCGATGATGCGCGAGTTGGCCTGGTGCGCAATCCAGTGATCGACGTCGGCGACCGAGAGGTGCGCCTCCTCGAGCGCCCGGCGCGAGGCTCCCGCCATCATGGCCGTCGCCTTGGAGAACACCGCGCGGCCGTCGGAAAGATGCATCAGTGTCTCGATTCGCGGCGTGTCCTCGCGGAAGGGCTTCCTGCTCCCGCCGGCCGGGATCTTGATGAGGTCGTAGCCGGCACCGTCGGACGTGAGGTGTACGCCCAGAGCACCGGCGTTCCTGCGCGTCGTGGGCCCCACGAGTGTTGCCGCGGCGGCGTCGGCAAACAGAATGACGCTCGCGCGCTCCTTGGGGTTGGTGCGCCGGGAAAGAATGTTGCCGGCAACGACCAGCACCGGCTTTCTTTGCGCCCGCACGAAGCTATCGGCGAGCGCCAGCGCATAGAGGTAGCCTCCGCAGGCGCCCGCCATGTCGATGGCGCCGGCCCCGTCGAGCCCGAGGCGGTAGGCGACGAGCGGCGCGGACGGCGGCAAGAGATGATCGGGCGTCGACGTGGCGAGAATGAGAAGCCCGACGCGCCGGCGCTCGAACCCGGCGCGCGAAAGTGCCATCTCGCCAGCCGCGACAGCCATGTCCGACAGCGCCTCGTCCGGACCGGCGTAGCGGCGCTCGACGATGCCGGTGCGGCGCTCGATCCAGCCGGCCTCGAGGCCAAGCGAGGCCTCGAGCTCCGCGCTCGTCACGCGGCGCTCGGGTACGTAATGCCCGGCGGAAAGAAACTCGGTGGCCATCGATCTTGCGGCTTTCAAACGCTCGTGTCAGCCCAAGTTGTTAGCCGAGCGCACGCGATCCGTCACCCCCGGCCGACAACCTGCCGGATCGCGTCGTAAACGAGGTCCAGGTCGTCAGCGCTCGTGCAATAGGGCGGCATCACGTAGATGGTGTTGCCGAGCGGACGCAAGAGCACCCCGCGCTCCAGAAAGCGCTCGTAGAGCTGCGGCCCGATCCCGGCGAAATAGCCGGCATCCGCTACCGCCACGTCGAGCGCGGTGATGGTGCCTTGGCGGCGCACGGACGAGAAGCGCGGATCGTCGCCGAACGAGGCAAGCCGATCGGCCTGAAGGCCCGCGAGTCTCTTGATCCGCTCGCCCACCGGCTCGCTGTCCCAAACCTCGAGATTGGCCACGGCAGCAGCGCAGGCGATGGGGTTTGCCGTGTAGCTCGACGAATGGAAAAAGGTCTTCGCGCGGTCGGTCGAATAATGGGCGTCGAATACGGCGCCGGTCGCGAGCGTGGCCGCAAGTGGCATCGAGCCGCCCGTAATCCCCTTCGCGAGCGCGAGGATGTCGGGCCTGACGCCGGCCTGGTCGCAAGCGAGAAACGTCCCCGTACGCCCGAAACCGGTCATGACCTCGTCGGCGATCATGAGCGCGCCGTGGCGCTCCGTGATGCGCCTCATCTCGCCGAGCACGGAGGGCGCATACATGAGCATGCCGCCGGCGCCGAGGATCAACGGCTCGACGACAAGCGCGGCGACAGGCGCTGCACAGCAAGCTCGCTCGATGGCGTCGAGCGTCGCCTGCTCACGACCGGGAGCAGGGAACGGCACGCGCTCGACCTCGAACAGCAGCGGCTCGTAGGCCGCGTTGAACACGCCGCGGGCGCCGGCCGACATCGTGCCGATGGTGTCGCCGTGATAGGCGTGCTCGAGCGCGATAATCCGCGACCGCGGCTCACCCGCATTGCGCCAGAACCCGAGCGCCATCTTCAACGCCACCTCGACCGCCGTGGAGCCGGAGTCCGAGAAGAAGACGTGGGCCAGTGGATCATTGTCCACACCCGCATTCACCCTGGCCAGCAAGAGGCGCGCGAGGCGCTCGGCGGGCTCGTGGGTGAAGCCGGCGAAGATCACCTGGTCGAGCATCGTCGCCTGTTCGCGGATAGCGGCGACGATGTGCGGATGGCGATGGCCGTGAGTGACCACCCACCACGACGAGATGCCGTCGTAGATGCGCCGTCCGTCCGGCGCCTCGAGCCATTGGCCTTCGGCGCGCGCGATCATGGTTGGTTCGGGCGCGACCGCGTGCTGGGTGAAGGGATGCCAGACGGAGGATTTCAAGCGAAGTCCTCCAGCCGGAAGCTCGCGGCAAAGGCGGAACGGAGCGTATCGCAGTCGAGCACTTCGAGGCGCGGCAGCCGGCCGAGGCGGCGGACCTGGCCGAAGTCGCAGATGGTCCTCTCGCTGTCCTCGACGGCGTCGCCGATGAAGGCCAGCCCATGGATCGGCACCTCGTGCATGCGGAGCGCGAAGATGGCGCTGAGACTGTGGTTGATGGTACCGAGAGACGTCCGTGCGACGACGATGACCGGCAGCTCCCACTTCTGCAGGAGCCGCATCTGCAGGTGCTTCCTCGTCAGCGGCACCATGAGCCCGCCCGCGAGCTCGACGACAAGCGGATGACCCGGCGGTACCGGCCCCTCCCGATCGTCCAGCATCCTGCCGGCGGCCCGCTCCAGCCCCTCGACGTCGATCTCGATGCCGTCGATCTCTGCGGCGCGATGCGGCGACAGCGGCTCCGACAGGCGATAGGCCTCGGGCAGGATGCGCCGAGGCGAAAGTCCGGACAGCGCCAAGACGGTCTCGGCGTCGCTGGTGTCGCGCAGGCCCGCCTGGATCGGCTTCCAATAGTAGCCGTCGAGCGCGCCCGTGAGCGCGGCCGCGAAAACCGTCTTGCCGACGTCGGTGTCGGTGCCGGCAATGACAAAGCCCTTCCTCATGCCGCCTCCGCCGCAAGCTCCTCGGCGAGCGCCGCGACCATACCTGCGACCGCCGTCTCGTCGATATTGAGTGTGAGCGAGATCCTGAGACGCGCAGAGCCCTCGGGCACGGTTGGCGGACGCACCGCACGAATATCGAACCCTCTGGCCTGCATGGCGGCGGCGAGCGCGGTTGCGCGCTGATCGGAGCCGACGACGATCGGCTGGATCTGAGAGCCCGAGGGCGCAAAGCCCGTATGCGCGCCAAGCGCGCGCCCGGCAAAGGCGACAAGGTGAGCAAGCCGCTCGCGGCGGCCCGGATCCGATGCTGAGAGTCGCAGCGCTGCCCGCACGGCGGCGGCCATGAGAGGCGACGGCGCGGTGGCGTAGATGAAAGGCCGCGCCCGGTTGACGAGGAAGTCGCGGATTCGAGCAGGCGCGAGCACCAGGGCCCCCATGCTGCCCAGCGCCTTGCCGCAGGTATGGAGCGACACGACGTTGTCCCGCCCCTCGAGACGGGCGCCGAGCCCGCGTCCTTCGTCTCCGTAGACGCCGGTCGCGTGCGCCTCGTCGACGACGAGCATACCGTCGTGGCGGTCGGCCACCGCCATGAGATCCTCGAGCGGCGCACGATCGCCGTCCATGGAATAGAGGCTCTCGACCGCAATCCACGGCCGGCCGCGGGCGCCGCTCGCACGCCAGGTGGCGATGGCCGCCTCGACGCTTCCCGCGTCGTTGTGGCGAGCGCTCTTGATCTCGGCCTTGCCGGCACGCATGCCGTCATGGACGCTGGCGTGAATGAGTTCGTCGTGAACCACGAGATCGCCACGGGTGGGCAACGTCGAGAACAGCGCATAGTTGGCCATGAACCCGCCGCCGAAATAGAGCGCCGCCTCTGCGCCGAAGAAGCGCGCGGCCTCAGCTTCCAGCGCCTCGTGCTCGGCATCGTTTCCGCGCAGGAGACGCGACCCGCCGGCCCCGATCGGAACGCCGCGCTCGACCGCTTCGGTTACTGCGGCCGCGAGCTCTGGCGAGCCGGCAAGTCCCAGATAATCGTTCGACGAGAAATCGAGCCCGCGGCGCGCGGCAAGCGACCGCAGCCTCCCGCGGCGCTCGAGCGCCTTCAGCGCGCGCTCATGGCTTTCGGACATGCGTGTCCTTCGAGCGAGCAGGTGCCGGAGTCCGGCGTCGACCCCGGACGGTCGGACACCGTGTCCGCGGTGTCCACTGGCGCCGCTTCCATCGGCTCGAGGCCGAGCTTACGAAACAGAATCGCGTCCTTGTCCTCGCCGGGGTTCTCGGCCGTGAGCAGCGTGTCGCCACAGAAGATCGAGTTCGCGCCGGCAAAAAAGCACATCGCCTGCATTTCGTCGCTCATCTCCGCACGGCCGGCCGAGAGCCGGACCATGGAGCGCGGCATCATGATGCGGGCGGTGGCGATGGTGCGCACGAACTCGAGGGCGTCGATCTTCTCCTGCGCTTCGAGCGGCGTGCCGGGAATGGCGATCAGCATGTTGACGGGAACGCTCTCGGGGTGCTCGGCAAGATTCGCCAGCGTGACCAGCATGTCGACGCGGTCCTCGGCGCCCTCACCCATGCCGACGATGCCGCCCGAGCAGATCTTCATGCCGGCCTCGCGCACGCGGGCGAGTGTGTTGAGCCGGTCGGCGTAGGTGCGGGTCTTGATGATCTCGGGATAGAAGCGCTCGGACGTATCGACGTTGTGGTTGTAATAGTCGAGGCCGGCGTCGCGGAGCTGGACCACCTGTTGATCGGAGAGCATGCCGAGCGTCATGCAGGTCTCCATGCCGAGCGCCTTGACGCCCTCGATCATGGCGACGATGGCGTCCATGTCGCGTTCCTTCGGCTCGCGCCACGCCGCACCCATGCAGTAGCGGGTGGCACCCTGGGCCTTTGCCTTCCGGGCCTCCGCAAGAACGCGCTCGACCTCCATCAGCTTCGAGGCCTTGAGCCCCGAGGCATGGTGGGCGGACTGGCTGCAATAGCCGCAATCCTCGGCGCAGCCTCCGGTCTTGATGGACAGCAGCCGGCTCATCTGGATGCGGTTCGGGTCGAAGCTCGAGCGATGCACGGTCTGGGCCCGATAGAGGAGCTCCATGAGCGGCATGTCGTAGATCGCCTTGGCCTCGGCTCGCGTCCAGTCGTGGCGCAGCACGGCGGGCGCGGGCTGCGGCTCGGGCTTGACGTGAACGTTCATGAGGCGTCTCCAGACGAGGCCGCGACGGGCGGGCGGCCGGGGCCTGTTTTGCACTTCAAAGCCTGCCGCGGCAAGACCCGGGCTCTCCGAGGGGCATTTTCCGCCGGAGCGGACCCCGGCTCGGCCAAGAAAAGGCGGCCGAACACTGCTCTAGCGACCTGCTCAGGCTCCCCGAGGACGGAGCCAGCTCTGCTCCAAATTGTCCCACCGGACCCGGATGTGAACGGCACAGCCGAGACCGCTTTAGTTACCCATCAGGGCGCGCATGCGATCACCCGCACCCATATCGCGCATCAGCTGGCGGGCCATCTCCTGGGCCGCCCGGATCTCCGCTGCCGACACGCCGGCTTCCTGCCCGGCCCGCGCAATCGCGTCGTCGAGCCCTGTGCGAGCACTCCCGGCACCGGAAGACTGGCCGGCGGCTGCAGGCCTCTCCCCAGCCACGTCGGGGCCCGGGCCCCCGGCACCCCCTCCGACCGCTGACGGCGTCGGCCGTGCGATGACCCGTTCCGCCGACGCGTCGACCGTGGTCAGTCCGAGCACGCCCGCGAGCGACAGCTCGACCTTCTTATCGAGCCTCAAGGTAAGTCTCGAGTCGTCGTCGGCGATCTCGAGCGTCATTGGCGTCCCCTTGAGCGCTGGACGCAGGTCGGCGTCGAGGCTCGAGCGTACGGCATCCGTCACGGCATCGCGAGGCTGGCCGAGATGCCGCGCTCCAGCCTCGGCCGCGGCGTCGGTCGCGGCGCGGAGCTCGGATTGCACGCCCGTGGCGCGGTTGTAATCGATGGCGAGGAGCATGACCGCGACAAGCGGCAGCAGAAGGAGTGCGAACAGCACCGCCGTCGTGCCGCACGCGTCGTGCCACAAGGCCGCCGGCAGCCCGCGAGCCCGATTGATCTCTCTCATGCCCCGTCTCCCGAGCGCCGTGCAGCAGCGGCGTCAGTCTGGCGGCAATCGCCTACCACGCCGTTGCGACGTGGGAGCCTCTCGGATACGGGTAAACGCGGTGTTCGCGAGTGTGTCGGCTCGCGACAACCGCATCCGCGGCCATCCCGCCCGTTTCTGCGCCCTCTCGCCGATGGCGAGCGGGTTGAGCCGACCGGAAGCAACGCCGATGCGATCGGCCTACTCGAGGCCGGCCACTGCCGACGCCTTGGGCATGACTCCGAGCTGGGGCGCGATGCGAGCGATGACGCGCCCCGCGGTGGGCGCCGCGTTGGTGCTCGCCAGAACCTCGCCGCGGGTCTCGGCCGTGCCCTTGGGCTCGAACAGCGACACCATCACGAGATAGCGCGGCGCGCTCATCGGGAACGCGGCGACGAACGAGGAGATGACGCTCTTCTCGGCGTAGCGGCCGTCGATGGCGATCTCGGCCGTGCCGGTCTTGCCACCGACCTCGTAGCCCGGCACGTCGGCCCGCTTGCCGGTGCCGGTTTCGACGTTGAGCCGCATCAGCTGCGCCAGCGCCCGGCTCGTCTCCTCGGAGACGACGCGCGGGCCGGCCCTCGCCGTCCCGGGCGCCTGCTTGAGATAGGTCGGCGTCACCCGCGTGCCGCCGTTCAGGAGCGACGCGGCGGCGGCGGCAAACTGCAACGGCGCGACCGCGATGCCGTGCCCGTAGGCCAGCGTGATCTCCTCGGCCCGACCGAGCCGGTCGGGGACAGACGGTGCCTTCACCGGACCCTGCTCGGTCGCAATCGGCGACCAAAGACCGACGCTCTCGAGGAAGGCTTTCTGACGCTCAGGACCGGCCTCGAGGGCGAGCATCGCAGCGCCGACGTTCGAGGAGTGCGTAAACACCTCCGCGACCGTGAGCGGACGGCCGGCAGCGTGCTCGTCCTCGATACGCCGCGACCCCGCCATCAGCGGCTCCCTCACGTCGACGATGCTGTCGAGGGCACGCGTGCCGCCCTCGAGCACCATGCCGAGCGTCACGAGCTTCATCACCGACCCGAGCTCGTAGGTGCCGCCCGCGACCCGGTCGAGCCGTTCTTGGTCGCTGTCGTCGGCGGGCGAGCCGGGATCGGCTCCCGGCAAGGAGGCCGCGGCCAGAACCTCGCCCGAGTCGATGTCCATGACGATGCCGGCGGCGGCCTTGGCCCCGTAGCTCCGCATGGCAAGGGCGAGCTCGTCCTCGACCGTGTGCTCGACGCCGATGTCGAGCGCGAGTGTGACCGGCGCGCTCGACGTATAGGTGGCGCCGTGAACGCCCTCGACACCGACGGCGCGGTCGATAAAGCGCTCGAGGCCCGCAGTGCCCCTGTTGTCGGCATTGACGCCGCCGACGACGTGGCCGGCGAGAAGGCCGAGCGGATAGGCGCGGCGCAGCTCCTTCTTGAAGTCGAGGCCCGGGACGCCGAGATCGTGGACGCGCTGCGCGACGCTGGGCGTCAGTCCGCGCTTCACCCACACGAAACGGCGGTCCGGCTCCGCCAGAGCGCGCCTCAGCCCGCCACCGTCGATGTCGGGAATCACCGATGACACCTTCTCGACGAGCTCGTCGCGGCTCAGGACGACCGACGGATCGGCATAGAGCGAGCGGAGAGCCACGTCGGTCGCGACGAGCCGCCCGTTACGGTCGACCATGTCCGGCCTGGCGAACGAGGTCGCGACCGGGTCGGCCTTGGCGATGACGAGGTCGCCGCTGTCGCGCACGGCGAGCACGACCAGGCGGGCCGAGACGACGGCAAAGGCCGCGGCAATGCCGACGATCACACCGAGCATCCTGAGCCGCAGCCCCCGCCCAGTGGCCGCGCGGGGATCACGCTCCGCCTTCCGCCCCTGATCATCCGCGATCGACCGGTACATGCTCGGTCCTCGACGTTACTGTGACGGATTAGAGCCGGTGATGATGCCGGCCGGGGCAGTATCTTGCGCGAGCTGGCGGTCGGTGGCGGGCCTCATGCCCTGGGCGCGGGCCAGCGTCTCGATGCGCTCGGGTCGAGCTAGGTGGGCACGCTCGGCCTTCAAGACCGCGATGTCGCTCCTGAGCCTGGCGGCGAGCTCCTCGCGCGCATGCACGCGCTCCTCGACGAGGCGGGTGTCGTAGCTGAGGCCATAGAGCACGAAGGCACTGGCTATGGTCATGAACAGGGCGGCGACGACATCCAGACGCATGATCGAACCCTCGACGCAGGAACTGTAAACCGGGTCGGCAAGGTGGATGTGAGGTTAGCGGGCGACCCAGACCGGGGCCTCTGTCCGAACCGCTGCTCTGAGCCGTGCCGAGCGCGCACGCGGGTTCACATCCAATTCACCTTGACAAGGTGTAAACGGGCGAGGGTTAACAATTCGGTAACTCGGTGCGGAAACCTTTATCGATTGTTGCGGAAGGTGCCGTGAGCCATGCACCTCCTTGCCGCTGCGCTCGGCAAGATGGGCCTTCACAAGACGATCCTCGAGGCTGTGGAACGATACCACGACGAGACGGCCGTCCGGCCTCAGGAGCCGCTCGGCCGCGGCCAGCCCCTGCGCAAGCTCGCCGAGCTCGTCGTTGACGTGGATCCTGAGCGCCTGAAACGTGCGCGTCGCTGGATGATGGCCTCCCTCCTTGCGGCCATGGAAGACGGCAAGCACGAGGTCGGCGAGCTCCTTCGTGCGCGAAAAGGGCCGCTCGGCCCGGCGTCGTACGATGGCGCGCGCGATGGCGCGGGAGCGGCGCTCCTCGCCGAGCTCGTAGATGACATTGGCGATCTCCTCCTCGCCAGCCGTGTTGAGGAAGTCGGCCGCCGAAAAGCCTGTCTCGACTGCCTGCCCCGTGCCGGGATCGACCGCTGCCGACATGCGCATATCGAGAGGCCCGTCCTTCAGGAACGAGAAGCCGCGCTCGGCCTCGTCGAGCTGCATGGACGATACGCCGATGTCGAGCACGACCCCGTCGACGAGCGGCCCCTCCGGCGGCGACCCGTCCGCCCCGGCAAGAAGCCTGCGGACGTGCCGCTCCATGGCTCCGAACGGCGCGTGGACCAGGCTGAGGCGTTCCCCGAAACGCGCCTCGACGGGCGCCGCACGGCGAATGGCGGTGATGTCGCGATCGAAGGCGATGACCCGGCAGTTCGCAGCCTCGAGAATGGCCGTCGTATAGCCGCCGGCGCCGAAGGTGCCATCAACGTAGAGGCCCCCGTCCCGGGGCGCGAGCGCCTCCAGGACCTCGGCGAGCATGACGGGGATGTGGGGCTGGATCGTCATAGGTCGGAGTGCTGCCGCGAACTGGAGATACCGGCTCCCAGCCACGACGGTGGCGTAGCGGCCTTGAGCGGGCCTTCGAGCATATCCCGCGGCTCCTTCGCAAGCCCAGGCTCAGAGCGGGGCCTGGGCAGGCGGCTCGCGCCGGGGCCGAGCACGCAATGGCGAACGCCGGCGGTCCGGATGCAGCCGGCTGCGGGCACGCCGCATACGCTGAAGGCCCGGACGTCAAGCCGTCGGCGTGCCGCCCGACCGTCCTAGCAGAGCCTTGTGGTCCCGGACCTTGTCACGAGCGAGCCGCCGCCGCTCCTCAAACCGCTCGGGCGCCCACATCTGAAACTTGTCGCCAAGGCCGACAAAAGCGACCTCGGTTTGAAGTCCGGCGTGGGCGCGAAGGCTCTGAGGAAGAACGATACGCCCGTCGCCGTCGATGGCGAGGACCTGAACATCGCCATAGAGCGCGACAGAGAGCTCGTCGCGCTCGTCCGAATAGTCCGGCAGACCCGCGAGAAGCCCGTCGATCTTTTGCGCAAGTCTTTCGCCGCCAGCATCGAGGGCCGGAGCATCGAGCGAGGGGTAGCAGTAGATGCCACCGGCATAGCCGTCACGATCGAGGACGGCACGGAAAGGTGCAGGGATCGAGACCCGGCCCTTGGCGTCGATTCTGTTCGTGAATGTCGAGACAAAGCGGTCCATCCCCGGTTCGAGCCTCGCCCTCGCACTCAACTCACATTTGCCCCGGCCGAGCGCGCCAGGAGAAAAGCGCCCGTCGCTCCGGCGGGCCGTGGCGGTCGCTCTAGTCCGGGCCCTCTTTCCGGACCGGCGCCGCGCCACGGATCCCTACCCGGTGCGGACGGGCATACATGGGATTACATGGGAAATTATGGGTGTCAATGGATTGTTAAGGATTTATCCGCCCTCACAGGGTTTTCCACAAATATGATGCAGACGGGTATCGCGGCCCGCCCATGGACAGAGCACAGCGAACGGACATGAACCCCGATGCCGTGTGTGCGGCGCCGGGGTCCCAAGTCGAGTTGCAGGGTGTTTCGTGGGGCGGCCGCGCAGGCCGCCCGGGGCACCGGGCTTCAGGCGGCCCGGATTGCGCAGTAGACGCGAGGCCGGTTGGCCTGATGGCGGGCACGGCCGACCGTTGAAGCGGCCTTGTGCGCTGTTTGCGGCAGCGGCTTGTTGCGCCCCTGGCGAATGCCCGCGACGCCGGTCGGAGCCCGCACGAGGCCCGCGTTGAGACGCGCGACGGCGCTGAGACGCAAAGCAATGGCCGGACGCTCAGCGACCTTGTGACGGCCGCCGACGCGACGGCGTGCAGCGGACGAAGGAGCGGCGCCGGATGCTGCGACGGTGATGACCTCGAGCGAGCGAGCAGCGCTTTCGCCGATGACGGCAGGTTTAACGATCTCGATCTCGGCAAAGCTGAGCGACGTGCGGGGGGCAGCCGTCGCATGGGATGAAGCTCTGGCCTGCGGCTCAGGCCTGACCATGCTGTCCGCTCGCCTCTCCATCGTGGATCTGGGCGATGTCAGGGCGTGCAACCAATCGAAGATTCGTCCAAGCAGACTCGGACGTACGGCCAACGACGCCGACATGACAGACTCCCTCCCTCGTCAACTCGGTGCGGTCGCCACCCACGACCGTACCCAGGAGGACTATGCCACGCGGTAGTTAACGAGATCTTGGCGAGAGTCCGGATCTAGGGCGAAACCATCGCCCCCAAACGGTTCATGCTGCTCGCCGCGGGACAGCACGCAACATGTCCTCAAGCGGCGCGCACGCCCGCAATCTCCTCCATCTGGTGCGCAATCATGACGTCGAGGTGGCCCTCGAACGGCACCGTGAACGCCGACAGTCCGCGCGGGTCGTTGCTCCACTCCTCGAGCCGGGCCGCAAAGTCGGGCGGCAACTCGCTCAACCCGTCGAGAGCGACCACGCTGGCCCGAAACGCCGCCTCCGACATGGGCAGGAAGGGAATGGTGACGAGCTCGACCGTGCCGTCGGGACGCCGGCGAGGCGCTTCGCTCACGGCACAGCAAACGATGTCGCGGCCGCCCGCGAAATGCGCGATGGCGCCGATGACGATGCGCGAACTCTCGAAGCCTGCCGGCGTGCGGTAGGTCCAGCGTTGTCCGGCAACCAAGCTCATGAGCTCAATCCTCTCTGACGACGGGGGAGACGCACCCGGTTCGGGCAGAACTCCTGGTGCGAAAGTTAGGTAAGCATCAGGGCGTCATTCGGGCAAAGCCGGGACCACGCCTGGCGCCTTGATTTCTGTCGACAAAGGCCGGTACGCCACGCTCCCTGTGAGCATATGCCGTGCCTCGAAAGCCCGCCCGGAGCCCGTCACGGTACCGGGCGCGGGCCCTTGGTCTTGGCGGCCAGGCGGTCCGCCCTGCCGTGCTGGTCCGGCTTGATCCAGCGGATGTCGCGTGGCGTGCAGAGCCCGACCCTGGTCAAGCCAGTCCGGCGGTCGAGCTCGAGCGCAGTGCATCTGAGGTCCACGCCGGCCGCGGCCTGCCGGCGATGAGTGATCGGCGCCGGGCTGATCGAGCCGGTCGTAATCGCACCGCTTCCGGCTCCGGCCTCGACCGGGCCTCTCAGGACCACGGTCGAGACGAAGCTCCAGAAGCCGACCGCGTGCCAGAAGACCGCACCGGCCACGAACCCGGTCACGAACACGATCAAGCCGCGCGGAAGCGACCTCAGGAGGCGCTGCGCCCGCCCAACGGCCGCTACAGCGGCCGTGCCAGCAGGCGCGTCGTGTCCGCCGCTCACTCTCTGGTTCGCCCCGAACATCATCGTGGTCGTTTGCCGCCCTGTCCTCCGCGGCCGCGCCGATCAAGCCGACTCGCTCTGTGAACATTGGGAAAGCCCGGCAGCCTCGGCAACCGGCCGGCGCCGAGGCGAGGCACGCCACGGACACTTATCCACAGAGGCAGGAGCACGCCGAGCGCTTTGCCGCCCCCCGCCCGGCGGCGCGATGGGCGGCGGGGACGCGGGCGCTCTACTGAAACATCCGAATGACGCGCGGCATTGGCAGCGGATGCTGTGGCGCCGCCTTCTGGCGCGCCTCGGCGGAATCGGGCTCGCTCTTGGTCGACCTCACCGGCGGCACGAACATCTTCGCCGCGCGGCACAGGTCGCCCCGGTTCTCGTTGCCGCCGCAGGATCGCGGCCTCCCGTCCTTGCTGAAGCAGATCCTGACCTCGCGCAGCCGGTTGCCGGCGCCGCGGCAGGAGACCGCGATCATGTCCTCGTCGAGGTCCGGGTTGCGGACCAGAATCTGGTCGACGAGCTCGTCCGGAGCGACGAACTGGTTCTCGAACGGATTCTGGTATTTCTCCGGAATGCGGATCGACTGGAACAGGCGGCGCGACAGGTTGAAGTACTGGTCGGCGGTCATGCCAGAGCACGTGCCGTGCTTCCGGAACTCGTGGATGACGAGACTCTTGCTCGGCATGATGTCGAGCATGCGGTCGATGGTGGTATCCGGCACGAACGGCCGGCCGGGCGTTCGGCAGCTCTCGGGCCAGCCCTTCTCGTATTGCGGCCACAGCCCGTGCAGCACGAAGGCGTAGCGGCGGCCGTCCTTGCGGTTGCACTGCATATCGTCGTCGCTGCCCTCGCTCTCCGCACAATGGGTGGGGCTCCACGACAGGACGAGCGCATAGTAGTCGAAGTCGCCGGGACGGTTGTCGCTGCGCTGTGCGAGAGCCGGCGTGGAGAGGAGCGCCGCCGCCGTCAGAAGGGCCGCGGCAGAGAGCCCGAGGCGGTGGGCTCGGAGAAAATGGGCAAGAACACGCATTGGTTTGGTCGCTCCAGTCAAGGCCGTGTACTCAATGGAGATGGTCCGTCGAGGTGAGGGATTTTGGCGCCCCGGCAGCAGCAAGGACGCCGCGAGCCTATTCGCATTGCAGGTCCTTGCGACGAGCCTCTGCGCCAAAATCACCGCACCTTCGGCGCCCACGAGCCAGGAACGTCTGACGGCCTGGAGAAGCGCGCCAGGCGATACCGTCGCACCGGAGAAGCGCTTCGGCGACGCCATCGGGCGCTCTTGGCTCATCGTTGGACCATCCGAATTGAGTGCATCGTCCAGGCAAGCTCGCTCGCCGGGCCCAAGAGATAGGCGGTCGGCACGCGACTGCAACGGTTCGATCCGCCATCCCCCGCCGGAAACTCTTGTTCGGCTTGCGACAGATCACCGTCCGCCTAGGCAGCCAGCGCAGCGAGGATACGGGCCCAGCTTCTCGCACCTTTCTTGAAGCTCGAGAGGTTGTATTTCTCGTTGGGAGAGTGGATGCGGTCGTCGTCGAGCCCGAAGCCAACGAGCAGACTGTCCATTCCGAGCACATCGCGGAACGAGGATACGATCGGGATGGAGGCGCCGCATCCCATCAGCACGGCGGGCCGGCCCCACTCGTCCTCGAGCGCCTTGGCGGCGGCCTTCATGATCGGCGCATCTGTGTCGAAGCCGATGGCGCCCGAGCCGCGATGGCCGAGGAACTCGACTTTGCAGTCGGCCGGCACGCGCTTTTTCGCGAAGTCCCGGATCTTGGCCATGATGTCGTCGGGATCCTGCCCCGGTACGAGGCGGCAGGTGATCTTGACCGAGGCCTTCGACGGGATGACGGTCTTCGATCCGACACCCTGATACCCGCCGGTAATGCCGTTGAACTCGAGCGTCGGGCGCGACCACAACTGCTCGATCATGGAGCGGTCGCGTTCGCCCGCGGGCTTTTTGAGCCCGATGCTGCCGAGGAACGTCTCCGGCTCGAGGCCGAGACGCTTCCACTGCTTGAGCTGCACGGGCGACGGCTCGCCCACGTTATCGTAGAAGCCCGGTACGGCGACACGGCCCGTCTCGTCGTGGAAAGCCGCGACGATGCGCGCCAGCGCTCGGATCGGATTCATGGCCGGACCGCCATAGAGCCCCGAGTGAAGGTCTCGCGAGGGCCCGGTGAGCACCATCTCCTCGCCGACGAGGCCGCGCAGCATGGTCGTGATGGCCGGCGTGTCCTTGTCCCATTGCCCGGTGTCGCACACGAGCACGACGTCGGCCTCGAGCTCCTTGCCGGCCTTTTTCAGGAAACCCGGCAGCGAGGGCGAACCACATTCCTCCTCACCTTCGAGCATGACCGAGACGGCAACGGGGAGTTCCCCCGCAACGGCCTTCCAGGCTCGTGCTGCCTCGAAAAAGGTCATGAGCTGACCTTTGTTGTCCTCGGCGCCGCGGGCGACGATCACCTTGCCGTGCGGTTTCTCGGAGACGATCGACGGCTCGAACGGCGGCTTCCTCCAGAGCTCGAGTGGGTCCGGCGGCTGCACGTCGTAATGACCATAAAAGAGGACGTGTGGCACGCCCTTCGCACGCTTCTTGCGATCGTGCCCGACGACCATGGGATGTCCCTTGGTCGGACGTACAGAGGCCTCGAAGCCGATGTCTCGCAGCTCGGCCGCGCACCACTCTGCCGCCGCGCGGCAGTGGCCGGCGAAGGCGGGGTCGGTCGAGACGGACGGTATGCGCAGCAACGCGAACAGACGCCCGAGGCCGGCATCGACGGTTTTGTCGAGGAGCTTCAGGACTTGGGGCAGGTGGTCGGTCATCGGCGGGTTCCGGCGCGAATTCGAGTGGACGACTGTGCGCGATCGGACGCAGCGCGTAAAGGGCGGCAAGAGGCTGCCTTTCGCCGGCTCCGATCCCTTGCTATGCCGGAACGGACCCTGCGCCACGCCCCCGGCCTGCTGGCAGGGTCAACATACGTCTGCGCCGAAGCGCCTGGGACCCTGCTTGCGCGATCGCGACGGCCGAGTTGCTCCAGCACCTCGGGGTGCCGGACGGACGGCCCGGGCAGCGCCAAGCACCCTTTTTCGACACCGAGACGCCCATGAGCTCAGCCAAGTCCAAAGCCCCCCGCAAATGGGTGTACCTGTTCGGGGCCACCGGCGCCGAGGGCCGTGCCGACATGCAGGACATGCTCGGCGGCAAGGGCGCCAACCTCGCCGAAATGGCCAACATGGGGCTGCCCGTGCCTCCGGGCTTCACCATTCCGACCGAGGTTGCCGCCGCCTACGACGCCAATGGCCGCCAGATCCCGGAGGCACTAAGATCCGAGGTCCTGCGGGCGCTGGCGACCGTCGCCCGCTCCGTGGGCGCGAAGTTCGGCGACGTCGACAACCCGCTGCTCGTCTCCGTGCGCTCCGGCTCTCGCGCCTCCATGCCCGGCATGATGGACACGATCCTGAACCTCGGCCTCAACGCGAGCACGGTCGAAGGCCTCGCACGGCGCACAGGTGACGAGCGCTTCGCCTACGACAGCTACCGGCGCTTCATTCAGATGTATGCCGACGTAGTGCTGGGCATCGACCATGCCGTGTTCGAGGAGCTGCTCGACAACTACAAGAACCTCAAAGGCCTCGGCTTTGATACCAGCCTCACGGCGGCCGACTGGAAGACCGTCATCGGCGACTACAAGGAGGCTATCGAAGCCGAGCTCGGCGAGCCGTTCCCCGAGCAGTCGGAGGAGCAGCTGTGGCGGGCGATCGCCGCCGTGTTCGGCTCCTGGCACAACGCGCGTGCCGTCACCTACCGGCGGCTCCACGACATCCCAGACGACTGGGGAACCGCCGTCAACGTGCAGGCTATGGTGTTCGGCAACATGGGGGAGACATCGGCAACCGGCGTCGCCTTCACGCGCAACCCCTCGACGGGCGCCAACGAGATCTACGGCGAGTTCCTCTTGAACGCGCAGGGCGAGGACGTCGTGGCCGGCATCCGCACGCCGCAGCCCTTGACCGAGAGCGCGGTCACGGCCGGCGACGACAAGCTCTCGCTCGAGAAGCTGATGCCGAAGGCGTTCCGCGAGCTCGTGCGCTACTTCAAGCAGCTCGAGCGCCACTACCGCGACATGCAGGACATCGAGTTCACCATCGAGAACGGCAAGGTTTGGCTGCTGCAGACGAGGAGCGGCAAGCGCACGGCGCAGGCCTCGATCCGCATCGCCGCTGATCTCGCTCACGAAGGCATCATGACGCGCGAGGAGGCCCTGCTCGCCGTCGATCCCGGGCAATTGGTTCAACTTCTGCATCCCATGCTCGATCCCTCCGCCGACCAGGACGTGATCGCCAAAGGCCTGCCCGCATCGCCCGGAGCGGCCAGCGGCGAGATCGTGTTCGATCCGGTCGACGCCGAGGTCATGAAGGCCCAGGGACGAACGGTGATCCTCGTGCGCGTCAAGACGAGCCCCGAGGACATCCACGGCATGCATGCCTCGGCCGGCATCCTGACCTCGAGCGGCGGCCTCACCTCGCACGCCGCAGTCGTCGCGCGCAGCATGGGCCTCCCGTGCGTCGCCGGCGCCACGGCACTCAAAGTCGACGAGAAGAGAGGCGAGATGCGCGCCGGCGCGCGCATGTTCCGTAAGGGCGACCACGTCACCATCGACGGCGCCACCGGGCTCGTGCTCGCCGGTATCGTGCCGATGCGCCAGCCGGAGCTGTCGGGTGGCTTCGCCGAGCTGATGACCTGGGCCGACGACGCGCGCCGCATGGCCGTGCGCGCCAACGCCGACACGCCGCGCGATGCGCGCCAGGCGCGCGCCTTCGGCGCCGAGGGCATCGGGCTCTGCCGCACCGAGCACATGTTCTTCGAGACCGACCGCATCCTCGCCATGCGCGAGATGATCTGCGCGCGCGACGAGACGGGACGGCGGGCGGCACTCGCAAAGATCCTGCCCATGCAGCGGGCCGATTTCGCCGAGCTGTTCGAGATCATGGGAGAGCTGCCGGTCACGATCCGCCTGCTCGATCCGCCGCTGCACGAGTTCCTGCCTCGGCTCGACAGAGAAATCCAATTGGTCGCAGACGCCCTCAGAATGCCGGTCGCAAAGCTGCAGCACCGCATTGCCGAGCTCAGCGAGTTCAATCCCATGCTCGGCTTCCGCGGTTGCCGGCTCGGCATCCGCTATCCCGAGATCACCGAGATGCAGGCGCGCGCCATCTTCGAGGCGGCGGTCGAGGTCACGCGCAAGACCGGCAAGGCGGTCAAGCCCGAGATCATGGTGCCGCTGACTGCGTTCCGGCGCGAGTTCGACATCATGGCCGACGTCATCCGCGCTACGGCGGCAACGGTCGAGCGCGAGACCAAGGCCAAGGTGAGATATGGACTCGGCAGCATGATCGAGCTGCCGCGCGCAGCCTTGACCGCGGACGAGCTTGCAGCCGGCGAGGACGGCGCGGACTTCTTCTCGTTCGGCACCAACGATCTCACGCAGACAGCGCTCGGCCTGTCCCGTGACGACGCGGCACCGATCCTGCAGAACTATGCCGGACGCGGCATTTTCGACCACGACCCGTTCGTGTCGATCGACACCGGGGGCGTCGGCGAGCTCGTCAAAGTCGGGGTCGAGCGCGGGCGGCGCGTGAAACCCGATCTCAAAGTCGGCATCTGCGGCGAGCACGGCGGCGACCCGAGCTCCGTCGCGTTCTTTCATGACGCGGGACTCGACTACGTCTCCTGCTCGCCCTACCGGGTACCGATCGCGCGCCTTGCCGCCGCCCAAGCGGCGATCCGAAACAGGCGGTCATGAGCAGTGCGCCGTCTCCGGATTCGAATAAAATTTGAGCCGTAGGCGTAAGGCACGATTAGAGCGGCGATGCTAACCGTTGCTCATCGGGGAGCCGAGCCAATGCGGACCATTAGAATTCTCGTTGTCGACGATTGCGATCAGGACCGCGAGTTCCTGTCCGGGGTGGCACGCTCCTCGGCCGGCCCGCATGCATCGATCGACACGGCGGCAACGTTCGAGAAGGCGGTGAGCGCGGTCGCGCGTGCGGCCTACGACCTCATCCTGCTCGACGACGACCTCGGCAAAGGCACCAACGCCTTCATCAGCGTCGTTACGCTCCGGGCCGCGGGCCACGTGAGCAACATCATCGTCACCGGCGGCGAGCTTCGTGAGAAGCGGCGCGACGAGCTCTCGCGTGCCGGCGTCAGCGAGTATCACGTCAAAACCGAGCTCACGGCCGACATCGTGGGGCGCGCGCTGGCGGCCTGAAAATAGTCGGGCCGGACCGCGACCGTACCACAGCCCTCGACGCGCGGGGCTTAGTATTCCAGACGCTGATCGAGACGTGTCCTCGACCTGTCGTTGGGTACTCCAGGGAAATCCCACCTCGCCTAGTCAGTCCGGCAGAGTGATGGAAACGACGTCACGATCCCTCCAAACCTCACACCATCCGATCGTCCTGGCGGTCGAGCTGATCGAGCGTCGGCTGACGAGTGCGCGGCCCGGGGTTCTTCGGTGTCAGAATGAGCGCGATGACGAGTGGCGGGAACAAAAAGCACCACGCAGCCCAGGAGTTCCAGTCGCGGTTCTTGGCGGGCGCGATCATGGCCGCGAGTATCGCGGACGAGATGGCGATAGCACCCCAGATGACGACGTACTTCATGATCCTCGAACCCACTGCCCGAGCCTGTTCCATTGGCTCCAGCCAACCCGAAACATGCGCAGTCATTGGGGCAATTTCAAGCAGGACACTGGCCGGACCACAACTTTCCCGCGCGTCTTGAAGCCGTTGACCGTGATAGCGTTAACGCATTCAAGGCCTGCGGCCGGCCGCAGCGACGGCCAACCGGCCAGGTAGGTCGACCGTAAACACGTTACCAGCCGCCGTCCGTCCGAGGTAGGCTACCTCGCCGCCATGGCGCCTTGCGATCTGGCGCACGAGGGCGAGCCCGAGGCCGGTCCCGGCCGACCCGGCGCCGGCGCCGCGCCGGAACGCCTCGAACATCCCGGACTGCTCGTCGGGCGCCACGCCCGGCCCCTGGTCGGTGACGGTGAGCGTCGCTCCGCTGCCGCCGGCGCGGACGACATGCACCGAGACTGGCGGCTTGCCGTGCCGCGTCGCATTTTCGATGAGGTTGCGGACCAGGCGGCGCAGAAGCCGCGGATCTCCCGTGATGACGGCTGGCTCGCCTGACACCGCGCATGCAGAATAGCGCACGGCCTCCTCGGCGGCCAGTCCGAGCAGATCGACCTCCTCGGCATGGTCAAGCGTCTCGACGGCATCGAGGCGGCTCGAGAGCAGGATCTCGTCGATGAGACCGTCCAGCTCGGCAATGTCACGGGCGATCTCGGTCTGGCGTGCAGGGTCGGGCCTTCCGTCGAGCATCTCGAGGCCGAGCCTGATCCGCGCGAGCGGCGTCCGGAGCTCGTGCGAGGCATTCGCCAGCAGCATCTTGTGGGCGCCGACGAGGGCCTCGATGCGCTCGGCCGCGCGATTGAAGCTTTGCGCCAGGCCTGCGATCTCGTCTCGGCCCTCGACCGCGACCCGCGTCTTGAGATCGCCTCGGCCCAGCGCCACGACGCCGGCCTCGAGCCGCTCGAGCCGTCCGGTCACGCGGCGCACGATCGGGTAAGCCCCGAGCGCGACCCCTGCGGCGATGGCGCCCAGAAAGCCGATAAGCCCGATCGCCGGATGCACGGGCGGGCGGTGGCGCGGCGCACGCATGACGAGCCAGCGCCCGTCGTCGAGCGAGATCGACCATGCGTGGCCGCGCGGAATGTGCATCCATCCGCCGCTTTCGCGCCAGTCCTTCGGCGGCGGCAGCGGCTCGCCGGCGGCAGCGATCGGCCTCAGAGTGGTGTCGAAGAGAGCGAGGTCGGTCTTCAGCGCCTTTGCGAATTTCTCGAGCGCCGCTTTCTGCACGGCGGCCGGCTCGGTAGCCGCCGGCAGCACGGCACCTGCGATCTCGCCCGCGAATTGAAAGGCACTCTCGGCCGGCGAAGCGCGCGCTGCGAGCCGCCACATGAGGCCGGCCGCCGCCACGACGATGAGGAGGCTCACGATCACCGTCAGGTACACCTGGACGTAAAGGCGCTTCATGGCAGGCTGCCGGAGATGTGTGTCATCGCGCTTGCTCAATCCTGCGCCTTGGCGAATACGTAACCGGCGCCACGCACCGTCAGGATGCGGCGCGGCTCCTTGGGATCGTCCTCGATCAGCGCACGGATCCGGGAGATGTGGACGTCGATCGAGCGGTCGAAGGCCTCGAGCGAGCGGCCGTGCATGAGATCCATGATCGCCTCGCGCGAGAGCACGCGGCCGGCGTGCTCGGCAAGCACCACGAGCAGATCGAGCTGATAGCCGGTGAGATCGAGGGCCTCGCCGTCGAGGCGGGCCTGGCGGGCAGCCTTGTCGATCTCTAGACGCCCGAAGCGGAGCGCGTCGGCGGCAGGACCCTGACGTCCGCGGCGCAGGATGGCACGCAGACGCGCCAGGAGCTCGCGCGGCTCGAACGGCTTCGGCAGGTAGTCGTCGGCTCCGAGCTCGAGACCAACGATCCGGTCCATGGCGTCGCCGCGCGCGGTCAGCATGAGGATCGGGGTCGCGGCCTTGGCGCGCACATTCCGGCACACCTCGAGGCCGTCGATGCCGGGCAGCATGAGGTCGAGCACAATGGCATCGAACGTGTCGCGGGCGTGCATGGCAAGGGCCTTTTCGCCCGAGGAAGCCCATTCGACGCGGAAGCCCGCCCCGCCGAGATAGTCGCGGACCATCCCGGCGAGGCGGCTGTCGTCTTCCACGAGCAGAATCTTCTCGGTCATGACGAGAGACTAATCACGGTCGCGCTGCTTGTGCCAGCCGGGACCGCCGAACGGCGGCATGTGGTCGGCGAACTCCTTCCTCTGCTCGGGTGTCAGCACCTCGGCGGCATCGGTGATCGCCGTCGCCATCCGCTTTGTGAGTGCGTCGACGTTGGCGACCTGCTCGGTCCTCAGCGCCTCGACTGCGGCGCGGTCCACGGTGGGAGCGGCCAGAAGATCGCGGGCCTTCTTGCGTCCATCGACAAGCTTCTCGCGCAGCGGCAGGAGATCCTTCACGGCGCCCTTGGCGATGGTCTCGAGCTTGGTCTTCTGCTCGTCGGAGGCCTTGACGTCGCGGGCGATGAACCCCGCCATGCGCTCCGCGCCTCGTTCCGCCACGGCCGGGTCGACTGTGCCCATCATGAAGCCGGGGCCGTGGTGGCGCATGTGCCAAAAGAAGGCGGCCTTGGAAGCGGCGGCGCCGGCGAAGGCGGAGACCAGAACCAACGCCGTAATGCCGAGCGGCTTCTTCCAGTTGAAGCCGCCGGTGCGGGCCTGCTCCGGAGCGGGGGTGGTCGTTTCGGTCATCTTGATCAATCCTTGCTTCTGCTGAGATCTGTGGCTGCGGATCCCTTGGGTCCATTGCCTGGAGCACAATCTCGGGCAGCGCCGTTTCGGGTCTCTCTCCGCCGGGTAAAGTTTTGTAAAGCCGCGCTGGTTCGCTGTGGCCCCCGGGTCACGCGGCGACCCATATCCGGAGCGCTCCCGCGTCCCGGGTTGCCGTTCCCAGCCGGGCGGTGTTCAGTCGGCCGCGGTTGGTGGGCTCTGCGGATCGGGGGATCGCGGCATGCGTAGCTTGTTGGTCGTTGCGGCTGTCGCCGCCGGGCTTGTCGTCTCGCCCCGCCTTGCCCGCGCCGAGGACGCACCGTCCCCGGCCGACGCCCGCCTCGCAACCTGGACCTCGGCTCTCGACGCCATTGACATGTCGATCGGCGTCGGCACCGCGGGCGACGTGCCCGTCAGCATCGTCTGCATCTTCGCCTCGCCCGCCTGCGAGGCGGCCAAGCGCGTTGCCCAGCGCGCGGTCATGAGCTACCGCCGCGTCGCCATGCGGTCGTGGAAGGCGCGCGGCATGAAGCTGCCGCCCAAGTGCTTCAACTTCGAGATCGACGGCGGCCAGATCGACCGCGTCGTGGCGGCCTACGAGCGCGCGCGGCCGAACCTCGACCGGGGCGGCACGTATCTCCTCACCGCCTACGATCTCCTGGGCTACGGCTTTATCCCCGTCAACGACCTCGAGTGCCAGGACGTCGCGCGAGCCGAGATCTTGCGCGTGCGCGGCATGTCCGAGGGGCTTTGAGCTCGCCAGCGAATTGAAGGCCGGCCCCCTCGCCCGGACCCGTCCCACCGGGGAGTAGGTCCGGGGGAGGATTGACGCGAGCCGCCTACTTCCCTTCGCGCCACCACGCGGCGGCGAGGAGGGCGAGCAGGGCTGTGAGCGCCAGGAGCCCTGTGAACATCGGCGTCAGCCTGACGCCCTTGGTGAGGAAAGCCTCGCGGTCCTTGAGACCCATCCAGCCGGAGCCGGCGAGGACTTTCGCATCGGCCAGCATCGAGATACGCGGCACATCGACCGCGTCGGGCGCGCCACCCTTGGCGCGGGTCCAGAACACGCCGCCGCCGGTCGCCTCGACGAGCGGCTTCAAATTGTCCGGAGTCGCCGTCACCTCGCTCATTTCGCGCGGATCCTCGGCGCCGGCATGGGCAACCGCCGTCAAGGGGCCGGACGGACTTTTGCTCTCGGCCTTGTAAAGGCCGGGCAACTTGGCGTCGACGGTGGTCTTCCAGATGCCCGGGCCCGCCGCCTCGAGCATGAGCTCGCTCTTCTCGCCGCCCGGGCCCGCCAGCGTCACCGGCTCGACCTTCTCCTCCATCGAGTGACGCTCGAGCGTGATCTTCATGCCCGCGACCGAGGCGAGCAGACGCTCCTCCTCGAGCTCAGGCTCCTTCATCAGCCAGTGCGCCAGGCGGCGCAGGAGATCGGTATGCGGCCCGCCGCCCTCGTAGCCGCGCGCCCACAGCCAGGCCTGATCGGAGGTCAGAAGCGCTACTCGCCCCTTGCCCTTACGGTCGAGAATGAGAAGCGGCTTGTCCTCGGCGCCACTCATGACGACGCGGCCGCGCCCGGGCCTGACCTCGGCCTGGCGGAACCAGCGGCCCCACGAGGGCTGGGCATTGGGATCGGCAGCGTTAGACCCCGGAAGAGACGCCGTGACGGGGTGCTTGACCCCGTCGCTCGTGATCTTGGCCTTGAATGGCCCTTCGATGACCCGTCCGGTCGGACCGGCCGGAAGCGCAGGCGCGAGCGGCGTCCGGTAGACGCTCGTCTGGCTGGCGTAATCGTCGCCGCCGGCGACCAGCAGCGCGCCGCCGTGACCATCCACGTAGCGCTGGATGTTGTCGTAGTAGAGCAGCTGCAGAATGCCACGATGCTCGTACCGGTCGAAGATGATGAGATCGAACTCGTTGATCTTGTCCGAAAACAGCTCCTTGGTCGGAAACTGGATGAGAGACAGTTGATTGATCGGCGTGCCGTCCTGCTTCTCGGGCGGACGCAGAATGGTGAAGTGGACGAGGTCGACCGCGGCGTCGGATTTCAGAAGGTTGCGCCAAGTGCGCTCGCCGGCGTGTGGAACGCCGGAGACGAGCAGCACACGCAGGTTCTCGCGCACGCCCTCCGCGGACAGGACCGCCCGATTGTTCGCAGGCGTCAGCTCGCCCTCGGCTGCCGGCAGCTCGACCTCGATGATGTTGGTGCCGGCATGCGGGAACGGCATGTCGATGGAGACCGGCTTGCCGATCTCGGCAGTACGCTTCTCGTCGGAGCGGCCTTCACGGCGGATGTTGAGGGTGACGGAAGTCCGCTCGCCCGTCCGGTCGCCGGTCTCGTGGACCACGATCTCGATGTCGCGCGTCTGGCCGACGAGCCCGTACCGCGGCGCCTTCAAGACTTCGATGCGCCGGTCGAACTCGCCAGGCGTGCCGGTGAGTAGCGCATGCACGGGCGCGTCGAAGCCGAGCGCCGCCGCGGTCTTCGGCACGTCGTGGACCTCGCCGTCGGTGACCATGATGACGCCGGCGAGGCGGTCGGGCGGCGTGTCGGCGAGCGCCTTGTTGAGCTCCGCGAAGAGCGGTGTGCCGCGCGCCGACGCGTCGTTGCTCGGACGCGCAGCCTCGACCCAGCGCACCTCCAGGTTCTTGACCCCCTTGAGGCGCTCGTCGAGCGCTTTCCTGATCGCGGCAGCCTGCTCTGGCCTTCGCTCGAGCGCCTGGCTCGTGCTCTCATCGACGAGAACGAGCGCGATATTGGCGAGGCTCTCGCGCTCTTCTTCGCGAAGCGTCGGATTGAGCAGCGCCAGGATCAGCGCGCAGAGCGCAGCCGCGCGTAAGGCGGCGCCGCGGCTGCGGCGAGCAAAGAGCAGCGCCACAAGCGCCATCGCAATCGCCCCCGCCGCCCACAGGAGCGGAACCGGCAGCACGGGCGCGAGGTCGATGGACCAGCTCATGAGCGAGCCTCGCGAAGCTGCCCGTTCTCCTCGCCCTTGCGGGCAGGGAATATGCCCGTCGTGGAGTCTGGTTCGAGTCTCATCCTCACTGCCCCAGCCTCTCGAGCAGCGCCGGCACGTGAACCTGGTCGGCTTTGTAGTTGCCGGTCAGCGCATGCATGACGATATTGACGCCACCCCTGAGCGCCATCTCGCGCTGCTGCTCGCCGCCGGGCACAGTCGGATAGAGCGGACGGCCGAGGCGGTCGAGCGCCCAGGCCGCCGCGAAATCGTTCGCGGTGATGATGATCGAGGTCACGCCGTCGGCGCGCCGCGCCTTGCGCTCGCCATCGTCCTCGCTGCGCGTCTCATCGGCCTCGACCCATAGCTGCCCGCCGTCCCAGCGGCCGGGAAACGAGCGCATGAGATAGAACGACCGCGTCAGCACATGGTCTTCCGGCACCGGCTCGAGCCGCGGCAGGTCCAGCTTGCCGATGAGGCGCTCGAGCGCGACGCCGTTCTTGCCGGCGGCCGCAACGCCCGTCGGCACGCCTGACGAGTAGTCGCGGGTATCGAAGACGATCATACCGCCCTGCTTCATGTAGGCGTCGATCTTGGCGAGCGCAGCATCCGGCAGCGGCTCGGCGTTGGGCAGCACCGGCCAGTAGAGCACGGGATAGAATGCGATCTCGTCCTTGGCGACGTCGACGCCGACCGGCTCGTTGGGCTCGACCGCCGTCCTTACGGCAAGCACGCGCCCGAGACCCGAAAGACCGAGCTTGCTGACATTGTCGATCTCGGGATTGCCGGTGAGCGCATAGGCGAGCGTCACGCGGTCGGTCGCCATCTCGGCCACGCCGTCGGGGCCGGCAGGGTAGCTCTTCTTCGGCGGCTCGGTGCCAAAGCGCGGGCCGAGCGTCGGCCGCCGGAACTGCTGCTCGAAGTACCGGTCGAGCTCGTCGCCGCCGTCCAAGAACTGGGCGCGAGCCGCGGGCACGGGCAGCGTGGCGATAAGGAGAAGCGCAGCGGTGCCGGCGCTTGCCGCGCGGCCAGCTCCGCGCCCGAGGCGCAACCCGCCCTGCAGCGACAGCACGGCGGCGATGTCGGCGAAGAGGAGGGCGAGCGCCGCTGCGAGCAGCCACGGCTTCAACGCGACCGCCGCCTTGATGTCGAGATTGCGCAGCTCGGCGCCTTCAGGCAGCGGAGGCAGCGCCGACAGGCTCGATTCTTCTCTCAGCACGTTGATGGCGCGCGGCGAGCCCGCAGGGCCGTAATAGCCCGGCGGATGATCGAGGCTCGCCGGCGTGTCGTTGATCGCGGATGCGAGAAGCGCCTGCGCGGTGCCGGGCGGCGTGCGCAGGATGCCGAACCCGTCGAGTGTGCGTAGCGGCGCGAGCACGTTCGGCGCGTCGGGCGCCGCACTGGCCGTGGCCTCCTCGCCGGCCGGAGCGGCTGTCGCGTTGTCGGCCGCCTTGTCGGACGTGTCGATCGGCCCGGACATGCCGCCGAGAGTTGTGATCCGGCGCAGCATCTCCACGAACAGTCCCGAGATCGGCAAGTTCGACCAGTCGGAGTTGGCCGTGATGTGGAACAGGATGAGCCGGCCCTGCCCGCGCCGTGTGGCGGTGACGAGCGGCGTGCCGTCGGCGAGCCGGGCCCATACCTGGACCTCGGGACCGAGACGCGCGGGGTCGGCCAGGATCTGCCGCTTGACGAGCACGTCTGACGGCACGGCCAATCCCGCGAACAGGCTCTCGCCGTCGAAGGCGGCAAGCGGCTGCGGCGTAGACCACGACAGCGCACCGCCGAGCGCCCTCCCCCCGAGACGCAGCGGCACGGGCATCAGATCGTCGCCACCCTTCTCGAGGCGCGGTCCCGCGAAGCGAACGAGCACGCCACCCTTCTTGACCCAGTCGTCGACGGCCTCGGCCGCCTCGCCCGATAGCGTGCCGATGTCGGCCAGCACGAGCACGCTCGCCTGCTGCTTCAGGACGCTTGCGATGCCGACAGCCAAGTTCTGGTCCTTCGGCCTGATGACCTCGGCAAACGGCTGGACAGCCTTCTGGATGTAGTAGAGCGGCGCCAGTAGCGGTTGGGCTTCCTCCTGTGCCTCGCCCGAGACGAGCCCGACGCGTTGCCACTGCGAGCGGGCGTCGAGGAGGCTCACGGCACCCGCGGAGCGCTCGTTGGCGATCTCCATACGGGTGACCTGGTTCCTGAGCTCGAGCGGCATCTCGAAGGCGATTTCCTTCACCGTCTCGCCATGCGCGAGCTTGAACGCCATCTCGCCGAGACGGGCACCCTTGGCTGAGAACGTGTTGACCACGCCCTCGCGTGGCCCTCCGTCGGCCCTGAGGATACGCGCTGAAAGGGCGCCGCTGGCGGCCACGTAGCCGGTGAGCCCGAGCGGCTCGCGGCTTGCCGCACTGTCGATGACGATGAACGAGCCTCCCGAGGCGAGGCTGACGAGACCTCGCGCGAACGCATCCGCCGTGCCGTCGTGATCTATGCTGTCGGTGAGCCAGACGACGCTGACACCAGTGCGAGCCTCGCCGTTGAGCGCAGCGTTCAGAGCGTCGAAGCTCGCCTTGCGGTCGGGAGCGAACGGCAGCGGCTGCAGAGCGGCAGCCGTCGAGCGCGCAGCAGCGGGAGCCTCGATACGCACTTGTCTGATCTTGGCGCCGGCGGCCGTCGGCAGGATGACGACCGTGCGGTTCTTCGCCTCCGCTTCGTCGATGAAGCGCGCCACCGCGTCCGTGCGCGCTGTCCACGAGGCGGCCGACGACCAGCCGTTGTCGACGGCGATGACCACCGGGCCGTTGCCGGATAGCTCGGTCTCTTCGGACGGGTTGAGCACCGGCTCGGCCAGCGCCAGGATCACCAGCGCCGCGGCAAGGAGCCGGATCAGAAGCAGCCACCACGGCGTCGTGGCCGGCGTCTTCTCGCGGTTCTCGATCCCGGCAAGAATGCGGGTCGGCGGAAACTCAACCTGGCGCGGGCGCGGCGGTATGGTGCGCAACAGCCAGTAGATGACCGGCAGCGCGGCGGCAGCAGCCAGTAGCCAGGGGTTGAGGAAGGCGAGCGCGCCGATCGTCATGGTGCGCCTCCTGTCTCGCCGGCCGCAGCCGTAGCGGGAACCGTGCGCCAGAGATAGCTGCCGTCCTTGCCCTCGAGGCTCATCATGAGCGCGAGCAGCGGCTCGGCGCCGGAACGGTCGGTATGATGGACGAGAAACGACCAGCCGAGGCGGGTGGCACAATCGGAGATGGCCGCCCGATGCGCGGCAAGGCGCTGGCGGTACTCGGCGCGGAGGCTCTCGACCCGGTCGGCGACCCAGCGCGTGCCGTCCTCGAGGCCCAGGAACTCGGTACGCCCCTCGTAGGGAAGCGTCTCCTCTGCAGGGTCCAGCACCTGGATCAGGTGGCCCGTTACACCGGCAGCCGCGATGCTCTCGATCCGCCCCGAGACCTCCTCGACCGGGTCGAGGAAATCACCGATGAGGACGACGCTCGAAAAGCGGTTCGGCTGCACGTCGGGCGGAAGGCCGTGGGCAAGCGCGTCGCCATGCCCGGCAAGAACCTCGGCCAGACGGGTGGCCGCGCGGCGGCTCGCTATCGGCGGCGTGACGCCGAGAAGCCCTACGCGCTCGCCCGAACGCACCAGAAGCTCGGCGGCGGCCAGCATCAAGACGACGGCTCGGTCGCGCTTCGACACGACACCGAGATGACGGAAATTCATGGACGGCGAGAGGTCCGGCCACAGCCACAGCGTATGGGCCGCCTCCCACTCGCGCTCGCGCACGTAGAGATGATCGGAGCTCGCGGAGCGCCGCCAGTCGATGAGTTGTGCCGAGTCCTGAGAGGCATACTGACGGAACTGCCAGAACGTCTCGCCGGGACCAGCGCGGCGGCGGCCGTGGATGCCGTGCGCAACGGTCGAGGCGATGCGGTCGGCGTCGATCAGGAGATCGGGCAGGACGTCGGCGAGCGCGTGCGCACTCGTCTCGAGCGCGCCGAGATGGGAGCTCGCCGCACCAGAGGTTCCGGTCGTCGCTGTCTGCCCGGTGGGCCATGCCATCGCCGGCTACTCCAGCCCCTTGGCGAGGCCCGAGATCACGGACCCGAGTGTCAGCCGCTCCTTGGTGCGAGCCTCGAACGAGAGCGCCATGCGGTGCTTGAGGACCGGCTCGGCGAGCGCGATGACGTCATCGACCGACGGCGCAAGGCGGCCCTCCACCAGCGCCTTCGCACGCACGGCGAGCATCAGCGCCTGGCTGGCGCGGGGCCCCGGACCCCAGGCGACGAAGCGGTCGGTCTCGGCATTGGCTCCTGTACCGGGCCGCGCCGAGCGCACAAGCCTGAGGATGGCGTCGACGACCTTGTCCGGCACCGGAATCTGACGAACCAGACGCTGGATGGCCATCAGCTCGCCGGCATTGAGCACGGCCTCGATGCGCCGCTCCTCGGAGCCGGTGGTCGCGAACAGCATGCGCCGCTCGGCGGCGAAATCGGGATAGGTGACGTCGATCTGCAGAAGGAAGCGGTCGAGCTGGGCTTCCGGCAGCGGATAGGTGCCTTCCTGCTCGAGCGGATTCTGGGTCGCGAGCACGTGGAACGGCTGCGGCACGTCGTAACGCTGGCCCGCCACCGAGACGTGATGCTCCTGCATCGCCTGGAGAAGCGCCGACTGTGTCTTGGGGCTGGCGCGGTTGATCTCGTCGGCCATCAGAAGCTGAGTGAAGATCGGGCCCTTGATGAACCGGAACGAGCGCCGCTGGCCAGGGTTGTCCTCGAGCACCTCAGAGCCGATGATGTCGGACGGCATGAGGTCGGGCGTGAACTGGATGCGCTTGGCGTCGAGGCCGAGGACCTTGCCGAGGGTGTCGACGAGCAGCGTCTTGGCGAGGCCCGGAACGCCGATCAGGAGTGCATGGCCACCGGAAAGAATGGTGATCAGCGTCTGCTCGATCACCTGATCCTGGCCGAAGATGACGCCGGCGGCGGCCTTGTGAGCGCGCTTGACGCGCTCGGCGGCGGCTTCGAGCCGGGGGACGATCGTCTCGTCCGTCTGGGTTATGGTGCTCATCGTCCCACTTTCTCGAGGTCTCGGGCGCAAGCCAGCTTAATGCAGTCCCCGGCGGCCGTCATGCATTGCCGAATGTGCGGCCAGGGGGGGGCCGAGGGTCAAGTTAAACCTACGTAAGTAGCGGGCCGATTCCACCCGGCTCGGCGGTGTTGAGGCACAGCACTGTGGTAAACTGCGGGCTGGAGCCCCGGGACGGGCTCCGACGCTCTGCAAATCGAGGCAACGTCTCGCCAGAAATGACGGCACAGGACACGACACGGATCAGCGGCCTCGAGGCCCTGCTGAAAGAGGCCTCACAGCGCGGACGCCCGCCCGTCGAGCGCTGGAACCCGCCCTATTGCGGCGACGTCGGAATGGCGATCCGCGCCGACGGCACGTGGCTTTACCAGGGAAGCCCGATCGGTCGCATGCCGCTCGTCAAGCTGTTCGCGAGCGTGCTGCGCCGCGACGAGGACGGCCGGCACTATCTCGTCACTCCGGCCGAGAAGGTCGACGTTCACGTTGCAGATGCCCCGTTCCTCGCTGTCGAGATGCAGGTGGACGGCGCGGGCCGTAGCCAGTCGCTCGTGTTTCGCACCAACGTCGACGATATCGTGGCCTGCGGGCCGGAGCATCCGCTCCGCTTCGAGCCGGAGCCAGTGAGTGGCGGCCTGAAGCCTTACCTTCTGGTCCGAGGCCGGCTCGAGGCGCTCGTGACGCGGGCGCTCTATTACGACCTCATGGAGATGGCGGCCGCAGGCGGCGGCGAGAGCGGGCGGTACGGCATCTGGAGCGGCGGCGCGTTCTTCCCGCTCGGGCCTCCGCCCGCCTCACCATGAGCAGGAGGCGCATTTCGCCCCAATGCCTTGCTCCTTCGGGCTCGGACGTGGCATAGGGCGCACCGACGCCAACCACAACGGACAGAGACGGCATGCTGCGCAAAATCGAGCACTGGGTCGAGGTCATCCTGTTTGCCAGCCGCTGGCTGCTCGCACCCTTCTACGTCGGCCTCGCACTTGCGCTGGCCGTACTGCTGGTCAGCTTCATCAAGGAGTTCCTGCATCTCGCCGCCGGCGCGTTTGTACTCGGCGAGTCGGACGTTATTCTCGGCGTGCTGGCACTCGTCGATCTCGCGCTGACGGGCTCACTCCTCGTGATCGTCATCTTCTCCGGCTACGAGAATTTCGTGTCGAGAATCGACCACAGCGGACACAAGGACTGGCCGGAGTGGATGGGCACCATCGACTTCAGCGCCCTGAAGCTGAAACTCCTGTCCTCTATCGTCGCCATTTCCGCGATCCAGCTCTTGAAGCAGTTCATGAGCCTCAAGACGGTAACGCCGGAGAACGAGCGCACGATCATGTGGCTCGTCATTATTCACCTCGTGTTCGTGACCTCGAGCGTGCTGCTCGCCCTCTCCGACCGCATCTCCGGCCACGGCGACGCCGGCCATGCGGCCCCGGACGCGAGCGGCGGTCACGAGACCGCCGCGGCCGCCGGGTCACACGGCGGCACCCACAAGCAAGCCGCCCCGAGCGGCGAGCCCGGCAAGACCGGCAAGAAGGCGTAGCGTGCGCCGCCCATCCGAGGAATTCGCGGCCTCGTCTCCCGGGACGAGGCCGTTCTCATGTGCCGGAACGTGTGACACTCTCAGGCCCCTTCCCGACCTCGCGGCCATTCCCGCCGCACGACGAGCGGCAGGACGATGACCAACGACCGCGACGGCTGGCATTTCTGGATCGATCGCGGCGGCACCTTCACCGACGTTGTCGCCCGTGCGCCCGATGGCTCCCTCGAGACGGTGAAGCTCCTGTCCGAGAACGCGGGCGCTTACGGCGACGCCGCCCTCGAGGCCATCCGGCGCATTATCGGCGTGGCCCCTGGCGTGCCGCTCCCGTCGCATCGGATCTCCTCCGTGCGCATGGGCACCACGGTTGCCACCAATGCGCTGCTCGAGCGCAAGGGCGAGCCGGTGCTTCTCGTCATTACCAAAGGCCTCGCCGACGAGCTCGAGATCGGCACCCAGGCCCGGCCCGACATCTTTGCACGGCGCATAGTGAAGCCGTCGGTGCTCTTTTCCGAAGCCGTCGAGGCCCATGAGCGCGTGCGAGCCGACGGCACCGTGGAGCAGCCGCTCGACGAGCCCCGCCTCGCCGCAGACCTGGCCCAAGCCCGCGCGCGCGGATTGACGTCAGTCGCCATCGTGCTGATGCACGCCTACCGCTATCCCGAGCACGAGCGCCGCGCCGCCGCACTCGCCCGCGCGGCCGGCTTCACCAACGTCTCGGCGAGCCACGAGATCTCGCCGCTGATCAAGATCGTTCCCCGCGGCGACACCACGGTTGCCGATGCCTACCTCTCGCCGGTGCTGGCGCGCTACGTTGCGCGGATCTCTGAGGCGCTTGGAGCGAATTCCTCTCCCCCATGGGGGGAGGGGCCGCACTTGCCCGCACCAACGCTCCTTTTCATGGCCTCCTCCGGCGGACTCAAGCGTGCCGAGGACTTCCGCGGCCGCGACGCGATCCTCTCCGGCCCCGCCGGCGGCATTGTCGGCATGGCCGAGACCGCCAGGCTCGCCGGCTTCGGCCGCGTCATCGGCTTCGACATGGGCGGAACCTCGACCGACGTCTCGCACTTCGCCGGCACCTACGAGCGCGACCTCGAGACCGAGGCCGCGGGCGTGCGCCTTTCCGTGCCGATGTTGCGCATTCACACCGTCGCTGCCGGCGGCGGCTCCATCCTTGCCTTCGACGGCATCCGCTTCCGTGTCGGACCGGAGAGCGCCGGCGCCGAGCCGGGTCCGATGTGCTACCGGAAGGGAGGGCCGCTCACCGTCACGGACGCCAACGTCATGACTGGCAAGCTGATGGCCCGCCACTTTCCCGCGATCTTCGGACCCGGCCAGAACGAGCCCTTCGATGCCGCCTCGGTTCGAGACGCCTTCGCCGCGCTCGCTCGCGACACGGGACGCGCCACGCCCGAGGAGGTCGCAGACGGCTTCATCCGTATCGCCGTCGACAACATGGCAAACGCCATCAAGCGTGTCTCCGTCGCCCGCGGGCACGACGTCTCGCGCTACGCCTTGAGCTGCTTCGGCGCGGCCGGAGGCCAGCATGCCTGCCTCATTGCCGACGCGCTCGGCATCGGCACTATTCTCGTTCACCCGCTTTCCGGCCTGCTCTCGGCGTACGGCATGGGCCTCGCCCGGCTGCGTGCCAGCCGCGAGCAGTCGGTCGAGCTGCCACTTTGCGCGCGCGCGCTGTCGGAGATCGAGCCGATGGTCGCGGCGCTCGGCCAGGCCGTTGCGGCGGAGTTGCGCGAGGCTGGCGTCGCGAACGACGCGCTGGCCCCGATGGCCTCCCTGCACCTCAAGTACGCCGCCACCGACACCGCCCTGCCGGTCCCGCTCGCCGAGCCCGATCTCATGCGCCGCGACTTCGAAGCCCTGCACCGGCAGCGCTTCGGCTTCACCTCGCCCGAGAAGGCAATCGTCATCGCCCACGTCGCGGTCGAGGCCGTGACTGCCGATCTCGACAGTGTCGGACCCTCCGGGTCTGGCATCCGGAGCACGGGACGATCCGATTGGTCTGCAACGGTTCGCTCTGACTCTCTTGCTCCGGCAGGACGGGCTCGACCGGCACCGGTCGCCAGTCCGGGTTGCGGCAACGACCAACAGCCGGTTTCCCTTTCCCACCCGGCGCGGGTTGCAGCGAGAGGTAGCAACTCATCGCGAGATGGCGACCTCGAAACGACGCGCTTCTACTCCCAGAGTCGCTGGCACGAGGCCACGGTCCGTCGCAGAGAGGCGCTCGCGATCGGACAGACTGTCGAAGGACCGGCAATCGTCGTCGAGCCCCATCAGACGGTCGTCGTCGAGGACGGCTGGCAACTCGAGGTCACACCCTTGAGCGACCTCGTGCTGACGCGCGTCACTCCCCGCAAGCGCGCCGCAGCGACAACCGCTGCCGACCCCGTTCTCATCGAAGTCATGGGCAACCGGTTCATGGCCCTGGCCGAGGAGATGGGCGAGGCGCTGCGCGCCACGGCCCAAAGCGTCAACATCAAGGAGCGGCTCGACTTCTCGTGCGCTCTGTTCGACGGCGCTGGCGCTCTCGTCGCCAACGCGCCGCACGTTCCGGTCCACCTCGGCAGCATGGGCGGCTCGGTCAGGGCAGTGATCGACGCCTGCGCCGGCGACATGAAGCCGGGCGATGTCTTCATGCTGAACGCACCCTACAACGGCGGCACGCACCTCCCGGATATAACCGTCGTCACTCCGGTCTATCGGACCGTGACCGGCCTCGGGTCTGAACCACCCGCCGGACATCGCCCCGCACCCCTCTTCTACGTCGCCGCACGTGGCCATCACGCCGATGTCGGCGGCATCGCTCCGGGTTCCATGAGCCCGCGCGCCAGAACGATCGAGGAAGAGGGCGTATGCATCGACCCGTTCCTCTTGGTCGAGAACGGCCGCTTCCGCGAGGCCGAGACACGAGCGCTGCTCGCGGGCGCACGCTTCCCTGCCCGCAACCCCGACCAGAACATCGCCGACCTGAAGGCCCAGGTCGCCGCCAACGCCCGCGGCGCTGCCGGGCTCGCGAGCCTCGTCGCCGAGCTGGGAGAAGACGTCGTCACCGCCTACATGGGCCACGTCCAGGATTATGCCGAGGAAGCCGTGCGCCGCCTCGTCGCGCACCTCGACGACGGCGCCTTCTCGGTCGAGACGGACGACGGCGCGGTCGTTGCCGTGTCCATTACCGTCGACAAGGCCGCTCGCTCCGCGGTGATCGACTTCACGGGAACGAGCCCGCAGCAGCCGACGAGCTTCAATGCGCCCCGCCCCGTCACCGAGGCCGCCGTTCTCTATGCCGTGCGCGTCATGGTCGACGAGCAAATCCCCATGAATGCCGGCTGCCTGCGCCCGCTCAGCCTACGCATCCCCGAAGGCTCGCTGCTCGCGCCACGCTATCCGGCCGCCGTCGCTGCCGGCAACGTCGAGGTGAGCCAGGTGGTCACAAATGCCCTTTTCGCCGCCATGAGGGGGCTCGGCTCGGCCCAGGGCACCATGAACAACCTGACCTTCGGCAACGACCGACTGCAGTACTACGAGACCATCTGCTCTGGTGCCCCCGCGGGACCCGGCTTCGACGGCGCCGCCGGTGTTCACGTCCATATGACCAACACGCGCCTGACCGACCCCGAGGTCCTCGAGCTGCGCTATCCCGTCGTGCTGGAGGAATTCTCCATTCGACGCGGCTCAGGCGGCAAGGGAAAGTGGGGCTCGGGCGACGGCACACGCCGCGTCCTCCGCTTCCTCGAGCCGGTCGACGTCGCAATCCTGTCCGGCTATCGCCGCCTGGCGCCGTTCGGACTGCTCGGCGGCGAGCCAGGAAACGTGGGCCGCAACCTCGTTCGCCATGCCGGCGGCGCCATCGAGGACATTGGCGGCAATGCCGAATTCCGTGCCGGTCCGGGTGACGCACTCATGATCGAGACTCCCACGGGCGGAGGATTCGGGCACCGATCGCCAACGTCCGGCCGCAGCGGCTGAACCGGTCGCAAGCTCCCTCCGTTCCAGCAGGGAAATATTCCCTATCCGCGGGAATCGTGCATGATCGGGCAACCGCGGCTCTGGCGGTGCAGGACTGAGCGATGAAGCGCCCCCTCGTTGCAGCTCTGATGCTCGTGCTGCCGCTCGCCGCGGCGGCCGAGGAGCCCGTCAACCCGGACGCCGACTTTACCGCGCGCGAGATTTCGCAGGCGCTGCACCGCGCCAGTCCGGGCGAGCCGCTCGATTTCTCCGGCCGCGATCTGACCTATCTCGATCTCTCCGGCCTCGACTTCAAAGGCGCTACGCTCAGAAACAGCGACTGCTACGGCACCGACTTCACGGGCGCCAATCTCACCGGTGCCGACCTTTCCAACGTCCGTCTCGACCGCGCCGTGCTGATCAAGGCCGACTTCTCCGGAGCCAATCTGTCGAAGGCGACCATCCTGCGCCCGACGCTGTTCTCGGACATGACCAACAACCACGCCGACGCGCCCAAGTTCGCGGGCGCCAACCTCAGCGGCATCAAGGTGTCGATGTACATGGAAGGCTCGAGCTTCCGCGGCGCCGACCTCACCGGCGCCGACTTCAGCCCCCTCGAGCACAAGCCGGGCCAGGGCACTCTTGTGACGCCCATGAAGAATTTCTGTCGCTCGTGCGATTTCTCCGGCGCCAAGCTCGAGCGTGTCAACTTCAACCGTCTCGATCTGAGGTTCGCCCGCCTCACGGGCGCCGACCTCCGCAATGCCGATCTCTCCGAGGCCGACCTGTCCAAGGTCGATCTGTCGGGAGCCGACCTGACAGGAGCAAACGTCATCGGCGCGGACTTTGACGGGGCCAACCTCGCCGGCACCAAAGGCCTCGAAGAGACCCGCGGCCTCGCGTACGCGGTAAACCTCGACAAAGCGTTCCGCTGACCTCTCTCGCGATACCGCCGCAGCAGCTGCCCCCGACGTGTAGCAACATCTGCCCGCGCTTTGAGCGCAGACCGCAGCCAGGCGGCAACGAGTTCACGCATCAACTTGATCTGGCGCAGAAAAGGCGTCCAAAATCGTCACGCGCGTTAAGCGCTCGTTGAGCTTGTTAGCCGACTATCCTCGCAGAGAGTGCATTGCGTCTGCCTGACAACAAGCTCATGTCCAATCCGGAACTTCACATCCCGCCGGGATCGCAGCAGAGGATCGACGCCCTCGAGGCGGCACTCGAAAGCTGCCGCCGGCTCGTCACTGCACTCGAGCGCGACCTGGCCTGCGAGCGGCTGACCGCCGGGCGAGGTGCAGCCGCCGCAGCAGGCCATCCCTCGGCCCGTGCCCTGGCTGCAGCCTGCGGCCACGGCCTGGCGGCCGAGGTGGCGCTGCTCGTCTGGGCGCAGCCGCCACAGGCGTCCGCCCTCGCCGCACCGTCTCCTGCGAAAGACACCCACGACGACGCGGCCGATGGCGTTGCGCCTGCAATCCTCGCCGCGCTGGCCGCCGCCTGCGAGACGCCACCGGCCGAGGCCGAGGTCTCCGTGCCGCCACCGGAGGCGCCGGTCGCCGGCGTGGAGGCAGCGGTTCCCCTCACCGACGACTTTACCTTGATCCGCGGCATCGATCCCGGCGCGGCCCTCGTGCTCTGGTCCGTCGGCCTCACCGGCTTTGCCGACATCGCCGCATTCAAGGCAGACGATGTCGCCACCCTGGGTCGCTTGATCGGCGACCCGAGACGCATCGCGAAGGAGGGGTGGATCGAACAGGCTGCTCTTCTTGCCGCCGGCACGCTCACCTCCTTCGCTCGCGACCGCCTCGAGGAGGACAGCCGGCGCCCCGCGCTCGTGGCCGTGTCGGCCGAGAAGAGCCTGGCGGCTCGCCTTGAGGCCATCGAGGCCATTGCCGATCTGAGGATCGCCGCTGGCACTCCCGCCCCCGACGCGGAGCCTACCCCCGACGCCACGCCACTCGCCGTTGCACCCGCCGGCACCGCCGACGTCGTGCCGTTCGAGCCCGCGCGGCACCCGGCGAAGAAGCGCCTGCGCGCGGCGCATTGGATGACAGCCGCAGCCTCCATCGTGCTGCTCGCCGCCGCATCGATCACGTCCGCGGGCCTGCGCCCGGCGGTCGCCGGGTACATCGGTGCCATCGGCTGCACGTCCTCGCTCACGGTGCTGGCACCGGCCTGTGGCCAGCTCACTTGGCTCGTCGAGTAGCCCGCTATCGTTCGTCCGCACGTTCAAGGCAACGCGGGCCGCACGTGTGCGGCCCGCGTTGCTTTTTGCGGTTTCCTGCGCAGAACGACTTCAGACGGTGTGCCCGCCCGACGCGAGCGAGTGCATTGAGTCCTGGGAGATCGACGGCGACGTCGCCGATCCTGTCTCCAGTGACGCCGCTGAGTGGGTTGCCGCTCGCGACGCGCAGGCTGCTTGACGAGGTAAGACGCGTGTTGGCCGTGGCCGGAACCTGCCTCGGTGCGACGGGTGTCCGCGCTCCCCCGCGACGCCGTCTGCAACCTCGAATCCGCAGCGAGATCGTCCGACAGCCCTGACGAGGCGCCTTTCCTTGATGCCTTGACCCCCGGCAAACGGCGACAGGCTCGATAAGCCGAGGGCGGATGATGAGGTTTTCCCCGGCTCTCCCCGCCGCAACTCAAAATACACCAAGAACCGTCGTGCGACGCCCCGCTCGCCTTGAAAGCGACTAAATCCACTTCCATCTTAACAGCGTTCATTTAATTGGACGTGGTTCCCGGCAGGGAAGAGCGATGAGCAGGGCAGCGCCCGAAGGAGCGCCGACAACCATGTGGAGCAAGCTTCGATACCGCCGCCGCGTCGAGGGCGACCTTCAGCGCTGGCAGCAAGCCGGCTGGGTGACGGAGGCCGGCGCCGCCGCCATTCGCGCCGACCTCGAGCGGAGCCTGATCGGGGGCGGGCTCGCGCAGTCCCTCGCCATGCTGGCGGCGGTTCTGATCGGATTCGCCGTCATGAGCTTCGTCGGCGCAAACTGGCAGGACATGCCGCGCATCGCCCGCCTCGGCCTCCTCGTCTCCGGTCTCGTCGCCTCCTACATCGGAGCCGGCGTGCTGTTCCAAAAAAGCCTCGCAAGCTTCGGCCACGCCGCCGTGCTGGCCGGTACTGCGCTCTTCGGCGCCAGCATCATGCTGATCTCACAAATGTACCACATGGACGGCAACCCGCCCGACGCGGTGCTGGCGTGGGCGCTTGGCGCGCTCGGCGCCGGTGTCGCACTCCGCTCGAACCCCGCGCTTGCCGCCGCCATGGTGCTGATGAGCGTCTGGGGCTGGATGGAGACGGCCCAGATCAACGGCGTCTACTGGCCGTTCCTGATCGGCTGGGCCGCCGTCGCCGCCGCCTTCCTCTGGCAGCGCTGGCCGGCGGGCGTCCACATCGCAGGCGTGCCGCTCGCAGCCTTCGTCATCTCGCTCGGCTTCATGCTGAACGACGGCCACGCCCATCCGCTCGTCACCGTCCTGGGCCTCCTTGCCGCCGCCGCCGCGATCACCGGCGAGAAGACGCGCCCCGACCTCGCACGCCTGTGGCCCGCCGCCCTCGGCTACGCCGTCATTATCGCCTTCTGCGGCTTGACCGGCCTGCAGTTCTGGGAGAACCCGCCGCTGGCCGAGTTCATCGTGTGGGCCGTCGTGACGCTCGCCCTCCTCCTCGCCGCCATCTGGTGGGGACTCGTGTCCGGACACCGCAACGTGCTCTGGCTCGGCTACGTCGGCTTCTCGCTCGAGATCATGGCGATCTACGCCAAGAAGTTCGGCACGCTACTCGACACCTCGCTCTTCTTCCTCCTGGCAGGCCTCATCGTCGCCGCCCTCGCCGTCCTCGCCTTGAGAATCGGCAACCGCAGCCCCGCCTCGCCCGCGCTCTCCACGGAGACCACGACATGACCCGCCCTAGCGAACCACCCCCGTCCCGCAGCATGTGGATGCGCATCGCCGCGGTCGTCCTCCTGCAAGCCGGCTTCCTCGTCTGGCTCGTCGCCGACCGCGTAAGCCTGCTCACGGCCGGCCGCGAGATCACACTCAAGGTCATCCCCGTCGACCCGCGCGACCTCTTCCGCGGCGACTACGTGATCCTCGGCTATGAGCTGTCGCCGGTCTCGGCCGCCGTCACGCCGGCCGGAATGACGCCGAACGATCTCTATCACGGCGCCCCTGTCTACGTGACCATCACGCCCGACGCGACCAAGGGCTGGACCGCGGCCGCAATCGCGACGAGCTACCCCAGGGACGTAAAGGACGGTGACGCGGTCTTGAAGGGCTTCGTCACCGGCCTCAGCCACGACTCGAAGGGCAACCCGGAGAAGGTCCACGTCCGCTACGGCATCGAAAGCTACTTCGTGCCCGAGGGCGAAGGCCGCGCTATCGAGGCGAAGGTTCGCGAAGCCAAGGTCGAAGCCTTGATCGCCGTCGGCCCCACCGGCACTGCCGCATTGAAGGCGCTGCTCGTCGACGGCCAGAAGATCCACGAGCAGCCTGTGTTGTGAGGCAGTCGCCGACAGTCGTCGATGTCGGCCCTGGAGCCGTCGATCGGTGCCAGACCCGGAGGGTCTGACACCGTCGCCTGCTGAACTCTGATGATTTTTAAGATCGGCGTGTAGCCCGCACCACGCCGCCCATGGCGGCAACCGCAACAGGCGCACCCCTCGCAAGACCGGATACATGTTCCGTGACGCGAGAGGCCAGTAGGGTGCATAGCGTTGCTAGCAAGATCGGCAGAGCCTCGACCCGATCTTGAGTGTCGAGCAGTCCTGTGTGCCGCATTATCTCTGCTGGGAGCTTCTATGATTTTGCGTGTTCGTCTGACCGGGCAACGAGCTTTTCAATCCGGCGATCCGGAATGACCCACATCGCTGCGACCGCAGCGTAGATGGCGCAGGCGATCCACTGCGAGACGAAGGCCAGGGCAATGGCAGCGATGTACATCACGGGAGACAGCTTGGCCTTGAAGTTCTCTCCGATCGCACGCACCAGCACGCCGTCATTGCCCTGCAGCCGCACAAGAGCCTTCTGCAGGAAATAGTAGGCGATAGCCGGCATCAGCAGGCTCAAGCCGTAGAGCGCGGTGGGCAGCGGGGCAAAGTGATTTTCGCCCATCCAGCCGGTTGCGAACGGAATGAGGGAGAGCCAAAATAGAAGATGCATGTTGGCCCAAAGAACGGTGCCATCGACCTGCTCGCAGGCGTGCATCATATGGTGATGGTTGTTCCAGTAGATGGCCACATAGATGAAGCTCAGCACGTAGCTCAGAAAGACGGGCGTGAGCGCTCCGAGCGCCGCCCAATCGGTACCGTGGGGCACTTTGAGTTCGAGCACCATGATGGTGATGATGATGGCGATGACGCCGTCGCTGAAGGCATTCAGTCGTTCTTTGTTCATGATCTCCTCAGGGTGCTCGGGTTGGCGGGATGGTCATGCGGCAAGGGCAAGCTTCGAGGACAGTATCGGCGTTACCCATTCGACAAAGGCCTGAAGCCGCTGTGACAGGTGCCGGCGCCTCGGATAAACCAGTGCCACAGGCATGGGCTCGGCGCGTGCGGCCGGCAGGACCTCGACCAGCTGCCGGCGCGCAAGATGCGTCTTCACGTCGAAGGCGGGCACCTGAATGACGCCGAGACCGGCAATTGCGGCGGCGATGTAGTCGTTGGCATTGTCGGTTGCCATCGCATAGGTCAAGTCGAGTGAAATGGTCTCGCCTCGTTGAACATAGGTCCATGGCTCCGGCACCGTTGCCGAGCCAGCGATGAAGCCGACGACCCTGTGGCGCTCGAGGTCGGAAGGCCGCCGCGGCGTTCCGAATTTCTTGAGGTAGCCGGGGCTTGCACAGTTGACGATGACGAGCCGCCCGAGCGAGCGGTAGATCAAGTGCTCGTCGTTCACGTCCCCGACGCGAATGGCGCAGTCGATATCGTCCTCGACGAGGTCCTGCCGCCGGTCGGTCGATCTGAGCTCGATGGAGAGGCCGGGATTCCGATCGAGGAATACCGGCAATGCAGGCACGATGACGAGGTGACCGATCCGGCTCGGCACGGTCACACGTAGACGTCCCGAGAGCGAGCCTGTTCTCCTGAACAGGTTCTCCGTCTCCTCAAGGTCCGAAAGCAGGCGCGTGCAGCGCTGCAGGAAGGCTTCGCCATCGGCCGTCAGGCTCACGATCCGCGTTGTACGGTGCAGCAGATGCTGACCAACGCGGCTCTCCAGCGCCTGCACAGCCGTCGAGACTGTCGATCGTGGCACGCCGAGCTGCTCTGCGGCCTTGGTGAAGCTCCTCGCCTCGGCGACCCGCACAAAGATCCGGATGGTGTCGAAGCGGTCCATGACAGCATTCTATTGTTCGTGTTATCTGACCAAACATATCAAAATATAGCACTTTATTCAATGATCGAGACAGCTGTAGTTTGGTCGAAGCTACAAATTGCAAACCGTCGACAATCAAAATGTGGGGAGCTGTCCCATGCCCGATCCCGTCAACTCGCTCAAGGACAAGGTCGTCGTCATCGGCGGCGGCGCAAAGAACCTCGGCGGCCTCATCAGTCGCGACCTGGCAGCCAACGGCGCGCGCGCTATCGTCGTCCATTACAACAGCGATGCGACGCGCGCCTCCGCGGAGGACACCGTTGCCGCTGTGAAGTCGATCGGCGCGGACGCCTTTGCCATCCAGGGCGATCTCACCAGGGTTTCCGAAAACAAGCGTCTTTTCTCGGAGACCAAGAACCGCTTCGGCAAGGTCGATATTGCGGTCAACACCACAGGCATGGTGATCAAGAAGCCGATTCTCGAATGCACGGAGGAGGACTACGACAAGATTTTCGCCATAAACTCCAAGGCGGCATTCTTCTTCATGCAGGAGGCCGGACGAAACCTCGAGGAGCGTGGGAAGATCGTCACCATCGTTTCCTCACTGCTCGCCGCCTACACTGACAGCTACGCCATCTACCCAGGTTCGAAAGCGCCGATAGAGCACTTCACGCGCGCTGCATCGAAAGAGTGGGGATCGCGCGGCATCTCGGTCAACGCCATCGGTCCCGGCCCCATGGAGACACCGTTCTTCTATGGCCAGGAGACCAGGGAATCCGCCATTTACAATCAGAACGCGGCGGCCCTCTCCAGGTGGACCAAAACCGGGCTCACCGACATCGCCGACATAGCTCCGCTGGTGCGCTTCCTGGTCACGGATGGCTGGTGGATCACAGGCCAGTGCATCTTCGCCAACGGCGGCTATACAACGCGCTAGAGTGCCGTTGCGGGGCAGGCCTCGTCTCATCCGATCGTCCGAACCACGCTCGACGCGTGGCAGGATCGGAACCTGGCGGCTTGTTTGCCAGTCGCTTCAGTTTCCGCTTCGGGATCAGCAGCGGCCGACGCAAGTCTCATCGCCAAGAGGACGGCTGGAGGTTCGGAACGCGCCTCTGCGCCTGCGCACAGAGAGCGGGTCAAAGCCCGAAAGTAGAGTCCTTCCCGAGGCCGCCGCTGAGAACTCGAGCCGTGGCGCGGACGCGTACGGGCCGATCACGCCGCCCTGTCCCGCCAGAGACAGCATTTTGCCGCGTCGCCTAGCTACAAGACTCGAAAGGAGCATCCTTCGAGAGCGAGGCGAAACATGAACCCGCGCATTGCAAGGCTCTTGGCCGGACTGGTGGCTGGCAGTCTCACCGTGCTCCTCATAGACCGGCTGCTCTGGCCCGGGACCTTCCAGTCGGGTCTCGTCGGCGTCGTCGCTGCAGTCGCCGTGCTGTCTCTCACGAGCCGCAACACGTGAGCTGGCGTCGCGGCGGCGCGCGGCCAAGCACTGCTGCTCCAACTTTGCCGATAGCCTGGAGGACGCGCTTACATACGGCTGCAAGCTGCCTAACCTGGTCCGCGCGTCACTCGTGCGCGCTGCCGGGCTGCCAGCTGGCCCCTTCGATCTTGGCGCAGTCGGCTTGCGTTGCCTCCGTCCAGCCCTGGCCCTTGCAGGCATTCTGCCCGGCGCACGCGTTCTTGGACGTCATGCAAGCGCTCTGACCCTTGCACGCGTTGGCGCCGATGCACATGCCCTTCGCCTCCTCCGTGCCTTCGGCTGCGGTCGCCGGAACGGCGCCCGCGAGGATGAGCGTGGCAGCAGCGGCGGCGAGCGCTGCGCCCGAGGTGGTGGTGAGCTTCATGTCCTGCGTCTCTCCCGAAAGTCCCGCCAGCGGTGGCCATCGTTCAATGCGGCGCACACGCTTCTCCGGCGAGTTTTAGGCGAGGATCGAGCGCCCCGCCAGCGGAAATCGTCGGCCTGTCGCCCCGTCTGACGACCTTGAGCGCCCAAGCGGCGCAGAGAGGCCACACTCGGCTCGCGAAGGAGCCAAGCCGGCTCGAATCGCCATCCAGACATGATAGCTAGTGTCCTTTCGATCGCGACGTTCGTTCAGAGCGTGCCGCAGAATGTGACGAACGTCGCGGTCGGGACACTAGCGAGCCTTCGATCTAGTGTGGCTCAAATTCTGAAGTCCGCTCAAGAACCCAGCCGCGAGAATGAAGCAGACGTCAGAATCGACACACTGGGAGGCAGTGAGCAACGGACAGCCACCCGGAACATGCCATGACCGCGAGCCGAACGACCGCACACACGCCCGCCGCCGCCGCCCCCGTCCCTGCGGCCCCCCGCCCCTCGCTCCTCGCGCGCTTCGTCTCCCATCCGCTGTTCGAGCGCTTCATCATTACCGTCATCGTGTTGAACGCCATCACGCTCGGGCTCGAGACGTCGCACTCGGTCATGACCGAGTACGGGCCTGTCCTGACCACGATCGACCACGTATTCCTGGCGATCTTCGTCGTCGAGCTGCTGCTGCGCATGGTGGCGCTGCGCTCGCGCTTCTGGCGCGACCCGTGGAGCTGGTTCGACGTTGCGGTCGTGGCCATCGCCCTCGTGCCCGCGACAGGTGAGTTTGCAGTCCTGCGCGCGCTGCGCATTCTGCGCGCCCTTCGCCTCGTCACGGCGGTACCCTCGATCCGCCGTGTCGTTGGCAGCCTCCTGTCTGCCATCCCCGGCATGAGCTCGATCATCATCCTGCTCCTGCTCATCAACTACGTATTCGCGGTGATGGCGACCAAGCTCTTCGGAGCGGACTTCGCCGAAAAGTTCGGGACCCTCGGCGCCTCGTTCTTTACCTTCTTCCAGATCATGACACTGGAAGGCTGGTCGGGTGAGATCGTGCGCCCGGTGATGGAGGTCTATCCCTGGGCCTGGGCATTCTTCGTACCCTATATCGTGCTTGTGACGTTCATGGTCTTGAACCTCTTCATCGGCATCATCGTCGATGCCATGCAGCATCAGGACGACGAGCCGGCGCCCGGTGCGCCGGCGGCCGAAGCCACGTCCGCCGCCGTGCTGCACGAGTTGCGCGAGATGCGCGCCGAGTTGGCGGATGTGAGGACAAGACTGAACGTGTGAAGGCCCCCTCGCCCGGCGCGGGCGGCACCATGGGGCCGGCGTCGCGCCATCCGGCCAACGACCAGCCACAGCACGATGAGGCTCGCGACGGGCTGCAGGGAAAGGAATGGATCGGCTCGATAAAGCCGGGCAACGCCTCGGAAAATGCGTTGGCACAACCCCAGAGTGTACCCGCGAGCACGAGGGATAGGGCCTGAGAAAAGCACGCGAGACCGCCATCCATGACGGTGGGCCGATCAAGCAGCGGGATACGGCAAACGTGAAGGAGCTCGGCGATCAGCCGCCGCCACGGACATCATCGTCGCAATGATCGCAACCCGGCATTCGCGGACGCCGGCCGGAGGCGGGCTTTACGCCGCTCTGCCATTTCGAGACGTCAGCCCGACCGGACCCGATAGAGAGGGTCCGGCCCGGGCACGAGACATCAGTTCACCCGTGTCACCTCGACGAGGTTGTCGGAGAACGTCGGCGCGCGTCCGAGCCCGCAGTGGGCGTCGGACGAGATCGAGTTGACCGAGCCGTCCGAGCGGTTGAGCGACCGCCAGTAGCCAAGCGTCGAGACGATCACGCCCGTTGGAGTATCGTCGGTCACGCGCGCCACGCCTTCGAAGTCGCCGCGGTCGTTGAAGACGCGCACCGGATCACCCTCGCGAATCTGGCGCTTGCCCGCATCCGCCGGGTTGATGAGCACGAACTGCTCGCCCTGGCCTTTGATCTTGTGCGCTTCGTTGGCGTAGCACGAGTTGAGGAAGCCGTGGCTTTTCGGCGTGATGATATTCAGCGAGTAGAGCTTGGCCCGCTCCGGGTTCGTCTCCGGAGCCTCCCTGTTCGGTACGTAGCCGGGAAGCGGATCGACGGGCGAGCCGTCCTGCTCACCCTCGTACATGGCACGGAACGGCCCGGCGACGAAGTTCTTGGCATCGTGCAACAGGAACTCGACCTTGCCGGACGGCGTCGGGAACTTGCCTTCGGCATGAGGTGTCCGGGTATCCGCGGAGCCGACGGCGATCTTGTAGTACCCGTGCTTCTTGAAATACGCCATGTCGATGCCGCCCATCTTGGGATCGTCCCAGTTGATGTAGGCAGCAGCGAGCTCGCTGTCGGTCATTTTGAACACGGGATCGTCGAAGCCCATCTCCTTGGCGAGCAGCCGCCACATGTCGGATGTCGGCTTGCACTCGCCCGGCGGATCGATGGCCTTCTGGTTGTAGGTGAAGTAGAGCTGCCCCCAGCTCCAGAACATGTCCTCGGCCTCCGCTGCCATTGCGGCCGGCAGGATGATGTCGGCGTATTTCGCCGTATCGGTCATGAAGTGCTCGGACACCACCGTGAACAGGTCCTCACGCTGCAGGCCCTTCACGATCTTGTTGGTCTCAGGCGCCTGGCTCACCGGATTGGTGCAGAACACGAACAGGCTCTTGATGGGCGGATCGAGCTGCATTTCGCCCGTCAATGCCCGGCCGAGCTGCAGGTTGTTGACGACGCGCGTACCGGGTTTGATCCAGTCGGGACGCGCAGCCTTCACCCAGTCGACCGGGAACTCCCAGATCGGCATTTGCAGGAGACCGCCGCCCACGTGCCGCCACGAGCCGACGAGCGCCGGCAGTGCGCACGCCGCGCGGATCGTCTGGCCGCCGCCCTTGTGCCGCTCGAGGGCCACGCCGAGCCGGATCACCGACGGCTGCGCGGTCGCGAACTCCTTCGCGAACCTGACGATGTCGGCCGCCGGGACGCCGGTCACCTTTTCGACGTAGAGAGGAGTGAACTCTGCGGCCCGCGCCTTGAGCTCGGCGAAGCCGTAGGTGTGATTGTCGACGTAGTCTTGATCGACGAGCCCCTGCTCGACGATTGAGTTGATGAAGCCCATAGCGAGCGCGCCGTCGGTTCCGGGCCTGGGACAGATGTGCCAGTCGGCAGCCTTCGCGGTTCGCGAGCGATGCGCATCGATGACCACGATCTTGGCGCCGCGTTTCTGGGCTTCGAGCACGAACGGCCAGTGGTGCAGGTTGGTCGAGATCGAGTTCGAGGCCCAGATCACGATGTATCGCGCATGCACGAAGCTCTCCGGGTCGACGCCGCCCGTAGGACCGACCGTCAGCAGCCACGCCGTCGACGAGCCCGAAGCGCAGAACGTTTTCTCGTTCACCGTCGTCCCGAGCCGGTTGAAGAACGGATCGCCCGAGTTGATGCCTTGCACCAGCCCCATGTTCCCGAGGTAGCTGTAGGGCATGATGGCCTGCGAGCCGTAGGTCGCGATGATCTCGCGCCAGCGCTTGCCGATCTCCGAGATCGCCTCGTCCCAGCTGATGCGCGCGTACTGCTTAGAGCCCTTCGGGCCGGAGCGGCGCAGCGGGTAGAGCAGACGATCCGGATTGGCATGGTGATCGTGGAAGTCCTTGAGCTTGACGCACAGGCCCCCATTGGTCATCGGATGGTCCTTGCGCCCCTTGACCTCGACCAGCCGCCCACCAACGGCCTCGTACACCATCGCGCATGTATCGGGGCAGTCGTGCGGGCACGCGCCGTGGAACGTCTCTCGCTTCAACTGCTCGTTCATGGGGCGTCTCTCCTCGGGTCTGATCCTCGTGGGCTTCCGGGTCCGAAAGCCCCGTCGCTCTGCTGGCGACCGGCGCGCGAGGTTGGCATCGACGAACGCCGCGAGCAAGCACCATCGCGACGAAATGCAGGGATGCTCGTTCGATGTCGGACGCTTATTGCAGGTGCTAACTCTCGACTGCGCGCACGGTTCGGGCCATGATGCGGCCGCAGTGACCGAATTGCGAAAGTGAAGACCGATGTCGCTCGACGCCCTCGATGCCGCCCTGCTGGCGCGAATACAGTTTGCGTTCACCGTTTCGTTCCATATCGTCTTCCCGAGCTTCACGATCGGTCTCGCGGCCTTTGTCGCTACCCTTCTCGTGCGCTGGCGAATGACAGGTGAGGAGAAATTCCATCGCCTCGCGCGCTTCTGGACCAAGATCTTCGCTGTCTCGTTCGCCATGGGGGTCGTGTCGGGCATTGTGCTCAGCTATCAGTTCGGCACCAACTGGGCCCGCTTCTCCGAGGTGACCGGCAACGTCTTGGGACCGCTCATCGGCTACGAGGTGCTGACCGCCTTTTTTCTCGAAGCCTCATTCCTCGGCATCATGCTGTTCGGCTGGCAGCGTGTGTCACCTAATCTGCACGTCACGGCCGCCGTGCTCGTCGCCGCCGGCACCTCTCTGTCGGCGTTCTGGATTCTGGCAGCCAACAGCTGGATGCAGACACCGGCCGGCCACGTCTTGAAGGACGGCATCGCCTATCCCGATGACTGGCTCGCCATCATCTTCAACCCGAGCTTCCCCTATCGCTTTGCCCACATGTTCACCGCCGCGTACCTGACGACCTCGATCGTCGTCCTGGCGGTTGGCGCACGCTATCTCGTGTCCGGCAGGTTCGCGGAGGACGCCAAGACCATGGTGCGCATGGGGCTCGGAATGGTGATCTGCCTGGCTCCCTTGCAGGCCCTCATTGGACATGCGCACGGCATCAATACAGGCGAGCATCAGCCGGCGAAGCTCGCCGCCATGGAAGCGCATTGGAAAAGCGACGAGCCCGCGAACTTCCTGATCCTCGCATGGCCTAATGCCGAACGCACCGGTAACGCCTGGCAACTCGAGTTCCCCGTTCCCGGCCTTGCCAGCTGGGTCGTCACCGGCAGCCTCGATGGCAAGTTCGACGGTCTCGACAAGTTCGCACCTGGCGAGCACCCGCCACTCGTGGCCGTCTTCTACGCCTTCCGCGTCATGGTTGGCCTCGGGCTCGTGATGATCGCCGTCGGCATAGCGGGTGCCTTCCTGTGGTGGCGCGGCACCCTGTTCGAAACGCGCTGGTATCTTTGGCCCACCCAGCATATCTGGCCGATCGGCTTCGCAGCGATTCTGGCCGGCTGGTGGGTGACGGAATGCGGCCGCCAGCCTTGGGTCGCCACCGGCATCCTCCGCACCGCCGACGCCCTCTCGCCCAACGTGACCGCCGGCGCCGTGCTGACGACGCTCGTCTTGTTCGTGCTCGTTTACGCGAGTGTGTTCTCGATGGGCATCTACTACATCAACCGACTGATCGAGCTCGGCCCCACCGGCGCTGCTGAGGCTCCGCCTACCGGCCTGCCCTCGCGGCCCCTGTCCGCCGCCGAGGACGCCGCCCGTCAAGCCATCGAGGAGGCGCCGTGATGGAAAGCGCAGTGTATTGGCTGCCGCTCGTCTGGGTCGGGCTCATCGGCACCGCGGTGCTGCTCTATGTCGTGCTCGACGGCTTCGACCTCGGCATCGGCATCCTGTTCCCCGCCTATCGCGAGGAGCACGAGCGCGACATCATGATGAACTCGGTCGCTCCCTTCTGGGACGGCAACGAGACTTGGCTCATCCTTGGCGGCGGCGGCCTCTTCGTCGCCTTCCCGAAGGCCTACGCCATCATTATGCCGGGCCTCTATCTGCCGGTCATCGTCATGTTGCTGGCGCTCGTCTTCCGCGGAGTCTCGTTTGAATTCCGCTGGGTGGCAAAGCCGTCTCACCGTATATGGGATGCAGCCTTTGCCGGCGGCTCGATCGTCGCCGCCTTCATGCAGGGCGTGATCCTCGGCGGACTCTTGGAAGGTATCAAGGTCGAGAACGGTCGCTTCGCCGGCGGCATGCTCGACTGGCTCGCGCCGTTTCCGATCTTCACCGGCATCGCGACCGTCGCCGGCTACGCGCTGCTCGGCGCCACATGGCTCGTCATGAAGACCGAGGGAGAGGTTGCTGAGCAGGCCCGCGCAGAGGCAAGACTGCTCTTCTTCGCCGTCCTCGCCATGATGGCCGCCATCAGTCTCTGGACTCCCCTCGAGCTACCCTACGTCTGGGAGCGCTGGTTCACGTGGCCGGCCCTCGTCTATTTGTCGCCGTTCCCGATCTTGACCCTCGTCGCCGCCTTCGTGCTCTGGCGAGGCCTCGAGACCCGTCACGACAGCTGGCCGTTCCTCGCTACCATCGCCCTCTTCACGCTCGCCTTCGGCGGTCTCGCGGTTTCGAACCTGCCCTACATCGTACCGCCCACGGTGACGGTCTGGGACGCCGCCGCCGATCCGTCGTCGCAGATGTTCACCCTCGTCGGCACGCTGGTATTCTTGCCCGTCATCCTCGCCTACACTGCGTTTGTCTACTGGACCTTCCGCGGCAAGGTACGCGAAGGTGAGGGCTATCATCACTGATGGAAAGTCCATGCTCTACCGCGGCTCGTGCCACTGCGGCGCTGTCACATTCGAAGTCGAGGCGCCGGACGAGATCCTAGTCCAGGACTGCAACTGCTCCATCTGCAGCAAGACGGGCTTCCTGCACCTGATCGTGCCCAAGTCCCGGTTTCGCCTGCTCTCCGGCGACGACCGGCTGACGCGCTATACCTTCGGCACCGGCGTCGCACAGCATACCTTCTGCACGGTTTGCGGCGTGAAGCCGTTCTACGTGCCGCGCTCGAACCCCGACGGAATCGACGTCAACGTCCGCTGCCTCGACCCGCCGCCGCGCCACGTTGCCATCGAGCCGTTCGACGGGCGCAACTGGGAAAGGAATGCCGCCGCGCTCGCCCATTTGAGCAGCGAGCCATGAAAAGCCAAGGGCCCGCATGCTGCGGGCCCCGTCGTCGCACGAATTTGAATGCCGCGATCGGGAGATCAATCGCCATCCTTCTTGTCGCCCGTGAGCTTCTTGATGTTGTCGAGCCCGGCCTTGAAGATGCCGGTGATCACGTCGCGCGCCTCCTTGTCGGTCTTGCCGTCTGCCGGATCGAACACTGCCGACCAGGCAAAGTTGACCTCGTCCTCGTCATCGTCATCGGGGGTGAGCGTGAACTGCGCCTCGTAGTTCTTGACCGGCAGCGGGCTCTCGGTGATGGCGTAACGGTAGCGATAGTCGACCTGCTCGAGAAGCTTCTCCTTGATCACGCCGCCGTCCTTCAGGGTGAGCGTACGGTACGTGTCGGCGCCGTCCTTGCTCTCCTCGCACTTCGCGATCGCCGGGTGCCACTCGGAGATGGCGCACCAGCCGCCGAACGTCTTCCACAAGGCCTGCTTCTCGGCGTCCATCTTCTTCGGATCGACGTTGACCTCGAGCTTTTTGCCGACCGCAAGGCTCGCGGCGTGCGCAACCGTCACCACGGCCGTGAGCACGGCCACGCTGGCCAAAGCCTTCCAGACAGTTCTCATCGTTTCCTCCGGTTCGCCCCGGCAGCGCCGAGCTGCGGCGGCCTTCTTGGTCAAAGATGTGATAGTGTACCAGATCCGAGGCGTCTGTCAGGCCACAATTCGGAAAAGTTGTAGCCCCCACCGCTTCGGCGCCGTCCGGCCATTGTACCGATCCGCCACTGTCTTATATCTCCGGCTCGCAGTCCGGCGAAAGGAACGCCGGCGCGCCGTATTCGAGACCCGAGCCATGACCCAGAACTGGAAGCTGTTAGCCGCCGCCGTTGCCGCCGCCGCGACCGCTTGGGCAGCCGTCGGAGTAGGAGCCCCCGAGAGAGCGGTGGCCCAGAAGCGGGAGGTCGTTCCGCCCACGCGCGAGGTCGTCCAGTACACGTTCGCTCCCATCGTTCGCAGAGCGGCCCCGGCGGTCGTCAACGTCTATGTCCAGAGCCGCGTCCAGACGTTCAACTCGCCGTTCGCCAACGACCCGTTCTTCCGCAAGTTTTTCGGCGAGCAGTTCGGCGAGCCGTCCGAGCGCGTACAGAGCTCGCTCGGCTCCGGCGTGATCGTGAGCCCGGACGGCATTGTCGTCACCAACACCCACGTCGTGAAGGCGCGCGGAGAGACGGAGATCCGCGTCGCCCTCGCCGACAAGCGCGAGTTCGACGCCAAGGTGCTGATGCAGGACGACAAGACCGATATCGCCATTCTGAAGATCGAAGGCGACGGCAATTTCCCGGTGATTGAGCTGGAGGACTCGGACAATGTCGAGGTCGGCGACCTCGTGCTCGCCATCGGCAATCCGTTCGGCGTCGGCCAGACGGTGACGTCCGGCATCATATCGGCGCTCGCCCGTACCGAGATCGCGAAGTCGGACAGCCAGGTATTCCTCCAGACCGACGCCGCGATCAATCCCGGCAATTCGGGCGGAGCCCTCGTCGACATCACCGGCAAGCTCGTCGGCATCAACACCATGATCTTCTCCCAGAGTGGCGGCTCGGTCGGCATCGGCTTCGCGATCCCGTCGAATCTCGTCCGCCTTTACGTCCAGGGTGCCGTCAGTGGCCGCAAGGTCGAGCGTCCCTGGATCGGCGCACGGCTCGAAAGCGTGACGCGCGAGACCGCGGAAGGTCTGGGTCTCGACCGCATCTCCGGGGCCCTCGTCGCGCGCGTCTCCAACAAGGGCCCTGCCGCTGCCGCCGGTCTCGAGCCGGGCGATGTCGTCGTGCGCGTCGATGGCTTCGAGGTCACCGACGCCAGGAGCGCACTCTACCGCATGACCACGAAGGGTACCGGCAACAAGGCCCGCATCGAGGTGCTGCGCAATGGCCACCCGCTCGAGGTCGACCTTGCCCTCGAGGCGCCGCCGAAACCAGGCAAGGAGGACGTGCGCAACCTGTCGGGCCAGCACCCGCTCGACGGCGCACGCGTATCGAACGTCCTGCCAGCCGTCGCCGACGAGCTCGGCATCGACGAGGCTGAAGGAGCCGTCATCCTCTCCGTCCGGCCCAACTCGGTCTCTGCACGGCTCGGCTTCCGGCCCGGCGATGTCATCTCGAGTCTGTCCGGTAAGCCGATCGCCGGCATCGCCGACCTCGAGGCGGCGCTCTCTGCCAAGCCCCGCCGCTGGGTCATCGAGGTCAAGCGCGGTGGCCAGGTCCTGACGCTGCAACTCGCGGGATAGGAGGCGCCTCCCGCGATGGTGACGAGCATGGCCCGCGCCGGAACTCTGTGTTTCATGGTGACGTTTATTGCCGGCTTTGTGCTCGGCACCGTGCGTCAGCTCGTCGTTGCGCCGGTTGCGGGCGAAGCGGCAGCCGTTGCGCTCGAGGCACCGTTCATGCTCGTCGTAGCGTTCGTGGCGGCTCGCTGGGTGGTGTCGCGCTACCGCCTGCCGCCCAAGCTAGACGTGCGTGCGGGTGTCGGTCTCATTGCGCTGACGCTACTTCTGTCTACAGAGGTGGCAGCGGCTGGCGCGCTGCGAGGGTGGACAGTGTCCGAATGGATCGGGCATTTCGGCACGCCCGCGGGTATGCTCTCGCTGCTCCTGTTCCTGTTGTTCGCCGCCATGCCCACGATCCTCTTGACACGACAAAGCCGGACCCCGTGACCAACCTCTTCACCGCCGCCGGACTCGAGAAGAGCGCGCCCCGCCCGCTCGCCGACCGGCTGCGCCCGCAGAGGCTCTCCGAGGTCGCCGGCCAGGACCACATTGTCGGCCCCGATGGCACTTTGACCCGCATGCTGAACGCGGGGCGCATTCCGTCCATCATCCTGTGGGGTCCGCCCGGTTGCGGCAAGACCACCATTGCCCGCCTCCTCGCCGACGAGACGAAGCTCGAGTTCGAGCAGCTTTCCGCGATTTTCTCCGGAGTAGCCGAGCTGCGG
>JAGVSR010000077.1 GCA_019137195.1 Alphaproteobacteria bacterium
GGTACATGTCCTCGACGCCAGAGACGCTCAGCGGTAGTTCCACTACCATGATGCGCACGCCGTCCCGGAGGACCAGAAGTTATAAAGTTGCGTCCGGTCGAGGACGTTGGTGAAGCGGTTACGCCAAGTCAGGCGCGCACGGTCGTCGCCCGACGGAAAGAGCTTGAACCAACTGCTTGCCCAGGTGCGGTTGCTATATCCCGCCCAGTTGGCATGGCGCATGTGGTTCATTGCCGACTCCGTCTCGTCCACGGTCGCGATGTCATACGCCTCGGAGGCGACGGCGGCGTTGAGCGCGAAGTACTTGCCGACGTTCATGCCGTGGTCCGCGATGGCGTAGCCACTGAGCATGTTGCCGAGGCTGTGCGCCATCCAGACCTTTTCGCAGGGCATCGCGTTGACGATCGGCGCGAGCTGCGCGGCCGTGTCGCGGGCGTTCTGAACGTTGAGGTAGTAGTCCGCGCTCGTCCCCGCATCGGCGCGCCAGCTCATCCCGCAGAACTTCGCCGCAAGGCCGCTCTGGTAAAGCCGCTTGAAGCACTCCGATGCCCAGCCACGCGCCCCCTCCTTCGACACCAGAAACCCGTGCGCCAGAAACACCGTTTTGTCCATGCACTCGCCATCGGGCCGGTTCGGCGGCGCGTTCGAGCGCGACGGAAAGTAATTTGCCGCATCCGGGCGCAGGTTGATCCAGCGGTACATGTCCTCGACGCCAGAGACGCTCAGCGGTAGTTCCACTACCATGATGCGCACGCCGTCCCGGAGGACCTCCAGGACGAGCGGTTTCTGCGTCTCGGCGCACCCTTCCACCAGCAGGACGCCTTTTCGCGGGTCGGCGACGATCCGGTTGACGAAGGCCGGCGATAGGACCACGTCGGCGGCATCTATCAGGAACGTCCTCGCCTCGTGCGTGGCCTGGGCGAAGTCCGGTCCGCAGTTCGCCACCGCCGAGACCAAGTACGATCCTGCGTCAGCGGCGCGAAGGTCGGTGTAGACCGCGCGAAGCGCCCCGTCCTCCTGGCGCAGGCAAACCGTCGTCGTCCCGTCTTGCGGAAGCATGGCAAGCAGGTTGCCCACGTCCAACCAGAGCGGGAAGAAGTCGAGCAGGTCGCAGCGGCCATCGACCGTGGCGCTGTCCGGCCACTGCGTGTCGTTGGAGACAAGGGTCAGGCCGTGGCCCTGCCCCGGAACATCGTTGTCCCCTTCCGAAATGTCCGTGCCGTTGTCGTCGTCGTTGATCCACCAGCGCATGATCCGGTTGGTCGCCGCTTGCGCCTCGTCATGACAATCGATGACTCCGTCTCGGTCGTAGTCGGGCACCAGACCGAAGCGCACCGCCGTCAGACGCACGGCGTCGGCGGCAGAGACGGAGGCGCGCTCATCGGGCTGGACTTCGAAGACGATGCGGATGTCGCCCTGTTCGTCGGATGGGCGGACGGCCTCGGCGTAGCAGGTGACGCTGCGTACAGCGTTGGTGAAGCCGAGGAGCGCGGCGGGGATGCCGCCGTCGGGCGTCGGCGGCAGGTAGTCGCCAGGCGAAGCGTGCCAGACGGGGTTGGCGCAGCGCGGCGTCGAGCCGTCCCGCGCCCAGAGGCGCAGGCTCCCGGGCGGCAGCACGTAGCCGCCCGCGGCGTTGGTCGTGACAGCGCCGGGATCGGAGGCGGGATAGGAGAGCTTGACGAGCGCGGTGGCGGTGGCGATCGGCTCGGGAATCTCGAAGATGACGGGCACAAAGGAGACACCGGCGGAGGCGGCAGAGACGGAGGCGCGCTCGTCGGGCTGGACTTCGAAGACGATGCGGATGTCGCCCTGTTCGTCGGATGGGCGGACGGCCTCGGCGTAGCAGGTGACGCTACGCACACCGTTGGTGAAGCCGAGGAGCGCGGCGGGGATGCCGCTGGCGGGCGTCGGCGGCAGGTAGTCACCAGGGGCGGCAGTGTGCCAGAGCGCATTGGCGCAGCGCGGCGTCGAGCCGTCCCGCGTCCAGAGGCGCAGGCTCCCGGGCGGTAGCACGTAGCCGCCTGCGGCGCCGGAAACCTCCGGCGCGGCGAGCGCGATTGGCGCGCCGGAGGGGGGCGAAGCAACATCATTTTGGCGAGTAGCGAATCCGCCAAAGAGATTAGTAAATCTCACTTTTGTCGTCAGTCCGAGCCTCCGAGCATTTCACCAGTAGCGGCATCTACTATACACCTTCAATAACACTGTTTCGATGTATAGCAGTTTTTAAAAAAAGTGACAAGCGGAAAATTAAATGGAAATTAAGCGAGGCATAGAGTAGCTCGATCTGTCGTCATTTAATGGAAAGCATGGCGGGATGGGTGATTCCCGGGGAATCGTCTCGCCGTGTCGGCAGACTGCAAATTGCGCAGCTCCGTTTCGCATGGCCTCTTCTTAATTGGACCACTCGAGATCTGCTCTATTCTCACACACTCTCACTGTCCCCTTCCTTCTGCTGTGGTCGGCGATGGCGGAGGATGCCAGCATATTGCCCAGACTGTGAGCCATGAAGACATTGGGATCATCCGTTGAGTTCACGATCTGCGCAAGGCTCGAAGCCGTGTTGAAGGCGTTGAAGACGTTCAGATAGTAGTCGATGTTGTATCCGGCATCTGCCCGCCAAGCGACCTTCCAGAATTTAGCATTAGAACCGCTCTGGTTTAGAACCGCTCTGGTACAGCTTATTGATCCAAAAGGTCATTCCCTTCACGTTATTGCCTGTCAGCAATTTCACGAGGTTCTAAGCTCCGCGATAGCGGGTCGGGGTTGTAGTAATATGCAAATGTGATCCACATACGACTGCGCCGCACTTCTTCAAGCTCATCCCTCGCACTTCGCAACCTTCCAGTCTCGCGCTCATATGCCTTGAACCCCGTGAGTTCTATGCTTTTATAGAACCAACCGACATGGGCACTTGTGATTTCTCCAGCGATATTTGTCATGCACCGCAATCTAAACAGATAGTCGTGGTCCAGAATGGCGTTGGACTCAAGGGGCTTGCCACGTCGGTAGCGGCGATAAGCAGTCAACACATTGGTATATCCGGCGTCCGATGCAATTTGAGGAGGCTGGAAGAGGCTTCTGACGATGTCACCATTGACCCTACGACGCATTGGGAAGGCAATAAAACCGTTTAAGTCATTGGACGTCACCATGGAGGCACGGAAGTCCA
>JAGVSR010000025.1 GCA_019137195.1 Alphaproteobacteria bacterium
TCGTGTACGAGCCCCGCCTTGTCGGACAGCGTCTTGTCCTGGACGAGCGAGGGCACGCTCAAGACCCCAAACACGTCGATGGGGCGGCCGTCCGGCGTCGAGATCAGATAGCCCGACACCATGAGCGCAAGCAGAAGGGGGTAGAAGCCCCAATGCACTGCACGAGCCGCTGCTCCCTCGAAGGCGGTCAGCTCAGGCGTGTCCGGTTTGACATTGAGAGCCCGCCAGCCGAGACGCAACAGAAGAACCGCCAGTAGCACCATGCCGGCGCTGCGGTGGAGGCTCGGTGCCGCGTTGTAGTAGGGACTGTAGTAGTCGAGCCCGACCATCCACCAGCCGAGCCCGAACATCGCGAATACGGCAATGGCCATAAGCCAGTGAAGGCCGCGCGACACGATCCCGTACCCGTCGCGGCTGTCACCAATCAACATCGGCTCCCTCGGCTACCGTCCCCCCGCGGAACATGCTACTGGGCGGAGATAGGATGGGGGTCTGCCGGTTTCAAGCGCCGCCCCGGTTTCGCGCTCCATCGTGAGGATCAGGATCCATGACCGCCCGCATCGGCATCGTCACCGTCTCCGACCGCGCAAGCGCCGGGGTCTACGAGGACAAAGGCGGTCCGGCCATTGCTGCCGTGCTCGGCGAATTGCTGACCTCGCCTTGGGAGCCGGTCACGCGCGTCATCGCCGATGATCGCGATCTCATCGAGGCGACACTCGTGGAGCTCGTGGACCGGGAGGGCTGCTCGCTTGTGCTTACGACGGGAGGAACCGGACCGGCCGCGCGCGACGTGACGCCCGAGGCGACCGAAGCTGTTGCCGACAAAATCATGCCGGGCTTCGGCGAGCTCATGCGCCAGGAAAGCCTGAAGCAGGTACCGACTGCCATCCTGTCCCGCCAGACCGCCGTCATCCGCGGGACAGCGCTGATCATCAACCTTCCTGGCAAGCCGCAATCGATCCGGCTCTGCATGCTGGCCGTGTTTCCGGCCGTGCCCTATTGCATCGACCTTGCCGGCGGCGCCAGGCTCGAAACTGACCCCGCTGTCTGCAAGGCATTCCGACCCGCGGGAAGCTGAGCGGCGTGCGGATCCTTGGCGCTCGGACTACAACCAAGGGCATACGCAAAACGACGCAGCCCTACTTGACATCCCTCAAGCCCTCGGACAAAGCTTAAACCCTGTAGAACACACAATAAAAACGCTGGCCTCGGTCAATGACCTACATGGGTCAGATGGCAGGCTGGCGCAGCACCCAAACAAAAAGCCGATACAATCGGCACTTAGGGTGGAGACAGGGGAATCATGGGCCAGCCCGCAGGCGGACTCGCGACCGCACTCGCGTCAGACGGAATAATTGCCCGTTCGCCAAGCAAAGTCGCCTACGACTACTTCGCCCTCCTCAAGCCACGCGTCATGTCGCTGGTCGTCTTTACGGGCGGCGTCGGGATTGCTGCTGCGCCCGGATCGGCCGACCTGGCGACCATCCTCTACACGCTCCTCTTCATGGCGGTCGGCGCTGGCGCCTGTGGCGCGCTCAACATGTGGTATGACGCCGACATCGACGCCGTCATGCGCCGGACACAGTCACGGCCGATCCCGCGTGGCGTGGTGCCGCCGTCGCACGCGCTCGCCATCGGCGCGGTGCTGTCGGTCGGCTCGGTGGCTGCCCTCGGCCTGACCGTCAACTGGCTGGCCGCCTTCCTGCTCGCCTTCACCATCGTCTTCTACTTCTTCATCTACACCCTCGGCCTCAAGCGGCGCACGCCGCAGAACATCGTCATCGGCGGCGCCTCCGGCGCCGTGCCCCCGATGATCGGATGGGCCGCGGCTACCGGTGATCTGGGGCTCGGCGCTGTCGCGCTCTTTCTCATCATCTTCCTCTGGACCCCTCCCCATTTCTGGGCCCTGGCGATCTCGCGCTCGGGCGACTACGCGAAAGCCGGCGTACCGATGATGCCGAACGTGGCCGGCGTGGTGAGCACCACGAACCAGATCGTCGTCTACACGCTCCTCCTCATCGCCTCGACCGCCCTGCCGGTCGTCGCCGGGAGCGCAGGCACTCCCTATGCGATTGCGGCTCTGGTCCTCGATACCGTGCTCTTGTGGCGCGCGATCGATCTCTGGCGCGCGGTCCGTTCAGACGGAGGTATCGGTCCCGCCGCAATTCGCCTGTTCGGCTACTCGATCGTCTATCTTTTCGCGCTGTTCTTAGCCCTGCTGGTCGGAGCGCATTAAGGCCGCAGGTTGGCGCCGGTGGCGCCGAAGACTTTGGTTTCGCCCTCAGGCCCGGTGTCGATGCCTGTGGGACGTCTAATGAAGACACGGGGAAGTCAGGAGAGGATACGATGCAACAGTCCACGCATGCGGCTGCTCATGCCGATCACGGCGGGCACGCTCATCACTGGGAGATGAGCTGGGCGCCGATGGCGGTCTCGTTTGGCGCCGCGCTGTTGGTGCCGATGACGTTCATCATGCATTTCGTCTATCAGAACAGCCTCGGCGCCATTCTTTGCGCGGGCCTCGGCGCGCCGCTCATCATGGCCGGTATCGCCAAGTGGGTCCACGAGGGCGTGACGGTTCCCTCGGTCATCACCGAGGTGTCGCCGGTTGGCGTCGGAGTGTTCATCATCGGCGAGATCCTGATCTTCCTCGGTCTCTTCGCCAGCTACTGGACGATGCGCCTCGCCGCCGGCACCGCCTGGCCGCCGGCCGGCACGCCGCACCTCAACCTCGTCCTGCCGCTGATCATGACCGGCATCCTGGTAGCGTCCTCGATGACCTATCACTATGCCGAGCACCTGTTCGAGCATGGCAACAAGTCGGGCTGGATCACGTGGCTCATCGTCTCGCTCGTCCTTGGCGCCTCGTTCCTCGGATGCACGCTCTACGAGTACGGCCACCTGATGGCAGAGAACTTCGTGCCTAGCACGAACGCCTACTCGGCAGCGTTCTACTCGCTGACAGGATTCCACGCCTCGCACGTAATGGTCGGCCTCGCGAGCTTCATCGCGCTCCTGATCGGCACGCTGACCTCCGGCGTCAACCGCATGTTCGTGAAGGTGGCCGGCATCTATTGGCACTTCGTCGACGTGGTCTGGTTCTTCGTCGCCTCCCAAGTCTACTACTGGTAAGGGAAGCCGCTCTGGAAGCTGGCTCACGCTCTGGCGATTGTCTTCGGAATGGCTGCGCTCGTGAGCCTGGCCACTCCGGAGTCTGCCCAGGCGCAGTACTTCCGCCGGCCCGTATCCCAGGTCGATCCCAAGATCATGATGATCGACGAGAAGACGCATCTCGGGTCGAAAATCGCGCCTGAGACCGTGCTCGTCGATCAGGACGGCCGGGAGTTCACCTGGGGCGAGATGGCAGGCAAGCCCGTCATCCTGGTGTTGAGCTATTTCACCTGCGACGGCAGCTGCTCGCTCATCAACTCGACGCTCGCCGGCCTCATGAAGGACGTCAGGATCGTGAAGCCCGGTGACGACTTCAAAATCGTCACCGTCTCGTTCGACCGGCACGACAACCTGAAGACCACGGGAGCTTTCCGCGAGCACTTGAAGCTCGCGGGGGACCTCGCTCCTCACTGGACGTTCGCGACGTTCAAGAACGAGGACGATCTGAAGGCTGAGACCGAGCGCATCGGCTTCAAGTTCTTCTGGTCGCCGGAGGATCGCATCTTCCTGCATCCTGGCGCCTTCCTCTTCTTCGGACCCGACGGACGCCTCGTACGGGTGCTCTACCAGGAGGAGGTAGACGCGCGCGACGTCGAGCTAGCCGTGCTCGATGCCAAGCAGAACAACTTCCGGCCGCACGAGATTCTGACGCTCGCCCTGAGCCTCTGCTACTCGTACAGCTACCACGACGGCAGATACGTACTGAGCATTCCAATGATTGTGGGCTTCGGGTCGCTCATCCTCGGATTGACGACGCTGTTCGGCTCGATCGCCTACTACAAAATCGCAAAACGGACTAAGCGAACTGGGGAAGGACACTATGCGCAAGCGATTTGAGCGCCTGCTGGCGTTGCTGGCCATGCTCCCGCTCACGGCGGGCATGGCCATTGCAGGTACGGAGGGAGAGGCACACGGCGAAGCACATGCCATGCCGAACCCGACGGACGCCTGGAACGAAACCTGGCACCACGTGCTGATCGACCTGTGGGTCGTCGGCATCGTGTTCGGCATCATCGCCGTGTACCTGCTCGTCAAGTTCCGCGCAAAGTCGCCGACCGACGTAGGTAGCGCGCAGCCGATGAACCTAGACAAGGCTCTTGCCTGGTCGCTCGTGCCGGCCGCGCTCTTCATGGCCGACGACTTCCTGCTCGCCGCCAAGGGATGGTCGCTGTGGAACATCCAGCGC
>JAGVSR010000130.1 GCA_019137195.1 Alphaproteobacteria bacterium
CTGGGTACAACTCGTGCTCCACGATCCGACGGTACTCGATCAGCGTCTTGGGTTTCCTCTTGAGCGCGACGTGGGTGCGGAGCCATGTCTCGGCAAACTCGGCGAAGCTCGGCCGCCTCTTGCTCGCCTCCCGCTCCCGTGTCGGGTCGTTACCGGAGTCGGCCTGAGCCAAGACCTGCCGGGCCTTGAGGCGGGCCTCGTGCGGCGTGAGAGGGCCGTGTCGCCCCAGCGTGATCCACCGCTGGCGGCCGTCGATGCGCAGCTTGACCATGTACGTGATGCCGCTCGCGCGGCAGCGGGCGCCGAAGCGCTTCACCTCGCTATCCCAGATGAGGTCTCCCGGCTTGATAGACCTCATCGACTGCGGGCCAATCCGCTCAACCCTCGATCCCATCGCAAGCCCCCCCGCTGGCAACCAACTGGCAACCACGCTTACGCTGTTTTGCGGCGTTCCGGTAGGTCTTCTGCGGTCTTGCTGCACTGTTTTTGCAGGGTTTTATTGCGCTGTGCGGTCTTGCGCTGCCCCGTACCAGCCAACTTTTAATCAGGTGGTCGTTGGTTCGATCCCAACCGGGCTCACCAAATCCGATTATGGTCTTGCGACGATCCTGGCCGGCAGAAGCGGAAGCACGCGTGCCGCCGAGCCGGCTTGCGTCATCTGCGCTTCATAAGACAACTCTCAGCGCTCAGATTCGGCGCGCGTCATGAGCCTGTGCTTCGACGGAGCGCATCAGGCCGCAAAATCCGCAGCGGACCTGGACGAACGCGGCATCCCGGCCGAGGGAGGTCGGGTGTGCCACGGCTGGCACGAGGCACTCGACGGCCTTCCGCGATGCGAGGCCGGAGCGGGCGTTCGTCGACTTGCCGCTGGCCGCGGCATGGCCAGCCGAAAACGCGCGATGCGCCGGATGGGTCCGGCGCATCGATGCGAGATTCGCAGCTGGCGATCGGCGATTTTCAGAACCGATAGCGGGCGCCGGCCGTCGGCGTAATCGTCTCGGTGTTCAGGAAGCCCGAGGACAGGCCGCCGTCGACAGTCGAGTACATGACGCCGCCATAGATATCGAGGCGCTTGGTCCACTGATAGTCGAGGGTGAAGGACAGGGCGTCGAGCGACCCCGCACAGTTGGGCTGGATCTTGGTGCGATCCTGGCCCGAGGTCGTGCAGGGAACGTCCTTGGAGACGAACGAGTGCTGGTCGAGGTGGTACCACGCTGCGGCAGCGACCAGCTTCGGCGTGAAATTATAGCGCCCTCCGACCCAGTAGAGATCGGTCTCGCGGTCCGTCGTGTAGTTGGTGTTGTTCAGCTTGAAGAGTGTGTAATTGCCGATGAAGGTGTATCCGCTCTCGATCTCGTGGTCGGGGTTGGCGTAGTTGACGTGCTCCCAGCCGCCGTAGACGGTGAGGTCTTCACCGAACTTGTACTTGGCCATGAGGGCATAGGCCTCGGTATCGGTGACCGTACCGTTGAGGACATCGAGCTCGGTGCAGTCGCTGCCGGGGGCGAGCTCGATGCAGTCGGCGGCAGTGAGGGCCGAGGCGGTGATGGCCGACTTCTGCCGTCCCCACACGCCGTCGATCGACAGCGGCTTCAAGGCTCCCTGGCCGTCGATGCCGAGGGCGAGCGCGTAGTACTCCTCGCCCTGGCCATAGCTGCCGAAGCGATAATGGGCGCCGACCCGGACCGGGCCGATGGTATTCTTGTACTTAATCGAGTTGTTCCAGCGCGCGTTCTCGGTAATGCCGAAGCCGCCTCCGTACGTGCCCGAATAGCCGAGCGGCGAGTTCGCGTACGACATCTTCTGCGGATCGTACTGGCTGATGGCATCGAGCAGCACGGTGTTGTTGCGGCCATAGCGGATCTCGCCGAGGTCCTTGTGCTTCACGCCGCCGTAAGCTTCGCCGTTGAAGATCTGACCAGCGCGGCTGCCGCCGGCGTTCGCGTCCTGGTCCTCGAGCGCCACGCCGTTGTTGCTCGACTGTGCGCCGGGAGCGTCGGCAATGGTCCCGAACGCCGGGTTGAAGCCCATCTGCAGGTCGAACACAGCCGACCAGCCGGACAGAATGCTGGCTCCCGAGATCTCGCCGAGATCCTCGGTGCCCTTGAGGCCCACCAGCGACTGGCTCATCGCATTGTTGGTGAAGAAGAACTCAGACTTGTTGGCGTTCTTGGAGATGAGATACTGGTTGCCCGGGTAGAAGTCTGGATTGGTCGGCGTGCCGTGCGACATGTAGCCGATGTTGTAGTCGACGATGCCGTAGATCGTAATACCGCCGGCCGTGAGCTTGCCTGGCTCGCTGTCGAAGACCACGCGGAGTGTTTCGGCAAGTCCGGTGTCCGCCCCATCGTCGGCAATTGCCGTGCCGACGCTCATGAGGGCACCAACGACAAAGACGACGACGCCACGAGTTCCTTTCAGTGTCGAGAACGCCATTGTCAGTTCATCCCCACGTTATGGTGCAGGTGCCCCACCTGCCGGCTGCGTCCCGCGGCGACTGCGAACTCTGACATCGATCAATCGCTGCGCCGCTCCCGTTAGAACGACTAAAATCCTATGACTGCCTTTGCAATCGGTGGCGGCTGCCGAGCGCAATCCGGAGCATCTCGATGTTGCTCCACGATCACAGATTCCGCCTTCTGATGCTCATGGGGCGAACAAGATCGAACCTATTGCAGTACTAAAGTCGAAGGTTTGCCCCCTGCGTGTGACTGTTGACGAGGGCCGTGACCGCCTTCAGGTTGCGAACGGGCCCTCAACAGGCCTGATCGACAGGTCGGAATCAATTGGCCTGCACAACTAGGGGGAGAGGCGCCATGGAGCGCGATTCGGCGGCGTTGATCGCTGCCATGAAAGGTGATCCGGAGTTCCACGAGCTGGTTCGCAGGCGATCGCGTCTGGCGTGGATCTTGAGCGTCCTCATGGTGCTCATCTATTTCGGGTTCGTGCTCCTGATTGCGTTCGACAAGGAGTTGCTCTCGCAGTCGCTGTCCGGTGGCGTGACCACCGTCGGCATCCCCGTCGGACTGGGTGTGATCGTGTCGGCGTTCGTGTTGACCGGCATCTATGTAGCCGTCGCCAACTCCACATACGACGACATGCTGAAGCGCATCATCGACCGGGTGAAGCAGTCATGAGCCATCGTATGAAAAAGGGCTCGGCCCTCACCCTGTTGACCGCGCTCGCTGCGACGCCGGCTCTCGCCGATGCCGCGCAAGTTTCGGGAAAGTCCGACCTCAACATCGAGGCGATCTCGATGTTCCTGGTCTTCGTCCTGCTCACGCTCGGCATAACGAAGTGGGCCGCCAGCCGCACGAAGTCGGCAGCCGACTTCTACGCCGCAGGCGGTGGCATCACCGGCTTCCAGAACGGACTCGCGATTGCCGGCGACTACATGTCGGCCGCCTCGTTCCTCGGCATCTCGGGCCTCGTGTTCGCCAACGGCTACGACGGCCTCATCTACTCGGTGGGCTGGCTCGTCGGCTGGCCGATCGTGCTGTTCCTCATCGCGGAGCGCCTGCGCAACCTCGGCAAGTTCACATTCGCCGACGTAACGTCCTTCCGCCTGTCGCCGACGCCGATCCGCATCCTGTCGGCCACCGGCACGCTGGTGGTGGTCGCGTTCTACCTCATCGCGCAGATGGTGGGTGCCGGCAAGCTGATCCAGACCCTGTTCGGTCTCGACTATCTCTATGCTGTCGTGGTCGTCGGCTGCCTCATGATCGTCTATGTCGCCTTCGGAGGCATGGTAGCCACGACATGGGTGCAGATCATCAAGGCCTGCCTTCTGCTCGGCGGTGCGAGCTTCCTCGCCTTCATGGTTCTTCACAACTTCAACTTCTCTCCGGAAGCGATGTTCAAGCGGGCCGTTGAGATCCATCCCAAGGCCATCGAGGTGATGGGGCCGGGGACGCTCGTGAAAGATCCCGTCTCCGCGATCTCGCTCGGCCTCGCGCTGATGTTGGGCACCGCGGGCTTGCCGCACATCCTGATGCGGTTCTTCACCGTGTCCGATGCCAAGGCCGCGCGTAAGTCGGTGTTCTACGCGACCGGCTTCATTGGCTACTTCTACATCCTGACCGTCATCATCGGGTTCGGCGCCATCACGCTGCTCCTGCAGGATCCCGCGTACTTCAAGGCCGGTGCCGTCGCCGGTGCCAACGGAAGCTTCGCGCCGGCAGACATGCTCGGCACGGGCAACATGTCGGCCGTACACCTGTCCAAGGCGGTCGGCGGGTCGCTGTTCCTGGGCTTCATCTCGGCGGTGGCGTTCGCGACCATCCTGGCGGTGGTGGCCGGTCTCACTCTCGCCGGGGCAACGGCCGTCAGTCACGACCTCTACGCCTCCGTCTTGAAGCGTGGGCACGCGACGGAGGAGAAAGAGGTGAGGCTGTCGAAGATCGCTGCGGTGCTGATCGGCATCCTGGCCATCTATCTCGGGTACATTTTCGAGAACCAGAACGTCGCCTTCATGGTGGGCCTCGCGTTTGCAATTGCTGCAAGCTGCAACTTCCCGGTCCTCCTGATGAGCATCTTCTGGAAGGGTACGACGACCTTGGGCTCCTTCATCGGCGGTTTTCGCGGTCTGATCAGTGCCACGGCGCTGGTGGTCCTCTCCCCGTCGGTGTGGGAGAAGACGCTCGGCAACCCGGCGGGTTCGGCGCCGTTTCCGTACGACAACCCGGCGTTGTTCTCGATGTCGCTGGCGTTCATCGGCATTTTCGTCTTCTCGCTCGTCGACAGGACGAAGAGGGCTGATGCGGAGCGCGCGGCCTACGAGGCCCAGTACATCCGGTCGGAGACGGGCGTCGGCGCTGCCGGCGCGGTTGCACACTGACGTCGGCCGGAAGGACGAGGTCAGGCTCGTCCTTCCGCTGCGGAAGTCGGAACGGCCGGCCGGGCGCATCTGCCGGGCCGGCCGTTCTTGCAGCAGGCTAAACAGCACGCGGGGCCGGCCTCACGGTCGCCCCGGTCACCTAGGCAGCAAGATCTCTCATGCCCCAGGCCTTCGACGTTCAGAACCCGCCGTTCGATCGCTTGACCTACAGCGAGGGAGAGAAGCTGCGCTCCAAGCTCGACATCGGCTACTGGGGTCCCGGACAGACCGTCATTCCGCAGGGCGGTGGCGCCGAGCATCTCCACGTGATCATCAAAGGGGCGGTCGAGGAGCGCGACGGCGACGAGCCGCTCGCCGTGCTGCACGCGAAGGATTCCTTCGATGCGCAGGCACTCGTGCAGGGCATGGCGGGCTCCGCCTTCGTCGCGACGGAGGAGACGCTCTGCTACCTCGTGCCCAAGGACGTAATCCTCGATCTGATCAAGGCGAACAGCGGCTTTGCCGCGTTCTTCTATTCCGAGTTGTCGCGCAAGCTTTCCGACTATGCCGAGCAGCAAGGCGACGGTGCCGGCAGTGTCAATAACGTGCTGAGGGCTCGCGTGCGCGACACCCGCTTGCACGAGGTCTGCTACATCGACGGCACCGCCTCCATCAAGGACGCTGCCCGCATGATGGAGGATTACCACAACAATACGCTGTTCGTGAAGGACGGGGAGCGTATCGGCATTATTACCGGCACCAACCTCTCGAAGTCGGCGGTGCTGATGGAGATGCCGCTTTCGACCAAGGTGCGCGATGTCGCGCATTTCGACATCTTCGCCGTCGACTCCGACGACTTCATATTTGAGGCGCTCATCAAAATGACGCGCCATCGGGTGCGCCGCCTGGCTGTGGTTTCGGGCGGGCAGTTCGTCGGCACGCTCGAGGACATCGACATCCTGGGTCTTGTCGCCGGCAACACCCAGCTCATCCCCGGGCGTATCGACCGGGCGCGCAGCGTAGCCGATCTCGAGCCGGCTGCCCGGGACATCCAGGATCAGGTGGCCCGGCTCCACCGGCAGGATGTCAAGGTCGACGTGATTGCCGAGATCACCTCCGAGCTCAACCGCGCGCTGTTCTCGAAGCTCTTCAGCTTCATTGCGCCGCCTTCCATCAAGGAGGCGGGCTGCCTGATCGTCATGGGATCCGAGGGGCGCCGGGAGCAGACCGTGCGCACAGATCAGGACAACGGTCTTCTGCTCGCTCATCCGGTTCCGGAGGAGGATCTGGCCGCGTTCCGCAGAGACTTCACCGCGGCGCTGGAACGGTTCGACTTCCCTCCGTGCCCCGGGAACATCATGGTTGGCAACCCGCAATGGTCACAGACGGTCGACGGCTTCATCCAGCAGCTCAAGAGCTGGGTGCTCACTCCCGACGACCTCAGCGCGATGAACCTCGGCGTCTTCTACGACGCCGTCCCTGTGACCGGCGATCCCGCGCTGCTCGAACGGGCCAAGAGCGCCATGCGCAATCTGATGCGCGGCGAGAGCGCCTATCTCGCCAGGTTCGCCCGCGCGATCGACCAGTTCGAGGAGGCGAGCGCCAGCGTGCTGGCCTCCATCATGGCCACCGTCGGCGTCGGCTCTGACGTCATTCACATCAAGCGGTCCGGGGTTTTTCCGATCGTGCATGGCGTCCGGGTGATGTCGATCGACACGGGGGTGATCGCGACCTCGACGATGGAGCGAATCGATGCGCTTGCTGCCATGTCCGTTATTGGCGAGGAGTTTGCTGGCGACCTCAAGAGTGCGCTGGCCTACTTCATGGAGCTCAGGCTCAGGTCTCAGCTCGTCGCCATGCGCACGGGGCGACAGGAGGAGGAGGCTATCGTCCACATCAAGGAGTTGAGCTCGCGCGAGCGCGATCTCATGCGTGAGGCCCTCAAGGTGACCAAGAAGTTTCGCGAGATCGTGCGCTCCCGGTATCACCTCTCTGCCATGTGACGCCAGCCATGCTCCGGTTCATCAAACGCAAGCTCGCCTGGTCAGCGCTCAAGGATCGCAGCTACGAGTTTCTGTTCCACGACATGGGGCTCGACGAGGTCGTGTCGATCGACTGCGAGACGACCGGGCTGAACCCGCGCAAGGACGACATCGTCTCGGTCGGGGCGGTCAAGATTACCCGGAACCTCATCCGCACGAGCGCGGCGTTCAATGTCAAGGTCAAGCCTCGCAAGGAGCTGACGGCAGAGTCGATCAAGATCCATCAGATTACCAAGTCCGAGGTTGCCGACGGTGCCAGCATCCAGTCAGAGCTGCCAGCGCTCCTGCACTTCATCGGCAATCGGCCGCTAGTCGGCTACTGGATCAGCTTCGACGTCAAGATGCTGAACAAGGAGGTGTTCCGAATGCTCGGCATCACCTTGCAGAATCCGACCATCGACGTCTGCGACATGTATTACGACCGGAAGTATAGCAAGGCGCCTCCCGGCACGAAGATCGATCTGCGCTTTGCTGCCATCCTCGAGGACCTGCAGTTGCCGCCGCTGCAGGCTCACGACGCACTGAACGACGCCATCAGCACGGCGCAGATGTATCTCGCGCTCAAGGACTTGAAGTCGCGCGGCGCCTACCTCAAGCGGGTGCGCAATCGGGATGCGCCGGCCCTGCCCGTGGGGTGAGGTCGGCATCCCGGTCGGCTGCTTCTGAGCCTGGACGCGGGCTGACCCGATATACCCGGGCGTTGAGGACGGCGCCGTGCTCGACGCCAATGGTGCCGGCCGTGATGGTCCCGTCGATGGTGGCGCTCGCACTCGCAGTGAGCCTCTCCGCGCTGACCGAGCCTTTGACGCGTCCCTCGACGACGACCGTCCGGGCTTCGACGTCTCCCTCGACGACGCCGAAGCGCTCGACAACGAGGGTCGCGGCGGCGATCGAGCCGTCGAAGCGGCCTGCAATGCGGACGCACCCCGACGAGCGAACGGTGCCGGTGAGCGTAAGGTCGGGTGCGATGTAGGTGGCAGGATCCCGAGCGCCGGAACCGGACTCGGACGTGCCCGGTGTTCCCGGGGTCGGTTCCGTGGCCGTATGCACGAGTGGGCGCGTGCCGAAGCGCCACGGCCAGCGAGGAGGCGGGTCGCTCGCCGGCGCTCGTGTCATAAGACCGGTGCCTGTGGCGGCTTGCGCCTCTGCGCCCCGGAGACGGCGCGCGCTGCGCGGCGCAAAGACCATGTACAACAAGAGCGCCGTCATAGTGGCCGCCATGGCCATGAACGATGCTGGCGTGCTGCTCGCCGTCGTGAGGCTGCGGCGGCCGAACACGATGTCATGGGCGGACGCCATGATGCGGTCGATGCGGTCGGGACGGGCACCGTCAGGAGGTTCGGCGACGGCAACGGCCCATCCCGCATCTGCGAGCAGGACAGGTGTAGGGGAGTCGCGATCCTCCGCCGGGACGGCCTCGGCGGCGGCTGTCGCCCCGTCCGTGAGCGGGTCCGTCCCGTTCGTTGCCAAAGCGTCCGCGGCAACCGGGGACGCCAATTCACTGAGCATGACGGCCGGCTCGGCTGCCGGCGCCACTGCGGCGGCGGCGACGACGAGCGTCTCGAACGGTGGGGCGGCCGGGCTTTGCGACTGTGCCGGTTCGGAGTCGCGGACCGGGAGCGCGTGCTCGCCGGGTGCCGCAGACGGCGCGTCCGCAGAGGCCATCAGGGCTGCGGCTGGCGCAATGGCGGCGCTCGGCGCGTGGGCGAGGTCGGTCGGTGCCCCTTCGGATGCAGCCTGCGAGCCGGCGCTGGCGACCATCGTATCCTCGCCGGAGTCGGCGAGTTCGGCGATCAGGGCCGTCACCTCGGGCTCGGCGAGCTTGCCAATGTATCCGAGTGCGCCCGTTAGCCGGCGGCCGCGCTTATAGTGGGTGTCCTCCGGCCTGGGGGCGGCAAGCACGGTGACTTCGAGCGGCGTCACGCCCCGTCGCGTGAATCCGAGATCCTCGGCCACCCGGCGCGTGGCGTCGATGCGGCGCGAGCGGTAGAACGGCCCGAAGTCATTGACCAGCACATGGCTGGTGGCGCCGTTCTCGGGGTTACGCAAGAGGAGCAGCGTTCCGTCGGGCAGGTCCGCGGCGGCTACTCGGCCGGCATCTCCGGCGTTGAAGCGCTCGCCATTGGACGTGAACATGCCTTTGTTGAAACGGTCGACTGACGGGTCGTCGTAGGCGGACGCCTCGAGCAGGCGTGTTACGCCGACGAGCCGGCGTGTTTCATCGATCGTAAGCACCCGGTGACAGACGCCGCGATAGCAATGGACACGGCCGGCGAGCTTGGCCATGGCATCGCCTCCGGCGGCGAGCCCGGAGGCAACCGCCGTCACAGCCGCAACGGCTTGCCCCGCTCGTGCCCTCCGTTGCCGGGCAAGTCGGTCGTTCGTTCCAGGAACCCTCATTTCCCAGAGACCCCTCGCAAAGTAGCCGCGGCAGCGAGAGCCGGATGGGGACAGGCACCCACCCCGTTCGCGAGCGGCACGGGCCAGTTCACAGCATTGCACCTTGTCGGCCTCAATCAAATACCCGGTGAATGCTGAGCAAGAGGTTGACGCGCGCTCGAATTCGACATGCGGTAGGGGCTGTTAGCCTGCGTCATGCAGGTGCTGATGCGATCCGTCGAAACACCTTCGCAACCAATTCTGATCGAGGTCGGCATTGAGCCCGCGGGGGCCACTCCTGCGGTTCCGTCATTGCCGTGCAGAAATCGCGAGCCGGCGCGAGATCGTCGGCCGGGCGCCGCCGCCGCCGCCCGGATAGTTGGAGCACTGAATGCTGACTCAGGTCAGCCAAAAGCGCTTGCATGGACACGCTATGCAGGCGACCTCACCACAATCCTGACTGGCCCTATGCCTCTTGGCCGCACGGGTACCCCCGGATGGGTCAATTCGCCCCGTCGGCCAGTAGGATATGTACGGCTCACGGCATTGTGCTCGACAGGGTGCAGGCCATACTTGACTATGTAAATCGGAATTATTATTAGCCACAATTAGAATGGTTCGAAAGTGGCGCGCACTGGGCACACTGACGGCCGGCGGATCGGGTGAGAGCCATCGGGGGCGATGGGGCGATCATTCGGAGCGTGGGCTGGCAGAACAGGAGGGGTCATGGAGCTCAATACCAGGGGACGGTACGCCGTGATGGCGATGGCCGACCTTGCCAAGAACAGCACCGTCATGCCGGTCCCGCTGTCGGCGATCGCCGAGCGGCAGCAGCTGTCGCTGCCGTATCTCGAGCAGATTTTCATGCAGCTGCGGCGTGCGGGGCTCGTGGAGAGCGCTCGCGGCCGGGCCGGTGGCTACCGACTCGGCAGGGCTGCCTCGGACATTCTCGTCTCGGACGTGCTGCACGCGGTTGCCGAGTATGCCCGCATGACGCGTTGCGAGCACGCCACCAACGGCTGCATCGGCGAGCAGCGCTGCCTGACGCACGATCTCTGGAGCGCACTCGGCGAGGAGATCGAGGGCTTCCTGTCGCGCGTCTCGCTGGCCGATGTTCTCGGCGGCATTCCTTCTGGCAAGCGCATTCACTCCAAAGAGCCGATGGAGGCACGGGCCTGATGAGGCTCGCCCGCACATACCTCGACTGGAATGCGTCGGCGCCGCTCAGAAGCGAGGCGCGTGCGGCGATGCTCGACGTCCTCGACCTCGTCGGCAACCCGTCGTCCGTCCACGCGGAGGGTCGGCGCTTGCGCGGCATTGTCGAGGCGGCACGGGAGCAGGTGGCGGCGTTGGCAGGGGCCAGGCCTTCAGAGGTCGTGTTCACGAGCGGCGCGACCGAGGCCAACGTCTGGGCGCTCTCGCGCTGGCCGCGTGTGCTCGCCCCGGGCATCGAGCACGGGAGCGTACTGGCGCCAGCGAAAGCGGCTTCTGTGTTTTCGGCACTTCCGGTCACAGCTGAGGGTGTCGTCGACCTCGAGGCGCTCAAAGCCGGGCTTGCCGAGGCTGCGGCGGCGGACGACAACACGCTGGTCTCGCTCCAGCTCGCCAACAACGAGACCGGCGCGGTGCAGCCGGTGGGGGAAGCCGCAAGCCTCGTTCACGAGCACGGCTTCAGGCTGCATACCGACGCGGTGCAGGCCTGCGGTCGGGTGGCGGTCGATTTTCATGGTCTGGGCGCCGATCTCATGAGCCTGTCGTCGCACAAGATGGGCGGCCCCATGGGCGTCGGTGCGCTCATCATACGCGACGGCCTCAACCGGCCGCCGCTCCTGCCGGGGGGCGGGCAGGAACGCCGCCGCCGGGCGGGCACGGAGAACGTCGCCGGCATCGCAGGGTTCGGTGCCGCGGCTGAAGCGGCGCGCGACGGCCTCAACGACATGCCGCGCATTGCCCGGTTGCGCGACGCGCTCGAGCGCGAGGTCATGCGGTTGACGCCGAACGCCATCGTGGTGTCGCGCGATGCGCCGCGTCTCGGTAACACGTCGTGTATCGCCCTTGCGGGTGCGAGGGCCGAGACGATGGTCATCAGGCTCGATCTCGCCGGCATTGCGGTCAGCTCCGGCGCTGCATGCTCGTCGGGCAAGGTCGGTTCGAGCCACGTTCTGGCGGCCATGGGGCTTGCACCCTCGGTTGCCGAAGGTGCCATCAGGGTGAGCCTCGGACCCGAGACGACTGAGAATGACATAGCGGCCTTCACAACGGCCTGGGCGGCGGTCGCGACCAGGGCTGCAGTCGAGGCATGAATTTGTGACCGGCGCGCGCGTGGCGCCCCGGGACGAGAACCCTTCCGCTCGAGGCGGACGAGAGGAGTTGAGGAATGGGTGCAGTTCAGGAGACGGTCGATCAGGTCAAGAAGATCGACGTCGACCAGTACAAGTACGGCTTCGAGACCAATATCGAGAGCGTTAAAGCTCCGAAGGGGCTCTCGACCGACATCGTGCGCTTCATCTCCGATAAGAAGGGCGAGCCCCAGTGGATGCTCGATTGGCGTCTCGACAGCTACGAGCGCTGGCGCACCATGACCGAGCCGACCTGGGCCAAGGTCAGCTATCCTAAGATCGACTTCGAGGATCTCTACTACTATGCGGCGCCGAAGAGCACAGAAGGACCGAGATCGCTCGCCGACGTCGATCCAGAGCTCTTGAAGATGTACGACAAGCTCGGCGTGCCGTTGCGCGAGCGCGAGGTGCTTGCCGGCGTGCAGGGGGCCAGGGTTGCGGTCGATGCCGTCATCGATAGCGTCTCGGTCGTTACGACCTTCAAGGAGGAGCTCAAGAAGGCCGGCGTCATCTTCTGCTCGATCTCGGAAGCGCTCCGCGAGCACCCCGAGCTGGTGCGCAAGTATCTCGGATCGGTGGTGCCGCAGTCCGACAACTTCTACGCGGCCTTGAACTCGGCCGTGTTCTCAGACGGCTCGTTCGTCTACGTGCCGCCGAACACGCGCTGCCCGATGGAGCTCTCGACCTATTTCCGCATCAATGAAAAGCAGACCGGGCAGTTCGAGCGCACGCTCATCATCGCCGACAAGGGCTCCTACGTGAGCTATCTCGAGGGCTGCACGGCGCCCATGCGCGACGAGCACCAGCTGCATGCCGCGGTCGTGGAGCTGATCGCTCTCGACGACGCCGAGATCAAGTACTCGACGGTGCAGAACTGGTATCCGGGCGACAAGGAAGGGCGCGGCGGAATCTACAACTTCGTCACGAAGCGCGGCGACTGCCGGGGTCGCAACTCGAAGATCAGCTGGACCCAGGTCGAGACGGGCTCAGCCATCACCTGGAAGTACCCGTCGTGCATCCTGCGCGGTGACGGCAGCCGCGGCGAGTTCTACTCGATCGCCGTGTCGAATGGCTATCAGCAGGTCGACAGCGGCACGAAGATGATCCATCTGGGCCGCAACACGTCCTCCCGCATCATCTCGAAGGGCATCGCCGCCGGGCATTCGCAGAACACCTATCGCGGCCTCGTGTCGGCGCACAGGAAGGCCTCGGGCGCGAGGAACTTCACCAACTGCGACAGCCTTCTCATCGGCGACAAGTGCGGGGCGCACACCGTGCCCTACATCGAAGCGAAG
>JAGVSR010000151.1 GCA_019137195.1 Alphaproteobacteria bacterium
CTCTTCATCGAACGCCTAAAGGACAAGCTTCCTATCCCGCCATGATAGCCGACTGACCCGAAATCCCGTTGCATCAGGCAAGCGATCTTGCCACTCTCGCCTGATCGGAGGACAACATGGTGGAGATCGCCGCGGGCGTTGTCGTCATGGCCGCCGCGCTCTGGCTGGCGGCGTCGGACAGCGGCATGATCATGGGGATTGGCCCGCTCGCCGCGCTCGGCGGCGTCGGCGTGCTGCTTTGCCTACACGGGCTCTACCGATCGATCCGCGACCGGCGCGAGGGAAGCCGCCACTGGCTCCGCGCGCAAGGCGTTCACACCACGATCCTGGTCCTTGCTCTCGCCGTCGCCGTCGCACTGCCCGTCGTTGCGGCGCCGCTCGGCATCTTCAAGGTCGCCGGCTTCCCACTCGGCTATTACATGGCCGCGCAAGGCGTGCCCATTCTGCTCGTGGCGCTGGCGTTTCTGGCCGCGAGGGCCGAGGACCGAATCGACATCGAAGAGACAGCCGATGACGAGTGACGACGACCGGGCCGCCGGGAGCGGGCCGCTTTCCGGCAATGCCGCCCAGATCGGGGCCGTGCTCGCCTGTGCGCTCGCCTCACTCGTCACGATGACCATCATGGCCGAGAAGCTCGGGGCGCCGCCGCGGTCGCTCGACCTCGCGATCGCAGGATTCGTCCTGCTCATCGTGCTGATCCTTGCCTGGGCCGCGCGCTCGCCTGACGGCGACACGCTCGCGACCGGAGGCGCGCTCCCGACGGCTGCCGCGGCGTGGGCCGGCTTCGGCGCGCTGGCGCCCTTCGGACTCCTCGTCTCCATGATGTCCTGGCAATACGAGCTCGGCTTCGACGGCCTCGCCTTCGTTCTCGGACCGCTCGCCGGGCTCGTGCTGTCGGGCGTGCTCGTGTCACCCTATCTCGCCGGCTCCGGCGCGCACTCGGTCGCGAGCTTCCTCGGCCTGCGCTTCGGACGGACGGCGCGCCTCCTGGCGGGAGTAACATCGCTCGGGGTGGCGCTGCTCGTCGCGGCGGCCGGGCTCGCGGCCACGGCCAGCCTGGCTGCTGACCACCTCGTTCCGGCTCACGCCGCGGTGGCCCTCGCCGCGTTGACGGCGCTCGTCATCACGCTGCCGGGCGGCATGGCCAGCGCGTCCTGGACGTCGCTCGCGCTTTCGATGCTGGCGCTCGGCGCGATCCTCGGCACGGCAACGGCCGTCGCGGTCGTCCGCGACGGGCCCCAACTCCCGCAAATCGCCTACGGCGCTGCGCTTGCGGCCGTATCGGGGCTCGAGCGCACCATGCTCGAGCAAGGTCTCGCCAACGCCCAGTCGCTGAAGCCGTTCACCAGGCCGTTCCTGCAGATCGGTGAGACGAGCTTCATCGCGCTCGTCGTCTCGCTCGCCGCCGGCGCTGCCATCGCCCCTCCGCACCTCGCGCGCGCGCTTGGCGCCACGGACCGCCGCGCAGCCCGCGCCGGCACCGCGGGCGCGCTCGTGATCGCATTCCTCCTTGCCATCACGCTGCCCGCGCTGGCGACCTATGCCAAGCGCGAGATCTACCGCCCCGTCGCCGACAAGACCACGCTCGCGAGCCTGCCCGAGTCATGGGAGAATCCGTCGCGCGACGGCAAGGTCCGCATCCACGGCGTCTCGCTCGCGCTGTTCGAGGCCGTCGCACGCGCCACGGGGGGTGGAGCTGCCGACCGAACGGCGATTGGCGCAGCGCTCGCGGCCGAGAGCCAGCGGCTTGCCGCCGACTGGGCGGCACTCACGGAGCCGGTGCGGCTGCTCCTGGTGGATAAGGCGCGCGCAACGCCACCCAACGAGCCCGCCACCAGCTGGAAGGCCTATCGCGAGCAGCTCCTCCCCGCGCTAGCGCCGCTCTCGGGCAACAAGCAGGGCGTCCTCGCCCTCGCAGCGATCGACATCGACCCCGCCGCCGCCATCGTGAACCTGCCGGTATCCGTCGGGCTGCCTCACGTCGCAGCGAGCTTCTTCACCGCCGGGCTCATGGCAGCGGCGCTCGCGATGGCTGCGGCCGCGCTCGCCGCGGCGGCGACCGCCCTCTCGTCCGATGTGCTCGGGACCTTGAGCGGGGCCGCGCCCGATACTCCACCCGGTGGACTCGGCTTTCGTCTGAGCCTCGCCACCATGGCGGGCCTGTCCGCGGGTGTCGCGGCCTGGGCCGGCCCGGCCGCACTCGCGGGCCTCGTTCCGGTTGCGCTCTCGACCGCGGGGGCGGCGCTGTTTCCCGCGCTCGTCCTCGGCATCCTGTGGAAGCGCGCCAACGCCCGGGGCGCCGTGCTCGGCATGATGACCGGGCTCGCCGTCGCAATCTACTACTGCGCCGGTGTGGTGATGTTTCCGGTCGATTTCAGCGAGACCTGGGCCACGCTCTCCAACGCGTCGCCGGCCGCAATGAGCAAACTTGCCAACCTCTCTGCTACCGTGGCCGCGGCACCGGACGAGGCGGCGAGACTGGCGACCCGGGCAGCCCTCGAGGCGCACGCACGCGGAAGCCTGTGGAGCCCCGGCACAGCCAACTGGATCGGTGTCACGCCGCTGGCCTCGGCACTGTTCGCGCTGCCCGCCGCGCTGGCCGTCATGCTGGTCGTGAGCCTCGTGACGCCGCGCCCGAACGAGCCCCAGCGCGCGTTCCTCGACAAGATTCGCAAGGGCCGACGCGAGCGCAAGCCCGGCGCGCTGCCGGCGGACCGATACTGACCGCGCAAGAGTGAGGCCGGCTGGCCGGGTAGACCGACACGAGACCCGACACGTCTCTCTCGTTACATCATGTCGGGCCCCGCGGGCTCGACCTGCCCAGCAAGCCCACGGGACAAGCGGACCCGACCTCGCGCCCTATGGCATCGGCGCGGCAGGCTTGGCCACGTTCGCCGTCGCCGGGCCCGGCACGCGCCCGGTCTCGAGCTCGGTCATGTCTTCGACCTTCGTCTTCATCGGCCGCCCGTTGCGAGCGAAGAACGTCACCTTGTATTTCGCGTTGCCCAAGCGCTCGACCTCGGTGAAGCCGGCGAGCCCGAATGGCATGGTGCTGTTGAGGTAGAAGCGAGCCGGCGAAACGCCGGGCGTCGACACCTCGAGCCCCATGGCGCGCGCCACCATCTGCGCCATGCGATAGGTCGTCGGCGGCTCTGCCTTGCGGAACATCTCCGCCACCGGCGACTGCGGCCGGTTGGTGAGCAGCATCATCGGCACGACCGACACGTGGAGGTCCGGGAAGCCATGGCCCCACAGCCCCAACTCGCCCATGAGCTCGTTATGGTCGCCCATGATCAGGATATGCACTGCGCCCTTGATCGAGCGGAGTGCATCGACGATGCCGGTGACGTTGCGATCCCAGCAGCGCATGCCGTTGTCGTAATCGGCCTGGCGGCGCCCTTCGTGCGTACCCGCTTGATCCTTGAAGACGTACATGCCGGCGGAGTCGGGCAAGTGCGGACAGTGCTGGGTGTAACCGGAGTGGTTGACGTTCTGGTGGAAGAAGACGAAGCGGTTGCCGTCCTCGGGCTTGAGGCTGCGCGCGTGCTCGAACAGGAGATCGTCATGGATCTCGGCGAACCGCGCGTCGAGGCGGCCGGGAATCGTCTCCACCACCTCGGCTGCCTTGGCCCCGCCCGCCATGTCCAGGAACTGCGGGTGCTGGACCGAGAAGAAGTAGCTCTTGAACTTCTGTTTCGAGGCAATGTCGAACAGGTTCATGCCCTTGGCCTCGCCGCCGACCGGAATGTAGGCCATGCGCAGGAAGGTCGGAACGCTGCCGAAGGTCGCCGTGCCACCCGACACGCCGATCCTCGGAATAAACGTAAAGCCAGCGGGCGGCGTCTTGAGCCAGGCCTCCATGCCGGGCGTCGTCTCGCGGCCGAAGCCCAGGACCGACATCCGATACGGGTTGATGCTTTCGCCCATGATGACGACGATGGTCTGCGGTTCCGAGGCGTCGACCGGCACCGCCTTCACCGTCTGGTCCGCGATCACGACTCCCTCGCCGGCCGAAACCTTGGTCGATTGAAGCCTCAACACGCTGACCGCGGCTTGCAAGGGCCCGTAGGCCGACGGCGTGTCGGCGCCCGGAAAGGCGACTTCGATCCTCTTGTGCAGGAACCAGAATGCGCTTGCCGCCGTAACTGCAACCGCGAGCGCGACCGGCGCGTGGCGCCAGCGCAGTACACGGCCACCCCAATCGCGCCAGAGGAGCGCGCCGGCAACGACGCCGAGCCCGGCGACGACGAGGATCGGAGGCACCAGGGACCGCCACTCGGCCAGAGCCCCGCGGACGGTGTCGCCGACCTCGTGCTGGGCAAGGAGCAGCTGCTCGGGGCCGAGCGCGCGGGCGTAGTAGACGCCAACGCCCGTCCAGATGATCTGGTTGACTATGAAAAAGATCAGAACCCCGATGCGGGTCCGGCGCGAGGGCATGGCGGCCACCAGCGCCACGACGCCGAACAGGGTCAGCAGGGTCTTCGGCCGGAACAGGCGGTCGACCGCAATGCCGCGGGCGTAGAGCATGAGATCGGTCACGAGCATGACCGCCGTGACAGCGAGCGCCAGGAGAACGAGCCCCGCGAGGGCCCTGGCCCACCCGGGCTCCGCCGTCTTGTCCGGTGACGTCAAAGTCCATTCCCCCGTCATGAGCGCTGAGAGCGCTATCACCCTTGGCCCCAGTCCTCTGCCCCGTGGCAGAGGCGGCGGTCACGGATAGGGTGGGCTGTGGTTGCCGACGAATGTGGCATATTCCCGCCGTGCCGCGCCACCACGGCCCCCGACGGCGACCGACATCTCGTTCAGCCGCCTTGCAATGTTTGCGGATTTCGGCTTTAAAAAGGTCAGCAATCCTGTCCTTTGTCGGCAGCGAGACCCGCAGAAGCGACTTTCGGCGGCGTAGGTAGCGTCGAATGGGGGCATTGGGCACCAGGGAGTTGAGGCCTGTGGCAGGCTCGGAGCACTGGACGACGTTCCGTGCTGGGCGCGCGATGCGCGCCGGCATCTGTCCGGCCGTGGCCCATGAGCGTGACCACGTCGCCTTCGCCACTCGCACAATTCCTAAACGCGACGAACACGGGAAGCGCCGACCGAGCGATTGACCGCTCGACGCGCTTCGAACCAAATACCGACGGCGATCCGTTTCTGCCGCCGCAAGACGAATTCCGGACATAGACGACCAGCGAAGCCCGAAAGGGCACCGAGATGCGCACCGAGGCCGTACGATGACGAACACGACCCACCCCCTGAACACCTACGAGCGCCCCGCGGCGCAGGGCCTGTTCGACCCGGCGGACGAGCGCGACGCCTGCGGCGTCGGCTTCATCGCAGACATGAAGGGCAGGAAGTCGCACAAGATCGTCGCCGACGCGCTCGGAATCCTGTGCAATCTCGAGCACCGCGGGGCGGTCGGCGCAGATCCACTCGCCGGAGACGGCGCTGGCATCCTGATTCAGGTCCCGCACACCTTCCTCGCCCAGGAATGCCAGGTCGCCGGCTTCTCGCTGCCCGAGCCCGGCAACTACGCCGTCGGCCACGTCTTCATGCCCGGCGACGAGCGGCTACGCACTCATTGCGAGCGAGTGTGGACGCGCTGCCTCAAGCAGGAGGGGCTCAAGCACCTCGGCTGGCGCACGGTCCCGGTCGACAACTCGTGCCTCTCGGAGATGGTGAAGGCGACCGAGCCTGTGCATCGGCAAGTGTTCGTGGCGCGCCCGGCTGGCGTCACCCAGGACGAGTTCGAGCGCCAGCTCTACATCGTGAGGAAGGTCGTCTCGAACGCCATCCACGCCGCTTACAAGGATCGCGACATCGGCCACTATACGGTGTCGCTCTCCTCGCGCACGCTCGTCTACAAGGGCATGTTCCTGTCCTATCAGGTGAAGGCGTACTACAAGGACCTTTCCGATCCCCGCCTCACCTCGGCGCTCGCACTCGTGCATCAGCGCTTCTCGACCAACACCTTCCCGTCGTGGAAGCTGTCGCACCCCTACCGCATGGTCGCCCACAACGGCGAGATCAACACTCTGCGCGGCAACGTCAACTGGATGGCGGCGCGTCAGGCCTCCGTCTCCTCGCCTCTGTTCGGCGACAAGATCTCGAAGCTGTGGCCCATCTCCTACGAGGGTCAGTCGGATACCGCGTGCTTCGACAACGCCCTCGAGTTCCTTGTCATGGGCGGCTACTCGCTGTCCCACGCGGCCATGATGCTGATCCCCGAGGCGTGGGCCGGCAATCCGACCATGGATGCCAAGCGGCGCGCCTTCTACGAATACCACGCCTGCCTCATGGAGCCGTGGGACGGCCCGGCCGCCATGGCCTTCACCGATGGTCGGCAGATCGGCGCCACGCTCGACCGCAATGGCCTGCGTCCGGCGCGCTATCTCGTCACCAAGGACGACGTGGTCATCATGTCGTCCGAGAGCGGCGTGCTGCCCGTCGCCGAGGAGAACATCGTCAAGAAGTGGCGTCTCCAGCCGGGCAAGATGCTGCTCATCGACCTCGAGAAGGGGCGCATCGTCTCGGACGAGGAGCTCAAGACCGAGATCGGCGGCAAGCATCCCTACGAGACCTGGGTCAAGCGCACCCAGATCAAGGTGTCAGACCTGCCGCTCGCCGCCGGCAAGGCTCCGAAGTCGAGCAACATCAGCCTTCTCGATCTGCAGCAGGCCTTCGGCTACACGCAGGAAAGCCTGAAGTTCCTGATGACCCCGATGGGCCAGCGGGGCGAGGAGGCAATCGGCTCCATGGGCAACGACACGCCGATCTCGGCGCTGTCGTCGAGGTCGAAGCTGCTTCACACCTACTTCAAGCAGAATTTCGCCCAGGTCACCAACCCGCCGATCGACAGCATCCGCGAGGAGCTCGTCATGAGCCTCGTGTCGTTCATCGGTCCGCGACCCAACATCCTCGACCTCACCGGCATGTCGAACGTGAAGCGGCTCGAGGTGATCCAACCCATCCTCACCAACGAGGATCTGGAGCGCATCCGCCAGATTGGCGAGGTGAAGGACAACCATTTCTCGTCCATCACCCTCGATATCACCTACGAGGCCGAGAAAGGCCCCGACGGCATGGGCCCGGCCCTCGACTGCCTGTGCGCCGAGGCCGAGGAGGCCGTGCGCTCGCAGGACTACAACATCATCATTCTGTCAGACCGCGCGGTCGGCCCGAACCGCGTGCCGATTCCTTCGCTGCTCGCGGTCTCGGCCGTCCACCATCATCTGATCAAGCAGGGCCTCCGGACCTCGGTCGGGCTCGTGGTCGAGACCGGCGAGGCGCACGAGGTGCATCAGTTCTGCACGCTTGCGGGCTACGGCGCCGAGGCGATCAATCCCTATCTTGCCTTCGATACGCTGTCGAAGATGGCCGAGGATCCCGTTTATGGGATGAAGCCCGACGAGGTGAAGAAGAAGTTCATCAAGGCCGTCGGCAAGGCCATCATGAAGGTGATGGCGAAGATGGGCATCTCGACCTATCAATCCTACTGTGGCGCCCAGATCTTCGACGCCGTGGGCTTGAGGCAGAGCTTCGTCGACCGCTACTTCACCGGCACCAAGACCCAGATCGAGGGTGTCGGCCTGCGCGAGGTCGCGCGCGAGACGTGCGAGCGCCATACCGCTGCTTTCGGCAACGTGCCCGTCCTCGCCAACGCGCTCGACGTCGGTGGCGACTACGCCTACCGCGTCCGTGGCGAAGCGCACGTCTGGCGGCCGGGCGTGGTCGCCGACCTCCAGCACGCGGTGCGCTCGACCGACAACAAGGACGCCATGTCAGGCAAGGTCCCGCAGAAGTACCGGGATTTTGCGCGCCAGATCAACGAGCAGTCCGAGCAGCTCTTCACCATGCGCGGCCTGTTCCGTTTGCGCCCGGCGGAGGAGATGGGCCGGAAGCCCGTGCCGCTCGACGAGGTGGAGCCCGCCAAGGAGATCGTCAAGCGGTTCGCGACCGGGGCCATGAGCTTCGGCTCCATTAGCCGCGAAGCGCACACCACGCTCGCCATCGCCATGAACCGCATCGGCGGCAAGAGCAACACCGGCGAGGGTGGTGAGGAAGCGGACCGCTTCAAGCCGCTCGCCAATGGCGATTCCATGCGCTCTGCCATCAAGCAGGTGGCGTCGGGCCGCTTCGGCGTGACGACCGAGTACCTCGTCAACTCGGACATGATGCAGATCAAGATGGCCCAGGGCGCCAAACCCGGCGAGGGCGGTCAGCTTCCGGGACACAAGGTCGACGCCACCATCGCCAAGGTTCGGCATTCGACGCCCGGCGTCGGCCTCATCTCGCCTCCGCCGCATCACGACATCTACTCGATCGAAGACCTGGCCCAGCTCATTTTCGACCTTAAGAACGTCAATCCCAAGGGCGACGTGTCGGTGAAGCTCGTGTCAGAGGTCGGCGTCGGCACGGTCGCGGCTGGAGTCGCGAAGGCGCGTGCCGACCACGTCACCATCTCGGGCTTCGAGGGCGGGACGGGCGCCTCACCGCTCACGTCCATCAAGCATGCGGGCAGCCCATGGGAAATCGGGCTTGCCGAGACGCACCAGACTCTCGTCATCAACCGGCTTCGGACCCGCATCGCCGTTCAGGTCGACGGCGGCCTCAGGACCGGCCGTGACGTGGTCGTGGGCGCGCTGCTCGGCGCCGACGAGTTCGGGTTCGCCACTGCGCCCCTGATCGCCGCCGGCTGCATCATGATGCGCAAGTGCCATCTGAACACGTGCCCGGTCGGCGTCGCAACACAGGACCCCGTGCTTCGCGCCCGATTCACCGGCAAGCCCGAGCACGTCATCAACTACCTGTTCTTCGTCGCCGAGGAGGTTCGCGAGCTGATGGCTGCAATGGGCTTCCGCACGGTTGCCGACATGGTCGGCCAGAGCCAGTTCCTCGACAAGGAACGGGCGATCGAGCACTGGAAAGCAAAGGGCCTCGATTTCACCAAGCTCTTCTACAAGCCGAAGTCAGCCGACGGTCAGCCGATTCACCATTGCGAGCGGCAGGATCACGGCCTCGACCGCGTACTCGACAACAAGCTGATCGAGCTTGCGAAGCCCGCACTCGATGGACGCAAGCCCGTCAAGCAGGAGATCACGATCCGCAACACCGACCGCTCGACGGGCGCCATGCTTTCGGGCGAGATCGCCAAGCGCTTCGGCCATGCCGGCCTTGCCGAGGATACCATCTGGCTGACGTTGAAGGGCACCGCCGGCCAGGCGTTCGGCGCCTGGGGCGCGAAGGGTCTTACGCTCGATCTCGTCGGCGAGGGCAACGACTATGTCGGCAAGGGCCTCTCGGGCGGCAAGATCATCGTGCGCCCGAACGCGCTCTCAGGAATCGTGCCCGAGGAGAGCATCATCGTCGGCAACACGGTGCTCTACGGCGCCATCGAGGGCGAGTGCTACTTCCGCGGTGTCGCCGGCGAGCGCTTCGCGGTCAGGAACTCGGGCGCCGCGGCCGTCGTCGAGGGCACGGGCGATCACGGCTGCGAGTACATGACCGGGGGCTGCGTCGTCGTGCTCGGGCCGACGGGGCGCAACTTCGCGGCCGGCATGTCGGGCGGCATCGCGTATGTGCTCGACGAGAAGGGCGACTTCGAGAGCCGTCTCAACAAGGAGATGGTGGAGATCGAGGAGATCAAGACCGATACCCATCTCGTTGCCTCGCTCATGAAGGCCGACGGCAGCACGGCCAACCGGCCGCTCGCCGACTTCATGCACGACATGCGCGAGCGGGATACCGAGCGCCTCCACGCGCTCCTCGTCCGGCACGCCCACTATACGAACTCGGCGAAGGCGCAGGCGATCCTCAAGGACTTCGCGGGCTATCTCCCCAAGTTCCGCAAGGTAATGCCAACCGAATACCGGCGCGCGCTCGCCGATCTCGCCAAGGCTCGCGAGGCGGCCGATAAGGCCGGGGCGAGGGCCTAGGATCTCGAGTGTCAGACCCTGCCGGTCCGACACCACGCCAATCTACCGCATCAACGACTAGGGTTGCCGGGCCGAGCCCGGATCAGGAAGAGACGATCGATGGGCAAGCCGACTGGATTTCTCGAGCTGGATCGCAGCGACCGCACCTACGAGCCGGTCGAGGCGCGCATCAAGCACTGGCACGAGTTCGTCGTGCCGCTCGCCGAGGACAATGTCAGGAAGCAGGCCAGCCGCTGCATGGACTGCGGGATCCCCTTCTGTCACAACGGCTGCCCGGTCAACAACCAGATCCCGGACTGGAACGACCTCGTGTACACGGGCGACTTCAAGACCGCGGCGCTCAATCTGCACTCGACCAACAACTTCCCCGACGTAACGGGCCGCGTGTGCCCGGCGCCGTGCGAGGCCGCCTGCACGCTCAACATCGAGGACAAGCCGGTCACCATCAAGACGATCGAGTACGCCATCGCCGAGCGCGCATGGAAGGAAGGCTGGGTGACGCCGCAGCCACCCGAGAGGAAGACCGGCAAGAAGGTTGCCGTCATCGGCTCTGGCCCCGCCGGCCTCGCCGCCGCCCAGCAGCTCGCACGCGCCGGACACGAGGTCCACGTCTACGAGAAGAACGCGCGCCCCGGCGGTCTGCTCGTCTACGGCATTCCCGACTTCAAGCTCGAGAAGTCCGTCATCGCGCGGCGCATCAAGCAGATGGAGGCCGAGGGCGTGCGCTTCCATTGCAACCAGCACATCGGCAAGACGGTTTCGGCCAAGGACATCGAGGACAAGCACGACGCCGTGCTGATCGCCGTCGGCTCGGAGCACCCGTTCGACTTCTTCGCCAAGACCCCGGGCCGCGAGCTCGACGGCATCCACTATGCCATGGAGTTCCTGCCGCAGCAGAACCGCCGCGTCGCCGGCGAGCGCCAGCCCACGGGCACGCGCGAGATCTCGGCCAAGGACAAGCATGTCGTCGTCATCGGCGGCGGCGACACAGGTTCGGACTGCATCGGCACCTCGATCCGCCAAGGGGCGAAGAGCGTCACCCAGCTCGAGATCATGCCGAAGCCGCCCGAGAAGGAGAACAAGGCGCTGACCTGGCCCAACTGGCCGATGAAGCTCCGCATCTCGTCCTCCCAGGCCGAGGGTGCCATGACCGAGTTCTCGGTCCAGACCACTGGCTTCGAGGGCGCCGACGGCAAGGTGAAGAAGCTGCACCTCGTCCACGTCGACGGCAAGATGCAGCCGATCCCCGGCAGCGAGCAGACGCTCGAGGCCGAGCTCGTGCTGTTCGCCATGGGCTTCGCGGGCCCCGTCGAGACCGACCTCGTCAAGGAGCTGGCGCTTCCGGTCGTGCCGCGCGGCCGCTTCAAGGGCCTCGACGCAACGGAGAAGGATTACAAGCTCGGCACCTCGCCGAAGCTTTTCGCCGCGGGCGACATCCGCCGCGGCCAGTCGCTCGTGGTCTGGGCCATCCGCGAAGGCCGCCAGGCCGCCGCCTCCATCGACGAGTTCCTGATGGGGGCGACGACGCTGCCGCGCTAAAGAGGGCCGTCGAGACCGGTCATTTGCCGCGTCGCCGGCCTTGATGACGGCGGCGTGTGGGCCGCCTTTCGCCGCTGAGGCTTCCGAGGAGCGACCTCGCGTCCGCCCCGCTCCTCATCGGCGACACAGCCAGGCTCGAGGCAACCGAGATCGGACCTGGACAATTCGACCGCAAGAACCGGGATGACGGTCGCGGGCGGAGGCGTAGGATGCGGGTGAGATCACCACCTTAGCCATGCTGCCCTAGCACATGAAGAGCGCCCTCAAGCCCAAGCCTCGACAGACACGCACGCCGGTGCCCGCTAGCATGGATCGTGCGCTGGCGCCGCTCACGCCCGATGCCTGCTGGGACGCGGTCGATCGACGAGACCAGGGCTGCGACGGCCGCTTCGTGTTCGCCGTCGCGACAACTGGCATCTACTGTCGGCCGTCGTGCCCATCGCGCCGCGCGAAGCGTGAGAACGTGACGTTCTTCGACACGCCGGCCGCGGCCGAGTCCGCCGGCTTCCGCGCCTGCAAGCGGTGCCGTCCAAGCGAGGCGAGCGCAAACGATGCGCGCGCCCGCTGCATCTCGCGTGCCTGCCGCCTCATCGAGCAGGCGGAGACGCCGCCCAGCCTCGGAGAGCTCGCTGCCGCCGTGGGCCTCAGCCCACACCATTTTCACCGCACCTTCAAAGCGACCCTGGGCGTGACGCCGAAGGCCTATACCAGCGCCGTCCGTGACTCCCGTGTGCGTGACAACCTGAGGACAATGCGCACCGTGACCGAGGCTCTCCACGAGGCCGGGTTCGGCTCGAGCGCCCGTTTCTACGCCAATGCCAGCGAGGTGCTCGGCATGACTCCTAAGTCGTTCAAGGCGGGTGGCAAGGATGCCGGCATCCGTTACTCGTTCGGCACCTGCTCGCTGGGGCACATTCTGGTGGCAGCAAGCCAGACGGGTGTTGCCGCCGTCCTTCTCGGAGACGACAAGCCGACCCTCGCGTCCGAGATCGCGCACCTCTTCCCCAGCGCCGTCCTCATCGCGAATGACAAGACGTTCGACCGTCTCGTCGCTCGCGTCGTTCGCCTCGTCGACGAGCCTGCAACCGCCCCCGACCTTCCCCTCGACGTCCGAGGCACCGCGTTTCAGCGCCGCGTATGGGAAGCGCTTCAAAAGGTGCCGCCCGGCACGACCGCGACCTACGCCGCAATTGCCGAGGCGATCGGCCGACCCGCCGCCGCTCGCGCCGTCGCACGCGCCTGCGCCTCGAACCGACTCGCGGTCGTCATCCCCTGCCACAGAGTTGTGAGAAGCAACGGCGAGCTCTCCGGCTACCGGTGGGGCGTTGGCCGCAAACGCGCGCTCGTGGAGAGAGAAAAGGCTGCCACTGCTGCGAAACGCCGCCGGACGTAGCGCGCCTAGCCTCTGCCTTCGCCATGGCTTGCCGCCACACGGGTGCTGCGGCGCAATATCGGCAATCGCCCACTCTCGAACTTTCGGACAATGGACGCTCATACTATTTCCAATTAGACATAGCCGTAACAGAGCTATGCCCATTCGGATATAACATGGGCTCTGCGTCACCGAAAACGCCAAGGAGGAAGCGATGCTCCAGCAGGCCATCAACGAGCTCAGCCAGCAGATCCGCATGCGGAGCCGTTACGACAACTACATCGGTGGCAAGTGGGTGGCCCCCGCGAAGGGCCAGTATTTCACCAACATCACCCCCATCACCGGCAAGCCTTTGTGCGAGGTCGCCCGCTCGACCGCCGAGGACATCGAGGCGGCCCTCGACGCCGCGCACGCTGCCCGCGTCAAGTGGGGCCAGACTGCGCCCGCCGAGCGCGCGGCGGTGCTTCTCAAGATCGCCGACCGGATCGAAGCTAACCTGAAGTTCCTTGCGCTCGCCGAGACGCTCGACAACGGCAAGCCGATCCGCGAGACCAACGCCGCCGACCTGCCGCTCGCCGTCGACCACTTCCGCTACTTCGCGGGCTGCGTTCGCGCCCAGGAGGGCTCGCTGTCGGAGATCGACCACAACACGGTCGCCTACCACTTCCACGAGCCGCTCGGCGTGGTCGGCCAGATCATCCCCTGGAACTTCCCGCTCTTGATGGCCGTGTGGAAGCTCGCCCCTGCCATGGCTGCCGGCAACTGCATCGTCCTGAAGCCTGCAGAGCAGACGCCCATGAGCATCATGGTGCTCATGGATCTCATCGGCGACCTCATCCCGCCGGGCGTGATCAACGTCGTCAACGGCTTCGGCATCGAGGCCGGCAAGCCGCTCGCGAGCAACAAGCGCATTGCCAAGATCGCCTTCACGGGCGAGACGACGACCGGCCGCCTCATCATGCAGTACGCGTCCGAGAACATCATCCCCTGCACGCTCGAGCTCGGCGGCAAGAGCCCCAACATCTTCTTTGCCGACGTGGCGGACAAGGACGACGCGTTCTTCGACAAGGCGCTCGAGGGCTTCACCATGTTCGCCTTGAACCAGGGCGAGGTCTGCACCTGCCCGTCGCGCGCCCTCGTACACGAAAGCATCTACGACCGCTTCATCGAGCGAGCATTGAAGCGCGTCGCGGCCATCAAGGCCGGGCATCCGCTCGACGCTTCGACCATGATCGGCGCCCAGGCGTCGAACGACCAGATGGAGAAGATCCTCTCCTACATCGACATCGGCCGCCAGGAGGGGGCTCAGGTGCTGGCAGGCGGCGAGCGCAACCGCTTCGAGGGCGAGATTGCCGACGGCTTCTACGTCAAGCCGACGGTGCTCCTCGGCAACAACAAGATGCGCGTGTTCCAGGAGGAGATCTTCGGTCCCGTCGTGTCGGTCACGAAGTTCAAGGACGACGACGAAGCGCTCGCCATCGCCAACGACACGCTGTACGGCCTCGGCGCCGGCGTGTGGAGCCGCGACGGCACCCGCGCCTACCGCTTCGGCCGGGCGATCCAGGCCGGCCGCGTGTGGACCAACTGCTACCACCTCTACCCGGCCCACGCCGCGTTCGGTGGCTACAAGCAGTCGGGCATCGGCCGCGAGACGCACAAGATGATGCTCGACCACTACCAGCAGACCAAGAACATGCTGGTGAGCTACAGCCCGAACGCCCTCGGATTCTTCTGAACGGAGCAGGGGTCAGACTTTACGGGTCCGACCCTGCTTATTCCGTGTGCTCGGCGGACTTGCGCCAGAGCTTGACTGCCGAGACGGCTAGAATGAGTGCCAGGACGACTTTGAGCAGAGCAATGGGAGCAGACGCCGACGCATAGGCGCCGATGGCTGCCCCCAGGATCGATCCAAATCCCATCGGGGCCACGAGATGAAGGAGCACATCGCTGGATCGGTAATGGCCGCTCAGCCGATGCTTCACAACGCCGACGATGACAATCGGAAGGCTGATGAGAATGCTCAACGTGCCGGCAGTTCTGAGGTCGGCGCCGAACAGGAGAATCAGCGAGGGGATAATGAGCTCCCCTCCGGCAACACCCAGAAGGCTGCTGACTGCGCCGACGAGCAAGCCAGCCAGCAACCCGCACGCCACCCGAGTGCCCCATTGATCGGGAAGCTCCACGGACAGGCTGGTGCTCGCGGCCGCCTCCGCGACCAGGAGGCCGGAGATGCCCATCAGCAGCACGGAAATGGTCGCCATCAGGCGGACGGGCGACAAGCGCTTAAGGAGACCTGCTCCCAGCCACGCGGCCAGCATACCTCCTGCAATCATTGCTGCGGCTTCGTCGGCAAAGGATCGAAGGTCGGTCTCGGGCAGCAAGCTGAGGCGTGTGAGACAGGCAAAGGCCAGAGTGACCAGGCTGACCAGAAGATTGAAGCGCACGGCACGGTGCGGAAGCAGCGCAAACGTCGAGATCAACACGGGCAATCGAAACTCGGCACCGCCGAGACCGATGAGACCGCCGAGCATCCCGATCAACGCGCCGGCCAGGAACGCAATCCATGGACGGCGAACAGGATACGACTTGGTGTGGCTAGGCAAGCATAGCTACCTCCTGTCCTCTCAACGTGATCAGACCGCTCTCAACGATGCGGGTCAACGGAGAATGCCGTCAATGAGCAGCAGCACCGTCCTGCCTGCAGGCGACGTCACCCGCGTTTCGGCCACGCCCGCGGCGCTCGCTATGATCGCCAAGCTCGAAGGCATGCACGGTGCCCTGCTCTTCCACCAGTCAGGCGGCTGCTGCGACGGCTCGGCGCCGATGTGCTACCCGCGCGCGGAGTTCCGCGTCGGCGCCCAGGACGTGCTGCTCGGCATGATCGGCGGCCAGCCGTTCTACATGGGCCGGGCCCAGTTCGAGTACTGGCAGCAGACCCATCTCATCATCGATGTCGTGCCGGGCCGCGGCTCGGGCTTCTCGCTCGAAGCCCCCGAGGGCGTGCGCTTTCTTACCCGTTCACGGGTCTACACAGACGCCGAGTCCGAGGCCCTTCAACGTATGGGCCCGCCACCGACCGGCGTCGAACGGCCGGCGGTGTGAGCCGGGGCGGTTCGCGCCGCGATGCGCCCCGGGCTGCCCCGTCTCTCGCCGTCGGATACCGTGCTGAACAACAGGATTTTCACGAACGTGGGCAGTGACGGTGCGTTCAAGGCGGGGGCGTTCGTGTTGGGGCTTGCGGCGATCGACGCCGGCGATCGCATCATCTACAGCAGCACGTCGGGAGCGCTCTATTACGATCCCGACGGGACGGGCTCTTACGGGCAGATCCAGTTCGCAACCCTCGCCACCGGCCTTGGGCTGAGTGCGAGCGATTTCTTGATTGTTTGACGGGGCGCTTCCGGCCGGTTTCCCGCAACGGAGGCGGACCCGCCAAGGAGAGTGCGCATGGCGGGCGGCTCCGGGACGCCGACGCGCCGGGCGCAGAGCAAAGTGTCAGTCGGCCTGTAAGCCGGGTTCTGTCTGGGGTTTCCCCCGCGACGGCCATTCATCTGGGACCCGCATTGCTGCGGGCCTCGAGCAACCAACCCGGACAGCGGCCCCGATGCCGGCTCGGCGGCGCGGATCGCTCCGCCCGCCCGGCTGTCCCTATTTGGTCTTGCTCCCGGTGGGGTTTGCCGTGCCGGTCCTGTTGCCAGTCCCGCGGTGCGCTCTTACCGCACCGTTTCACCCTTACCTCGGGGCCGAGACCCCGGCGGCGGTTTCATTTCTGTGGCACTTTCCCTGGGGTCACCCCCGGCGGCCGTTAGCCGTCACCGCGCATCATTGGAGCCCGGACTTTCCTCCACCGGGAGCAAACCGGGCCACAACGCCCACCCGGCAGCGGCCGTCCGGCCGACTGACAGCAGGCACTTAGGAAGCCAGAGGCCCCAACGTCAAGAGCCCGCGCGGCTAACGCGCGGGCTCAGGGAAAGATCCGTCCTTCCGGGGCTCAGAACTTGAACGTGGAGTTGATCGAGCCGTAGATCGAATCGTCGCCGAGGCGGACCTCGCCGTCGTCGTTGTCGCTCTCGGCGTAGCCGACGGCGATGGTCATCTTGCTGCCGTCGTTGGTCAGCAGCGACCAGATGGTCGGCAGGCCGGCGAGGAAGGCGCCGTAGCGGATCTGGTCCGTCTCCTCGTTGCCGAGCACTCCCACCTCGGGACCGAGGATGAAGCCGTTGCCGAGGTTGGCACCGACGCGACCGCGGGCGAAATAGGTGTCGAAGCCGGAGCTATAGGAGCCGACGGCGTCGAAATAGATCGGCGAGCCGGCCACGGTCTCGACCTCGGCGCCACCCTTGACGCCCCACTCGCTGCCGTCGAGCGAGTTCGTGGGATCGCGAGGCGACTGGTCATAGTTCTCGTAGCCGACGCCGACGAAGGCCGTGAGCATGAGGCCGCCGGAGACCGTCTGGTAGCCGATGCCGACATCACCGAGCCAGACGTCCGTATCTACGGAGCCGGCAATCAGCGGTGTGTCGTAGTCGTACTGGCCGTAGCCGCCGAAGATCCTGAGAAACAATCCGTCACGGTTGATGTCGCCGTTGAGCGCGTACTCGAGGGCGGCCGTGCTGTAGCTTGCATCCTCTTTGTAAAGGCTTTCGGTGGTGATGCGGACGGCCTCGCCGGCCGAGGCGGTGCCTGCCGCTATCGTCAGGACGGCCAAGGCCGCTGCCGCACGCTTCAACGCCGTCCCACGCGTCGACAAGTTCATAGCGATTCCCCACTCCAGCATTCGATCGACGCAAGCCCTGCACCCGGCAGAGCGCGCGCATCCATTTCAATCTTAAGTACCATGAGCCACAAACCCGTCGCAAACGTTGTCCCCGATGTCCACCGGTCCGCGCCATCCGGATGCCGAAGGGTGTGGCCGTCACGCCACGGCGGCTATCGGCCGGCGCCGGCCGGCTCTGCCCGGCCGTCCGCGCGCGGCGGCAATCGAAATCTCTTTAAGTCCAAGCCCCTGCATTAGCGCCTTGCGTTCGTCAGAAGGGCGCCCGTCCGTTCCCGGCGGGACGGCAACCGTTCCCGGAGCCGGTTTGGGGTCGAAGCCGGCTCGGGCGCCGTCCGCCGTGCAGACGCGGCGGAGGAGTTCAGCAAGGCCGCCACGCTCAACCCCGACAACAGGCAAGCCATTAGCAATCGCAACCGGCTGCGCGGGGCATTGGCTGGCGCTTCGGCCTCGTGATGCCGCGCAGATGCGGGACCTCCATCGGCAGAGCACGGGATCGCGCGCCCGCAGAGCTGCCCACGGGCGTGCTGCACTACCTGCCGGCTGATGGGCGCGGCTAGGCGACCACCGGTGTAGGCAGCGCGTCGACAAGACGCTCGAGGGTCGAGAGCGTCGAGCGGTCGAGCCGGCTGTCCACCCGCTGCGGTCTGAAGTGGAGCTGGAAGGCGCGCAGCACGAAACCTGTCGCCTCGTCGATCACGCCACTGACTTCGATTCCGTAGCCGTAGCGCCGGAGCAGGCGCTGTGCCCGCTCGACGTCTGCACCGGCCGCCCCGGCTCCAATCCCGGAATCGTCCGCATCGACCGCGGCTGGCGGGACCCAGAGGCCGACGCCTTCAGCCGCGAGCCGCGGCCAGTCGAACTTCTCGCCGGGATCGATCTTGCGCGACGGCGCCACGTCCGAATGTGCGAGCACACGCTCAGGCGGGATGGCGTGCCGAACGACAATGTCCAGCGATAGCGCGGTCACCGCCGCCATTTGGGGGGCGGGAAAGTCGGGAAGCCCACCCGCGTGCCCAGCGTTCTGGATCTCGATGCCGATCGAGGCCGAATTTATGTCGGTCTCGCCCTGCCACGACGATACGCCGGCATGCCAAGCGCGCAGCTCCTCGGCGACCATCTGCACGATGCGCCCGTCCTCGCCGACGACGTAGTGGCACGAGACCTTGTAGTCCGGCCGCGACAAGACCTCGAGCGAGCGCTCCATGGTCGGAAGACCGGTGTAGTGCAAGACGAGGATCGTGGGTGTCAGCCCCCGAAGCCTGGGCTCGATGTTGGGCGAGGGATAGAGGTCCGTGACTAGCCGGCTGTCTGGCGCGCCAATCATGTGGACCGGGTCCGTGTCGCCTCGAGTCATGTGGCCTTGGCTCCGGCGGCTCTCACGACCCGAATAGCGTCATAGGCGGCGTTGATGGCCGCGAGCTTGGTGTTGGCGGCTTTGACGATGGCCGGAGGGGCGCCAGCCGCAACAAGACGGTCGGGGTGGGTCTCGGAAACGAGCTTCAGGTACTGTGACCTGACCTCAGCGTCGGAGGCGCCAGCCGAGAGCCCGAGCACCGCATAGGGGCTTTCGGGATCATGCACGAACTGGGCACGCATTTGCAGCCAGTCGCGCTCGGAAAGGCCGAACCTCTCTGCCACAACTCTCAGGAACTCGTCCTCGGCCGGGTGCAGGATGCCGTCCGAGCAGGCGATGTATATCAGGCACTCGAGCACACTCTGATGGTAGTCGGGCTCGCCTTCGAGCTGGCGGCTAATGCGCTCGGCGTAGACTTCGTAGCCGGTGGTGTCCTCCTTGGCGAGGTCGAACAAGCGGCGGACGCGGGCGAGATGATGCGCGTCGACCTCGAGAAAGCGCTCGAACGCCTCCTGCTCGACCCGGACCGCCACGCCGTCGGCCTTGGCCATCTTGGCTGCGAGCGCGACGAAGGCCGCCGTAAAATCCGCGTCCTCGAGCGGCCGCGGCCGGCCGAGGAGACGATAGAACCCGGTCCATCTCAGAACGTGCCGCCACAGGCGGCCGAACGGACCAAGCTTGTGGTAGTCGAGAGCGGCAGCGAGGGAGTCTGTGGACATGCGCTCCGCTCTAAACCCTTTTTGAGAAGCGATGAAGGCCTTCGCGGCTCCGATCCGGACAAATCTCCCGCTCTGCTATCGCTCGTAGCGCCGCGCGCACCGCCTCAGGCCTCTCAGGATTGGTGTCCGGGCCCGGCTACCGCCGGCTGATCTGCCGGGAAGGAGGAGACTCGGGCAACCACGGCTTGGACTACGGCCACCCGGCCGACGGCACAGGCCGGGCACTATCTCGAACGCTCCTTCGCCGGTCTCAAGCCGCACACGAGGCTCGCAAGCTCGGTCACGTCGGCCCGTACCGAAAGAACTGCTTTCGCAAGGCTCACAATCTACCCGCACACCTCGCCGGGCCGCGAGACTGGCTCAGCCGCGACCGACGAGAGGCATCGTGGTGGCCATGAGCGTCATGAACTGGACGTTGGCCGACAGCGGGAGGCGCGCCATGTAAAGAACAGCCTCGGCAACGTGGGCCACGTCGATCCGGGGCTCGACCATGACCGTCCCGTTGGCCTGGAGTATGCCGGCTGCCATGCGCTCGGTCAGCTCGGTCGCAGCGTTGCCGATGTCGATCTGAGAGCAAGCGATGTCGTCGGCGCGACCGTCGAGGGAGATCGACTTCGTTAGGCCCGTCATCGCGTGCTTGGTCGCCGTGTAGGGCGCCGAGAACGGCCGCGGGGCGATCGCCGAGATGGAACCGTTGTTGATGATGCGGCCGCCTCTCGGCGACTGGCGCTTCATGAGGCGCATGGCCTCCTTCGCGCAGAGAAACGCTCCGTTGAGATTGACGTCGACGACGCGCTTCCAGTCCTCCCAGGCGAGTTCGTCGAGCGGAACGGCGGGGGCAGCGGTGCCGGCGTTGTTGAACAGGAGGTCTATCCGGCCGAAGGTGCGCTCGAGGTCGGCGAACACGGCGCCGACGGCGGTGGGATCGCCGATGTCGGCCGGCGCGATGAGCATCGTGCCGCCGGCCGAGACGGCACGATGCGCGGTCTCGTCGAGCGCGGCTTTGCGCCTGCCGACCAGCACCACGTCGAACCCGTCTCCTTGCAGCGCGAGCGCGACGGCGCGGCCAATTCCGCTGCCTGCGCCGGTCACCAGCGCAACCTTTCTGGTCATGATCCGTCCCATCCGATCGGGCACCGTCGCAGCCCGCTTGCCGACACGGCGCCCGCATATCTCACAGCGCCTGGCGCGTCACGGCAAATTCGCATCCCTGGGCGCGATGCTATCGAACACGACGCAATTTGACCTTCGGCAGCCGTTGAGGTCTAAGCCTCGATGCGTGCCGTCTCGTTCAACAGCAGGGACGCGATGCGTGCGGCCTGTGGCTCGGGCCGGGCCCAGTGACTGGCGGCGGCGCCGGGTGCCAACTCATCGCAGATGCGACGTCCGTCCGCGGTCCCCAGGTCGAGCGGGAAGTCGGGGCAGAAATGCCAGGTGCCGATGCACACCTGCCCCTCGACGGCCGGCCGCACGGCAACCGGCGTCCGCATGGCGGCAGGATAGCCGGGACACGGGGCCGTCTCGCCCAGGGCCAGAAAAAGCAACCGCCAGACCTTGCCGCCTGCGTCGACGGTCTCGATGCAGTGGACGGGCTCGTCGCACTTGCGGGCGCAGAACGTGCCGATGCGATGAAAGAGCAGGGGGCGCGCTGCCTCCGCTGCCAGCCGCTCCAGCCAGGCGAAGGTACCGGCGACGCCGGCGACGCGTATGGGATTTCCTGGGCTGCTCGCGAGCGCCTCCGCGTCCAGGCTCTGGCGCGCAACCGCGAGCCCCGCGTCAGCGACGGCAATCATCGCCTCGCGGCACATGTCGTCGGATTCGAACGGATGGGGATGAGGCGGCGGCAGCAGCCAGGGCATGGACGCAGCGTTCCGTGTGATTGAGGCGATACGGACTATTCAGCAAAGACGGCTCGGACAGCAATGAGGGGCAGCGCAAAACTGATGTCCGCCCGAACGTGTTCACTATCTGCGCCCCGGAACGACTGTATTGCCGTCGGGCGGTTGTCCCTTCCGGCATGGTTCACAATGCAGCAACAGTTTGCGCGCGTTGTGCGTGCGCAAGAGCCTCCGCTCCGATATTGTATAATTTCGACAGCGGTGCGCGATGTCCGTCGGCGGCAGGTATGGCTTGATGCTGAGCTGGCTGCGAAAGCGCTTGGAGATAAAGACCGCAGCGCGGAATGCACCGCCGGCGGCGGCGGGTGTGCGCGTGGTCGCGGGGCCGAGCCAGATCGAGCTGCACGTCGAGGACAGGGCGCCCGCGGTGCTCGGCTGGGGCGACCTCGCGAGCGTGGTCATCGTCACCACGTCCGGCGGCCCTCTCGACGCGGACCTGTTCTGGCATCTCATCCCGCGCGAGCGGCACAAGGCCATGCTGCGCATTCCGATGGGGGCCGAGGGCGAGCACGATCTCCTCGTGTCGATGCAGAGCCGACTCGCCGGCTTCGACAACATGGCCGTCGTCGAGGCGATGGGATCGACCTCGGAAGCGAGCTTCGTCGTGTGGGATGCCAGCTCGATGGCGAGTCTCGGGCCCTGAGTGGGAAACCCCTGTCGCCAGTCGCTGGCGGTGCCAGCAGCTCAATGCACCTTGTGATCAAAAAAATGGGCCGCTCTAGGAGCGGCCCAAGTCTAGGGAGGAAACGCCCAAAGTGGGCAGAAGAAACGGCCAAGCCGCCACTTCCATGCGCTCAATGTGTGTTGCGGTGCAACGCAAATCAATGGTCCGATGCGTCGCAGTAAAGCTCACGGCGGTGAGAACCAGGTTGCGGCACGGTGGGTGCCAGGGCCTGCAGCCGCCAGTCTCATCGGCACATACAGGCTAACGCTCGCTATCTAAAAGAAAAAAGGGCCGCTCTAGGAGCGGCCCAAGTCTAGGGAGGAAACGCCCAAGGAGGGCTACGATGCAGCAGGGTGACCCGCTGATATCGCAATGCAACAATTAGGCATTGGCCCGCGCCTCTTCAATTGCAAAATTTGCAGGGCTGCACCGCGAAATCGAAAGGAGCATATCGCCAGCCATCACAAGCTGCGTGATCACAGCCTCGGAACAGGGACGAAGGGCGCCCTAGGGTGTCCGAGGGTATGCCTGACGATCGAGGGGGGAGACACAAAGGGGGCCGTCCGAGCGACCGAACGGCCCAAGTCTAGGGAGGAAACGCCCGTAGTGGGCTACGGTTGGCCAGAAGTGCGTCTGGAGAACCGTGAGCTCGGATATGCGCCTGTTCGCACACCCCAGCAATCCGATCTTAGTCAAAGAGAGTTACATTTGAGTGGATGTGGTGCGCTTCCGCCACAACTTTTCCGTGTTGTAGACGGGAATTGCGGTCCGGCCTTGCTCCCTACGGCCGCTGCGGCGGATACCTTCGCCCGCACTGTCCGACTTGCCGATTCCGAGGTCTCCCGTGAGCCGATCCGAGGCGCCAGCCTACGCCACACTACTCGCCGCCGCCCATGAGCTTGCCGATGCCGCCGGCCCGGCGATCCTTCCCTATTTCCGCCGCCAGCTCGCAATCGACAACAAGGCCGGTGACGGCTCTTACGATCCGGTGACTGCCGCAGACCGGGCAGCAGAGAAGGTGATCGCGAAGCTGATCGGACGGCGGTTCCCCGACCACGGCGTCGTCGGCGAGGAGTTCGGCACCCGGCAGGACGACGCCCGCTTCCGGTGGATCATCGACCCCATCGACGGCACGCGCTCGTTCGTCACCGGCTCGCCGATGTGGGGGACGCTGATCGGGCTCATGGACGGCGACAAGCCGATTCTCGGCGTCGCCGATCAGCCCTACACCCGCGAGCGCTTCTGGTCGGGCAAGAGCGGCGCACACATGCGTGACGCCACCGGCAGAACGAAGCGGATCAAAACGCGGGCGTGCCGGAAGCTCGGCGATGCCGTCCTCATGAGCACGCATCCGGACCTGTTTGCGCCGGGGCACGAGCATGACGCCTTCATGGCCGTCAAGGCGAAGGCGCGCATGACTCGTTACGGGGGTGACTGCTATGCCTATTGGCTGCTCGCTTGCGGTTTCGTCGATCTCGTCATCGAGACCGGGCTCAAGAGCTACGACGTTGCCGCGTTGATCCCCATCATCGAGAAGGCGGGCGGCGCGATGACGAGCTGGGACGGCAGCTCATGCGCCGAAGGCGGCCAAGTCGTCGCCGCGGGCGATCCTAAGCTGCACGAGCAGGTGGTGAAGGTGCTCGGCACCTGGGGCTAGCCCCCGTTCACGCCGCCGCCTCGTTGGTGCCGAGATAGGCATCGAACGCAGCCCAGAAGCGCATACGCACCAAATCGACCTCGTGCAGGATCTCGTGGCGGGCGCCGGGGAACAGCAGGTGGCTGCCGACCTTCAAACGTGAGCCGAACTCCTCGATGGCTTTGGGCGAGACGATGGAATCCTTGCCGGCGGTGAATATGAGGAGCGGCACGCGCACCGAGCCCGGATAGTCGGGCATGGTCATCGGCGCCATCGAGCGATAGGCGGCGCGCACCCAGGCAACCGTCGGCGAGCCGAGGCCGAGATAGGGTGCAGCATCGATGATGGCCTTGTTGCGGGCCCAGCGCTCGCGATCGGACGACAAGGGATTGCCTTCGAAGTCCGTCTGCTCCCAGGCCTCGTCGGTGCCGCCGGGTATGTAGGTGCGTCCTGCACCGAGGATCGTCGCCGCCTCGACGTAGGCGCGGGCGAGGCCTTGCGGCATGCCGACCTTCGAATCGTGGAACGCGATCATGGGTGCGGTCAGGATCATGCGCTCGAACCAGGAGCCGGGTCGGACCGCGTTCCTGATCAGGATGTGGGCGCCCATGGAGTGGGCAAGCGCAACGAAGGGAGGCGGGCAATCGGGAAGGACGATGTCCTTCATGAAGCGGGCGAGATCCTTGTCGTACTCGGCGAAATCCCAGACGTGCCCCTTGCGCTGGTTGGCGAGCTCGCGCTCGGAGCCGCCCTGCCCCCGCCAGTCCATGGTGGCGACGGCGAACCCGCGCCGACGCAGGTCGGCGATGACCTCGAAGTACTTCTCGATGTACTCGCCACGGCCGCCGAACAGGCAGACCGTGCCCCGGCGCGGGCCGCGGGTAGCGGTCCAGCGCGAGAAGCGCAAGTGCGTGCCGTCGAAGCTCTTGAAGTGGCCCGCGACGGCGCCGCCGGGAACGGGGTTCTTGGCGAGGGAGACGAGCGTCATGCCCCTGCGTCTAACACGTTCGCGGGCGTCGGGCGAGATCCTCGGGGGATAGGGGGCAAGCGATCGAGGAGCCAGCAGCAGCCAAGCGACGGCCGGCACCTTGGGACCAGCACTGGACTTCGTTCGGCTTGCGCCTCGCTCGATCCGCCCTGCGCCCGACGCTCCGGCCCGCGAGTGCTACTTCCCGTACCGCGGATCATAATAGCCGTAGCGGCGGCCGCCGAGCGGCGTCACGCTGACGAGGTCGCCCGTACACCGGTCGATCACGAGCTCGAAGTCATCGGGGGTACCGCGACGCGTGGCGCGGACGATGCCGGTGCGGCCGTCGAGGGCAACGTCGCGGAAGCGGAACCAGCCGTCCCCCTTCAGCCGGCGCCTAATCTCGTGGCGCGGCAGGCAGCGATCGTCGCGCTCGGCCTGGCGAAAGCGAGGAGGGGGCGGAGGGGGACTACGATCGGGCTCGATCTCGACGTAGGCACGCGCCCTGCCGTTCCGGTAGTCGGGACCCTCGTCGTCGTCATCGTCATCGTCATCATCGTCGTCGTCATCGTCGACGCGGCCTTCCCTGTAGCGCCGCGGCGGAGGTGCAAAGCGCTCGTCGCCGTCATCCTCGTGAGCGCGCGCCGGGGGCGGAGGCGGCACGTCACGACCGTAGAACTCCGCATAACGCGGATCGTCGTAGCGCTCCGCGGCGTAAGGCGGGCCAAAGTCAGCGGCGCGGGCGGAAACCGAGGCGAGCGCTGCAGCGGCGACGAGTACGGCCCCTCCGGCCGCGGCGGCTAGGCGACTGCGCATGACGGGCTCTCCTTCCTGGCGTTCCCGGTGGCTGAGGCTCGGACCCGCCGGCGTCGCGGCGGCATCGGGGCCAGTATCAGGCAGAATCCGCTCCAGAACATGAACGGGACATGAAAGCAAGGCGGAATAAGCTTCGATTAGAGCAGGTTGTGCGCTTGGCGTCACCCGAAACCTACAACAGACCCTGGCCCCGGGGCGCGGTCACCGTTCGGTAACCAACACGCATGCCGCGTCCGGCTCAATCGAGCTTGCCGTGGCACTGCTTGTATTTCTTGCCCGAGCCGCAGGGGCAGGGAGCGTTGCGGGCGACACGTCCCCAGGTGGCAGGCTCGTTCGGGTCGACGGCAGCCTCGCCCTTCCTCGTCTGCAATGGCGTACGCTTCTCGCGTGCAGGGGCGGCAGGCTGACCGCGGCCGCGGACCGCGATGGCGCGATCGATCATGCGCAGCTCCTCGGCAACCTCGGCCGGCATCTCCCTCGCCTCCGGCGTGATCTCGTCGACGCCGGTCGTCGCGTCAATGTGATGGGCCTCCATCGGCGGCAGCTCCACCGGCTGCAGCGCGGGCTGCTCCTCGCGCGGGGCGAGCGCGACATGCATGAGCTGGCCGGTCGTCGCCTCGCGGAGACGCGCCAGCAGGCTTTCGAACAGAACGAACGCCTCGCTCTTGTACTCGTTCAGCGGATCACGCTGCCCGTAGGCGCGGAAGCCGATGACCTGGCGCAGATGCTCCAAGGTGACGATATGCTCCCGCCAGAGATGATCGAGGGTCTGCAGGAGCACCATCTTCTCGATCTCGCGGTAGAGGTCGGGGCCGAGCTCCTGCTCCTTCTCGACCGCACGCTCGTCGACGGCCGTCAAGATCCTCTCCCGGATCTCCTCGTCGGCGATGCCCTCCTCGTCGGCCCAGGCCTCGATCGGCAGCTCGAGGCCGAAGATGCCCTGAATCGCCTCCTTGAGCTCCTTCGTCTGCCACTGCTCGGCGTAGGCCTTTTCGGGAATGTGGCGCTTGACGAGATCCTCGACCACCTGGTGGCGCAGCCCCTTCACGATCTCGGAGACGTCGTCCTCTCCCATGATGGCGAGGCGCTGGTCGAAGATGACCTTGCGCTGGTCGTTCATCACGTCGTCGTACTTCAGGATCTGCTTCCTGATGTCGAAGTTCCTCTGCTCGACCTTCTTCTGCGAGGTCTCGAGCGATTTGTTGAGCCAGCGGTGGGCGATGGCCTCGCCCTCCTGCATGCCGAGCTTCCGGAGCATGTTCTCCATCATCTCGCCGCCAAAAATGCGCATGAGGTCGTCGTCGGCCGCGAGATAGAACTTCGAGTGGCCGGGGTCACCCTGGCGGCCGGAACGGCCCCTCAACTGGTTGTCGATGCGGCGGCTCTCGTGGCGCTCGGTGCCGATGACATAGAGGCCGCCCGCCGCCAGGGCGATCCCCTTCTTGGCTTTGATGTCGGCCTCGATCCGGGCGCGCTCCCTGGCGATGGCCTCGGGCGTCGGCTCGACTCCCTTCGCCTTCTCCTCTGCGATCCAGTCCTTCAGGCGATACTCGGCGTTGCCGCCGAGCTGGATGTCGGTGCCGCGGCCGGCCATGTTGGTGGCGATGGTGATGGCGCCCGGCACGCCGGCCTGGGCGACAATCATGGCCTCCTGCTCGTGGAAGCGGGCGTTCAGGACGCGGTGCGGAACGGGATCCTCGTTGCCCTTCTTGGCCGCAAGCTCCCCGAGGTAGGCGCCGATGTCGGCAAGATAGGCCTTGAGATCGGCGTCGGGACCGGGCTTCGGGTTGCCGATGCGCTCTGACTGCTCGATGAGCTTCTTGCCGAGCTCGCGGATGTAGGCCTTGTCCTTCAAGAGCGCGGACAGGACCTCCGACTTCTCGATCGAGGTCGTGCCGACGAGGGCCGGCTGGGCGCGGCGGTAGCAGTCGGCGATGGTCGCCACGATGGCAGCGAGCTTCTCCTTCTGGGTGCGGTAGACCTCGTCGTCCTCGTCGATACGCGAGACCGGAAGGTTGGTCGGGATCTCGATCACGTCGAGCCCGTAGATGTCCATGAACTCGTTGGCCTCGGTCGCGGCGGTTCCCGTCATGCCGGCGAGCTTCTTGTAGAGGCGGAAGTAGTTCTGGAAGGTGATCGAGGCCAGCGTCTGGTTCTCGGGCTGGATCTCGACGTGCTCCTTGGCCTCGAGCGCCTGATGCAGTCCTTCCGAATAGCGCCGACCCGGCATCATGCGGCCGGTGAACTCGTCGATGATGATGACCTCGCCGGCCTTGACAATATAGTCCTTGTCGCGCTGGAAAAGCTTGTGGGCCTTCAACGCCTGATTGACGTGGTGAACGATGGTGACGTTCTCGATGTCGTAGAGCGAGCCCGTCAGCGTTCCGGAGGCAACCAGCATCTCCTCCATCTTCTCGTTGCCGACGTCGGTCAGCGAGACTTGGCGCTGCTTCTCGTCCAGCTCGTAGTAGCCCTGTGCCTTGAGCGCCTCTTTGAGGGCCTCGGCCGAGCCGTTGTGCTGCTTTCTCAGATCACGCTCGATGACGTCGTTGGCCTTCAGCAGCTCGACCATCATGGCGTCGACGGCGTTGTAGAGGTCAGCGCGGTCCTCGACGGGTCCGGAGATGATGAGCGGCGTACGGGCCTCGTCGACCAGAATGCTGTCGACCTCGTCGACGATGGCGAAGGCATGGCCGCGCTGGACCATCTCGTCCTTGCGCATCTTCATGTTGTCGCGAAGGTAGTCGAAGCCGAGCTCGTTGTTGGTGCCGTAGGTGACGTCGCAGGCGTATGCCGCCTTGCGCTCGGCGTCCGAGAGGCCATGCACGATGCAGCCGACGGTGAGACCGAGGAACCGGTAGACCTGGCCCATCCACTCGGCGTCGCGACGGGCGAGGTAGTCGTTGACGGTGACGACGTGGACGCCCTTGCCGGCGAGCGCGTTGAGGTAGACGGCGAGCGTTGCGACGAGCGTCTTGCCCTCACCGGTCTTCATCTCGGCGATGGACCCGCCGTGGAGCACCATGCCGCCGATCAGCTGCACGTCGAAGTGGCGCTGACCGAGGCTGCGCTTGGCGCCCTCGCGGACGGTGGCGAAGGCTGGCACGAGCAGACTGTCGAGGGTGGCACCGCCCGCTATCTCCTCCCGGAAGGCTGCCGTGCGAGCGCGAAGCTCGTCGTCCGAGAGGGCCGCTACCTCCGCCTCAAGAGCGTTGATGGCGTCCACCTTGGGGCGCATAGCCTTGAGCTTGCGGTCGTTCGACGAGCCGAAAATCTTCGACGCCAGCGAGCCAAGGGACAGCATGTGAGGTTCGTCCTTGAGATTGTGGGGCCAGGCCCACGAAAAATTCGGGCGCCCGTCGGCGCCTGGCGAAGACGTTTCGGCGTTCGACCTGCCGATCCCGCGCCGGCCCCGCTGTAGCACGGGATCGCGGATGACGAAGCGCGGAAAATCGCGGCGGGGCGGCCTGCGCCACCCACGCCTCGCGAACAGCGAATGCGGAGGGAGACATAGGGAGCGGGGGGGGGCCTTGTCAACGCGGCGTGCGCCCGGCCGGCACAGGCCGCCCGGCCGCGCCGCCCCGGTCCGGCTGGCCGCCTACCCGCCCTTGTCACGCGTTTCGGCTTGGCACCGACCGCACGGGGGTCTAAGGATGCCGCCCGATCTCGCCGGCCCGGTCCCGACCGCCCGGCCGGAGCTCTGGACGGCCCCGTTCCCGCAACCTTCAGGATGTCCCCGATGAAGCCCTTCCTCGCCCGCTGCCTTCCGGCTGCCAGCCTCGCCGCCGCGCTGGCGGTGACGCCCGTCCCCGGCCACGCCGAGGAAAAGGTAATGGCGACCGTCAACGGCAAGGCCATCACCGAGACCGACCTCAAGTTCGCCGACCAGGAGGTGGGGGCCGAGCTTGGCGCAGTGCCGGAGGCGATCAAGCGCAGGTATCTAACGGAATACCTGATCGAGACCGAGCTGATGGCCGCGGCAGCGGGTGCGGACAAGCTCGGCGAGGGGCCCGATTTCGAGAAGCGGCTTGCCTACATGCGCCAGCGGGCGCTGCGGGAGGCCTATTTCGACAAGAACGTCAGAGCCAAGGTCGACGATGCCGCCGCCAAGGCCTTCTACGACCAGCAGGTGAAGCTGATGCCGGTCGAGGAGGAGATTCAGGCGCGCCACATCCTGGTCAAGACCGAGGACGAAGCGAAGAAGGCGGCGGAGAAGATCGCAGGCGGTGCCGACTTCGCGGTCGTCGCCAAGGAGCTGTCGACGGATGCCGGCTCCAAGGAGGACGGCGGAATGCTCGGCTACTTCGGCAAGGGACAGATGGTGCCCGAGTTCGAGCAGGCAGCGTTCGCGCTCAAGGCCGGTGAGGTGTCGAAGCCGGTCAAGAGCCAGTTCGGCTGGCACATCATCAAGCTCGAGGACCGGCGCAAGAAGGAGCCGCCCAAGTTCGAGCAAGTGAAGGGGCAGCTCGCCGGTGCGCTCGTCAAGCAGGCGGCGGAGGAGCGTCTGACGGCGCTCCGCGGCGCGGCAAAGATCGAGTACGTCGATCCCGAGGTGAAGAAGATCGTCGAGCAGGACAAGGCCGGAGCCGGGGGGATGCAGTAGGGCCCCTTTGCTGGGCGCCAACGCCCCTCCGACGGCCGCAGGCGGCCGACAGGGATGGTACCATTCTTGACCGGGCCGCTTGATTATGGCGGCCCGATCTGTTTTCGAGAGGCATGCCGCCAGGTCCCCTCCCCCCATCTCTTGTGGGAAGGGGCTAGGGAGGGGGGACTCCCTGACCCGCGTCGCAGGGGTTCCCCCGCCCCTGTCCCCTCCCCGCAAGTGAGAGGGGGAAAGGTGCCGATCATGGGCAAAGCTGCCGCCGTCTCTCCGTTCGCGCCCAAGGCGCTCGCAAAGCTCGGACCGATCGAGGGCGTACGTTTCGCGACCGCCGAAGCCGGCATCCGCTACAAGGACCGTACGGATCTCATGGTCGCGGTCCTGGACGAGGATACGGCCGCTGCCGGAGTGCTGACCCAGTCGAAGACCGCGTCGGCGCCGGTGCTGTGGTGCAGAAAGAGCCTCAAGAAGGGCCGCGCCCGCGTGCTGGTCGTGAACTCCGGCAATGCGAATGCCTTCACCGGCCGGCGCGGCGAGGAGGCGGTAGAGCTTACGGCTCAATTCGCCGCCGAGGCGGCCGGCTGCAAGCCGCACGACGTTTACGTTTCGTCGACGGGCGTCATCGGCGAGCCGCTCGATGCCGGCAAGTTCGCGCATCTGCTCGCCGGGCTCGTCAAAGACGCCAAGGCGGACGCGTTCGAGGCGGCGGCGCGCGCGATTCTGACCACCGATACGTTCCCGAAGCTCGCGACCCGTACGGCGATGATCGACGGTGTCGAGGTGACGATCAACGGCTTCTGCAAAGGGGCCGGCATGATCGCGCCCGACATGGCAACCATGCTTTGCTACATCTTCACGGACGCCGCCATCGGTGCCGACGCCCTGCAGCATCTGCTCGCCGAGCACACCAAGACGACGTTCAACTGTATGACGGTCGACGGCGATACCTCGACCAGCGACACTTGCCTGCTCTTCGCCACCGGCAAGGCGGCAGACCGGGGGCAGAGGCCGATTTGCAAGAAGCGGTCGAAGAAGCTCGCCGACTTCTCCGCGAAGCTGCACGACCTCATGCGCGACCTCGCCATCCAGGTCGCCAAGGATGGCGAAGGCCTGTCAAAGTTCGTGACGTTCGAGATCGAGGGCGCAGAGAGCTGGGCGGCCGCGCGGAGGATCGCGCTCGCCTGCGCCAACTCGCCGATCTTGAAAACTGCGATCGCGGGCGAGGACCCGAACTGGGGCCGCGTCGTCATGGCTGTCGGCAAGTCGGGCGAGGCGGCGGACCGCGATAAGCTCACCATCACGTTCGGCGAGCACTGCGTCGCGCGAAACGGCGAGCGGGCGGCCGAGTACGTCGAGGCGACGGTCGCCAAGTACATGAAGAACCGAGAGATCGTGATCCGCGTCGATGTCGGCGTCGGCAAGGCGTCGGCTACCGTGTGGACATGCGACCTCACCCATGACTACGTGTCTATCAATGCCGACTACCGGAGCTGATCGCGACGCGTCTTGTGTCTCGATCGCGGCGGTCTCAAACCGGCGTGGCCGAGCTTTGATGCTTGAGTTTTCCGGCGCCGTACAAGAGCCCGCACGAGGATACCGCCGCACACAAATCCGACCTTGAGTGCGATACCATCATTTGGCGCCGAGGAAGTCGGCACATTTCGCATCGACCTCCCTGGCATGCTCGATCAGCGACGAGGGCGGGACCTCCGACCCCGCGTTCTCGACCTCCTTCAGCTTGCCGTTCGCCCGCACCATCGCGGTCTCGATGAGGCTGTGAACAATGCTGTCTCGAGTGCCATCGTAGTTCTCGGTCGCCTGGCGAAGCTCGAGTAGATTCATTCCGCCCCAATAGAGCTGGCGGAAGCGATCGGCATTTGCCGAGAATTCCGATGGATCCTTGGTGGTCGCCATGGTCTCGATGGAAGTCACTGCTGCGGCACAGGTCTCTTGCATCGCACGAACACCTTCGTCTTTCGACCTGCCGACCTTGATGCGCTTGATCAGGCCGTCGATGCTACTCTTTGCCTCCAGCGCGTTGTTCTCAGCCGCGACCGCGGCCCGCCACTCGTAGATAGCGGCGCCAAACAGACCGAGCGTGATCACCAGCGCCGCGACCAGGATCTGCAGCTTCTCGCGCAGCCGTCGCTGCGCCTCGCTCTGACGCGCCTTGTCTGCGTCCTCGCTGGCCCCGATGAAGGCGTTGAGCACCGGGGGAATCTCGGGCGCATTCCGATTGCGCTCCCCCTCCCAGGCGACCGCCTCTGCCAGAAACGCTCCTCTAAGGAGGAGGTCCGGGTCTCGCCCCAGAGCATCCCAGCGCTTGGCGCTTTCCGACAGATCAGTCAGCCGGCGCAACCAGGCGAGGTTCTGTCTCAGCGCCCTGTCGAGATCGGCGAGTGGGTCGGCGAATGGTTGTCCGGACGTGAAGACCGTATAGTTGAGCGTCTTGAGCGCATCAGGCACGTCTGCTTCGGGCACGCCGACCCATTGCACCGGCACGAGCCGCTTGCCGAGTGCCACGGCGCGGTTCAGCTCCCAGCCACACCGTTCCGACTTAACCGACGCGGGCGTGATGACAAATACCACCGAGTCGGACCTGGTCAGCAAGGCGCCGAGGCGCGCCTCCCATGGCTCGCCTGGAGCGATGTCGTGGCGGTCCAGGTACGCATCGAAGCCGTTGAGCTTCAAGGCGACGACCAGGTACTCCGCGAAATCGCTGGCATCACGTCGCGCGTAGGAAACGAAGACCCGGAGCCGGTCGGAATCGGTGACAGGCCGGGCAGAGGCCGGCGCCGATTGCCTGAACATGGACCCACCCCTGAGCAGCGGATACTCGATGTCGTGCGACGCAGCTTAGCGCGGTGTCAGAAGCTGGCAAGCGGCTCCTTCGACCGTCGTCGGCGGGTCCGGGATTGCCTTACGTCATTGCCGGCTCGAGGCCCAGTCGCTAACAAGCGCGGACCCTTACAACGCAGGACGTGCCATGGACCCCAAATTCTGGATCGACCGCTGGCAGCGGGCGGACACCGGCTTTCATCAAAAGACCGTTCACGACCTGCTGGCCAGGCACTGGCCGTCGCTCGGGCTCAAGCGAGGCGCGCAGGTCTTTGTTCCTCTCTGCGGCAAGAGCCTCGACATGGTGTGGCTGGCCGACGAGGGCATGAACGTGCTCGGCATCGAGCTGTCGGAGCTCGCGGTCGACAGCTTCTTCTCCGAGCGCGCGCGGGCGCCCGGCGTTGAGACGGCAGGCGTGCATAAGATCAAGCGTGCGGGGCCTTACGAACTCTGGGCCGGCGACTTCTTCTCCATGCCGGCCGAGGCGACGCGGCGAATTTCGGCCGTTTTCGACCGGGCGTCGCTCGTCGCCATGCCGCGAACGATGCAGCAGGCCTACGCCGACAAGATGGCCGCACTGGTGCCGTCTGGCGTGCCGGTGCTGCTCGTCTCGCTAGATTTCGATCCCTCGCAGATGGAAGGTCCGCCGTTCCCGGTACCCGCGGCGCAGGTCGAGCGGCTGTTCGGCGGCGCCTTCCGCATCACCAGGCTCGAAGCGCGCGACGGGCTGCCGATGAGCCAGAACCTCGCCAAGCGCGGGCTGACGGCACTCGAGGAAAGCGTGTACCGGATGGTGCGGCGTTGATTTCGTTCGCATCCGCGAGGACTACAACCGGCAGCTTGCGGGAGCGCAGCAGGCATTCAGCCAGCGCCCCAGACCGTCGTTGCTGACCCGTTACTGAAGCCACGGCACCGGGCCGTGCTCAGAACGGGCGCGTCTGCTTACGACCTTATCGCGACCCCGCTTTGTCCGCCGCAGCAAAGTGCGCCATCTGGTCTGCGTGCGCCTTGCGGAAGGCGGGACGGTCGATGGTGCGCTTGATGTAGGCTTCGGTAGCTGGACGGTTGCCATGAGCGCGAACGAGGCCGACACGCAGCACATCCGCCATCAGGAGGTCCGCGACCGTAAAGCGATCTGCTGCGAGCCACTGGCGCTCGGCCAGGACTCTCTCAATGTGGGCAAGCCGCTGGTTCATCCAGCCGGTGAGACCGTTCTCGGTCTGACCGGTAATCGTTAGGAACCACCACGGCACTGTGACCATCTCCACCGAGTTCAGGGCCGCGATCACCCATTGGAGCGTTTCGGCTTCGCCAACGGGATCGCGTGGCATCAATGCCTCGCTGCCGCGAGCCAAGTGCAGCAGACACGCGCCACTCTCGAACATGTTTACGTCCCCATCGGTCAGAAAGGGCACCTGCCCAAATGGCTGGCGGTCGAGATGATTGGTCGCTCGATCGTCGAAGGGCACGGTACGCACCTCATACGACAAGCCTGCTTCCTCCGCCGCCCATCGCAAGCGCAGGTCGCGCACGAACCCGCGTGGAGCGTCACCCGCAGGGACCCAGTCCAGGGTCCAGATGACCAATTTTTTCGTCATGCCTTGAATCCTACACGGCATAGGCTCCGATGCAATTAAGTCGCCTTGTCTGCGGAACGACCAGTGACCGGACGAACCATATGCCAGGCATCTTGGGATAGCCGACAGCAGCCAGCGGCTCCAGGCTTCCGACCGCCCCACTGCGATCCGATCACATCGCGTCGCCGCCGCAGGCATGCAGCAGTTTCGCGAGTGGCATTGTGCCCCTTCACAGCGTTTGAGCGTACCGTGCAAAGTTGTTCAAGATCGCCTGCCATCCGGCACGCTGCTGATCGAGCGAATGCGTGGCTTCGCTCTCGAACGTCACGCGCACGACAACGCCGCTTGCGCCTGGGTTGAACTCGACCTTCGCGACGCGATCACCGAAGGAATACTCGATGAGCTTGTGCTCGATGATGTTGGTATAGGTCCCGGCAAAGTCGAAGCCCATGCTGCCGTCCTTGGCCTCCATGCGAGAGCTGAATTGGCCGCCGATGCGGAGATCACCGGTTGCTCGTGGACAGTGCCAGTCATCGGACGCGAAGTTCCACTTGGTGATGTGATCGGGGGACGTGTACGCGCGCCAGACCTTGTCGATCGGTGCCTTCACTGTGGTTTCGACGGAAATCTCCATCAGCCGCTCCGTGTTGCATGCACGCGTGTCTATTTAAACAATATCACAGTTTGGCGTTCGCTACCCGGCAGTAACCGGGCGAACCGCAAGCTTGCCCTCGTAGGTTGAGCCGCGGTCACTCCTGGCCCGGAGCGCCACTTGCCGCTGCGTCAGGTTTCCCGGGCAATTGCGGTCTGCCGCAGACATCATTCAATCCTGCCAGCAGTCCGAGCCAATCGTTGATCCGGTGCATGGCTGGCGCTCGCCGGAGAGCCGGGTTGGATACACGCTCCCTGCTTGAGGAGAAGGCTGGAAGCCTTCACAGGGGCGCCGTCGCGGCATCGAGCCAGGCGCGGGTCTCGGCGCCGAGGAGGGGACCGATCACCTTTCGGACGCGGGCGTGATAGGCGTCGAGCCACTGGACCTCGTCGCGCGTGAGCATGTCCTTGACGACGAGGCGGCGGTCGATCGGCACCAGCGTCAGCGTCTCGAGCCCGGCCGTCTCGCGCTCGGCATCCCTCGTCATCTCGAACGGCGTCACGAGCACGAGGTTCTCGATCCGGATGCCGTAATGGCCTTCCTTGTAGTATCCGGGCTCGTTGGAGATGATCATGCCGGGCTCGAGCGGCACCATGCCTAGCCGGCTGATGGATTGCGGACCCTCGTGGACGGAGAGATAGCTGCCCACGCCGTGGCCGGTGCCGTGGTCGTAGTCCAGACCGGCGGCCCAGAGCGCGCGGCGCGCCAGTGGATCGAGGTCGACGCCGCGCGTGCCCTTCGGGAAACGGGCGGTGGCAACGCCGATATGGCCCTTCAAGACGAGCGTAAACCGCTCACGCATCTCGTGCGTGGGTGTTCCGATTGCGACCGTGCGCGTGATGTCGGTGGTGCCGTCCTGATACTGCGCGCCACTGTCGACGAGAAACAGCTCGCCGGGCCCGAGTCGGCGGTTGGTCCTGTCGGAGACGCGGTAGTGGACGATGGCGCCGTTCGGACCGCTGCCCGAGATGGTGTCGAACGAGATCTCCAGCAGCCGGTTGGTCTCGGCGCGGCAGGCCTCGAGCTTTTCCACGGCCTCGATCTCGTCGACCTCGCCGCCCGGCGCCTCGCGATCGAGCCACGAGAGGAAGCGGCACACGGCGGCGCCGTCGCGGATGTGTGCCTCGCGCGCACCTTCGATCTCGGCACCGGTCTTCACCGCCTTCAAGGCGATGGTGGGATCTGGACCGCGGGAGACGGCCTTGACGCCGAGCGTGCGCAGGAACCACGAGGCGGCAGTCTCGGGATCGAGGCGCACACGCTTGCCCGCCGCCTTCAAGGCGGCGAGGCGGTCCTCGAGGTCGCCGGGCTTGCCAAGCCTGGCCACGGGCGACAGATGGGCGCGCGCCTCCGGCGTCAGCTTGGCGGGATCGACGTAGAGCTCGGCCTTGCCTTTGACGGGTACGATCGCAAAGGCGAGCGTCACAGGATTGTGTGCTACGTCGCTGCCGCGGATGTTGAAGGTCCAGGCGATGCTGTCGGGCAGGGTCAGGACGAGTGCGTCCTCGCGCGCGGCCTCGAGCTTCTTCTGGACGAAGGCGATCTTCTCGTCGGCGCCGCGTCCGGCGAGCGCCACCGGATGCGGTCGGATCGGGGTCGCCGGGGGAGCAGGGCGGTCCTTGCCCCAGACGCGATCGACGAGGTTTCTCGAGAGCGGCTTCAGCTTTAGGCCCTTCGGCGCCAACGCAGCGGCGAGGCGCTCGATCTCGCCTGCGGTGTGGAGCCACGGATCGTAACCGACGGCAGCGCCTTTAGGTAGCTTGGCGGCGAGCCATTCGGCCAGTCTGGCGCGGGCGAGGCCCGGGAACTCGAACAGCTCGGCGTCGCATTCGGCGCGTACCTGAACGGTGTAGCGCCCGTCAGCGAACACGGCCGCGTGCTTCTTGGCGACGACGGCGATGCCGGCAGAGCCCGAGAAGCCCGTCAGCCACTTGAGCCTCTCAGCGGAGGGCGGAACGTACTCGCCCTGGTGCTCGTCGGCGCGGGGCACGAGAACGGCGTCGAGGCGCTGCTTCGCCATGAGCTGGCGCAGCGCCTTCACGCGCGGGGCGGCATCGGCGGGATGGGAGGAGGAGGAGAAGGTCTGGAACATGGCCTGCTCTTTAGGCGTGGCTCGTCGTCGTCGCAAGGGAGCTTCTTCCCGGCACGCGGCAATTCCCGGTCAGCCCCGCGGGGGGAACAGTCCGCTGCCCGCAAGACCGTTGAACATGGCCTGCACGGCAATGGCAGCAAGGAGGATGCCGAACACGCGCATGAGGACGCGCTGCGCGGTGACACCGAGGAAGCGCGAGAGCTGGTGGGCGACGAGCAGCAGAGCGAGAGTGATGATCATCACGGTGGCGAGCCCCGCGACCGTCACCGCCAGCGCCATGGGGTCGCCGTGGGCGTTGGCGGCGAGGAGAACGCCGGCACTCATGGCCCCGGGGCCGGCGAGGAGGGGCGTCGCCAGCGGAAAGACGGCGAGATCGTCCTTGGCCTGGGCCTCGGCGCCCTCGGGCGGCGTCAGCTTGAAGGTGGATGCCGGCCGCGCGAACACCATCTCGAGAGCAATCATGAGGAGCAGGATGCCGCCCGCGGTCTGCAGTGCCGGGATGCCGACACCGAGCTGGCGCAGCAGCGGACCGCCGAACAGTGTCGCGGCGGCCAGGATGACGAAGGCGATGGCCACGGCCCTGGCAGCGATTGCGCGCCGGTCTCGGGCCGTCATGGCGCGCGTGAAGGTCGCGAACAGCACAGCGGCCTCAACGGGGCCGACGGTCGCGAAGAACGTCGTGAAGCTGGTGAGGACGGCAGCGAGCATCGGGTCAGCGGCGACTGGACGGTTCGCCGTCTATATCATGATCGCTTTGCCCACGTGCGAGGCGTCTGTCTGCCGAACCTCCGGGCGGCTGTTAGCAGCGGCAGCGATATGCTGCTAGCGCCTTGTTTTATCTGACTCTTTCCTATTTACTCAGGCAACAGCTCGGCTATCATCGTCACGTCAATGCCGGATTCGTCCACCTTGGAGGTTGACCGACACATGGCAAAGCACGATGCGGCCGAGACCGACTTCGCTCTCTTGCTCAGAGGCTACAGTCTCACGACCGCCGAGATCCTCTATCGCCTTCCAGACTATCCGGCACTCATTCAGAGCTACGTCTGGCAGGACTACGATCTTCACCCGCGGTTCCCCAAGCTCAAAAGCTTCCTGGACTTCTGGTCGCGAAACCTCGACGGAC
>JAGVSR010000070.1 GCA_019137195.1 Alphaproteobacteria bacterium
GAGCGCTCTCGACGCCGAGACCGAGGTCAAGATCAAGCGTGCGCTCGACGCGCTGCGCCGCGGGCGCACCACTTTCATTATCGCGCACCGCCTGTCGACGGTTGCCGACGCCGACGAGATTCTGGTCATGGACAGCGGCCGGATCGTCGAGCGCGGAACGTTTCAAGGGCTCGTGGCCAAGAACGGCCTCTTCTCGCGCCTCGTCGCCGCCGGTGGCTTCACCGTTCCAACGCCACCCGAAGACCTACAGGACCCGGCACGCGAGGCGGCGGAATAGCCCATTCAGGCGGCGCGTCTTGTCCTGCGTCGACGTGTTTTTTGGCCCTTTCTCTGATCCAGATCGTTCTACGATGAATTCTTAAACATCCCTGTTCGCCCATAATTAGCCGGCCATTTCTATCCTATTTTTTGAAACTATTCATCACGAGACTGATCAACCATGCCCCACGTCATTGACCGTCTATCCACCTTTCACAAGGAGGAACGAGGAGCGACGGCCGTCATCTTCGCGATTGTTCTCATGGCCCTCCTGACTGGTGCCGGAGTGGCCGTCGACTACGGGCGCATGGCGCATCTCCAGAGCACCATGCAGACCGCAATGGATGCCGCCGTTCTGGCTGCCGTCCGGCTCGAAGAGAGCCAACGCGTCGGTGCGGCCACGCAAGTCTTCAACGAGAACCTGAAGGCGGACAACCCTCCCCCGATCAGCCTCAGCTTTGTCAGCAAGAGCGCCACCGAGATGTCGGGAACCGCCTCGGCAAAGCTCGCCGCGACCTTGCTCGGAGCGGTAGGCTTCAGAAGTTTCGACATCGGGGTCGAGGCGACCGCCGACGTCGATGGAAGCGGCAGAGTCTGCATTCTCGTGCTCGATGCGGCTGCTCCACAGGCCTTGCTGGTCAACAGCGGCGCAACCGTCAAGGCGCCCGACTGTGAGATCCACGTCAGGTCGCAGGCTGCGCCTGCCGCCATCTTCAACGCCTCGTCGGACATCGACAGCAAGAGGCTCTGCGTCGCCGGAAGCTCGATCATCGACAATGGCGGCTCGCATCCGAACCTCGTCACATCGTGCGATACCGCAAACGATCCTTACGCTGGTGTATTTCCCGAGCCGGACTCCTCGACCTGCGACGAGACGAACCGGAACTACAACGGCGGAGTCATCAACCTCAAGCCCGGCGTCTACTGCGGTTGGACCAACTTCAACAGTCAGCCCCAGGTCAAATTCGATCCCGGTGTCTACGTGATCAAGGACGGAGGATGGAACGTGAACGGCGGAGACTGGACTGGAAGCGGCGTCGTCTTTTATTTCGCCGATCAATCGAAGATACAGTTCAACAGCGCCGTGGCAGCAACCCTCACGCCGCCAACCTCGGGCAGCTACAAGGACGTCATCATTTTCGAGAAGGAAGGGCTAGCGCCGTCGCCCTTCGTCATGGACGACTCCCGCGGCTTCGATCTCAAGGGCATCATCCACCTACCGAGCCGCGACGTGATATTGAACTCGTCGTCGAACGCCGAGGTGCGTGACCTGGCCATGGTCGTCAAGACGCTGATCCTCGATGACACCAATTGGCAGCTGACGTCCACGGCAACGGACATTTCCGCCTCCGGCGGGCCCAAGTCCGTCCGCCTCGTCAATTGATCCCTTGCACCCTGGAGCTGATGATGCCGGGCCGCCACGCCTTGGCGCAATTTGATACCCTATCACATTCAATCTTGACATAGGTCTGAACCGAGCCATGCTCTGCCCATGGCGTTTATCAGGCACCAGCTTCGGTGGGTGACCTTGCTCGTGATTGCGGCGCTGCTTGCGAGCCCGGTCGCGCGCGCGCATTGCTACGTCATCAAGAACATCGGCGCCGCGCTCGCCGCCGCCGCTCATTCCTGCCATGAGGGCAGGAGCCTGGCAGCGGCGGCAGATCACGCGACGGCCGATCACCATGAGCGGCATGCGAAACACGAGCGCTGGTCGGATTGTCCAGTCTGCCTGGCACTCGCGGTGTCCACTGCGGGAACGGGCGGCTTACCCGTGTTTGCCGGCCCGGCGCCGGAGCCGCGACCCGGCATCGTCCTCGCCAGCACCAATGCCCTTGCCGACGTTCTCCGCCTCGGAGGCGTCGGCAGCCGCGCACCACCCGCCTGAGTCTTCCCGTACCCATGAAGCGATGGCTCGCGTGCTGCCTCCCGCAGCTCGCGGTCGTCCGGCGTCACGTGAACCTATAGGCAATTCCATGAAACGTTTGATACGCGGCTCGACCGCCGCCGGCATCGTGCTCACAGCCGGCATTTCCGCAGCAGGCAGTGCCCTCGCCCACCATCCCGGCGGCATCGGCAATTCGGCGGCCGGAGGACCGATCAATACCATCTCGGCAACCACTCTCGAGCAGGGCCATGGCGCGCTCGGCATATCCGTCATCTATTCGGATTTCGATCAGCTCTCCGATACGACCCTAATCGAGGCCACGGAAGCCGGCGAGGATCACGTCCACGGCCTGAATTCGATCCAGAGCTACGGCCTCAGCGGCGTCTACGGCCTCACCAACGACCTTATGGTCGGCGTCCGTCTGCCCTACATCAAGCGTACCGGCATCCGCGCCGCTCATCATGGCGAGCACGAGGAGGGTGCGGGCGGCGGTGAGCACGAGCATCATCTATCGGTCGAGGACCACGGCGGCTCGGACGGAATCGGCGATCTATCGCTCTATGGCCAGTACAGGTTCCTCCGCGCCACCAGCACTGAAGCGGCTGTGATCCTCGGCCTCAAGACACCGACCGGCGTGACCGACAACAAGACGCGCGAAGGCGAGCTGCAAGATGCTGAGTTCCAGCCGGGCTCCGGGTCGTGGGACCCCCTCCTGGGTATCGCTCTCACGCATCGCATCGGCGCGTGGTCGTTCGACGCCAACGCACTCTACAACCTCGTCACCGAAGGCACGCAGTCCACCGACCTCGGCGACCAGTTCCTCTACAATCTCGCCGTCTCCTATCGCCTGAACGGAATGAGCGGCAGCGGCCCCATGTTCCATGGCGCCAAGGCTCACGAGCACGGCGACGACGGCCACGGATCGCATCACGAGTCGGCCGGTCCGGCCCTCGATCTCAT
>JAGVSR010000137.1 GCA_019137195.1 Alphaproteobacteria bacterium
GGTCACACAGGCCACACGGGAGCCCCCGGCTTTGCCCTGGGGGGCGAACGGATCGGGCAGCCTGTTGACCCATAGCGATCGGGTTCGGTTAGACCCCATCCTTGAAGGCCGTCGTGGGATTGCGCCTTGAACTCCCCGTGCACGAGAGAGGAGTGCTGAGCCCAGGCAAAGCGAACATGCCGGATTGCATGCAACTAGACATGCAGGCACATGGCGGAACACGGTGATTGATCTCGTCGTGCTTCTCACCGGCGACCATGAACGCGCCGTAATTCGATCGGATGCCGAACGTCAGACGAGACAAGGTCCGGGATTGAACGGCAGCCGCGCACCAAGCACGGCCCTGCGAGGCAAGCGCGCAAGATCCCGGCCGCACACCAACAACAGGACGGCAATCGATGACTTTCACGGCAGCGGCGCAATGGCCGCCGCGTGCAACGGCTCAGGAGATGGAAGAGTACCTTCTGGGACTGGCGCAACTTCTCAATGACCGTGGCGCGACCGAGACAGCACGGTGGCTGGTCCTGCGGCCAATCCTATTCGGCCTTGCACCGAACGAGCGTGAGGCCGTGTTCCATTGGTGCGAGGTGTTGCGGGCTGAGGATAGGGCAGGGAGCGGCACATGACGGACGCGACGACAGGCAAGACGGACGACAAAATCGAGGTCACGCTTAGGATTGATCGCAAGCTGCACGAGGCAATGCAGCCGTTCTTCGAGCAGCAGATCAACTTCGCGAACATGGACGAGCTCGTTCAGATGCTCCTGCGCGCCATCACGCGCACGCCCGACTCCGAATGGGGCCAATCCAGGGTCATGGACTTCCTGTTCGATGTCGCCGAGCAAAGGAACGTGGGGTTTGAGTACAATCTGTTCGGAAGGCTCGGCAATGAGCTCGACCGGCGGCAGCTCTATGCCATGCTGCTCGGCTACAATCGCTACGACATCGCGACGGAACTCGAGCAGGACGAGTTCGACGACAAGGGGCCGGATAAATTCGCTCAGGACGTGGCGCGTCGGCTCGCGCGCGATCTCGATCGCCGGAATGCCGAGGCCATCATCGCGACGATGACGGTCGGCAACGAGGGCCTCCAGCAGCTCATGATACACTGGCTGGAGGTGTTTCTGGCGGAAGAGAAGAAGCGAAAGAGATGAGCGGGATACGATTGAACGGGGTGCGTGTTCGCACGTTGCACGACGAGATCGTGGCAACGATACCGTGCCAGAAGCCCGGTTACCGCAACGACCTTGCCGCTCTGAGCATCGGAGCCACCTTCACGGTTTATATGAACTGGGCAGATCGTTTTGTGCCGGCAAGGCCGAGGCGAGTGGTATTCTTGGATGGCTTCTGGGGCGATGAGGCATGGCGGCACAAGGATGCCGTTCTCGCAATCTCGAAGAAGGTTGAGGCAGGCGCTGACCTTACCGGGCATCTTTCTAGCCTTGTAGATTTCCGGGGCTACTCGCCGAGCCGGTATGACGCGCAAGGGCGTCTGATCACCTCGAAATGGCGGGACAAAGATTTCGCTCTCAATGCCTACAACGTGCATCATCTCCACTTCGTCGAGCGGCCAGCGCGGACGAAGGAGCTGCTTTTCGTCGAATTCACGCGTGACGTGGCTGTGTTCGTAATGGTTGGCGACCACGACAGTTTCGACGGGGAAGACTTGGAGCAACGCATCCTTGAAGCTCGTGCCCGCAATGGTCATGAACTCAAGGGTATCGTGGGGCCGGCATCTGGTGGCTTCACGTCAGCCGAAAGGAATGAGCTGGCCCGTTCCGGCATCAGCACGCTGGCGAGCGTCGGGGGTAAGGTTGTAATGGGGGCGACGATTTCGACGGCAGGAACGTCGGACTATACGAGCCTGCACGCGGGCCGAGTTCTGAGAGCCATTGGTCAGCTCGATCTTAGGCTCGACGATAGTCAGTGGGCCAGCGAGCTTTTCGCCGGCGGCAAGGTGCCCAAACCAGATACTCCAAAGCTCGAATGGCTGCTGTCATTCACGAATCTCGTCCTCATCGACCGGGCATCGCGTTCGGCATTTCCGATCATTGAAGGACGGCGCGGTCTGCCGTCACAGATTGCGGTCTGACGTTAGGACACTTCATGGGCCTTGAGGCTCTTGAGATAGGCGACAGCTTCGGACGCCTTGGCAGCAGCCGTGAAGACGGCGCGATTGTCGTCTTTGAGCAGCTTGAGCCACTGCGCCAGGTACTGGGCGTGGTCCGCGCGCGTGTCCTGCGTGATGCCGAGTTCGGCACACAGGAAGGCGCTGCCGATTTCGGCGACCAGTTCTTCGGCGGCATAGGCTGCATCGCCAAAGCGCTTCCCAAATTCACGGGCGAGGCGCTTGCCCGAGCCGCTCCAGTGGATGGCCTCGTGGCAAAGTACGGCGAAGTAGCTTTCTGAACGGGTCATGGTGCCGGTTCCGCAGAAGAGGCCTTCGTCCGGCATGTGGATCGTATCGGTCGAGGGACGATAGAAGGCACGTTCGCCGCCATTCTCGATACGAGCTCCAGTCGCGCGGATGAACTGGTCAGCAGCTTCAATGCGCTTGATGGGCCCCAGCAGTTGCGGGGCATCCGGTACGGTGAAGCCATCAACCTGCGAGCAGTTGAACACATATGACGCTCGCGCCACACGGCGCTTGCCGTCGTCGTCGGAATCGTCGGGATTTGGATCGGTCTCGTACTCCTTGTAGAAGACGACAAGGGACGACTTCTCGCCCTTGCGGACCTGCGCTCCAAGCTCGGCCCACTGGCGGTACGTGGCCCAGATGGGAGCCGTATAGCCAAGGCATTCGGCGGCAACCCAGAGGCTCACGATGTTGATGCCGTTATAGAGCTTCCTGGTCAGCGCGTTCTCCGGCATGAACAGCGGTGCCGATGAACGGCGCCAGGGCAGGGACGGACGACCGGGATCGGCCTCGATGGCAGCGATGAGCCTGGCGGTGATTTCAGCGTGGATGTCGCGGCGTTCGGCGCGGGGTTTCGATAATGCAGTCATGACGATCTCCTTCGTGCTGCGAGGCCCGCAATGGGTGCGGGCTCGATGCCGGACGAAGGCGACGGGGCATGAGCGGGAAGCGGAACCGAA
>JAGVSR010000024.1 GCA_019137195.1 Alphaproteobacteria bacterium
TCGTCAACACCGTCCACCCGCAGACGGGTCTGACCGCGCCGATGAAGTTCTCGAAGTTGGAGTTGTCAAAGTGGGCCGAAGCCTACGAGCTACAGCACGGACTTCATTGCGAAGAGCGCATCAAGAACAACGAGGATCGCCGCAAAGCGGCCAAGGAGCGCAAACTTGCCGCCGAGAAAGTCCTGACCGAGGGAGCTGATAAGGCGAAACCGTTGGAGCCGCCTCCCTTCGTGCCGGTGAAGCACTACCCGGTACCGCGCAGTCAGTGGCTCGACAAGAAGGACATTGTCGATCGCATGAAGCGGCTGCGTGCCGAGATGGACCTCCATCACAAGGTGGAACGCAACGCCACATGGCAGCGTCAGAAGAAGGAGCGTGATGCCGTCGATGCCAACACAAAGGCGGCCGTCACAAACACGCGGGAGCATTTGGCAAAGAAATACCGGCCTCACTGGCGGGATCTCTACCGGGTTCAGCGCAAGGAGATGCAGCACGTGGAAAGAACCGCCACGCACCCCTTTGAGCGCGCGGTCTATGTGTTCTCACAGCGTGAGCGGCTGGGGCATGGCAAGCCCCTCACCCTCCGGCAAATGCTGCCTCTCATCGCCAATCAGGGAAAGCTGCTCGATGCCGTCGAACGCATGCACGGCCGCGAGCGCAGGCAACTCGCCCAGATGCAGAAGGTCGAGCAGAAAGGCTATACGGAGAAGATCTGGGAACACCACGAGCGCCGCTTTGATAAGCTGATCGAACAGCAGGCGGCCGAGCGCGCCACAGAGCGAGCCCATCACTATCAGCTGACGCGCTCCGTCACGTTCCAGGATGCGAAGGCATCACTTCTGAACGACATCGCTGCTCAGACACCCGCGCCCGAGCCAGAAGTTCGCCGCATCCGTCAGGCGCCAGCGCCGGCGATCGAACAGGACCTTAAAACCGCGCTCCCTGCTCCAGCTATCGTGATGGAGGTTTCCAAGGCCGAGGTGTCGACGGATCGCAAAGCGCCGGATATCAGCGGTGCGTTTGGCGCTGCTGCTTCGGGAGCTGGGGCTCGTGCTGCAGAGATCAAGCGCGAGATGGAGGCTTGGCGGAAGCAGAATGACGGGCGGGATTTTGGGAGAGAGCTGTAGGTGTGCTGCTGGCCCCAAGTCCCCAAATGTGGATTTGCGGGGTTGGGCGCGTCGCCTCCCAACCTGCGGCAGGCCTTACCGCACGAGCGTACCCAGTATAGGTTTTGACTACGTTATGCGCGAACGCGCATAATTCATGTTTATACGCGACAGCGTATGTCTCGAAGCGGTAGCGGAAGTCATGCCGGGTGCTTCCCCGGAGCGCTCATCGACAGCATCGCGAGCGGTTTCAAACGCCGGCTGGCCGAGGTCGAGACGCGACATGTCTAGTTCATAACCGCTTTGAAGAGGCTCCGCCCAGACTATGACTGCCCGCACCCTCTACACCAACTCACCTCGCCGCAAAGGTGACTTTGCGCTCAACTTCTTCATGCTCAACGCCGGAAGAACACCGTCAGCGCAATTGGCCTGTCCGTTCTTTACGACAAACGAGCCATTGGAAATTCTCCGCAAATGCGGCTGCCGCAAGATGCAGCTCTTGGTGAAGCTATGTGGGGCAACGTCTCCAGTGGCCTTGGCAGCCGCTCGAAACATGACCGATGTCCATGTTCGCTACTTTACCTCCGATGCGTTCCACGCGAAATTCTACATCCTCGGCGAAACCGCCATGCTGGGGTCTGCCAATCTGACCGATGCCGGCCTCAAGTCGAACCGGGAAATCGCCATCGTCATCGACAGCTCGGATGACGTTTTCGACGAACTGCCAACCCTCTTCGACGATCTGTGGGACGCGGCTGCCGTCCTTACGGACGCTGCGATGGAAGCCTTTGCCCGATGGCACAAGGTAAAAGGAGGTGTGGCCCAGTCGGATGTCATCGACGGCCTAGAGCCGTCCTCTCCGGTCACGGTCAACGTGGCGACACAGACAAAAACGCGGGAACGGACCTACCTGGAGACCTTTCGCCGCGATTACTACGAGACCCTGCTTCCTGCTCATGCGCAAGCGCAGGCGGTTTATCTGGCAACCGGACAAAGACACGCGAGCTTCCAGGATTTGCCCATTGAATACGAGATTGATCGCTTCCTGAATTGGGCCAAGCTCACCTTCACAACAGACGAGAACTTACTGAGCTTCCCGCTCCTGAACGGCGATGCGAGGAACGCCCACATCGCAGATCGTCAGCAGGTTTGGTTGAACACCAGGATCGAAATCGATCGCGAGCGCACGGCTCGGCTTCAGCGCCTCAAGGCTATCTTTGCCTCCCCGCAAGATCTCAGTAGTGCAGAGTTTTCTGATCTGACCGATGCTCTTCTGGGATGTGCCGCCTTCGACGAGCAGTTGCGCTTCACAAAGGGCGGTAAACCCGCGCTGGCCAAGGCCTTCCAACAGGACAATGACATGAAGCGCGTGCAGCAGACGTTCGAGCACTTGGCATTTGACCGCGACGACTTCGTCCGCAGGATCTACGATTGCATCTTCACTTCTGAATACAAGTTGGCCCACTTCGGGCGAACAAGTGTTTTCGAGCTGTACGGCTGGATCAATGACGACGATGTTCCGCCGATTAATGGTCGGACCATCAAGGCTCTTCGGTACTTCGGGTTCGACGTCCGCGTCTAGTCCGAGCCGGGCGTGGTGCGCTCGAATTGGAGGAGGAAGAGAGTGTCGAATCTCTCACGTCAGCAGTCGATCTTCCCCCTCTGCCTGCGCCAGATGTAGCCTGGTAGCGCACGCGGGAACACGATTTCAGGGTGGGTTTTTCGTGGGGGAAAATTTAGAAACGTCAGCAACGTATTGATTTTGCTCGAGGCATGAAAGACTCCCTCTCCGCCATCGGCCTTACGCGTCTTGCGACAGCGCGGCGCCCCTGATCACCCGCTCCCCGCCGGCTCTGGCGGTCATCTTGCGACCGGCGGCGGTCCGGCTCGACGGAGCCTCGACGCCGGACACCGCGCTTGCCGGTCCTGTCACGCGCCGGATGGCGAGGAAGCCGGATCGAGAGCGACCAGGACACGCCGCTCCCCGGTCGGACCCGCGGGCAGGAGAGTGGGGGCGACCGCTCACAAATGCGAGCGAGACTGCCATCCTGCAGACAGCAGCCCCGCCGAGTGCGTTTTGCAAGGCACGGAACGCGGTTACGACCAGAGCGCGTTGGCGACGAGCGCGGCGCAATAGGCGAGTGCGGCGCAGATGGGGAACGTGGCGCACCAGGCGAGCACGATCCTTTTCAGCACGCCCCAGCGGACGTCGGAGACTCGCTTCGAGGCTCCGACACCCACGATCGAGCTCGTGATGGTGTGCGTGGTCGAAAGCGGAATGCCGTAGGCCGACGCGACGTAGATGGTCGAGGACGCACCCATGGTGGCGGCGAATCCCTGCCATGATGTGATGCGCGCCATCTTCACGCCCACCGTCTCGATGATCCGCCAGCCACCGAGGCTGGTGCCGAGTCCCATGGTCAGAGCGCACACGACAATGACCCAGGTGTCGATATGGAACTCCTTGGTCACGCCGCCGGTTAGAAGCGTGAGGGCAAACACGCCCATGAACTTCTGGCCGTCGTTAAGGCCGTGGTTGAAGGCCATGAAGGCCGCCGACAGCATCTGCAAGAAATCGAACGTGCGCTTGGCGGGTGCCGGGCGCGCATTGGCTGCAGAGCGGATGATGAGCCGGCCGAGGAAATAGGCGCCGAGAAAGCCGAAGCCGAGCGACGCCACCATGCCGATGCCGACCTTCTGCCATCCGGACCACTGCAGCGCGTCCCAGCCACCCCCGGCAAGGCCGGCGCCCGCGAGGCCGGCCAGCAGAGCATGGCTCTTCGACACCGGCAGGCCCACCTTGGCTGCAAACGTACCCCAGGCGATGATCGCAACCATGGACGCGGTGATGGCCGGCACGGTCATGAAGGCAGGGTCGACGATTCCCTTGCCGACCGTGTTCGCGACGGCGGTGCCCGCCATGGCGCCGATCGTGTTCATGATCACGGCCATGATGATGGCCGTGCGCGGCGTCATCACGCCGGTCGAGACCACGGTCGCGATCGCGTTCGGCGCGTCCGTCCAGCCGTTGACGAACTCGGCTGCCAGCACGGCGAGGAGCGCAATGGCGAGCCCCAGTGTCAGCGCGCTCATTCACGCCTCCTTGCGTGCGAGCGACAGGATCATCTTGGCGCAGTGATTGGCGTCGTCGGTCATCTGCTCGAGCAGGTGGAACAGCTGGTGCCAGGCGATGAAGCCGAGAGTCTTGACGCCGGGGACCGAGTACTCCTCGACCAGCCGGCGCTCGTAAGCCGAGACGATCTGATCGGCCTTGGCCTCGAGACCGTCGACGACCGTCGCGACCTCGCGCACCTTGGTCAGGCTGAGCCTCGGCTCGGCCAGCATGCCGACCAGCGTCTGGATATGCGTCAGCATGGTGACGCCCATATCGAGGAGCTCGAGCGCCTCGGGCCGAAGCTTGGGAATGTGCGGTCGATAGGCCTCGATGTGGAGCGCGACCTTGCGCATCGCGTCGATGCAGTCGTCGAGGTCGTCGGCGAGGCGCATAGAGTCCGGGATGTCGAAGCGCATGATGAAGGAGTTGTCGAGGAGCTCGTGGATCTCGTCGACGATGGCGTCGGCCTTGTGCTCGAGCTCGACGATGCCGCGGACGTCCTGCGCCTCCGTCTCACGGGTGTGCTTGGCAGTCTCCAGTGCCGTGGCAGCGAGCGTGCCGAGCAGGCTCGCAAAGCGGTCGTTGCGCGACGGCCCGAAGAGCGACGCAAAAAGTCCTTTGCCCGGTTTGGCCATTGCTTGATCCCCGATCGTCTCGCCGCCGCGGTCCGGCTGGATCCGCCGATGACAGGATTGTGACAGTTCTGTTACGGGGAGGAGCAGGCCGCGGGCAAGGGGGCGCGACACGAATACCCGGGGAACATCGTGGCATTCGAAGCTTTTGCGCAACTCGGATGGGAGCCGGCAGCGTCGGTTGCGAGTGTTCGAGGCGGCAAGACTGGCACTGGCGCACGCCAAGTTCGTTTGCCGCGAGGTCCGGCTCGCGGTCGCTGGCGTCTCCGGATCACGCCACGGCCCGTGCCGCCCTGTCGCCTCAGATCTTCCAGCCCCAGTGGATGGCGGCGATGCCGCCCATGAGGTTGCGGTAGCCCGCGCGGTCGAACCCCGCCTTGCCAATGAGCTCGAGGAACGCCTGCTGGTTCGGGAACTTGCGGATGCTCTCGACCAGATACTGGTATGGCGCCGCCTTGCCGGCCGCAAGCTGGCCAAGGCGGGGAATGACCTCGAACGAGTGGAAGTCGTAGAGCCTGTCGAGCACCGGTATCTGGCACTCAGAAAACTCGAGGCACAGGAACCGCCCTCCGCGCTTCAGGACGCGGTTGGCCTCGCTGAGCGCCTTATCGATGTGTGTTACGTTTCGAATCCCGAACGAGATGGTGTAGGCGTCGAAGGCTCCGCTCTCGAAGGGAAGCTCCTCGGCGTTACCTTCGACGAGTTCGATGCGTCCCTCGAGCCCTGCGTCGCGCACGCGGCGGCGTCCGACGGCGAGCATTTCCGGGCTGATGTCGCAGATGACGGCCGTGGTCGCTGGCCCCGCCCGCTCGATCGCCCTGATCGCGATGTCGCCGGTGCCGCCCGCGACGTCGAGGAGGCGGAACGGCTGCGTCCCGCGCGGCGGATTGAGCTCGGAAACGAAGTCGCGCTTCCAAAGCCGGTGCATGCCGCCCGACATGAGGTCGTTCATGAGGTCGTAGCGCTCGGCCACGCCCGCGAACACCTGGTTGACGAGCCCCTGCCGGTCGTCCTCCCTGACGTCCTGGAAGCCGAACGAGGTCTGGGTGCCGGCGCTGGACTGGCCCGCGGCCGGGTCGGTGCCGGTGGCGTCTTTGTCGGTCTGGGTCATGACTGGGACCATACTCCGGTCGGGCACCTCAAGTCATCCGAGGCCAGTCACCCGCAGCAGTTTGCCGCTCGCGGCGCAGGGGTCCGACTAGGCCGCCCGCAGCCAGCTGACCGCGACGCGCGACAATATCGATCGTGTGAAGCCGGCGGGACGCGCGCCTGACGGGCAAGTGCCGCTGTCAGAGTTGCGCTGCCCGTGCCGTTCGGGCGCTTGCCAGTCTCGCCTCCTGTCACCGTGTCGGTGCCGCCGGGCGAGCCTAGGCTTCCGCCCCGCGGTGCTCGTCACGCGCTGCCTCCCAGACCTCGTGCGCGGCGTCGGCATTGACCGCCGCGATGGCGAGGCCGACGACGAGGTCGGGCCACGGCGACAAGGTCGCCGCGGTGACGAACCCCGTTGCGATGATGGCGACGTTTGCCAGCACGTCGTTCCGTGCCGATAGAAACGCAGCACGGGTCAGGCTGCCGCCCTCGTGGCGATAGCGCGCGAGGAGGCTTGCACATGCGAAGTTGACCGCCAGCGCGCCGAGACCGGTGATCGACAGCGAAATCGCATCGGGAGCCACGGGCAGGTTGAACTTCTCCCATGCGCTCCAGAGCGTCGTGAGCCCCGGCACGAGAATGAGCGCGGCGAGCCCCATGCCGACGCGGGCTCGCGCTTTTGCCGTCCAGCCGAGAGCGATCAGGACGAGGAAGTTGACGCTCGCGTCCTCGAGGAAATCGACGCTGTCGGCGATGAGCGACACCGAGCCGATGGCGAGCGCGACCACGAACTCGATCCCGAAATAGGCGAGGTTGAGGAGCATGACGATCTTCACGACGCGCTTCAGCGCGGCATCTGAAACTTCGTCCATCACGCAGCCTCCGTCATGAGGAGAGGATGGGCCTTGCCGTGATTGAGGAACGCAGCAACCGCCTCGGCGAGCACCGGGGCGAGCAGGAAGCCGTGCCGGTAGGCGCCATTGACGATGATGCGGCGTCCCCCGTCACGCACGGTCGCTCGCGGCACGTTGTCTGGGAACGCTGGCCTTACGCCCGCCGCCGCTTCCAGGATCTCTGCTTCGGCAAAGCCCGGATGCAGCGCGTAGACCGCACCGAGCAGCTCCAGTGCCGAGCGCACGCTGATCGCGCCTGTGTCCTCGCTCTCGATCATGGTCGAGCCGACGAGAAAGCGGTGCCCTGTCCATGGCACCACGTAGATCGGGTGTCGCGGATGCAGGAGCCGGATCGGACGCTTGAGCGTCACGTCCGAAGAGCGGACGAGGAGCCGCTCGCCGCGCACGCCGCGTAGCGTCGAGAGGTCCTCCCGCGCCGCGAGCCCGCGGCAATCGACGAGCAAGGAGCCTTCTGCCGTATCCCCCTCGCTCCACGGCCGTCCGAAGTGCGTTTCGACGCCGGCCTCTCGAGCCGCATTGAGCAGGAAGCCCATGGCGTCGGGTGTCGTCATATGTGCTTCGACGGGAAAGAACAGGCCGGCCGGGAAACGATCTCCGAGGTCCGGCTCGAGCGCTCCGATGCCCTCCTCCGTGAGCCGCTTGTAGCCCGCCGTGCGGGTGGCGAATTGCGTGAGGTCGGGGAGGTCGCGCGCCGCGGCGACGACGAGCGTGCCGGCGTTGACGAGCCCGGGGTAGGCGGTGCGCCACAAGGCAAGCCCGAGATGGCCGTGCTCGCGGACGAGCCGGGGCGCCGCTTCCGCCTCACAGTCGGGCGCCAGCATCGCCCCCGCGTGGGCGCTGGCCGAGAGCCTGAACGGCTCGGCCGATTGCTCGACGAGGCGCACGCTATGTCCGGCGCGTGCAAGGGTCAGTGCCTGCCAGAGGCCGAGGATTCCGCCGCCGGCGACGGTAATGGTGTGCTTTGCCATCTTCAGTCTCCGAGCGCCACGCCTTCGCGCCTGGGGTCCACGCCTCCCTCGAGCCGGCCATTGCGGCGGGCGACGATGCTGAGGCCCGAGTTCATATCGTCGAGGTCGATGTCGTGGCCATAGGTCTTGAGGCGGAGTGCTGGAATGAGCGAGCTCATTGACGACTCGATCTCGAGCGCGCCGCCCATGCTGCCGAAATTGGTAAAGGCGGCAGCGGCCTGCGCATCGAGCTGCCAGTCGAGGAGCGCCACCAGGGCTTTGACGACATAGAGGATGATCCGCCCGCCGCCGGGCGAGCCGAGCACGGCGACGACGGCGCCCTTGTCGTCGAAGACGATGGTGGGCGCCATGGTGCTGCGCGGGCGTTTGCCGGCCTCGACCCGATTGGCGATCGGAGTGCCGTCGGCGGCGGTCGGCTGGAGCGAGAAGTCGGTGAGCTGGTTGTTGAGCAGGAAGCCCGCGGCCATCACCCCCGATCCGAATGCCCCCTCGATGGTGGTCGTCAGGGCGACCGCGTTGCCGTCGCCGTCGACGATCGAGAGATGGCTTGTGCCGGCCCGCTCGAGCGTGGCGTCGTTGCCGAACGCGCGTTTGCTGGTTGCCGGCGGCTCGCCGGCGGGCGGCGGGGGCATGGCCGCGCCGGCGTCCATGAGACGGCGGCGTCCGGCGAGGTAGGTATCGTCGAGGAGACCCTCGGGCACGGCCACGAACGCCGGATCGGCGACGTAGCGGCTGCGGTCGGCGTAGGCGAGCTTCTCCGCCTCGGCGACGAGGTGCATGGCGCGCACGTTGCCCGCGGCCCCAGTTCCCCTGCCGAGGTCGAACGGCTCGAGAAGCTTCATCACCTGCGCGATCGCGATGCCGCCCGACGATGGCGGACCCATGCCGCAGATACGATAGGCGCGGTAGCCGACGCAGACGGGAAGCCGCTCCTCGATCCTGTAGCGCGCGAGATCGTCGAGAGAAAGGTCGCCGGCGCGGTTGGGTGCGGCTCTGGCGGCTGCCACGATCGCCTCGGCGACAGGCCCCGCATAGAATGCGTCCGCGCCGCGCGCTGCGATTGCCTCGAGCGTCGCGGCGTAGGCCGGGTTCTTGAGCAGATGACCGGCCGACAGCGGCTTTCCCGCCTCGTCGAGAAAATACCGGCGCGCATCGGCCGCGAACGCAGCCGAGGCATTCGCAGCAATCAGTACGGCGAGCCGCCGCGACACGGCAAAGCCGTCTTTGGCAAGGCGGATCGCCGGCTCGAACAGCTCACCCCATGGCAATCGGCCGTGCTTCTTGTGCGCGTGCGCGAGCAGCCGGACGAGACCCGGCGTGCCGATGGAAAGACCCGAGTGGACCGCCGTATCGAAAGTGATCGGCTGGCCGTTGTCGAGGAAGCGGTCGGGGTTGGCGGCAGCCGGCGCGGTCTCCCGGCCGTCGATGCTCGTGAGCTCGTTTTTGCTCTGGTCCCAGTTCAACAGGAAGGCGCCGCCGCCGAGCCCCGACGACTGCGGCTCGACGAGCCCGAGAACGAGCTGTGCCGCGATGGCGGCATCGACGGCCGAGCCACCGGCTTTGAGCATCGCCCGCGCTGCCTCCGAGGCGTGGGGGTTGGCGGTCGCGACCATGAAGTCCTGCCCCACGGCGAGCGGCTTCGCCTCGATCCTGTCGGCCGTCTCGGGCTCGACCTGCTGCCGCTGGGCCGCGGCTGGCGGCGTGAGCACGAGCTGGGCGGCGACGAGACCGATAGCGGCGACGAGTGAGCCCGTGCGCCGGCGGGGCACGAGCCGCCCGAGCGCGGCAGCCAGGGCTGCGAAGGGAAGGCTCGGCATGGGGACTTGCTCTTCGGTCGGCAGCGGGGCAGGTGAGGACGCCCTCTCTGATAAGGACCCCGTCCCATGAGCGCAATCGAACGCCGCTGTCATGACCGCCGTCACCCGGGTCGCAGTATCCGCTCCGTGGGTCTGTTCGCCTTCGGCATGGTCCTCGGCGCTGCGGCAGGTCACCTGGCTGCGGCCCGAGCGCTGGGGCCGGTCGTCGAGACGCTTGCAGCCTCCGGCACGACGGTGACCGGCGAGACCATCGCCTATCCAGCCGGGGCGCCCGCCAAGGTGACCGCGGCCGTCGTCAGCTTCGCACCCGGCCAGGAGACCGGCTGGCACACGCATGGCATCCCGGGCTTCGCTTACATCCTGGAGGGTGAGGTCACGGTCGATTACGGCGAGGCGGGCAAGCGTACGCTGAAGGCGGGCGACGGCCTGTTGGAGGCGGTCGGGACGCCGCACAACGGCCGCAACTCCGGCTCCGGCCCGCTACGGATCCTGGCGGTCTTTATGGGTGCCGATGGGCTCCCCACCAGCGTGCCGGCCGAACCGCGCTAGAACGATTTTCCGGCCGAGCGGACGCCGGTTCGTCGCACAATATGCGATCGGGAAAAGCGCCAGAGCACAGCTCCGAAACCAGAGGACCGGAACGCACCTGGGCCCGGCCCAGGCATGCGACCGTGGACGAGGCTTCATGCATCGATCGGGGATCGGGCTGGAGCTCGCCAGGGCAGGGGCCGATGCCGAGCGGCTGCAGCGCCGCGGCTCCTCCCCTGCAAATCCGGCTCCGTAGCGTCCAGGCTCATCCGGAGCAGCGGGCGGGGGCACGCTGCTCCGGACTGCCGGCTGGGAGCCTCTCGGTACGCGACTGAGACGCGAGGCTCCTGCCCTGGCGAACGTTCGCCCGGTACGCAAAAAAGACCAGTCCAGCCCACGGGGCCCGTGAGGGTCTGCGGGGGTAGATCGAGCCCCTGCGGCCGGACCAGGAACGAGGGCGACGACTGCGCGGGCAGCCACGCCATTGTTCGCGTTATATTCTAGTGCAATCGAGAAACAATGTCAACTAACGAGAACAAACGGGAACCGATTCGTGAAATCATTGATGTTTTAGGCTGATGCGGGCCGGTGGCGGCGCATTATCCACAGCAGCCATGGCACCTTTGCACAAGGCCGGGACCCCAATAAGCCGGCGGTTTACCGGGTTTGACGGAGCCCGGAGCTTTGGCTCAGGACGAGGCATGTCCGATCCTCGCTGCACTGTGTCTTTGCTGCTCTGCCGCAAAAACCGGAACTACGGTATACGATGCATTCATAAACCTCGCGCAATGATAGGCTGGCAACATCCGGAAGTTGGGGGCATCCTCCGGAACAAGGTTGCCTGGCGTTGCGTTTGAGGCGCCGGAAACGAGATGCGGAGTAGAGCATGTCTGCCGTTACGACCTTGAGAAGCCTCTCCCTTGTGGCGGTGGCCGCAGTCACTTTGGCCGCGATGCCGGCTCCGGCCAGCGCGCAGGGCCTGTTCGATTCCCTGTGGGGCGGTGGCGAGGAATGGGGCGGAAAGCGCGCAGTGATCGCGTTCCCCAAGACGTACACCCCCGGGCAGATCGTCGTCAGCTTTGGCGACCGCCGCCTCTATCTCATCACCAGCCAGGGCCGCGCGATCAGCTATCCGATCGCCGTGCCGCGCGAGAAGAGCCGCTGGTCGGGCGTGACCTCGGTTTCGTCCAAGCGCGAGAAGCCCGACTGGACGCCGACGCCCGAGATGTTCCGCGAGAATCCCCGCCTTCCGCCGTGGGTTCCTGGCGGCCATCCGATGAACCCGCTCGGCGTCCGCGCCATGTATCTCGGCGGCAGCACCTACCGCATCCACGGCACCGACGCGCCGTGGACGATCGGCCAGGCCGTGTCCAAGGGCTGCATCCGCATGTACAACGAGGACGTGCTCGATCTCTATCCGCGCGTTCCCGTCGGAACCAAGGTGACCGTCACCTGGGATCGCTTCAACAGCGCCATCCAGTCGGCAACGGCATCGCAGGGAGCACCCTCCGCGCAGGACGTTGCGGCGCTCAGCAAGCCGGTCCAGGTGAGCAAGGCCAAGGTCTCGCGTGCGGAGCCCAGGGGCGACCAGGACAAGCTCGACGCACAGGCGGCCGACGCACAGACGGCCGACGCGCGGAAGGTCGAGGCTAAGAAGGCCGAGCCGGCCAAGGCCGACGCTGCCTCTGAGCGTAAGGAGATCGCCTCCCAGGGCTCTGACGTGGTCAAGACGATCAAGATCCCGAAGGACGCTGGCCAGCAGAGCGCTTCGGCCGAGTAAGTCCGCGGACGAGAATAGAGAATAGGTTGAATGCAAAGGGCCGCCCACGAGGCGGCCCTTTTTTGCTGCTCCTCGTTCATGTCCCTTGCTCTCCGCTCTCTCGCCCTCGGGCACCGGAGCGGGCCGAAGGCGGGACGCGGGCGACGCAAGATGGGGCACGGTCCGGCCTATCCTCCCAGGCAGTCACGCATCCCCTTGGCGAGGCCCCGCATCAGGCTGTCGTAGGCGTCCGCTCCCGGCGCGAGCGTCAGGCCTTCGGGATCGAGCTGCCCCGACCGTGCCGTCGTTCCTTCGACGACCGCCGCAACGACGGCCGCCGACGTCATCGGCTCGGAGAAGACGCACGCCGCCCCGAGGCCGCCGAGGCGTGCCCTGATCGCTGACAGCCGTCTTGCCGATGGCGGCACGTCGGGTGACACCGTTATGGCCGCTACGGCATGCAGACCGAAGCGGCGCTCGAAATACTGGTAGGCATCATGGAGCACGGCAAACGGTTTGTCCTTGACCGGCGCCAGCTCTGCCGTGATCGCGGCCTCGAGGGCGTCGAGGCGCACGCGGGCCGCGGCGGCGTTCCGGCCGATCGTCACCGCCTCCTCGGGCCGGGCCTTCACCAAGGCCGCAGCGATGGCCTCCACCATGGCCTTGGCGTTCCGGGGATCGAGCCAGACATGACCGTCGGCGCGCGAGCCGTCCCCAACATGACCGCTCCCGTCGTCGTGCCGGTCGTGGGCGGGTCCGGGCTCGGAGCCGTGCTCGTGGGCCTCGAACGTGTCGCCGCGCCGCTGCGCCAGCAGCTCGACGCCCGGTGCCTCGGCGAGGGTCACGACGGCCGTCGTCGACGGGAGCCCCGCGAGCGCCTTTCTGGTGAACGGCTCGACCTGCTCCGAGACGCGGAACACGACATCGGCCGTGGCCAGAGCGGCCGCCTGAGACGGCCGCAGGGCGAAGCTGTGCGGTGATTGCGATCCCGTGACGAGGAGCACGGGCTCGCCGATGCCGCTCATCACTTGTGACACCAGCGCATGCACGGGCTTGATCGTAACCACGACCTCGAGTTCCGCCGCGGTCGCGGCTGGTGGGCCGAGGGTCAGTGCCAGCCAGAGCATCGACGAGGCGAGCCCGGCCCGGCGCCTCGTCGGCCGGGATCGGTGGTTCGCCGCCCGAGTGTGAGGCTCGGGCACGACCGGAATTGTCTCCATCATCGGGGTTCCTTCGCCCTCGGCCGGGACTTGCACCTGTTCGGTGGCGGCCGGCCCGGGTCGCGTGCCGCACGCAGCGGCTGCCCCCGCATACGGTCTCTGCCGAAAACCATCAAGCCCCGCACGAAGCTTCTATGACTGATTGAATTGTAATCAGATCATTTCACCGGAAATTGCAGGTGTGTAACCTGGGTACGTGGCTGCCTGCAAAACGAACATTTCAACGGCCACTTAAAGTAGTATTTTCTGCATGCGCCGGTCCTCTGCAGGGTCGTCGGACAGTGAGGTATCGCGCTGCATTTTTGGGGGTAAACGCGTCATGCCGAAGGTACGAATTGAAAGCACACCGGTTCAGGTCTTCTACCTTGGATTGTTCGGTTTCGACCATCTCATGCTGACCTTCCAGCAGCTCGAAGCCGAGGACAACGGGCCGCAGAATGTCTGGTACGTCATGGAGGGCGTCCGCGAGACCGGCGCGGCGGCGCCCGTTCTCGGCGTGGATGGAAGCACAGGCCAGCTCACGCTGGCAGAGTCCTATGCTGCCTACGGCAGCGATCTGACGGCCGTCATCGGCACACCCCAGGACCGCGGCAGCCGGGTGCTCCTGACCGGGCTCGACGCCTTGGACTCCTGGTACAAGATGGCATCCTTCGCCCGCGACATCGACGAGCAGCGGCTGCCCTATCTCGGCACCGGGTTCCTCGTCACGCCCACGCTCAACTCGAGCTCCGTGGTCGCCTCGCTCCTCAACTCGGCCGGCCTGGACATCGCCCACCTGATGCCGGCGACCGTCCGATTTTCACCGGGCACGACCACGCTTATCGGGACCATGGACGACGACGCCATGGCGATCTTCAGCGAGTTCACCACGCTCGTAGGCGGAGATGGCCGCGACGTGCTTGCGGGTGACGACGATCTTTCGAGCATCGACAAGCTCTACGGCGGCAAGGACGACGACAAGCTCAACTGGTCAGCGGGCCTCAACATCATGCACGGCGGGCTCACCGGCGAGGATCTCGTCACCGATGGCGACGACACGCTCGACTACACCGGCGTCGGCTATGTCGTGATCGACTCCTTCGCGCCCATGGACAGTCACTACCTCCCCAGCATGATCGCCCATCGCGAGGACGGAACTGACTGGCTGTTCTCGGTCGAGCGCTTTGAATGGTCGGGTACGGACGACACCCTGATTGCGCGCGGCAACCTGCGCATCGTGCGCGACGACCGCTTGTTCCGCATGGGCGGGGAAAGCGAAGAAGGCAAGGGCGACAGCACATCCTTCGAGGGCGAGGAGGACAGCATGCTCATCGCCCCGGTGGCCACAGGCACCGTATTCGCATTGGCGGAGGGATCGGCCAGCGACGACACGGGGATCTGGATCGAGTCCGTCGAGTGGCTCGTCGGCTCCGCCCAGGACGACCGCATCTACGCGCCGGACGGCTTGCGTGGTGCGGAGGGCGGGACCGGCAACGACCTCGTCGACGGACGCCTCATCGTGCCGTTTAGCGGCGATAGCCCGCTGGGTTACGATGTCGAGCTGTACGGCGGCGCGGGCGATGACATCCTCGTCTCGGCCGCAGGCCGATCCGTCGCCTGTGGCGGAGGTGGCGCAGACCAGTTCGTGCTCTCGGCGTTCTCGTCGGGCGCCGGTGTCGTCGAGCTCGTCATCGCGGATGCCGACGCCAGCGACCGCGTGCTCGTGCCCTACGACATGCTGAAGGCCGTGCGTGGCGACTTCGAGGGATCGGCGCTGTTTCCGCTTCTCGGTGCCATGGGCTATCCCGGCGCGGCATCGTTTGCCGATCTGCCGGAGAACGAGGGGTTGCTCTCGACCAGCACCGACTCGCGCAGCGACTTCTTCGTGTTCGAGTGGCAGACGCAGGCGCAGATTTGGACCTTCGACAATCCTCATCAGGGCGTCATCGAGTTCACGGGCGCCTTTCTCTACAATCGGGAAGGCAGCGACCTCATCATCCATGCCTTCCTCGGCGGCATCGAGGAGATCACGGAGATCGGCCACGACGAGAAGCCCTGGACCCACCTCGAGAACTATTTCGAGCCGATGACGGAGACGATCATCCGCGTCAAGGACTTCCAGGACGGCGATCTCGGCATCTACTTCTACGATCCGGGCGTGCCGGGTGATCGGGACATCATGACCGAGCACGGCAACTTCGCTGTGTTCGACTACCCGAACTGGGACGCCGCCGTCACAGGTATGACCGGCGGCGGCTACCTCTACGAGGCCATCGAGGAGCGCCCCGACGTACCCACGCCTCCTGGCGACGACACGTCGATGCAAGCCAAGGCAGCGCTCGCTGCCCTAGCCCTGTCCGCGACCGCGGGGACCGCGGGCAACGACGTCGTCACGGCCGGCAGCGGCGACGACACCCTCGACGGCGGTGCCGGCGCCGACACTCTGTCGGGCGGTAGCGGCAACGACGTCTACATCGTCGACGATGCCGGCGACACGGTCCAGGAGGAGGTGCGCGCCGGCTCTGACACCGTGCGTGCCAGCGTGAGCTACGTGCTGCCGGAAAACGTCGAGCACCTCGAGATCGAGGGCCGGGCGCGCAACGGAACCGGCAATGCCGCCGACAACGGCTTGACCGGCAACGACGAGGACAATCTGCTCATCGGCTTCGGCGGCATCGACGCGCTGCTCGGCCTCGCTGGCGACGACACTCTCGTCGGCGGCGACGGCAACGACATCTACTACTATCGTCGCGGTGACGGAAACGACGTCATCCGCGACGACGGCGCAGGGGGCGGCGCGGACATCCTCTTTTTCGACGGCATCGCGCCCGGCGACATCCGCTTCCTGCGCCCGGCCTCGAGCCCCGACGATCTCGTGCTCGTATTCGAGGTCGGTGGGCGCATTCTGATTGAGGACTTCTTCGCCACGCCCGCAGGCGGTATCGAGACCGTCATGATGGGCGAGGAGACCATCGGCCGGGCCGCGATCGAGCAGGCACTCGCTGGCCTGCCGCTGACGGCGAACGAGGCCCCGGTTGCTGTCGGCGACACCGCCATCGGCATGCGCGCCGGCAGCGTGCTGATACCGTTCGCGATGCTGACTGGCAACGACAGCGACTTCGAGGATGACGCGCTACGCGTGAGTGCCGTCTGCGGAGCAGTTGCTGGTGTGACGGTCGCTCTCGAAGCCGAGGGCGTACGCGTCACGACTGGGCTCGGGTATAGCGGGCCCGCAGATTTCACCTACACGCTGAGTGACAGCCATGGCGGTACCGACACGGCAGTGGTGGAGATCGAGGTGCTGCCGAACCATGCGCCGATCGTGTCGGGCACGATCGCCGACGTCGGCGCCACCGGCGGCGAGCGGTTTTCGACCGCATTGCCTGACACCCTGTTCAGCGACCCTGACGGTGATCGCCTCGGCCTTACTGCCAGGCTTGCGAGTGGCGGGGCGCTTCCGTCCTGGCTGACGTTCGACCCGGCAAAGGCCACCTTCTCGGGCACGCCGCCGCCGTCGCTCTCCGCCCGTCTCGATATCGTCGTCACGGCGACGGACGGCGCTGCTTCTGTCAGCACGGACTTCAGGCTCGCCGTAGAGCCCGGTCGTCATCAGCACATGCCGGGCCGGGTCATCACCGGTGATGGCTGGGCCAACGGTCTCGCGGGCACCGCGGGCGACGACCGCATCGAGGGTCGCGGCGGCAGCGACTTCATGGCCGGCCTCGCCGGTGACGACGTCTTTATCGTCTGTGGCACGCTCGATGGCTGCGACGTGTTCGTGGGCGGGGCAGGCTACGACATCATCCGCGGCAGCAGCCGCGCCGACACCATCCGGCTCGCACACGCGAGCGTCAATCTCGATGGCATCGAGCGCATAGACGGCAAAGGCGGACGCGACGTGCTGGCCGCGTCGGCAAAAGGCGACCACCTGGATCTCTCGCTCGTGGACGTGCGCTCGATCGAGTGCATCGACCTCGGCGCCGGCAACGACCGCTTCGCCGGCAGTGCCGGCCGCGACGTTGTGAAAGGCGGCGCCGGGGCGGACGTGTTTCGGTTGGGGCCCGCCTCGGGCCGTGACGTCATACTCGATTTCGTGTCCGCCCATGCCGGCGCGCGCCACGACCGGCTCGACCTCCGGGCCGCGGACTTCAGCTCGTTCTCCGAGGTCCTGGCCAACGCGTATGCCATGGGTGACGACACGGTCCTCTCGCTGTCGTCGACGTCGAGCGTGCGGCTCGTCGGCGTGTCGCTGTCTGATCTCGGCGCGGCTGACGTGATCATATGAGCGGTGTCAGACCCGGGGGTCTGACACCGTCGCCGCTAGGCCGCCGCCTTCACCGGCCAGCCGTTGATGGTGAGCGACCCGTCGCGCACCGACACGCGTACGCTGTCGCCATCCTTGACGCCGCCCGCCAGGATCTGCTCGGCAAGGGGGTCCTGCACGTGCTTCTGGATCACGCGCTTGAGAGGTCTGGCGCCGTACGCCGGGTCGTACCCGCGGTTGGCAAGCCACGTCCTGGCCTGCTCGTCGAGCTCCAGCGTGATTTTCCGCTCGGTGAGCAGCTTGTTGAGGCGCGCGATCTGGATGTCGACGATGGCGCTCATCTGGCTCCGCTGCAGGCGGTGGAAGAGGATGATCTCGTCCAGGCGGTTGAGAAACTCCGGCCGGAAGCGCGACTTCACCTCCGCCATCACGAGATCTCTCACCGCATCCGTGTCATCGCCCTCCTTCTGGTTGACGAGATACTCGGCACCGATGTTCGAGGTCAGAATGATGAGCGTGTTCTTGAAGTCGACGGTCCGGCCCTGACCGTCCGTGAGGCGCCCGTCGTCCAGGACCTGCAGCAGCACGTTGAACACGTCGGGGTGCGCCTTCTCGATCTCGTCGAACAGCACGACCTGATACGGCCGCCGGCGCACAGCTTCGGTCAGCGCGCCCCCTTCGTCGTAGCCGACGTAGCCGGGAGGCGCGCCGATGAGACGGGCGACCGAGTGCTTCTCCATGTATTCGCTCATGTCCATCCGCACGAGCGCGGTGTCGTCGTCGAACAGGAACTGCGCGAGTGCTTTCGTCAGCTCTGTCTTGCCGACACCCGTCGGTCCGAGGAACATGAACGAGCCGATCGGCCGGTTCGGGTCCTGGAGCCCGGCGCGTGCGCGCCGGACCGCCGTCGAGACTGCGACGACCGCCTCCTCCTGGCCGATGACGCGCTTTGCGAGCTGATCCTCCATCTTGAGCAGCTTGTCGCGCTCGCCTTCGAGCATCTTGTCGACGGGCACGCCCGTCCAGCGCGAGACGACGGCCGCAATCTGGTCCGGTGTCACCGCCTCCTCGACCATGGCGCCTTTTCCGGCCGCGCTCTCGATCTCCACGAGCTTCTTCTCGAGATCGGGGATCACGCCGTAGGCGAGCTCACCCGCGCGCGCGAGGTTGCCCTTCCTCTGCGCCTGCTCGAGCTCGTTGCGTCGCGTTTCGAGCTCCTCCTTGATCTTCTGCACCGAGCCGAGCTTCTGCTTCTCGGCCTGCCAGCGCGCAGTCAGTGCCTTCGACTTCTCCTCGAGCTCGGCGATGGACTTCTCGAGCTTGCCGAGGCGGTCCTTGGAGGCGGCGTCCGTCTCCTTCTTCAACGCCTCGCGCTCGATCATCATCTGCATGAGATCGCGGTCGATGGCGTCGAGCTCCTCGGGCTTGCTGTCGACCTGCATCCGCAGGCGCGACGACGCCTCGTCGACGAGGTCGATGGCCTTGTCGGGCAGGAAGCGGTCCGTGATGTAGCGGTTGGACAGCGTCGCCGCCGCAACGAGCGCGCTATCGGTGATGCGCACGCCGTGGTGCAGCTCGTACTTCTCCTTGAGCCCGCGCAGTATCGAGATCGTATCCTCGACCGTCGGCTCGGTGACGAACACGGGCTGGAAGCGCCGCGCCAGCGCCGCGTCCTTCTCGATATGCTTCCGGTACTCGTCGAGCGTGGTGGCGCCGACGCAGTGCAGCTCGCCGCGCGCTAGCGCCGGTTTCAAGAGGTTGCCGGCATCCATCGCGCCTTCGCTCTTGCCGGCTCCGACGATCGTGTGCAGCTCGTCGATGAAGAGAATGACGCCGCCCTCCGCTGCCTGCACCTCCTGCAGCACGGACTTCAGGCGCTCCTCGAACTCGCCGCGGTACTTCGCGCCCGCGATCAGCGAGCCCATGTCGAGGGCGAGCAGCTTCTTGTCCTTGAGGCTCTCCGGCACGTCACCCTTGACGATGCGCAAGGCGAGACCCTCGGCGATGGCGGTCTTGCCGACGCCGGGCTCGCCGATGAGGACCGGGTTGTTCTTCGTGCGCCGCGACAGAACCTGGATGGTGCGGCGGATCTCCTCGTCGCGGCCGATGACGGGATCGAGCTTGCCCGAGCTTGCCGCCTCCGTGAGGTCGCGCGCATAGCGCTTCAGAGCGTCGTAGGCCTGCTCGGCGGACGCCGTGTCCGCCGTGCGTCCCTTCCGGATGTCGTTGATGGCGGCGTTGAGGCCCTGCGCGGTCACGCCGGCCTCGGCCAGAATCTTCCCCGACTCAGTGCCCTTCTCGAGGGCGAGCGCGAGCAAGAGCCGTTCGGCGGTGATGTACTTGTCTCCGGCCTTCTCGGCGATCTTCTCGGCACTGTCGAAGAGGCGAGCCAGCTCCTGCGAGACGTAGGTCTGGCCAGCGCCCGAGCCCGACACTGCGGGGCGCTTCTTCAGCGCACGCTCGACAGCCGCCAGGGCCTCGCGCGAGCGGCCGCCCGAGCGGTCGATGAGACCGGCGGCAAGCCCTTCCTCGTCGTCGAGGAGCACTTTCAGGAGATGCTCGGGGGTGAACTGCTGGTGGCCCTCGCGCTGGGCGAGGCTTTGAGCCGACTGGACAAAGCCCTTGGACCGGTCGGTATACCGTTCAAAGTTCATGGAAATTCCCTCTTCAGCGCGCCGTCCCGCCCCATGGGCGCGGGGTTCGGCACCGTCTATCAGGATCGTTGCAACAGCATCTCTGGGCCCCGAAGGCGCCCGCGTCTGCCGTCTCGGAACTGATATAGGGCGGGCGCGCGATCAGAAAAGAGGGGCCGGCAGGCGCGGTCGGGAAATCGTGGCCGTCCGGCGCGGCCGGCATGCATGCGCGGACCCCACCCGGAGCGGGTTCGCCGAGGCTGGCACTTCCGGCGCGTCCGGCACAGGGAGCTCGCCGCTTAGCCTTGCCCGGCAGGACGCGTCTTGTCCGGCCAGAGGCAGAGGTCGCGGATCAGGCACCCCGGGCAGTTGGGCTTCAACGCCTTGCACACGTAGCGTCCATGCAGGATCAGCCAGTGGTGAGCCGGCACGCCGTAGCGGGGCGGGATCACGCGCACGAGATCCTCCTCGACCGCGAGCGGCGTCTTGCCCTTCGACAAGCCGATGCGGTTCGCGACCCGGAACACGTGCGTATCGACCGCCACCGTCGGCTCCCCGAAGGCGACGTTCATGACGACGTTCGCCGTCTTGCGCCCGACGCCCGGCAGCGTCTCGAGCGCGTCGCGGTCGCGGGGCACCTCACCGCCGTAGAGCGCGATCAGCTTCTCGGACAGGAGCACCACGTTCTTCGCCTTGTTGCGGTAGAGCCCGATGGTTCTCACGTAGTCGCGAACCCGGTCCTCGCCGAGCGCCACCATCTTCGCGGGCGTATCGGCAACTTTGAATAGCGCCCGCGTCGCCTTGTTCACCCCCGCGTCCGTCGCCTGCGCCGACAGCACGACCGCGACGAGGAGCGTGTACGGGTTGACGTGCTCGAGCTCGCCCTTGGGCTCGGGGTTCGAGTCCGCGAAGCGGCGAAACATCTCTTCGATCGCCGCCGCTCCGAGGAGGTCTCCGGCCTTGCCCGATCTCGGCTTGGCCGCGGAACTCTTCGTACGCGGGCCGCTCGGCTTGACCGCGGCCACGGGCTTGCCGGCACTCGACTTAGCGGTCGCCGCGGCTGCCGGCCGGACGCGGCCCGGTTTCGTCGTCACGCTCTTCATCTGCCGGTCCTTTGCCGCTAGTCTCCCGCCGTCATGAAGGACAATGAGCCAGAAACGCAAGAGGTCACGAGCTTCCGGGCCGTGCTTCATCCTCATAGCGTGATCGGCCCCAAGGGCGCGACGGTGTTCATGCTCGCCGTGTCGGCCATCAGCTTTGTCGCCGGCTGGATGTTCCTGATCCTCGGCATCGGTCCGGTGATCGCATTCCTGCTCGTGGCGCTCGTCGTGCTCTACGCCGGCCTGCGCATGTGCCAGGCCATCGATCCGGGCTACGAGGAGATCGAGCTCACACCCGACCGGCTGACGCTCGTCATGGTCGATGGCAAGGGCGAGGCGCAGCGCTTCGAGTTCAATTCGCACTGGGTCCGCGTCGTCGCCGCCGAGCGTCCGGGAGGCGGCACGCGCCTCGTGCTCGCCTCGCGCGGCGAGGAGACGGAGTTCGGTCTCGTGCTCGACGACTTCGAGCGCCGCGAGTTCGCCGGGATCCTCTCCTCGAAGCTCCTCGACGCCCGTACCGGCAAGCCGCTTTGATCCGATCGCCCCTCCCGACAGAGGGGGGCGGACGCGTCTCACCCCAGGAGATCCCTAAGGAACGGAATGAGTGGCAAGTCGGCGGGCGGCATCGGGTAGTCGGCCAGACGGAGCGCGCGCACCCACCTGATCTCCTGCCCCTCGCGCGGCACGACCTCGCCGTCCCAGGTGCGGCAGAGGTAGAGCGGCATCAGGAGATGGAACCCCTCGTAGGCGTGGCTCGCGAACGTGAACGGCGCCAGGCAGGTCAGGCACACCTTGATCGAGAGCTCCTCCTCGAGCTCGCGCACCAGCGCCTCTTCCGGAGTCTCGCCGGCGCCGACCTTGCCGCCCGGGAACTCCCACAGACCAGCCATGCTGCGCCCTTCGGGACGCTTGGCAATGAGCACCCGGTTGTCGGCATCGACGAGAGCCGCCGCGGCAACCAGCAGGATCGGCCGCGCAGAGCTGCTCTCGCCCTCATCCGACATGGCCGGCGCCTTCCACGAGTGCGACCATGTCCGGCAGGCACTTGGTCTTGAGGTCGTAATTGTCGAGGATGGTCTGCCGCGCGGCCTTCCGCAAGGGATCGAACCGTTGCGGCTCGGCCAAGGCGTCGGCCAGGGTGGTCGACCAGCCCTTGACGTCGAAGAAGTCCACGAGGCGGCCGTTCACGCCGTCCTTCAAGACTTCCACGACCGGCGGCGTCCTGGAGCCGACCACCAGCGTGCCGACGCTCATCGCTTCCAGCATCGACCACGAGAGGACGAACGGATAGGTGAGATAGGCATGCACGCGCGACACCTGCATCAGCGATAGATAGGTCGTGTAGTCGAGGTTGCCGACCATATGCACACGGCTCATGTCGAGCCGGTCCTTGACCTCGTCGAAGAAGATGTCGCGCCAGCTCTTGTTGTCGGGAGCGCGCGTGCCGTAGCTCAAGCCGTTGCCGCCGACGACGACGGCATGTGCCTGCGGACGGCGCTCGAGGATCTCGGGCAGCGCACGCATGAAGATGTGATAGCCGCGATAGGGCTCGAGGTTGCGGTTGACGAACGTCAACACTTCGTCGCCGGCCTTGAAGGCCACGTCCGAGCCGGGAACCTTGAACACCGCGGACGGGTTCGGTGCCACCCGCGACGTATCGATGCCGTCGTGGACGACCTTGATCCGCTCGGCGATCCCCGGCGGAAACGACGACGCCTGCCAGCGCGTCGGCGCCACCGCCTGGTCCGCCGCGCACACCGCAACGAGCAGATGCGCCTGACGGGTCCTGACGTAGATGGTGCCCGGCAGCGTTACCTGCTGCAGCTCGGGATCGAAGTCGGTGTCGAGCCCGCGCGGCCGGTAGCCGAACTCGGCATAGACCATGAGGCGCGTCTCCGGCCACACCTCCTTGATGTAGAGGCTCTCGCCCCAGCCGAGGTGCGCGAACACGACGTCGGGCGCGAGCCCCCGCTGCTTGAGCGCCTGGCAGGCCATGGCGACGGCCTCGCCGCGCCGCATCCGCTCGGCAAAGTCGGCCGCCAGACGCGGGAACTCGGGCGGTGTTTTCCCCGGCTCGTACTTGTACTTCACGACCGGCACCGGCGACGGCCGCTGGTTCGTATGCACCGTGAGGGCGAGCACCTCGTGCCCGCGCTGGGCCAAGGCCGGGGCAAGATGCACGAACTGCCCGGGAAAATTCTGGTGAATGAACAGGATGCGCATTGCGGGCGGTTGAGGGCGGGAGGGAGGAAGCTCGTTAGCGATAATCCAGGTCGGATGCAAAAGGCAACGCACCTGTTCCCGCGGTAACAGCCGAGGTCGCTCTGCCGTGCCAGCGTTCCCCATGGCTGGTGCGCGAGGGGTTGCGCGGAACGGAAATCGGAGGACGTCATGCGTCGAGCGGTTTGGGCGCTGTTGGCTGGAACGGCCGCATCATTGGCGCCGGTCGTAGCGGAGGCGAGGCCGGGCGATCGCATCGGCGAGGCCGTGCTCGTGGTCAACCAGGTGACCGCCGAGCTGTCGCGCGACGTGCGCACGCTCATCACCGGCGACCCGGTGCGCCACAGCGAGATCGTGGTTGCGGGCGCCGACGCGCGTACGGAGCTCAAGCTCGACGACGACACCAAGTTGGCGCTGGGTCCCGGAGCCAGGCTTCGCCTCGACAAGTTCGTCTACGACCCCGACCGGCACAAGGGCTCGATTCTGGTCGATCTCGTGAAGGGCACTTTCCGCTTCATGACCGGCATCGCCTCGAAGCCGAGCTATCTCATCCGCACGCCGACCGCGGCCATTACCGTGCGCGGCACAATCTTCGACGTCTTCGTGAGAAAGAACGGCGAAACGTGGGTGCTGTTGTCCGAAGGCGGCATCGAGGCCTGCACGAGGAGCGGCACGTGCCGCGTGCTCGACAAGCCGGGCAGCATTCTCGCTATTACGGCTGCAGGCGAGGTCGGCGCGCCGTCGTGCTGGCAGCGTTTCGGCGCCGATCTCGACTTCAGCTTCGACCAGGCCTTCCCGTTCGTGTCGCGACCGCCCACGATCGATAGGAGCCCCGTGTTCACGCGCACCGCGCTGACCGGCGACGAGGCGTGCGCTTCGCAGCCGAAAGTCCGCCGCGCCGACGCCGGCCCGCCGGCCCGCGATCCGAAGCCGGTCGTGAAGCAGCCGAAAGTCGAGCCAAAGCTATCGAGGCAGGCCCGTTACGAGCCGGATCTGGAGCCGCGCAGCAAGCGCGTCGTCAAGGTGGTGCCGGAGTATGAGGCCGAGCGCAGGCGTCCGCCGATCAAGATCGTGACCATGCCGCCGATCGACTATCGTCCGCCCGTCATCCGCTTCCCGCAACGGCCGCGCATGCCCGACATGGACGGCAACTGGCCCGGCTATCCCAAGTACCCCGGCAAGCTGCCCAAGTTCCCCAGATTGCCGACGGGCGGCTACGATAAAGTCCCGTCCTTGCCGAGCATGCCGACCAAGTACCCGTCGAGGATTCCGGCCAACTTCCCGTCGAAGATGCCGGGCATGCCGAGCAAGATAGGCGGCTACGGCGGGTCCGTCCTGCGTTGACGGGTACGATCCCAGCCATTCAGGCCGTGGTTGCCGCCCGCGACGACCCGTCCCGCTCCCCGCAAGGGGGGCGACGGGGCACCGGCTTTCTGGCGAGCACTTCAGCTCATCACGGCCTCGATGAGGCGTGGACCTTTGGCGGCGAGCGCCAGCTCGAGCTCGCGGGCGAGCGCCGCCGCCGTGTCGACCGTGACCGACGGCACGCCGAAGCCTTCGCCGATCTTGGCCCAGTCGAGATGGGGATCGCCGAGGCTCGCCATGGCGCGCGTCTGCGGACCCGGCGCCGTGACGGCCGCCCGCATGAGCTCGACATTGAGGATATTGTAGCTGCGGTTGGAGCCGATGACCGTCACCACGTCGAGGTTCTCGCGCGCCTGCGTCCACAGCGCCTGCACCGAGTAGGCTCCGCAGCCGTCGGACTGCCAGTTGATCACGCGGCGGCCGGGGCACGCCACCGCCGCACCCGTCGCCGCGCCCGGCCCCTGGCCGATGGCTCCGCCGGTCAGCATGAGATGCGTGAAGCGGGCCGCATTCTGCGACAGCTCGAAATAGGGAATGCCGACCGTCAGAGCCTCGTCCATCACGATCGCACGCTCGGGCTGCAGCCGCGCGATGACGGCGCTGACGGAGAGTGCGTTGAGAGCCCCTTTCGGCATCGGTGGCAGCGCCCCTTGCTGCACGTCGACATCTCGCATCGCGCCGAGCTCGTCCGCGAGCGCCGCCAGCGCACCGAGCGTGTCCTCGTTGGCGCTCGAGAGAGGAACGGTCTGCTCCTCGGTCGTCATGTGGCTCGGCATGCCGGGATAGCCGAAGAACGCGACCGGACGGCGCGTGCCGGCAATGACGACGCGCTCGTAGCGGCGTGTCAGCTCCAGCGCCTGGTCCGGGAAGTACGGGATCTTCTTGACGCGCGGTAGATCACCGCCGCGCTCGAGCCGGGCAAAGAAGGTATCGCAGATTAGATCGGCGCCGGTCGCCGCCGCGATCCGCCCAGCGAGCCGGAGACCCGCCTCGGAGAGCCCCTCGGCGCCGAGCAGGAGCGCACGTCCGCCCCCCTTGAGTGCCTTTGCAGCGTTCCCGACGGTCTCGTGTGCGACCGGTTTGCGCGGGTTCGGTGCCTCGCTCCGGCCGGCCTCGAGCTTCCCTGCGGCAGCAATCTGGATGTCGTGCGGGACGATCAGGGTCGCGATCTGACCGCCCCGGGAAAGCGCAGCGGCGATTGCCGTCCCGAGGTCTCTCCCGATCGATCCCGCGCAGGCTGCACGCGCGACGTGCTGGCTCGCCCAGCGGGCCGCGCCCTCGAGATCGCTCGCGAGCAGCGGATCGGCCCCGACATGCCAGGTGGCGTGCTCGCCGACGACGTTGAGAATGGGCGTTCCCGCTCGGCGCGCGTTGTGGAGGTTGGTGAGCCCGTTGGCGAGCCCGGGGCCGAGGTGCAGGAGGCACATCGCGGGTTTGCCTCGCATGCGGCCGTAACCGTCGGCCGCGCCTGTCGCCACGTTCTCGTGCAGCGTCAGGATGCCCTTGAGGCCCGGCACGGCATCCAGCGCCAGCACCATGGGCATCTCGGTCGTACCCGGGTTGGCGAACACAACCTCGATGCCTCTCTCGATGGCTGCCGCAACCAGTGCTTCCGCGCCGTTCATGTGTCGTTCCCTGGTTGGCTGCCGCCTCGTGGCGGGCAGAGGCGCGCCCCGCGATGCGGAGGTACGTCCGTCAATAGCCTCAAGCCTCCGCCGCCCGCAATGTCGACCTCTTGCTTCCGATCGGCACACGGGAAACCTGGCGGCGTATCTGTCAATGTCGCTGCCGGCCGGCCGCGATTTTGCGGCGGCGCCAGGTCTGTAACCCGTTGGCCACATCAGAGCGGGCACGCTGCGCATGCACGGTCCAAATCCGGCATTTGCTGCTATGACTGACCCCCTCAGGCATCTCGCGGCCAAGTTCGCGAGCGGTGCGGGCCTTCGCGGAGGACCGCGAGTACTTGCTGTTTAGTCAATCTTGTGAGGGAGTTCCCAATGAAGAAGCTTCTCGAGGCCCGCGCCTCGCGCGCGGCGGCAGCTGCAGCAGCCATTTTGAGCGGCGCCGTCTTCGCCGTCTCGTCTGTCGACGCCGCCAGCGAGCGCGAGGTAACCGTCACTGTTCTCTCCGTCCGGGCCATCGACAAGGTCGACGAGTTCTCGAAGGGCGACTTCTACGCTCGCGTCACCATCGACGGCGAGACGATGAAGACCAATCCGATCCGTCAGGCAAACATCGACAAGCCGGACTGGAAGCTCTCGAAGAAGGTGAAGCCGGGCGTCATCAATGTGAAGCTCGAGATCCTCGACAAGGACATTGCCAAGGACGACCCGATCGACATCAATCGCGTCGACAGCAAGCGCGACCTCGACTTCTCGGTCAGCACCAAGACCTGCCGGGTCTCGGGTTTCGCCTCCAGCTACAAGTGCGGATCCTCCATCACGCGCCAGGGCGGCGAGAAGAAGGCCGCCGAGGTCACGTTCAAGGTCGATGTGAAATAGGCACGATCGCCGGTCAGGCGCCTGTGAACGTTTGCGCGGCCCGGCGTCTGGCACGGACACCGGGCCGTCTCGCATGTCGCGCCTGCCGCGAACCGGTCGGCGGTCGCGGTTTTCCGATCGCCGGGCGTGCCCGGTTACCGTTGGTTAACCATATCCTCACACAGTTGCGGTTGGTCCGGACGGCTGCGAGCGCTGGACTGTTTGCTGTGCGAGGAGTGGGGCCCATGACGCGGTGCCTGATCGTCGACGACTCGGTCGTGATCCGCAAAATTGCCCGCAGCATTCTGGAGAGCCAGGGCTACGAGATCTCGGAGGCCGAGAACGGCCACGAGGCGCTCGCCTCCGCCAAGCGCCGCCCGCCCGACGTTATCCTGCTCGACTGGCAGCTGCCGACCCTCGGCGCGCTCGAGGTTCTCGCCGCGCTCCGCGCAAGCTTTTATGGCCGGCGTCCCTACATCATCTACTGGACGACCGAGAACGATTCCGCTGAGATCTCGCGCGCGCTCGCGGCCGGCGCCGACGACTTTTTGCTGAAGCCGTTCGACCGCGCCGATCTTGTCGGAAAGATGTCGGCTCTGTCGCGGGCCGCCTGAGAGCTATTCATACCTGGCCTGCGTTACAGTGGCCCGTCGCCGGCCATATTGCGGTGCGGGACACTAGCGAGCGCGACCTTGCCCTGGTAGCTTCCATCCCGAATCTCGCTTTCGGGACTAGCTCACCTTGTTGCGCGCCGAACGCCTCAAGACCGCCGGCCTGCCGCCGCTGTCTTTCGAGGTCGCCAATGGAGAATGCCTCGTCGTCGAGGGCCCGTCGGGCGCTGGCAAGACGCGGCTTCTGCGCGCCATTGCCGATCTCGATGCCGCGCCGGGACAGGTGTTCGTCGATGGTGCGGAGCGGCGCGAGATGGCCGCGACGCGCTGGCGCCAGCTTGTGCGCTATGCCGCCGCCGAGCCTCAATGGTGGACCGATACGCCGCGCGAAGCCATGCCTGACGGGCCTCAGGTCATGGCGCGGGTCGAACGCATGGCCGCCTCGCTCGGCGTCGCGCCCGAGCTGCTCGACCGGCCTGTCTCACTCCTCTCGACCGGCGAGCGCCAGCGTCTCGCCCTCGTCCGCGCCGTCGTCGACGAGCCGCGCGTACTGCTGCTCGACGAGCCGACGGCCTCGCTCGACGTCGGCTCGGCGGCCCTCGTCGAGGAGCTGATCCGCTTTCAGCTGCTGGCCGGGCGTGCGGTCGTCCTCGTCAGTCACGACACCGGGCTCGCGGCTCGGCTCGCGCACGCGCGCCTCCAGCTCGCGCCGCCGGTGACGCCGCGCCGTGCTACGGGGGTGATGCCGTGACCTACGTTCCGATCGAGCTATCGGGTCTTGCGCTGGCCTCTGTGCTGCTGATCCTCTCGGGCGCCATCTCGCTCTGGTACCGGCTCGGGCTCGAGCGCTCGATTGCGGTCGCGGCCGTACGGATGGTCGTGCAGCTCGCCGTCATCGGGCTCGTCCTGAAGTTCATCTTCGAGGTCGACGCGCCCCTGTGGACGGCGCTGTTCGCGCTCCTGATGCTGGCGGCGACCGGCTACGAGGTGACCTCGCGCCAGGACCGGCGCATCAAGGGCTGGCAGGCGTTCGCGCTGGGCGCCGGGCCTCCGTTCGCGGCCGGGCTCGTCGCCACCGTCTTCGCGACGACGGCCGTGATCGGCAACGACCCGTGGTATGCGCCGCGCTTCCTTCTCCCGGTGCTCGGCATGATGATCGGCAATGCGCTCTCGGGCGTCAGCCTCGTGCTCGACACCGTGACGGAGGGCCTGTCCCGCGAGCAGGCGGCGGTGGAAGCGAGGTTGGCGCTCGGTCACTCGCGCTTCGAGGCGGCGAGCGGGGTGTTGCGGCGGGCATTGAAATCCGGACTGATGCCGATCCTGACTGCCATGGCGGCGGCCGGTGTCGTATCGCTGCCCGGCATGATGACGGGCCAGATCCTCGCCGGCATCAGCCCCGTGCAGGCGGCGAAATATCAGGTCATGATCATGTTCCTGATCGCTGGCTCTACGGGGCTCGCGGTCCTGATGGCCGGCATCGGCAGCATCCTCTTGCTCACCGACGATCGCCACCGCCTGCGCCTCGACCGGCTCGCGGCGAAGGGATGAATAGGCGGCGTTCCGCCTCGTCCGGAGTTCCACCGGACGACCGGAAATAGCCTCTACGAGTGCCCCCGCATTGATACGATCCCTGGGCACCGCCTCGATGGCGCAAAGAAGCCGGAAGCAGAGTCCCACCGAGCGCGCAGCGCGGTCCGGCAGGCGGGCCGAATTTGTTTCACCGCGTTGAGCCTTGCCATGGTGGCATGAAAGTTGCCGAAGAAATTAGCGACTCACGTGCTCAGCTAAGAATTGTCGTGCCGGCGGAACGACTTGTGTTTTTGGACCCCAGCTCCGCGCATTCGCGTCTCGCCTAGCATTACAAAAAACAGGCAGCAACTGACTAATTGTTAAGCGAGCAAGTTCAGCCATGAGGCTCAAATTCTGGAAGGGCCGCAGGATCGGGGGGAAGGCGACGCTCATGGAGTCCAAGAAGCCGGCAGCCGAGAACGTCACGTCGGGCGGCACGGACGCTTTGCTTGCGGACCCACCACAGCCCCAGAAACAAGCGACAGCTGGATCGCCGATCGATCAGATGCTGGCCGACATATTCGAGAAGGTGGAGCCCAACCACGATGGAGCTCTCGCCGACTACATTCCTGAGCTTGCGAAGGTCTCACCGGGCTCCTACGGGATTGCGATTGTCACGACCAAGGGCAAGTCGCATCGCATCGGTGACGCGCTTGTTGAGTTTACGATCCAGTCCACTTCCAAGGCCTTGACGTACTGCATGGCGCTCGAGCTCTGCGGACGCCGCCAGGTGCTCGAGCACGTCGGTGTCGAGCCGAGTGGCGATCCGTTCAACGCCATCGAGTTCAATCCTGTAACGCGCCGGCCGTACAACCCGATGGTCAACGCCGGCGCCATCGCCGTCTCGGGCCTTCTGCGCGACGCGCTCGGGGCGGAGACGGCCTTCGACCACCTGCTCGAGCGCTTTTCGCGGGCGGCAGGACGCCAGCTCACCCTCAACGAGGACGTCTATCGCTCGGAGGCTCTAACCGGCCACAGGAACCGCGCCATATCTCATCTGCTTCTCAGCGCCGGGGCGCTGAGAGAGCCCGTCGAGACCGCTCTCGACCTCTACTTCAAACAGTGCTCGATCATGGTCAACGCGTCCGACCTCGCGATGATCGGCGCGACCATCGCCAACCTCGGCACGAATCCCGTGACCGGCGAGCAAGTGTTCGACATCGATGCCGTGCGAGACGCGCAGGCCGTCATGTTCACGTGCGGCATGTACGACTACTCCGGCGGATGGGCGTATGAGGTCGGCATTCCGGCCAAGAGCGGCGTGGGTGGCGGCGTAATGGGGGTTGTCAACCGGCAGCTGGGGATTGGCACCTACTCGCCTCGGCTCGACCGCAACGGCAACTCGGTGCGCGGCATCGAGAGCTTCAAGATGATGTCCGACGTGCTTGGTCTGCACGCGTTCGATCTGACCAATACGGGCTCCGCCTTCATCAGCTCGTTCTTCGAGCAGGATGCGCAGGGAGCCTAAGGCGCCTGCCCCCGATGTTGCCCAATCGCCGCTCATGTCGGCGACCTGCCCGAGTGCCGATCCCGAAAACATAATCAGGAGGAAATCATGCGCTTGGACCAAAGCGATCTGCCCGGAGGAATAACGAAAGTCAGGCTGTCGGGCTCGCTCGACATCGCCGGCGCCGGTGAGATCGAAGCGCCGTTCGCTGCCATATCGAGCACGAGGGATAAGGTCATAGTCGACTTCACCGGGGTGACCTTCCTAGCCTCGATTGGTATTCGGATTCTAGTCAAGGCGGCGCGCGCCATTGGCGGCCGCAAGGGGCGGCTCGTGGTGTTCAATCCAACGCCTGACGCGCGCAAGGTCCTGCGCTCGACGGGTCTCGATTCGATCGTACCTGTGGTCGCGGACGAAGCCGCCGCGGTCGCAGAGTGTGCTAAATGAGCCTAACCGGACAGATCAGTCTCTCCCCTTGCCCCTCGGAGGTCACGCGCTTCAATGCATGGCTCGACTCATCGCCTACGGTCTCAAAGACATTGCCGACCCCGCGATTTTCGTCGAGGTGAGTCTGGCGCCATGTCGTGCGGCGGCCGTGGTGGCCGACAACGGTGCCTATTTCGACATCCGCGACTGGGAACCGGCCAAAAACCGCGACCTGATGACCGGCGAGCTGGGAGGTTTCGGTGTCGCTCTCATCAAGGAGCGGGCAAGCCGGCTCACCTATCGGCACAGCTGCGGATTGAACTGGCTCGGTATCGTCTGCGAGCCCCTCAGCCGCGATATTGCATAGCAACACACGTGATGTCGTCGGACTGCTCTGTACCTTCCGCAAAGCGGGCGACCTCGTCCATCATGCTGTCGACCAGTGCGTTGGCTCCGCCTCTCGCCCACTTGCAGGCCGACTTCGTGACGCGCTCCGCACTGAACACGCGTCCATCGATGTTGAAGGCTTCGGTTATCCCGTCGGTGTAGAGCAAGAGCGTGTCTCCCGGCCCGAGGTCGTACGTGGCGGTCGGGTAGTCCGCCTGCTCGAACAGCCCGATGGCCGGTCCCATGAAGTCCAGCCTCTCCGCGCCACCGGCGTTCCTGATAAGCAGCGCGTCGTCATGACCTGCGCTGGAGAAGCCGAGCCTGCCTGTCTCGAGATCAAGGACGGCGTAAGCGAGAGTGACGAACATCCCCTCCGAGTTGTCGCGAGACAGAATTGCGTTCACCTTCGACAGCGCCTCGCCGGGGTCGCCATGCTCGACGGCAATGGTTCTCAGCACGGTCCGCGAGACGCTCATGAACAGAGCCGCCGGCACGCCTTTGCCGGACACGTCTCCGACCGCGAACCCGAGCGTGGTGTCATCGATGAGAAAGCAATCGTAGAAGTCGCCTCCCACCGACTTGGCCGGCTTCATGACGGCCGAGACCTCGAATTTGTCACGGTGCGGCCCGCCAGGCATCTCTCGTGGCAGAAATGTGCGCTGGATCTGGGCTGCGGCCTCCATCTCGCGTGCAATCCGCTCCAGCGCGTCGCGGCTCCGGTTTCGCTCGCTTTCTGCCTCGTAGTGGAGAAAGCCTGTGCCGAAGATGTAGGCCGCCGAGCTCGCCAGGATCGGAAACGACGCATCCACGAGCAGTCCGTTGGAGAACGCCCACAGGCTGCCGGCGGCGAACAGGACGATCGCGAAAAAGCCGACCACGGCAGCCGTTCCAGCCCCCGAGGCGTAGACAATGTGAGCGAGCAAGAGCACGGACAGCGCTGTAACGACGATCTCGAGCCCCTTGGCATAATCGGGACGGATGAGCAGACGGCGAGCCAGAAGCTGTTCGAGTGCCTGTGCGTTGATTTCCACCCCGGCTATGACCGGATCGAGTGGTGTCGCGCGGAGATCGAGAAGCCCGGGCGCGCTGGTCCCGATCACGGCAACGCGGCCGCGCAGCCGGTCCGCTCCCGCTTGTCCATTCAGGACATCGACCGCCGAGACCATCCTGCGCGGGTCGTGACGAGTGAACCTCAGCCACAGCTGGCCATCGCGATCGGTCGGAAGGATCACGTTGCCGACGGCGAGCGACGTGATCCCAATATTGCCCGCAAATCCGCCGTCACCGGCGGAGCGGATGCCGATCGTCGTTGCCCCTTGGGTCACGCGCAGCGCCTCGACCACGAGCGACGGATAGACCTGGTCCCCGATCCGCACGACCGTCGGAATCCGGCGCAAGATCTGGTCGTGGTCGGGAAGCCAGTTCAAGGCGCCGATCCCGGTCGCGGCCTTTGCGAGCACCTCAAGGTTGCCGGAGGCGCCCGGGAAGGCCGGAACAAGCTCCGGAATTCGCTCGCCGATCATGGCCAGTGACGCCTTGGGCCGGGGCACTTTCTGCGACGCCTTGCTGGAAGCGATGATCCCGAGCACAACCGGCCGGCCGGAGATCGCCCTTGCCAGCGCATCGTCCGGCGAGGGTGCTCTCGCCAGTTCGTCGATAAGGGGTTTGAACTGCATGGCGCTGCGAACGGCGGTCGGAATGCGGTCGAGCGGTCCCTCCGTTGCCTCGGGAAACACCATGTCGAATGCGACGGCCTTGACGCCAGCCGCGAAGAGCCGGTCGACGAGCTCGGCGAGGCGTATGCGCGACCAGGGCCACTTGCCTTCCGCGTCGATCGAGCGCTCGTCGATGTCCACCACAAGTACGGAAGGGCTTGTCGCGATCGAGCCGGGCGCAGACTGCTGCAGCACATCGAACCCAAGAAGGCGAAGGCGGGCTAGAAGGCTCGGATCGGCGTGCCGGACAAGGATGCTCGATGCCACAACAGCTGAAATGATAAGCCAATACGCACCCCGAATACTCAACCAGCGCGTGCCACGAACGTAATTCTGCAGCATGCCGACGAAAATCCTAGTAGTGCATTTTGCATTAAATGATACAGTTCGCGCGTAATGGTGGGGCATAATTACTTGGATCGTCAATCATGAGTTCTTTTGCTGCTCATTTTTTCGGCAATAGACTGTTTTTTATGCTCGTCGTATTAGCCTGTTTATCGGTGCCGGCCGCAGCCGATGATGCTGCGCCGGAGATTGGTACGGCTGTCCTCGTCAAGCGGGATGTCGTTGCGACGCTGGGCGAGGACAAGCGCGATCTCGCAGAGGGCGGGCGCGTCCATCGCAGCGAGCTTCTCGAGACTGGGGACAATTCGCAAGTCGAGCTCAAGCTGGACGATCAGACCAAGCTCGCCTTGGGTCCGAACGCCGGCCTAAAGCTCGACGAGTTCGTCATCGGCAAGTCGGAAGGAGTGACGACCATCGGCGTCAACTTCTTGAAGGGGACCTTCCGCTTCATTACCGGCTCGGAGAACAAGGAGGCGTACCGCATCGAAACGCCCTCCGCGACCATCGGTGTGCGCGGAACGGTATTCGACGTTTACGTCGATGGAACCGGCGACACGCTTGTCCTTCTCCACGAAGGCGAGGTGGACATCTGCTCGAAGACGAGGTCGTGCGTTCGGCACAATTCAACCGGCAAGATGGTCCATGCCACGGTTGCCGGTGTCCTCTCGGCACCCATCAGATTCTCGGCGGGTCTCATTCCGGGCTTGGCGGTCAGGTCGGCGTTCCCCTTTGTAGGCAAGGCGTTGCGTATCGACCCGGTCCGGCGCCTCAGGTCGGCGCAGATCATCGAGCAGCCGGTAAGAAAGGCTGGGCGCGCCGTCACCAGGGGTACGCGCGCGGTCGGAAGATCGGTGCGCAGGGTGCTCCGGTTCTAGAGCAGGTTCTGTTGCCGTCGCGCAGGAACTCCGCTCCGGCACATGGTCCGGTCGCATCGACCTCGACGACCTTGCGTCCGATGCATCGGAAAGTCTCCAGGCCAAATCATCACCCGCGTCTCGGAGGCGCGTACGCCTTGTGCGCAAATTCATCGTTGGATCGACGTTGACTCCTGATGCGGTATCTGGCGGTGGCGGCTTGCCGTCTCGACATCGTTGAGAAGTAGCAGCAGATAGCACGCCTGCCCGAACCATCGGCGACCGACACTCGTCGCGCGTGCCAAAGAGTGGCGCCGCACCTCTGTCCGCTTTCCAAGCGCTGCAGAAGTGGGAGTCTTCGCGAACCTGCAGCGGTGACCTTCTCTTCGGTGTGATCGGCGCCCCCCGACGTGACACCACGTCAGAGTTTGGGCCGTCCGAAATCCGGCGTCCGCTTTTCGAGAAACGCCGTAATCGCCTCGCGGGCCTCGCGGGACTGCAGGCGCTGACCGAAAATCTCCGCTTCCTGGCGTGAGCGGGCGGCGATGGCTTCGGGGCTCGTGCGCACGAGGCGGCGCGACAGGCCAAGAGCTTCGGGCGGTTTCGCGGCGAGCCGCGCGGCGGCGGCGCGCGCCGTAGCCTCGAGCTCGTCCGCCGCCACGAGGCGGTTGACGAAGCCCGCCGCCACGGCACGCTCGGCGGTGAATGTCTCGCCGAGCACCAGAAGCTCGAAGGCGCGCTGGTGGCCCATGATCAGAGGCGCAAGCAGGCTCGACGCGTTCTCCGGCACCAGTCCGAGGTCGAGAAACGGGGTCGAGAACCGGGCCTCGGGGCTGGCGTAGACGAGGTCGCAGTGAAAAAGGAGCGTCGTGCCGATGCCCGATGCAATGCCGTCCACGGCGGCGATCATCGGTTTTTGGACCTTGGGCAGGATGTCGAGAAAGGCCAGCACGCCGGCCATGGCCGCCCGGTCGCCGCAGGCTGCTGCGCGGAAGTCGGCGAGGTCGTTGCCGGCCGTGAAGACACCGTCCGAGCCGAGGAACAGGTGGGCAGCTACGTCCGCGTTCTCCTCGCCGGCGGTCAGGGCGGCACTTGCCGCCTCGTGCATCGCTCCCGTGATGGCGTTCCGCTTCTGGGGGCGCGCGAAGCGGATTGTCAGGATACCGCCCGCCGCGCCGATCTCGATGCCGTCCGCCATGTTCTGCCCTCTTTGACCGCCGGGAGCCCGGCCCGGGCTTGACCAGCCCCACCCGGCTCACGCTAAAAGCGCACTCTCTTGCTTACGCGCGGCCGTCCCACCAGCGCCGCGCGCAGAACACTTTACACCGAACGGGATCCCCATGGCCGGCCATTCAGCATTCAAGAACATCATGCACAAGAAGGGCCGCAAGGATGCGGCCCGCTCCAAGATGTTCGCCAAGCTCGCGCGCGAGATCACCGTCGCGGCCAAGCTCGGCAGTCCGGATCCCGCAATGAACCCGCGCCTCCGGCTCGCCGTACAGGCGGCCCGGGCCGAGAACATGCCCAAGGACAACATCGACCGCGCCATCAAGAAGGCTATGGGCGGCGACCTCGAGACCTTCGAGACCGTGCGCTACGAGGGCTACGCGCCAGGCGGCGTCGCCGTCATCGCGGAAGCCCTGACCGACAATCGCAACCGCACGGGCGGAGCGGTCCGTGCCGTCTTCACCAAGCATGGCGGCAACCTAGGCTCGACGGGCTCCGTCAGCCACATGTTCACGCATGTGGGCGAGATCGCCTACAAGCCGGATGCGGGCGCGGCCGACGCGGTGCTCGAAGCCGCCATCGAGGCAGGCGCCGACGACTGTGCGTCGGACGAAGCCGGGCATCTCGTCACCTGCCCATTCGACACCCTCGGCACCGTCGCAGGCGCGCTCGAAGGCAAGCTCGGAGAGGCCGAGAGTGTCAAGGCCGTGTGGAAGCCGAATCTTTCGACCTCGGTCGACGAGGAGGCGGCGTCGAGCATCATGAAGCTCATCGCCGCGCTCGAGGACGACGACGACGTCCAGAACGTGTTCGCCAACTTCGAGGTGTCGGAGGACGTCCTGAAGAAGCTGACGGCGGCGTGAGGGCGATCACCGCCACCACAGATCCGCAGCGATGAGCGCGGCGCCGGCGAGAAGCATCAATAGCGCGACCACGGCCATGGCCTGGGCGAAGAAGTGCCCGACGACGGTTGAGGCGGCGGCCGTCACCTTGCCCGCGGCACCCGACTGCGAGGTGATCTCGTTGAAGCGCTTCTCGACCTCGGTCGGGGTCTCGGCCGAGCGCCGCCCACGCGCGGTCTGCCACGCACTGTCGATCACCGCGTCCCGGAGATCGTAGCGCGACGTACGCCAGCGGATGGCAATGCCGAGCAGGATCAGTGCCATGCCGACGAGCGCGAGGATGTGATCGGAGGCGAGGGAGAGAGGGTCCATGGCGGTCTCCGTAGGTTAGCCGCCGTCCTCAGAGGTCGTGGCGGGTCGGCTGATGCAATGTACCTTTTGTACCACGTTCCGCACTGCCCATGGCGACCGCACTCCTCTCTTCGCCCTGCCTGCGGTGGAAGCCCTGCTCGCTCGCCTCGCGGGGGCCCGAGTCGCCGCCGCTGGCGCACCCAGCACCCTACGCCGGGTCGGGCCCGATCATCTTCTCCGGGCGCACGATCGCGTCGAAGTCCTCGGCAGGAATTCCGTCCTTGATGGCTTCCTCGCGCAGCGTGGTGCCGTTCTTGTGCGCGGTCTTGGCGATCTTGGCGGCGCGATCGTACCCGTACTTCTCCTTCAAGGGCGTGACCAGCATCAGCGAGTTCCGCAGCCCCTCGGCGATGTTGTCGAGCCTGGGCTCGATGCCGACCACGCAGTTGTCGGTGAACGAGATGCTCGCGTCGGCGAGGAGCCGCACCGACTGCAGGAAGTTATAGGCCATCATGGGGTTATAGACGTTGAGCTCGAAGTGGCCCTGGCTGCCCGCGAAGCCAATGGCTGCATTGTTGCCGTGAATATGGGCCGCAACCTGGGTCATGGCCTCGCACTGGGTGGGGTTCACCTTGCCCGGCATGATCGACGAGCCCGGCTCGTTCTCCGGCAAAGCGAGCTCGCCGAGGCCCGCCCTCGGACCCGAGCCGAGAAAGCGGATGTCGTTCGCGATCTTGAAGCAGCTCATGGCGACCGTGGTGATGGCGCCGTGCGTCATGACCATGGCGTCGTGGGCGGCGAGTGCCTCGAACTTGTTCGGCGCCGACGTGAACGGAAGCTTGGTGATGGCTGCGATGCGGTGGGAGACCTTTTCGGCAAACCCCGCGGGTGAGGCCAGACCGGTGCCGACCGCGGTGCCGCCCTGTGCGAGCTCCATCAGCATCGGCAGTGTCATCTCGATGCGCTTCAAGCCGTTCTTGATCTGCTGGGCGTAGCCCGAGAACTCCTGTCCGAGGGTCAGGGGAGTGGCGTCCTGCGTGTGCGTGCGGCCGATCTTGATGATATCGGCCCATGCCTTGGCCTTTGCGTCGAGTGCCTTGTGCAGGTGCTTCAGCGCCGGAATCAGCCGGTGATGCACCTCTTCGGCGCAGGCGATGTGCATGGCGGTCGGAAACGTATCGTTCGACGACTGGCTCATGTTGACGTGGTCGTTCGGATGCACGGGCTTCTTCGAACCCTGCTCGCCGCCCATGACCTCGATGGCTCGATTCGAGATCACCTCGTTGGCGTTCATGTTCGACTGCGTACCCGAGCCGGTCTGCCACACGACCAACGGGAAGTGGTCGTCGAGCTTGCCGTCGATGACCTCCTGGGCGGCATCGACGATCACCTTGCCGAGCTTCTTGTCGAGCTTGCCGAGCTCCATGTTGGCTTCCGCCGCGGCGCGCTTGACGATGCCCAACGCACGGATCACGGGCGCGGGCTGCTTCTCCCAGCCGATCTTGAAATTGCCGAGGCTGCGTTGAGCCTGGGCGCCCCAGTAACGGTCCGATGGTACCTCGATGGGGCCGAAGGTGTCGGTCTCGACGCGGGTGGCGGATTTCTTGGCGGTCATGGCGTCTCTCGCGAAGGCTCTGTTGAAGCAGTCGGCTCCGCCGATAGCATGCGACCGGGCCCCCTCCAAGTGCGGCAGCAACGGGTTTGCGGGCCTGAGACATCTCGTGCATAGCTGGCTCAGGCATTCATTCGGTGAGGATTCGCGTTGGCGGCGGCGGCGACCCACGATTTCGTGGCCATCAAGGACGTGATGGTGGTGCTCGGCACCGCCGCCGTGGTGGTGCCGGTCGTGCAGCGCCTCAAGATGAGTCCCGTCCTCGGCTTTCTGTTGGCCGGGGCCGTGCTCGGGCCCTACGGGCTCGGACGGTTTGCGGACCGGGTGCCGGCGCTCTCCTGGATCACGGCCGGCGGCGACAACGGGCTTGGACTCCTGGGTGAGCTCGGGGTCGTCTTCCTCCTGTTCCTGATCGGGCTCGAGCTGTCGATCGATCGCCTGATCACGCTGCGCCGCCTCGTATTCGGGCTCGGCGGGGCGCAGGTCGCTTTGTCGGCCATCGTGATCGGCCTCGTCGCGAGCGTCCTTGGCGCGTCGGGTCCGGCCGCCACCATCATCGGCCTGTCGCTGGCGCTGTCGTCGACCGCGATCGTACTCGAGCTTCTATCGCAGCAGAGCCGGATGGCGAGTACGACGGGACGGGCGAGTTTCGCCATCCTCCTGTTTCAGGATCTCGCGGTGGTGCCGCTGCTCCTGCTCGTGTCGCTGCTCGAGCCTGGTCATTCGGGATCGCTCGCCGAAGGGCTGGCGAAGGCGTTCGGACAGGCGGCGCTCGTCATCCTCGCCATCACCGCCGTCGGTAAGCTGGTGCTGCGTCCGCTGTTCCACCACGTGGCGAAGGCGGAGAGCCGGGACCTGTTCACGGCGGCCGTTCTGCTGGTTGCGGTGGGGAGCGGCATTGCCAGTGCCGCGGCTGGCATGTCCATGGCGCTCGGCGCCTTCGTCGCCGGCCTGCTCCTTGCCGAGACCGAGTTCCGGCGTGCCGTCGAAATGACCACCGACCCGTTCAAGGGTCTTCTGTTGGGCATCTTCTTCTTCACGGTCGGCATGAGCATCGATCTCGAGGCCGTGCTCGCCGATCCGCTGCCGGTCGTCGCGGGCATCGTGGGTCTCGTGACGGTGAAGGCGCTCATAACCGGTGGTCTGGTGCGGGCGTTCGGAATGCCTGTTGCATCGAGCATCAAGACCGGGCTTCTCATGGGGCCGGGCGGCGAGTTCGCGTTCATCGTCATCGGGCTCGCGATGGGCGCCGCCATCGTGACGCCGGAGACCGGCGCTCTGGTTCTTGCCGTGACCTCGGTCTCGATGGCCCTGATCCCCGTATTCGACATCCTCGGCCAGCGCCTCGCCAAACCGCACGAGGTGCCGCTCGACCTCGTCGCCGACCCGGGGGTTCTGGTGCTGCCACCGCTCGAGGAGGAGCCTCGCGCCATCATCATCGGACACGGCCGTGTCGGCCAGCTCGTGTCTGACATGCTCGCCGTTCACAAGGTGAAGCACGTCGTCACCGAGCGCTCCGCGGCGCTCGTCAGCGTCGCGCGCAAGGAAGGCCGGCCGGTCTACTACGGCGACGGCAAGAATCCGGAGTTTCTGGTCCATTGCGGACTGAGAAAGGCCAAGGCCGTCATCATCACCATGCACACCTGGAGCGAGATCGACGAGCTGGTCGACGCCGTGCGCGCCGCGGACCAGAAGATCGTCATCGTGGCGCGCGCCCGCGACTCCGACCATGCGCGCCGCCTCTACGAGCTAGGCGTCACGGACGCGGTGCCAGAAACCGTCGAGGCGAGCCTGCAGCTTTCGGAGGCGGCACTCGTCGGGCTCGGCGTGCCGACAGGGCCGGTCATCGCCTCCATCCACGAGAAGCGCGACGAGTTCCGTCATGCGCTGCAGAAGGCGGCCGGGGAGGCGGGCCGGACGAGCCGGGGGCTGAGGGCCAAGACGCGCAAGGATGGATGATGCCGCTCGCGGAGGGCAGCGCCGCCCGCGCGTGAACGGGCGTGGACGCCGTCCGGCGGCAGCCCCGGACCGAATGAGCAGGTCGGCCGGACCGTGGGGGGAACCCGGCATTCTGCGGGATCGTAGAGAGTCCCGGCGCACGCCACGCGAGCGCCCAGGCCCTCGCCGCGGCGATTGATGTCTGGCACCGATTGATCCAGTGTACGATCCTGCGCAAGCCGTCTCGCCTGGGGGAGCAAGGGCGCACATGACATCGCCATGGCCGGCCATCCTTCGCGACCAGCGCGATCTCCTGCTGTTCCGCTCCATCCGGCCCGACCTCGACGCCTTTGGCGGGAGCTATTTCGCCTGGGGCCTCGCCGTGACCTGGCTCGCCGGCGTCGGCCGCTACTGGGACCACCCCTCGGCTGCCACGTGGCAGTACCTGGGCCTCGGCTCGGTGGTCTACGTCTTCGGCATGGCATTCCTGATCTGGGCGTTCACAGCGCCTTTGAAGCCGCCCGGCTGGAGCTACAGGAAGGTCATCGTCTTCGTGATGATGACCTCGCTGCCGGCACTTCTCTATGCCATCCCCGTCGAGCGCTTCATGAGCATCCGAGCGGCGCAGGAAACCAATGCCTGGTTCCTGGCGATTGTCGCCGCATGGCGCGTCGGCCTGCTCTTGACGTTCCTGCGCGGCGCAGGTGGGCTCGGCTGGGGACGCGTGATCGTCGTTGCGCTCTTGCCGCTCGCGCTCATCGTGACCGCGCTGACGGCCCTGAACCTCGAGCAAGCCGTGTTCGACTTGATGGGCGGTCTCCGCGAGCAGCAGCAGACCCCCTATGACGCCGCGTACGGCATCCTGTTGGTCATCACGGTTCTATCGATGCTCGCAAGCCCGGTCCTGCTCATCGCCTACGCCGTCCTCGTTGTACGCGCTGCGCGGCCGATCGATCCATCATGAAGCTCGGCCTCATTGCCATGAGCGGCGTGCGAATCGAGAACGCGGCGCTGATGGCGCGCGGGCTGACGCTGCCGGGGTTCGTCGAGCGAAGCCGCGTCATCGCCTCGCTGCCGAGCCTGGCGCTGCTGACGCTTGCAGGCCTCACGCCGGAGGAGGTCGACCTTGCCTACGTCGAGGTGCCGAGCCTCGCCCTCGTCGGCGGCCTGCCGGGTGAGTTCGATGCCGTGGCCATAAGCAGCTACACGGCGCAGATCAAGGATGCCTACCGCCTGGCCGACCGCTATCGCAGGGCCGGAACGACGGTGATCCTCGGCGGGCTCCACGTCTCGGCCCGCCCTGAGGAGGCCGCGCGCCATGCGGATGCGGTTCTTGTCGGCGAGGCCGAGACCCTATGGCCGCGCCTCGTGCGCGACCTGCAACAAGGGCTGCTGCGACCCGTCTACGACGGACGAGCCGAGAGCTTCGACCTTGCGGAGGCGCCCATGCCGCGCTTCGATCTCCTCGATGTCGCCAGCTACAACCGTCTCACCGTGCAAACGCAGCGGGGCTGTCCTCTGTCGTGCGCATTCTGCGCCTCCTCGATCCGCATCGCGCCGAGGTTCAAAACAAAGCCGGTCGACAAGGTGATCGCCGAGATCCGCCGCATCAAATCGATCTGGCCGGACCCGTTCATCGAGCTCGCCGACGACAACACCTTTGCGAGCAAGGCCCACGGCCGGCGCCTGGCCGCGGCGCTCGCCAAGGAGAACGTGCGCTGGTTCACCGAGACCGACATCTCGGTCGCCGACGACGAGGACCTTCTTTCGATGATCCGCGACGCCGGCTGCGCGCAGCTTCTAATCGGCTTCGAGGCGTCGGACCGGCAAGCGCTCGACGGCTTGGAGACGAAAGCGAACTGGAAGGCGGAGCGCGCCGACACCTATCTCGACGCTATCGGTCGCATCCAGCAGAAGGGCATCTCGGTCAATGGTTGCTTTGTGCTGGGCTTGGACGGCCAGGATGCCGGGAGCTTCGAGCGCGTGGCCACCTTCGTGCGCGAGAGTGGCCTGGCCGAGGTGCAGGTCACCCTCGCGACGCCCTTTCCCGGCACGCCCCTCTACGATCAGCTTGCCCGCGAGGGTCGCCTTCTCGCCCCCGACGCCTGGGAGCGCTCAACCCTCTTCGACGCCACGTTCACGCCGAAGGGCATGACGGTTGCGGAGCTGGAGAGCCGCTTCTCAGATCTGATTGCCACGCTCTATTCGGACGAGGCCGTGCGGATGAGGCAGGCCGGGTTCAGGCGTCAGATGAGACAGGCGAAAGGGACTGGCAGGTCTTAGTCCGGGTTGAGCCCTTCGCGAGATCCGGCACGAAGCAGCGCGTCGGATCTCCTGAAACGCTCGACCCGTCCCACGATTGCCTCACGCCGCCGCTGTCTTGGCGATCAGCATGATGTCGTCGCCGTCCTTCGCAATCTCAAGCCTCAGTCCGGCCTGCTTGGCGAGGCGGCAGGTGTAGTAGGCCTGGATGGTGAGGGGATCGAGCGGCGGGGCGTTGGTGCCCGACGCGAACTCGGCGAGGTGCTGCGGCGGGCGCGCCGCCGTGCCCTTGCAGCGCAGCTGGAACGCGGGGGCCTCGTGCGTGCCCGTCACCGTGACCTCGATCTCGCCGCCGCGCGGCAGCGCCTTCTCCGACATGGCGACGAGGTTCAGGAGCAGCTTCACCTTGTCCTTCAGCATCTGCCCCGGCGCGATCTTCCAGGCGAGCTTGTACTTCTTGGCGTCGAGCGCGCCGCGCGAGATCTGCTCGGCCATGGAGAGGTCGATGACGGCGCCTGCCGAGCCCGCCGCGCCGAACGCGAAGCGCGCGAACTGCAGCCGGTTCGAGGCCTGCTCGGTGACGTTGCGGATGACGGAAAGCGCATAGTTGCGCGAGGTCACATCGTCGTCCTCGCCAAGGATCTCGAGGCCATTGTAGATGGCGCCGACGGGGCCGATGACGTCGTGGCAGATCTTGCTCGAAATGAGCGCGGCGATCTCGAGATCGGTTGGCTCGACGTGCTGGCTCATCTGAGGCCCCTCCGTTTGTCGTGTTTTTTGGCGGGAGTGGCGGCAGCTCCGATGCGGTGCCCCTGCGATGGAACGAGGCGCATTCGCACAGACGCGAGCAAACAGGGCCGCTTGCGCTTTTCTATCCGGCTCTGATACACGCGCCGCGTCACGCTTGCAAAGCCCCGTCGCGGCACGCGCCGTGAATGCTGGGGTTTTTGGCTGAGGATAGAGACTTCGCGGCAACGATCGCCTCCGGACGGGACGGGTCCGGCGAATCACTCGAGAGGACCCAGAAGCCCATGACCTGGAGTGGCCACGCCGCGCTCGCCGATGCCCTGCTGCCGGCGCTCCTCGAGGCCGGGCGCATCGAGCTCGCCTATTACAACGGAACCGTCGAGGTCGAGGAGAAGAGCGATTCGTCGCCCGTCACCGCCGCCGACCGCGAGGCCGAGGCGGTTCTGATCCGCGCGCTGGCCGGTGCGGCGCCCGGCATCCCCGTCGTCGCCGAGGAGAGTGCGGCGGCAGGCTCGATTCCAGAGGTTGGCGACATCTTCTTCCTGGTCGATCCACTCGACGGCACCCGCGAGTTCGTGAAGAAGCGCGACGAGTTCACGATCAACGTCGGCCTCGTCGTGGCCGGCCGCCCCGCGTTCGGCGCCGTTTACGCACCGGTCCTGGGCGAGCTTTACGTCACCCTCGGGCCAAGCGAGGCCGTGGTCGCGAACATCATGCCGGACAGCACGGCCCGCTCGCTTGCCGAGCTGCAGCTGCGACGCATCTTTACCCGCGAGCCCGATCCCGCGGCACTTGTTGCCCTCGGCAGCCGCTCGCATCGGTCGCCCGCGACCGAGGACTTTCTCTCCCGCTATGCCATCACGGAGATGAAGGCCGCCGGCTCGTCGATCAAGTTCTGCCTCATCGCCCGCGGCGAGGCCGACCTCTATCCGCGCATCGGCGAGACCTCGGAATGGGATACCGCCGCAGCCGAGGCCGTGCTCGCGGCCGCCGGCGGCTGCGTCACGACCCTCGACGGCCGGCCGCTTGTCTACGGCAAGGCCGACCGGCGCTTTCTCAACCCCCATTTCGTCGCGTGGGCCAAGCGTCCCATCCAGGCTCGTGCCTGAGTCGCCGCCACCCGCGGTCCAGGAGAGCACCAGAGCACGATGGCGCCGATGCGATGGGCGGAGCGCCGGTCTTGGTGTGGGGTGGAGATACAAGTTTTGCGGTGTTCGCCTTGCCTGCTTCGGCAACACGCCGGCCATACTTTGGTAACACTTCCAACCGATGGTTACCGAAAGGTTCGCGCCCGCTTCGCGTCCTCGTTGTGAAGGGCTGAGGCGCGGACAGGGACATGACCTGAGCCATGACATTGCGCGACCTCCGCGGCGTTACCTTCACGCTCGCCGCCGTGATTGTGCCGGCCGTAATGGCTACCGCCAGCCGCGCCGCGGACCGTCTGCCGTGGCAGAACGCGCAGGCCGCCAACGACGCCTATCACCCCCCGTCCGACTCCTACTCGTCTCCATCGGCAGGCGGCTATTCGGCCCCCGGCTCCGGCACCTATTCCGGCGGAGCTTATTCGCCTTCGGGGAGCGGCGACGCCGGCTCCTACGGCGGCAGTGATGCCTACAACCCGAGCGGCGCCCGCCCCAACGACGCCTATAGCCCCAATGGGCAAGGCAATGCCTACACACCGCCGGCCAACGGGGGATACTCGGGCTACGACAGCGCCGGCGTGCCCCCGTCCGACCCGGGGTACGGCCAGCCTTACACGGCGGACCCGGTATCGCCGCCAGCGGTCTCGGCCGAGGAGGCAGGGCCCTCGACCGGCACGTTCAATCAGAACGAGATCATCGGGGCCGGCCACCAGTTCTTCGGCTCCATCAGCCAGAGCCTCGCCAAGGCCGTCGAGTACGCGTTCCAGAGCCAAGGCCGCCCGAACGGCTACATCCTGGGTGAGGATGCCGGCGGCGCGCTGGTGCTGGGCCTGCGCTACGGCGAGGGCACGCTCTATACGAAGAACGCCGGCAACCACAAGGTATTCTGGCAGGGCCCGTCGCTCGGCTACGACGCCGGTGCCGAGGGCTCGAAGACCATGGTGCTCGTCTACAACCTGTCCGATCCGTCCGACATCTACAACCGATTCGGCGGCATCCAGGGTGCAGCCTACGTCGTCGGCGGCGTCAGCGTACAGTTCCAGAAATACAACGACGTCACGCTAGGTGTGATCCGCTCCGGCGTCGGGCTTCGATTGGGTGCCAATGTGGGTTATCTGAAGTACACGCGCGAGCCGACCTGGAACCCGCTCTGAGACCGAGGGACAGGCCCGGCCGCCGCGCGCTTCAGCATGGCGGATTCGGCTCAACCGGTGTAGGACATCTCCGAGCGCGCGGTCTCCGGCAAGGGGTAGGAGCCGGCCGTCGCTGAAGCCGGGTTAGCGCTGGGGATTGGACGGGGATGAGCCGGTGATCACCATACAAGCGGCGATGCTGATCATGCTCGGGATTCTCCTGGCATGCCTCGCCGCGCTCCTCATTCTTCCATACTACGGCCGCCGCGCCGCGCGCCTCGCCCGCGAGGAGATGCGCCGTTCCATGCCGCTGACGGCCGAGGAGATCCGCGCCGACAAGGATCGGCTCCGGGCCGAGCACGCCATCGCCACCCACAAGCTCGAGATGAAGCTCGAGGAGGCCGAGCTTTCCGCCGCCCATCAGCGCATCGAGCTCAACATGCGCGACGCCGCCATCAGCGCCCTCGAGAGTGCGGTCGCCGACTTGAAGACGGAGATCGAGGAGAACGAGAATGCGCGGCGCGTGCTCGAGCAGACGATCACCGACCGCCTGCCGCGAGTCGAGCAGCGCTTCACCGATGCCAAGCGTCTCCTGCTTCAGCGCGATTCCGAGATCGCGGCGCTGACCGAGAGCGCGGCCCGGCAGGCCCGGGCGCTCGAGGAGGCGGCTCAGATCAACGCCCAGCAGCGCGACGAGATGCACCGGCTGTCCGCTACCCTCGCTGCACGCGCGGCCCGCAATCGCGAGATCCTCGCTCCCGACGCGCGCCTCGACGAGGAGGTGGCGCTCCGCGCCGAGCTCGAGGCGCTCCGCATGAAGGCCCGCGACCAGGCGGCGCTGATCGCCCGCTTGCAGCAGATGCAGGCACAGTCCGGCGGACGTTCGCTCGATGTCGCCTCGGCGGTGGGCAATGGCGCCGACGACGCCGAGGCCGCGCGCCTGAAGAACGATCTGGCCGAGGCCGAGATCGCGTTGAAGGCAGCCCGGCCGTCGAACCACGCTGCCGTCGTCAACGCCGCGCTCGAGGCCGAGCTCAGGATTTTGAAGTCCGAGCGCCAGGACAAGGACACGGAGATCGCGCGCATCAAAGCGGCGCTGCAGGCCTACGAGGCCGAGGACGCCGACAGCGCCGCCATCAAGGAAAGCAAGCTTGCCTTGAAGGCGCGGCTCAGTGCGTTGCAGGCTCAGTCGGAGCAGCAGCAGGCGACGATCCTGTCGCAGCGTGCCGAGATTGCCGCCGCCAACGAGAAGCTCGCCCGCCAGGCTGCCCACTTCATGGACGAGATGCGCCGGCTCGGAGCCGGCACGCTGCCCGCCTCCGGCGCTCCGCGCCGCGACGTGGCGGCCGTCGAGGGGCGCCGCCGGTCGCTGGCCGAGCGCATCGCCCAGCCGCGGACCCAGCCCACGGGCCCGACGGGGGCCAAGAACGGGGGCGAGGCAGGCCGCAAGGAGCATGATCCGGAGCGTGTCAGCGGCTTCCTGCGAGCACTCGAGCAGCAGACGTCGGCCGAGACTGTCCGTTCCGATGCCGCGAACGCCATGGCCGCAGCTCCTTCCGGGTCGGCCGCTGCAGCACCATTCGCCGCCGAGCCCGAGATTCACACGGCAGCGGCCGAGCTTTCGGTCGGCCACGCAAGCCCCGCCGGTCCGGCGCCGGGCGTCGCGGCGGAACCGGCGTCGGCTGGCCCGGCGTCCGAAGCAGTGGCTTCCCCTCCCGCGCCGGCCGCAGCGGAGGATGAGGCGTCCACACCCGCCAAGCGCCGCCGTCCCGGTCTCCTCGAGCGCCTGACCGGCGTCGACAAGGCTGCCGCAGGCAGCTGAGCGGCAACGCTCGCGATGAGCCAAGGATTGCTGCAGGTGGCGTGCGCCGCATCCCGCTATCGACGCACGATCCCGATTGAGGGACGCCACCAAGCCCCCATTGCGGGCCCGCCGGCCGAAGGTCAGGCGAGCCGTAAGACCGGCAACGAAACCGGCGCGGCCTCGTCAAGAGACCGCGCCGGCGATTTGGCCCCGCAACGCGTGGCTTGGATCAGAGGCTCGTTTCGAGCACGACCAGCATCGGGTCGCCGTCGACAGCGCGGGCCTTGAAGCCCATCGAGCGCTCGACCTCGATGGTCGAGCGGTTCTCGCGACTCTCGATCGACTGCAGGCGCTTGAAGCCGTGCAGCTTTGCGTACTGGGTCACGTGCTCGAGCACGGCGTGCTCGATGTCGCGGCCCTTGAACTCGGCGTCGATGGCAATCGCCACCTCGGCGGTCTCCATGGCCTTATCGGCGGCGAGCATGACGCTGGCGATGATGCGGTCGGTGCCCGGCACGATGGCCAGGAAGTCCTCGGTGCGCACGTGGTCGACGTGGGTCATGGCCTCGATCTCGGCCTCGGGAACCTTCTGCACCGAGCGCAGGAAGCGGAAGCGCAGATCCTCTTTGGTCACGTGCTCGAAGAAGCTGGCGAGCGCGGCCTCGTCACCCGGATGCGCCGGGCGCACCTGGAGCTTGTATCCGGTCGAGGTCGTGAGATCGACAACAGGCTCGGTGCTCATGATGGGTATCCTCGTCGTAATTGAGCTTGGCGGCGCACCGGACCGGAGTGTCCCGTCGCCGATGTGTATCCTCTTAAACCCATGATCAGTCGTTAGAAATTGCTGATGCTGCATAGCAGCAATCGCTCTTGTGCAGCGCGGCCGTGTCGCGGATTTCATTTGATCGGGCGCAAGGCCTGCCTTTGGATTCGGCAGTCGTTGCAGGGAGGTTACCGTGCGCCGTCAAATGGTGACGCCGGGGCACGTCGAGTACCCCGGCACGACGACCTCGAGCGATGGATTTGCCTACCGTTCGACGAAGGCTTTCTCGATCACGTACTCGCCTGGTACGCCGGAAGAGCCCTCGATAAAGCCGCGCTCGGCGAGGATCTTGGTCACGTCGCGCAGCATACCCGGGCTGCCGCACAGCATCACGCGGTCGCCCTCGCGATTGAGCGGCTCGAGCCCGATGTCGTGGAACATCTTGCCTGAGGTGATCAGGTCAGGGATGCGCCCCTGGTGGTAGAAGGGCTCGCGGGTGACGGTGGCGTAGTAGAGCAGGCGGTCGCCGACGATCTCCGCGAGGAGCTCGTGCTCGCGCACGCCCGTCACGGTCCTCGTCGCGAACTCGAGCTCGGCGATGTGCCGGCAGCCCTCGACAGCCATCACGGTTTCGAAACGGTCATATGTCTCGGGATCGCGGATGATGCTGGCGAACGGCGCAAAGCCTGTGCCCGTCGCGAGCAGGATGAGTCGCTTGCCGGGCATGAGGTTGTCGGCAAGCAGCGTGCCGGTAGGTTTCGTGCCGACGAGCAGCTCGTCGCCGACCTTGATATCCTTGAGCCGCGAGGTCAGCGGACCGTTCGGCACCTTGATCGAGAAGAATTCCAGGTGCTCGTCGTAAAAGGCGCTCGTCACGCTGTAGGCTCTGAGCAGCGGCTTGCCGTCGACCTCGAGGCCGATCATGACGAACTCGCCGGAGCGAAAACGAAACGACGCGGGCCGCGTGGTCTTGAAGCTGAACAGCTTGTCCGTGTAGTGCGTCACCTCGATCACGCGCTCGCGATAGAATCCGCCGCCGCGCTTGGGCGCGGGATCGGCAGGAGCGGTCGTCACTGGGGTGGGAGCTTGGTCGAGCACGGCCATGAGCCTTTCTCGCTTGGTTTGCGGCTAGGCGCTGGTTTGCAGCCTTTGCGCCGAGGACCCTTGTCGAAAGTCAATTCTTTCGCGCGACCTTGCGATGCATCGTGTTCAGACGGAGGTAAGTGACAAAGTCACCCGATGGCCGGAAGCAGAGCCGCGGCACAGGGTCCCCCACCCGCGGCGGCTGGCCTTGGCTCAAGCACCGAAACGCAGATCGGTGAGGTGTTTACTCGCTGATGCCCGCGAGCTTCGCGGCCGGGGTGTTGTCGTCCCGGTCCCACAGCGCCGCCTTGACCGAGGGCGGGATGAGAACCCGGTCGATCAGATGGATGATACCGTCGGTCGCACGGATGTCCGCCTCGACGAGTCGCGCCCCCTCGATCGAGACGCCATTGCGGATCGAGACGAGAACACCGTCGGCATCCACGGTGGGAATGGTGAATTCGGGTGCCCTCGCGGCTTTGAGCCGGTCGAAGGAGTACGCACCGACAACCGCATGGTGCATGAGTAGCGCCGTCAGGTGCTCGCGGTTCTCTGGCGCGAGCAGACGTTTGCGGAAGCCGGCCGGAAGGGCACGGAACGCCTCGTCCGTCGGCGCCAGCAGCGTCAGCTCGCCGATGTCGATGCCTCCGCCGTCGAGGCCGGCCAGCCTTGTCGCGGCCGCCATTTCGGTAAGCACGCCCGTTTGCTCGGCCATGCCCTTGAGATTGAGGAGACGCCGGCAGTTTCCGCTCTGTGGCTCGGCGCGAGCGGCGCCGGCTACAACGAAAAGTACGAGTGCTGCAGTTAAGACTCGGCGCATGGTCCCCCCCACCGTCGGCCGCAAGAACACCGTCCAATGCCGGATGCGAGCAGCACCGGCCGTCGCGCAGCTCCGGATTTGGGCCAGAGACTCGGACAGCGCGACAATACGAAGCGTCTCAAGATTTGCGGTGCCTTTCAACCGTCAATCGTGAGACCGCGGGCCTTCGCTGCACAAAAATGTCGTCTCTCTACAGAAGGCCTCGATGCGATCTCCGGCGGGGTGCTCCTGGCCCTGACAGCGCCGTCGGCTTCGGATATAACCCTGCCCATCGTCGCGCCCAGGAGCACGGCTCCCTCCGGAAAGGAACCCGACCCCATGCTCAATCCCGAAACCCCGCCCGAGCTCGAGACGGCCCGCTGGTTCAACACCGACAATCCCCTCACGCTGGCCGGCCTCAAGGGCAAGGTGGTCGTGCTCACGGCCTTCCAGCTTCATTGCAACGGCTCGCGGAACCACGGCCTTCCCCAGGCAGAGCGCATTGCCGCCAACTTCTCGGACGACGAGGTGGCTGTCATCGGTATCGCGACACCCTTCGAGCAGCACGGCAAGCAGACGGGCGACGCCGTGTCGAAGTTCATCGAGGAGCAGAACCTCGGCATTCCGATCGCGCTCGACGCACCGAACGGCTCCGACCTGCCCAAGACGTTCGAGGCCTACGAGCTCCAGGGCACACCCGCGATACTCGTCTTCGATCGCCAGGGGCGGCTGCGCCGTCACTACCTCGGTCAGGTCGACGACCTCCGCCTCGGCGCCGAGATCATGGCCCTCGTCATCGAGACCCGCGACGCGCCGCGCGAGCAGTCGATCGCCCTCGAGCGCCGGCTCGCCGCCGCGCTCGTCGATCCGAACGCGCATCACCACCACGAGGGTGGCGGCTGCTGCGGCGGCCACGGCCACCACCACGGTCATGATCACGACCACGACCACGAGGGCGGCTGCTGCGGCGGCGGCCACAGCCACCAGCACGGCCACGATCACGACCATGCGCCGAAGAAAGAAGGCTGCGACGGTAAAGGCGGCTGCGGGTGCGGGCATTGAGGTCTGGCCCGGCGGCGGGCCCATCGGCGAGGCGAGCCGACGTCGTTCGCCACACCGGCGTCGATGATCTCGGCTCGTTCCGCGACGTGCTTCTCGCCCGCGGCTACGAGCTGAGGCTCCTCGAGCCGTTCGAGGACGACCTCTCGCGCGAGGATGCAGGCGCGGCCGACGTGGTGGTCGTCCTCGGTGGCGCCATCAGCGTCAACCACGAACACGACTACCCGTTTCTCAAAGACGAGATTGCCTTCGTCGAGCGGCGCTTGAAGTCCGGCAAGCCCATCGTCGGTGCGTGTCTCGGCGGCCAGCTCATCGCCAAAGCGGCGGGTGCGCGCGTGTACGAGAACCATGCCCTCGAGGTCGGCTACCTGCCGGTGACGCTGACGCCCGAAGGAGAGGAGTCGTGCCTCGCCGAGCTGGCCGGGAACGACTACCGCATCATGCATTGGCACGGCGATGCCTTCGACCTGCCGAGGGGCGCGACGCGCCTCGCCTACTCGGAGCTGACCGAGAATCAGGCCTTCAGCATGGGGCCGAACGTGCTCGGTCTGCAGTTCCATATGGAGGCCTGCCCGCGCACCGTCGGCGGCTGGCTCGTCTGCTACATCGGCGACATCGCCCGCTCGGGGCTCTCCGTACACGAGATCCGCGAGGCGGTGCGCCGTCACGGACGCGCCGCCTCCGACGGCGGCGCCCGCGTCCTCGACCGCTGGCTCGCCGCCGTGGAGAAGACCTGCTGAGCGGAAACCTGCGGACCCGCTCGCTCCGGCCGCTACAGCGGCTCGTCGTTCGCCACCGCGGTCACGCTTCGGCGCATCGGTGCGTGGACCGCATGCATTCCGCTATTGGGAAGTGCCCGGCGCACTCCGGTCGACTGGCAGGGCGCGGCGCGGCCGTCCGGCACCTCGGCTCAGATATGGCCCGGCAGGCCCGCAGCACGGGCAATCTCGACGCCCGGCGGAGGCTTCATGTCGACCGGCACGAAGAAGTCGGGCGCGAGCGGCTTGCCCGGCGTCACGCTGTAGCGGGTGAAATCGGTCACGCCTCCCACCTCGTGCAGCAGCGTGTCGTCGATCAGGAAGCGGCCGGTGAAGCGGTCGGAGGGTTGCGAGAGGACGAGGTAGGCGGCATCTCCCATGATCTCGGGCTTGCGGCTCAAAGCCATGAGGTTCGCGCCGCCGAGAATATTGCCGATGGCGGCCGTGGCGATGGTCGTGCGCGGCCATAGCGCGTTGACGGCGACACGGTCGGGCTTCAGCTCCGCGGCCAGCCCGAGGACGGCGAGGCTCATGCCGTACTTGGCGATGGAGTAGGCGACGTGGCCTGCGAACCACTGCGCCTTCATGTCGAGCGGCGGTGCGATCATCAGGACGTGCGGATTGGCGGCTTTCTTGAGATGCGGCAGGCAGGCCTTGGTCGCGAGCAGGGTGCCGCGCGTGTTGATGGCGAGCATCAGGTCGACGCGCTTGAAGTCGGTCTTTTCCAGCGGGGAGAGCGCGATCGCGCTCGCGTTGTTGATCAGTCCGTCGATGCCCCCGAAGGTCGCGACTGTCTTGGCGACGGCGCCGTCCACCTGATCCTCGAAGCGAATGTCGCAGATGATCGGCAGCGCCTTGCCGCCCGCAGCCTCGACGGCCTTGGCCGCTGTGTAGATGGTGCCATCGAGCTTGGGGTTGGGATCGGCCGTCTTGGCAGCGATGGCGATGTTGGCACCGTCACGCGCAGCACGAAGCGCGATCGCCAGACCGATGCCCCGGCTCGCGCCGGTGATGAAGAATGTCTTGCCTGTAAGCGCCGTCATGCGGTCCCGCCTCTATATTCGTTGTCACCCGGCCGCCGACCGAGGCCATTGGCTCAGGTCGCACTGCCCTGGCCGGAATGATACGCAATTTTCCGCTTGAGCCAGCCAAGAAACCGGAACGGCGCGGTCAGCGCGGCCCACATCTGCATGGCGATGGCCGCGATGAACGCCGGAATGCCGGCGATGGGCAGGAACAACAGCAGGTATGCAGCGAGGCGGGCGGCGCGGGCAGCGTGGTAGCCGATCGCACTCCGGTACTCCTCGCGCCGCTCGGGCTGCCAGATGCGGGCCCACCACGGCACCGTGAACTCGAAGCCGATGAGCCCCATGGCGATGGCAGCGAGGTACATGATCTGCACGGCCGAGGGGATCCCGGGCACGATCCTGAGGTCGAGCTCCTCCTGACGCTCCTTGTCGCGCGTGAAGGCTGTCACGGAATGCACCGCGACGCGCCCGAGCGTTTCGCCCGCCGCATCGCCGATCCAGTCCGTGACCGTGCCCGGGACCGGGATCAGGGGATCGGAGGCCGGCACGGCGTTGAATACCATGCGGCCGTATCCGTCGCGCGCGGCGGTCAGGGTGAGCTCGCTGCTCGAGCTGCCGAGCGCGCTGAGGAAATCGCCGTAGGTTGCACGTGTCATGGCATCGTCGAGGCCGGCAACCTCGACCCTTTGCCACAGCCAGTTGCGTCCTCCGGGCTGGCGCGAGGCCGCCGACTTCAGGAGCACGAGGTTGACGTCGGCATCCGCGGCGGCGCTCCTGAGGCCGTCGACGGCGATTGATTGCTCGCCGCCCGTGGAGCCCCGATAGAAGAGCCTGTCGCCCTCGAGCCTGCCCGAAAGCATCACGGTCTGGCCCCTGACCTTGCCGAGCGCGGCGGAGAGCGAGGCGGGCTCGATCGCGTCGACGAGAGGCGCTCTCGTCGCCGGATCGAACCGGGGCACGGAGCCGAGACTGCTGGGCCCGCCCGGCTCGAGCGCCAGCATGCGTACGTTCGACCTGTTGAGCGGGCGGCCGAGCTGGTAAAGCGCTTCCTCGAACAGGTCGCGTTCAGTGAGATCGATGAGAAGATGATCGCGAGCCTCCGCGAGCCATCGCTCGCTGCCGCCCGCGGTCTCGCGCACCAGCTTCAGCTTGTGGTCGCCGGACACGACGTAGAGCTCGGCCTCGGGCAGGTCCTTGAGCATGGTGCGCTGGGTGAAGATCGTGTCCTCGCTGAGGTAGAGGCGGAGCTTGCCACCGGGAGCGAGATCGGGCGCAAGCGTCGTCGTCATGCGCGACAGCTCGTCGGCGTTGGCGGCGGTGAACACCTCGCCGTCGCGGTTGACGAACTTCCAATGGCCTTCCGGAGTGGCGTGCGCCGCGAGCGAGGCGGTGCCTTTGGACGGCACCGGCAGCTTCGCGAGCGCTCGCGCGGCATCGCTCAGGGCAGCCGCGCCGGCAGCCTCACCGGCAGCCCTGCCGGCCACGATGCCTGCCTCGCCAGCCTCGGTGCCGACGCGCGACAGACGCGACAGCCAATTGGCGTCGGCAGGCCCCGTGAGCATGCCGACGGCCATGAGCGTAGCCAGCGCCAGCCGGGTCCGGAGCCCAGACGCCCGTGACGTGCAGGTTCGCGCCATGGCCGCTCTCCGCTCATAAAGAAACGAAAACACGTCCCGCCGCGGTCGCGACGGGACGTGCCGAATGTGCGACGGCCTTGGCGTGCTGCCAAGCCCATTGGCGTGGCAACGAACGCCCGGCTCGGGGTCAAGGCGTCGAGCCGTGGGGAGTAGGCGTCGGTGTCACCGGAGCCACGGCCGCGCCGGTCGAAGCGGACGTTCGCTCCTCGACGGCCTGGGCGGCACGTTCCGCAGCTGCGGCGGCCCGCTCGGCGGCGGCTTCGGCACGCTCGGCGGCGGCCAGCGCGGCGGCGGCGAGGTCGCGATCCGACTTGGCCGCGGGCGTGGCAGGAGCAGCCGGGGCCTGCGCCGCGGCTGCAGCGGCCGGCGCGGTGGCGGCAGCCGGAGCAGCAGGGGCTGCGGCAGCCGGTGCAGCCGGCGCGACGGCCTCGATCTTGGCTGCGGCCGGCGCGGCGGCAGGTTTCAGCTCCTCTGCCTTGGCCACTGCTGGCACCGTGCCGGTCTCGGTCGGCTGAGTCGCATGCTGCGTCGCGGGCGCAGCGGCGGCGCTGGTCTCGGCGCCAGTGTCGGCAGGGGCTGTCGCAGCCTCGACGTTAGCCTCGGCAGCGGCGGCGGCAGGTGCAGCAGCGGCGGCAGCAGCCGTTGCGTCCTCTGACTTTGCCTTCGCCGGCTTGGCCTCGGACTTGGCGGCGGCCGTCTTGGCGCTGTCGGCCGCGGGTTTGGCGTCGGCAGTGGTCTCGGCAGACGGCGGCTCGCCGCCCTTCTCGTCCCAGCACACGGTCGCAGACGCGGTGCAGGTGTGCTCGTCGAACACGATGAAGTTCAAGAACAACTCGCAGGAGACGTCCTTCTTGCCGATCGTGAACTTCTTGATGCCCTGGCTCGCAGCCCACTTCGCGACGTGCTCGTCGAGCAGACGCTTCGAGTCGGAGCTCGGACCGTCCTTGCCGTAGTCGTTGACCAGAAAGCCCATCCTCTTGCAGGCGGCGTCGGCCGGGCTCGCGAGCGCGGCAAGGGCGACCGCGGCAACGGCCATCGAGGGCTTGGACATGAGGGGCATGTCTCGGAACTCCGTAGAGAGGAAACGACCAATTGTTGAAAACGGCTATAGCGCCGCCCGCGGGCCATGCCTAGGCGAGGACATACGTTGTCCCACGCAAGTTTGTCTCGCCGCAGCCGGATTAACGCTCAACCTGCCGGGCAAGCTGGGCAAATGCATGGCATGGCGGCATCGGGAGGGCCGGACCCGCGGCCGCGACCCACCGGGCTCAGTTCTGGTACGGGGCGTCGCCGCCGTGCAGCCCGATCGCCGAGTCGAAGAAGAACCCGTGGTCGAAGGGCCCGGAGACCGTCTGCTTGTCGAGCGACGGGTCCCGGTACGCCGACGCGCTGCCGTACTTGGTGCGCGAGTCGCCGTAGGTGTTGATCGAGTCAGACTGCGAGTAGGAGTAGCCGCCGCGGCGCGAGGCTTGCCCCTGGCCCTTGCCGCCATTCTTGGCGCCGGCCTCCGCCGACACCGTAACTGCCGGAATTGCCAGTAGAATTGCCACAGCTGCCATCGCGAGGAAACGTATCATAGCCTTGCCGCCTCTGGTTGCCGGAGCGCCCGACGTACTGGGGCACCCCTCGTCCCGACATTTAGCGGACATCATCGGCCGGGCGGGCCTAATTTTCAATGATGAAGGCTGTTTTGAGGCCGGTGTGTCCGATGGGGCACTCGCACTGGTAGCAGAATTTCCTGACGAATGCGGCTTTTCCCGCACCCGGTCTCTTGTATCATCCCCCTGCTTCGCACGCTGATCGAATCGGGCCGGAACCAAGGCCTTGGCGACGAAGCACGGGGAAGCATCGAGGAGAAACACCATGGAAGCCCTTCTGCCACTCATCATCCAGCTCATCAGCGGTGGTGCCGGCGGCAACATCGTCGGATCATTGCTCAAGAACCTGAGCCTTGGGCCGGTCGGCAACACGATTGCAGGCGCTCTCGGCGGCGCGCTCGGCGGCAACTTCGCGCTCGGCCCCATCATCGGCGGCCTGCTCGGCGCGACGGGTGCGGGCGACATGACTGACATCCTCGCTCAGGTGGCCAGCGGCGGCGTCAGCGGCGGCCTGTTGACCGTCGTGCTCGGCCTTATCAAGAGCATGATGTCGAAGTGAAGCCGAGTTTTGGGACGCGAGGTCCCTAAGAGAAAACGACAAAAAGGGCCCGCGGCCATCCGGCCGTGGGCCCTTCGATTTCGAGATCCTGAGCCGTTCGCCGGGTCTCAGAGCTTGCAGATGGTGGCGGAGCCGCGGCAGGTGACCCCAAAGGAACCGCCCTTGGAGCACTGGTAGGTGCGCGGTCCGAACGAGTAGCCGCCTGGCGTGCTCGAGGTGCCGCCGGACGACATCCAAGCCGCCCACGCGCCCCAGTCGACCGCCTGCAGAAGGGCCTCGTCGACCTGGAATTTGGCACCGGCAACGTCGCCAGCCTCACCGATGGCGCCCTTGCGCCAGCATTCCTTGGCCTCGGCAGAACCGATGCCCGCGAGCGCAACGGCCGCCACGGCCGATACCGCCGCGACCGAGAGCGTGAACTTCCGCATTTGTTTCTCTCCCTGAGTCTCAACAATCGAGAACACACGCAATAAGGTTAACGCATGAACTCGCCCATTGCCCATCCGTCATGCACAGGAAACACGAGAGCCCGGCAAATTTGCCGGGCTTCGTGTCTGCCGGGTTACGGTCAGGAAGAGTAATCTCAGCCGGCCGGCTGAAGATTGACGGCCTTGGGGCCCTTGCCGCGCTTGTCGGGCTCGGTCTCGAACGAGATGCGTGCGCCCTGGTCGAGGCCGGAAAGACCGGAGCGCTCGATGGCACTCACGTGCACGAACACGTCAGCCCCGCCATTGTCCGGCTTGATGAAGCCGAAACCCTTTTCGCCATTGTAGAACTTGACCGTGCCGGTCTGCCGCATAACGTCAGTCTCCTGGATGTTCCCCAAGTCCGATGTTCTCGCAGATGCGCATGGGGGCGCGCTCCTGCCAGAGCTCGCGAGTCTACCGCCGTCGATGTTCCGGGAATCGTGAAGTAGCGCGGGTGAAACGGAACGCATGCGCGCGCTGGTCTCGAGTCGGCTCAACAGTCTCCGCCGGGACGCGTGACGTCCGAGCGCGCAAGTTATCGTTCAAGGTGCTTCGCCGCGCAAGACCAAATCCGCGTGTCACGTGCTCGTGACCCGCTCGCCGGCGAGCCACGTGAGCTCGAAGCCGGCGCCGACTCCCTGTGCCAGGCTGCCGGCCAGGAAGGGTAGCAGCGTCATGAGCTTGTCATCGAGGCGATAGGGCGGATTGAGCACAACGAGCCCGGTGCCCGAAAGGACGCCTGGATCGTCGTCACTGCGTACTCTCAACTCGGCGTCCAGGAGCTTCGGCAGTCCGGTGTCTGTCAACGCACGGCGGAAGCGCATAATCGCCCGCCGCTCCTTGATGGGATACCAGAGGAGAACGGTCCCGGTGGCGAAGCGCCGGTGCGCCTCGACCAGACCCTGAGCCATCCGCTCGAGCTCGCCCGCTTCCTCGAACGGAGGGTCGACCAGTACGACACCGCGCCGCTCCTTGGGTGGCAGCATTGCCTTCAGCACGGCCCAGGCGTCGAGGTTGAGCACCTTCACCTGCCCGTCGCGGCGGAAGTGGGCTGCGAGCCTCGCGTGGTCCTCGGGATGGAGCTCGTTTGCGACCAGCCTGTCGTCCGCTCTCAAGGCATGTCGCGCGACGGCGGGGCTACCCGGGTACCAACGCAAGTTGCCATCGGGGTTCTCGGCCGCGACCACAGCGAGATAGGGCGCCAAGAGCGGCGCGACATCGGCAGGAAACGGTTTCCCCCACAGGCGCCCGATGCCGCTCTCCCACTCGCCCGTCTTGCCGGCCTCGATCGAGGAAAGGTCATAGAGGCCGATTCCGGCGTGGGTGTCGATGACACGGAACGGTGCCGGCTTCTGCCGCATGTGCTCGAGCACGAGCGCGAGCACGGCGTGCTTCAAGACGTCCGCGAAGTTGCCGGCGTGATAGGCATGGCGGTAGTTCATGGGGCTCCGACGAAGCGCAGCCCCGAGATGCTGTCAAGCTGCGGCAGATTGGGAGCGGCAGGCCCCGCCCTGACATCGATCAAAGCCTGGTACGTCGAAGCCCAGCATGCTGAACCCATGTCGCACCACCGATCGGCCCACGGCATCTCGAGCACCCCGGCCGGTGGAAACCGGTCTGCCCGCCTTCCACGCGGCGGCGTCTGGCGATGGATGCCTCTCCTCCGTGCATCCGTCGCGAGGAGCGTCCTTTCGCTCCTGGTTTTCACCGCCTGGGGATCTTCCTTGCCCCATCCGGCCAGCGCCGCCGACGACGGCCGGACCGTCATTACGCTCGACGCCGCCGAGCGCGACGCGCTGTTGGCCGGGATGCGCCAGTACCTGGCAAGCCTCCAGAGCATCGTGACGTCGCTCGCCGACAACCACATCAGGGACGTCGAGGAGAGCGCACGGGCATCGGGCTCCAAGATGCTGATGGACGTCTCGCCGGCGACGGCCGTGCGGCTCCCGGTCGGTTTCATCTCGATCAGCTTCGATACCCACGACAAGTTCGACAAGCTCGCCGATCTCGCGGCGCGCGATGGCTCGCGAACCGAGGTGTTGGCCGGCGTGCGCGACATCCTCAACAACTGCACGAGCTGTCACGCCATGTACCAGCTCGTGGCGGCACCCTGACGCGGTGCTCGCCCGCGCAGTCTCTCCCGCTATCCGTCTGCCATGGAGATGGGGCGATGCCGTACGGCGGCAAAGCAGTCTTTGACGCATCAAGGCCGGCCTTGCAGCGGTAGCCAGAGGGGACGGGTGCGCGTATAGGCAGGCGCCATGCGTCCCTCCGCCACCCTTGCCGGCTATATCCTTGCTGCGACCGGCGCCGCTCTTTTCTCGACCAAGGCCATCTTCATCAAGCTCGCCTTCACCGAGGAGGTCGACGCGGCGCTGATGCTGGCCTGGCGCATGATCTTCGCCCTGCCGTTCTATCTCACCATAGGGGCGTACGCTTGGGCGCAGAGGATCGCACGCGGCGAGGCCCCGCCTGACAAGCGGAGCATCTGGCTTGCGATCGGCACGGGGTTCGTCGGCTACTACCTCGCCTCGCAGTTCGACTTCGCGGGCCTCATGTTCATCAGCGCCCAGCTCGAGCGGCTGGTGCTCTTCACCTATCCCCTGTTCGTGATGTTCATCTCGTGGGGCTTCTACGGCGAGCCGCTCACGCGGACCGGGCTCGCGGCGGCCGCTATCACCTACCTCGGGCTCGCCATCGTATTTGCGCTCGATCTTCCGGAGGGCGGGCGCAACACCGTTGTCGGCACGGCGCTGGTGCTCGGCGCCGCGGTCTCGTTCGCGCTGCACCAGATTTGGGCGCGCCGCTTCATGGCGCCGCTGGGGAGCGCCCTCTTCACCTCGATCGCGCTCACCTCGGCATCCTTCTTCTGCATCCTGCATCAGCTCGTCGTCGGGCGCGGCAACCTCGCGGCAAGCCCGCGCTTCCTGTGGCTCACGGCGGGTTGCGCGATCGTCGCCACCGTGCTGCCGACGTTCCTCGTCAATGCGGGGTTGGCGCGCATCTCGTCTCAGGCCGTGTCGATGATCTCGACCTTGTCGCCGGTGGTAACCATCGGGCTCGCAGTCTCGATCCTCGGCGAGCCGTTCACGGTCGCCGATGCCATCGGCTCGTCGCTGGTGCTTGCGGGTGTCGGCCTTTATGCCTGGGGCGATACGCGGCGTCGGTGAACGGCTGCGTTGATCGGCTGCATGGTGAGAGGATAGGCTCGGCACGCCGCCCGCTCGTGCCTGCCGGGTGTACGCCCAACGAGGAGAGACCAGCGCCATGGCCGCAACAGGCGCCCGACCGGCAGCCCAATCGACATCCGGACCGCCGGGCGGTGCCCCGCTCAAGCTCCGCCGATCCCTCGGCCTCTGGCACGTGGTTCTCTACGGTCTCGGTGTCACCATCGGCGCCGGCATCTACGTGCTGGTTGCTGCCTCGGCGGCGCGCGCCGGCCTCCATGCGCCGGTCTCGTTCGTGATCACCGCGCTTCTCGTCGGGCTCACGGGCGCCTCGCTCGCCGAGCTCGGCGTGCGCTTCCCGGTCGCAGCCGGTGAGGCCGCGTTCGTCCGCGCTGGCTTCCGCTCCGAGCGCATGGGGGTCGCCATCGGCCTCCTGGTCATCGCGGTGGCGCTCGTCTCGGCGGCGACGATCTCGGTCGGTGCCGCGGGCTACGTAGCCGTCTTCCTGCCGCTGCCCCGCCCGCTCCTGATCGCGGCGATCGCGCTTTCGATGGGTGCCATCGCGGGGTTGGGCGTCAAGGAGTCGGTCACGTTCGCCGGCATCATGACACTGATCGAGGTGGGCGGGCTCGTGACGATCATCGGCGCGGGGCTGCTCTATGAGCCCGGGGTGATCGCGCGGGCTCCCGAGATGCTGCCCGACACGCTCGACGCCCAAGTGTGGAGCGGGATCGCCGCTGCCGCGATGCTTGCCGTGTTCGCGTTCATCGGCTTCGAGGGCATCGTCAACATCGCAGAGGAGATCGAGGACCCGAGCAAAGTGATGCCGCGGGCCATCATGCTCACGCTCGTCATCACGACGGTGCTGTACGTGCTCGTGATGTGGGTGGCGCTGGCCGCGCTCGGCGTCGAGCAACTCGCGGTCTCGGAGGCACCGCTGGCGGAGCTCTTCTCGCACTTGACCGGAGCCTCGCCGCGCGTCATGAGCGCGGTTGCCATCGTGGCGACGCTGAACGGCATCGTGCTCAACATCATCATGGCATCGCGCGTGGCCTACGGCCTCGCCCGAGACGGCAACCTGCCGGCGCCGCTCGCCAGGCTGAACCCCAGGACGCAAACGCCGCTCGTCGGCACCGCCGCGGGCACGGCCATCGTGCTCGCCTTCGCGCTCATGTTGCCGATCGCCGAGCTGGCCGACCTGTCGTCCCGGCTCATCCTCATCGTGTTCGCTCTCGTCAACGCTGCGCTCATCCTGATCAAGGGGCAGGAGACATCGCCGCCGGCGGGGCTGTTCTCCGTGCCGCTGTGGGTCCCGGCCGCGGGTATCGTTTCGTGCCTCCTGTTCATCGCTGCTGACGTGGCGCTGGGGTGGGGCCGCTAGTCGTTTCGTGTCGACACATCGAGCGCGCGCGCCCGGGGCGACGTCCAATGATCAGGTCGACGGCCGAGCTCTCGCCGCCATGGACCAGATGGCCTCGTTCGAGCGGTAAAAGTGAAGCCCGAAGGCCTGGAACTCGTCCTCGCCGTCCCGCGCTGCGACGCCCAGCGTGCGCAGCGCGGCGTTGACCGGCCACAGCGACGGGGCTCGCCGCTCCTGGTCCTTGCGCTTCATGACGGACGGACCGAGCACGACCTCGCCGTTTTGCCATACGATCGCTGCCTGCTGGCCACTGCCGCCGAAATAGCTCGTCTCGAGACAGGCGAGCGGGCCCTCGCGGGAGGCTTCCGCCGCGAACGCCATATCGCCGGTCGAGAGGAGCGGCGCCTGCGATCGCCACTCGCCCGTGCCGTACGCGCGGTGCAGCGCATCGTGGAGGTCGTCGTCGAGCGGGAGCACCAGGATCTCGGCTCCGGAGGTCAGCGCGAACAGATGCGCGAGCGGCGTCAGCGCGCGATATGCAGCGAGGACGCGGGCGCTGCCGGCCATGAGGCGGACGTTGTGGCCCATCGTTCGGGCGCTCCCGTATTCGCGCGCGGTTACCCCGCCATCGAGCTCCGCTCCTGATCGTCGCGAGGACCAGCGGGCGCCGGATGTCCCGACGATCGCCGCCGCGTCTTGCCCCACCTTCGACCCCACCCCGTCGAGAGGCCAGACTGGTGCCCCGAGGTCACCACGGGATCGGTTGCTTGTCGCGGAAGAAGCCGCCGGTGGGGCCGTCGTCGGGAAGCATGGCGAGCCAGACGGCCGTCGCGGCACCCTCCTCGACCGTTCGGTCGGCGTTGGGTCCGCCCATGTCGGTCCGGACCCAGCCGGGGCAGACGGCGTTGACCTTGATATTGGGCGACACCGCCGCGAGCTCGCTGGCGGCGATGCGGGTGAGCGCGTTCAAGGCCGTCTTCGACATGCGGTAGGCCGGGAAGCCCGAGCGCATGTCGGAAAGCTGGCCGGCGCCCGAGGAGACGTTGACGATGCGTCCGTAGCCGCTCGCGCGCATGCTGGGGGCGGCAGCTTGGATGAGGCGCAGCGGCCCCAGCACGTTGGTCTCGAGCGTACGGCGCGCGGTATCGGTCGAGAGGTCGAACACGCTGCTCTCGAAGCCGCCGGGTCCGTCGATCAGGATGCCGGCGTTGTTGACGAGGATGTCGCATCGTCCGAACAGGCGCACGACTTCGGCGACGGCGCGCTGAGGCGCGGCCGGATCGTCCATGTCGAGGGCGACAACCGGCACCTCGAGCCCCTCGCTGGCGAGGCTTTCGGCGGCCCGTGCCCCCTTGGCCGGATCGCGTGCGCCGAGCACGGTCACCACGCCGAGCCGCGACAGCTGGCGCACGATCTCGAGCCCGATGCCGCGATTGGCGCCCGAAACGAGCGCGAATCGTGTCTCCCCCATGGGACCTCTCCTCCGTTCCGGGCGTGAGCCTACATCAGTTGGCCCGCGCAGGGGAGGCTCGGGTGTGCCGGGCTCCACAGCCCGCCGACGTGCCGATCGGACCGGCGTGCTTGCCGATCGTTCAAAATGCAACCGAATGCATTGTAAATGAGTGTGAAATCCGAGCCCGGGCCCAAACGCGGATTTAGATCGAACTCGGTATAAATGAGAGAGCGGTCGGGCTGGCGAGCAGGTTGGCGCCGGTCACCGTAGGAGGCGACGATCATGAGCAATATTGCAACTGGTAGCGCCGAGCGCCGTCAGTTCGGGCGCCGCCGCACTTTTCTCCACGGCTGGATCAGGCTCCATGGCCGTCCATCGGTGACCTGCATCGTGCAAGACCTCTCCGAGGGCGGCGCGATGCTCGAGCTGCCGGACAATGCGTGGCTCCCGTTCCGCTTCCACCTGACCATCGAATCCGAAGGGCTCGAGACCGACTGCGAGGTCTGCCACGAGCGCGAGAACCGCATCGGCGTCCGCTTCCTGAAGGAGGCTGCGGCCCCTGTCCACGGCACCCATCTCGCCACCGCCCTGGAGACGGGCTCCTGGGGTGGCAGAAAAGGCGCGCGCACGGTGCGGGCGGTCTAGATCCAACGGACCAGGCCTCGGATACCCGGAATCGGGAGACGGGCGGTATGGGCCGGTCTGCCCGCTATGCCTCCTTGACGGAGGATCACCCCGCCAATGCGGCACCCAGAATTCCAAGCCCCTGGACCCTCGGCTTGACATCCCTCCTCAGTCGCCGCATCTAGCCGCCGACACATGTCTTACGCCGCATCTGGTTTGCGGCGAGTGAGCAACTGGAGGCGACCATGAGCGATGTCACGCTGACGTTCCCTGACGGCAAGTCACGCAACGTGAAGTCGGGAACCACCGGAGCGGAGGTCGCCAAGAGCATATCGCCGTCGCTTCTGAAGCGTACCGTCGCCATGCAGCTCGACGGGGTGCTCAGCGACCTCGCCGACCCCATCACCAAGGATGCCGCGATCAACTTCGTGCCCCGCACCGACCCGGCGGCGCTGGAGCTCATTCGCCACGACTGCGCGCACGTGATGGCGGAAGCGGTGCAGAGCCTGTGGCCCGGTACGCAGGTGACGATCGGCCCCGTGATCGACAACGGCTTCTACTACGACTTCGCCAAGTCCGAGCCCTTCGTGCCGGAGGACATGGGGAAGATCGAGAAGAAGATGCACGAGATCGTGGCCAGGAACGCTCCCTTCACCAAGGAGGTGTGGAGCCGCGACAAGGCCAAGGAGACGTTCGCCAAGATGGGCGAGACGTTCAAGGTCGAGCTCGTCGACGCCATTCCCCCGGGCGAGGACCTCAAGATCTACAAGCAGGGCACCTGGTTCGACCTCTGCCGCGGCCCGCACATGACCTCGACGGGCGCCATCGGCAAGGCGTTCAAGCTGCAGCGCTTCGCCGGCGCCTACTGGCGCGGCGACTCGACCAAGCCGCAGCTCCAGCGCATCTATGGCACGGCATGGGCGACCGAGGACGAGCTCAACGCCTATATCAAGCAGCTCGAGGAAGCCGAGAAGCGCGACCACAGGAAGCTCGGGCGCGAGATGGATCTGTTCCATTTCCAGGAGGAGGCGCCGGGCTCCATCTTCTGGCATCCCAAGGGCTGGACCCTCTTCCAGACGCTCATCTCCTACATGCGCCGCCAGCAGGAGCAGGCGGGCTACGTCGAGGTCAACAGCCCCGACATGATGGAGAAGCACTTCTGGGAGCTCTCGGGCCACTGGGAGAACTACGGCGAGAACATGTTCACGACCACGCTCCCCGATGAGCGCGTGTTCTGCTGCAAGCCGATGAACTGCCCGGGCCACGTGCAGATCTACAAGCACGGGCTCAAGAGCTACCGCGACCTGCCGTTGAAGATCGCCGAGTTCGGCAAGGTGCATCGCTACGAGCCGTCGGGCGCGCTGCACGGCATGCTGCGCGTGCGTCACTTCACGCAGGACGACGCGCACATCTTCATCACCGAGCACCAGATCATGGAGGAGTGCCTCAAGATCAACGATCTGATGCTCTCGATCTACAAGGACTTCGGCTTCGAGGACATCTTCATCAAGCTTTCCACGCGCCCCGAGAAGCGCGTCGGCGCCGATCACCTGTGGGACAAGGCCGAGAAGGCCCTGCAGGATGTCTTGGACGAGGTGACGAAGCGCTCGAACGGCCGCATCAAGACGGCACTGCAGCCGGGCGAGGGCGCGTTCTACGGGCCGAAGCTCGAATACGTGCTGAAGGACGCCATCGGCCGCGAGTGGCAGTGCGGCACGACGCAGGTCGATTTCAACCTCGCGGGACGCTTGGGCGCGTTCTACATCGACGAGCACTCGGAGAAGAAGACGCCGGTGATGATCCACCGCGCCATGTTCGGCTCGCTCGAGCGCTTCACCGGCATCCTGATCGAGAACTACGCCGGCCACTTCCCGCTGTGGCTCGCGCCCTTGCAGGTGGTGATCGCGACCATCACCAGAGATGCGGACCCCTACGCCAACGAGGTTGCCGAAAAGCTGAAGGCCGCGGGGCTCCGCGTCGAGACGGATCTTCGCAATGAGAAGATCGGCTACAAGGTGCGCGAGCATTCTCTCGCGAAAGTGCCGCTCATCCTCGCCGTCGGCAACCGCGACGCCGAAGGCCGCACCGTCTCCGTCCGCCGCCTCGGCAGCCAGGAGCAGACGGTCATGAAGCTCGACGAGGCCGTGGCGGCGTTTGCCGATGAGGCCAAGGCGCCAGGGTAAGGCGAACGCGCCCCCTCTCCCCATCCGGCCCGTGGCCGGAATGGGGAGAGGGCCCGGGTGAGGGGCAGCCGCATCGAGTTTCGCGAGGCACATCCGCTCGCGTCTGTGCCCGTTGCAGCTCCTCACCCTAACCCTCTCCCCGTGACGGACGGGGAGAGGGGACGCGTGCGCGAATTGGCGGTGGCGGCGTTCGACGAGGAGGCGCAGGCGCCGCGGTAGGTAGGAGGGGGCGAAACGATACGAAGCAGCCTGCTAAGCCAATTATTGATACAAGCCCCATCAGGCCTGCACGGTCACGTCTGTTGGCTGGAGTCGAGGCGACGTCGACGAGAAATCCCAGGAGCGGAAGTCGTCGGCACCAGCGGATGGGGCATCGACCTTGGATAGGCTCGGTCGCTATCGGGAGCATTGCGTCAATACCGTTGCCCGTGCGAGCTTCGCAGACGTCTAGCAGTTGGCCCAGTCGGTTTCGCATTCAGCCGACCGTCAAGCCTCTGGTGCGCTTCACTTTTGACCCAGAGCAACCCTGAGCACTTTCAAGTAGTCGCACAATTCGTGCGGGACGTCGTTGCGCGATCCACCCCCGCTGAGCTATCGCTCAGGGAGGGGGAAAGCAGAATCATAATTAGACTTGGCGATTCCCACGTGTGGAGGGGGCTGTGCAGCTTGAATCGATAACAGTCGAGAATTTCCGCAGCATAATCGCCGCGAAGAAGATTCCAATCTCTAAGCTAACTACACTCATTGGCCCCAACAATGAAGGCAAGTCGAACATTTTGAGAGCGCTCGCCATCGGTGTGAACACACTAGTTTCTGACAGGTTGAGGCGCGTCCGTCGGCACATTTACACGGTTTCCGGACGGAGACGGTCGAGAGACAGCATTCATGAGTACGTCTGGGAGGCCGACTATCCACTTCGGCTGCAGACATCAAAACCAGCTAAATCTTCCAATATTATTCTTGAGTTCAGCCTGTCGGAGCAGGAAAACGAAGATTTTCATGCCAAGGTTGGAAGTCGGTTGAACGGTACTTTGCCTATTGCGATCGCCTACCGTCGCGGCGGAGAAGTACGGGTAAGCGTAGCAAAGCAAGGGCGCGGGCAAAAAGTACTGAATGCAAAATCTGATGCTATCGCTAAATTCCTGGCAGCCAAGCTCGACTTGCAATATATCCCTGCCGTCCGCACAGCTTCTGAAGCGAGAGATATTGTAGATGAGCTTGTAGCTCGCGAATTGTCAAAGATTGAGGAGGATCCTCGGTATGCTCAAGCGCTTGCAGATATAGCAGCACTACAAGAACCAATCCTTCAAGCTCTCTCGCGAAGCATCGCCGCAACGATGCAAGGATTTCTGCCTCAAATTAGGAACGTCAGGCTCACCGTCGCAGAGGATGGGAGAAGTCGTGCATTGAGATCGTCTTCCGAGATTCTGATCGACGACGGAGCCGAGACTTTGCTGGAATACAAAGGTGATGGTGTGCAAAGCCTCGCTGCTCTCGCGATCATGAGGCATGCATCACAGCTAGGCAGTGCCAATCGTGACACAATAATAGCCCTGGAGGAGCCAGAATCCCATTTACATCCTCGTGCAATTAGAGAATTGCGGGACGTCTTGAGAGATCTATCGCAGACACGCCAGGTTGTCTTGACGACCCATAACCCTCTTTTTGCCAGCCGGGACAACATCCATAGCAATATCATTGTGCGAAATAATCGGGCATTCTCAGCAATCTCGATAAAGGACGTTCGAGACGCTCTGGGCGTTAGGCTCGAAGACAATTTGACGAGCGCAGAACTTGTTCTTCTTGTTGAAGGCGAGGAAGATCGGATTGCACTTTCAAGCCTCTTGCGCGCGTGCCAAGGCGTTGGGGAGCTCTTTAAGCAAGGTCGCGTGGCAATCGATGTTCTCGGGGGTGCCGGGAATTTGACACACCGAGCTCGGCTGCATTCAGAAAACCTCTGCAAACTGTTGATTTTATTGGATAACGACAAGGCTGGGCAAGCTGCGTTTTCAAATGCCGAGAAGGAAAATATTGTGGCTCGTGCGGATGCTACTTTCACGCTATGCGGAGGCAAGGTCGAGTCCGAATTAGAAGACTTATATGCGGAGGCGATTTATGACGATATTCTAACTCATGAAGCAGGATCAACTCTGCCGCGACATGGGCCCGACAAGGAGAAGAAATGGTCAGATCGTGTCAGAAATCTGTTGCGGAGCGCGGGAAAGCTGCACGATGACGTGTCCATTGCTTCAATCAAAATGCGAGTTGCGCAGTCAGCTGCAACAGCAGGCTGGAGTGCTTTGCATCCTTCGAAGGCTGGTCCAATAGAGGCCCTATGCAATCAGATCAAAGCAAGATGCTCGGCTAGCTAGGCGTTGCACAAACGTATTCGAGTCTAAACGAGGAGTATTCTATCCTTCCAGGTCCACTTGACGACCACCCCAGTCAGCGTCTGTTTACCGAGGTCCAGCGGCCGTCTATTTCCGGCGATCGCGGCACTGGTCACGAGTGGGAGCGATGTCCGCTCTCTCTGCACAGCCGACAACTGCCCGTTTGCCGGGTTGGCGAAGCGTAACCCTCCACTCGTTGCACCATCGAAGCCGTCGGCGAATTGCGGCTCGAAGGCGCGCCCAACCCGCCCTGCGTCCACAATTTCTCAGTTGCTGCCGTCCGCTGCGCCCGACGGAAAAAGGTAGGCCTCGAGGCAGAACAGATAGGGCCACGACGCCTCCAGCGGCGCCACTGGCCTCTCAGCCTCGAGGGCGGCCTCCCTGACAAGACGCGGCCGCTCGGCGAGGCGCGGCCCCTCGACCAGACGCAGCCTTTCGACGAGGAGGCGCAGGCGACGCGGTAGGTAGGAGGGGGCGAAACGATGCGAAGCAGGCGTTAAGCCAATTATTGATGCAAACCCATCAGGCCTGCACGGTCACGTCTGTTGGCTGGAGTCGAGGCGACGTCGACGAGAAATCAGAGGAAGCGGACGTAGCTGCTCACACTCTGTGGCCTGCCTAGGCATCTCCGGGGATGGCCATTGTACCCCGACCAGCAGACCTTTGCGTAACGAGTCCGTTGGGATCAAACCGTCCTCATGAAGCAACGGCTCACAAAGGCTGTAGATCTGAAAGTTGCGTGGAAAGGGGACGGAGGACCTCAGGGCTGGGCAATTCAGCGACCAGCAGCGCCTCGGTATGACGTCCCGCCCGCACAAGATCGAGGCCATCCGGCCCGGTTATGCAGCTGAGCCCCGTGAAGCGCATTCCATTCTCGGTGCCGCAATGATTGACATAGGCGATTGTCAGCGCGTTCTCCAGTGCGCGCGCCCGCACGAACGTCGTCGGGACCTCCCAGAACGGTGTCATGTTGGCGGTCGGAGCGAGAACGACCTCGGCGCCGCCCCGTTTCAAGGCACGACAGAATTC
>JAGVSR010000036.1 GCA_019137195.1 Alphaproteobacteria bacterium
GCACGAGGTGGAGGAACTGCGCGAGGTCCATGCCCACGAGCGGCTCGGCATCTCAGATCAGCAGATGAGCCAATGGCTTGCCGACGCCGGGCTCGTCACTCTCATGTCCGAGAAGCTCGACCCTGCACCCGGCGACCGCGGCACCGAAAAGCTCATCGTCTCACTGTGGCTGGCGGGGCGTCCCAAGGCCTTCGCAGCCGACTCCCATACTCCGCGTAAGCTCGAAAGGAGCCCGTCATGACGGAATCCCGTGAACGCAAAAGCCGTCTCCTCGGCGCCGGCGAGATCGACGTGTCGTTCGAGTTCTTTCCCCCTAAGACCGACAAGATGGAGCAGGCCCTGTGGGCGTCGATCGAGCGCCTGGCTCCGCTCGCGCCCGAGTTCGTGTCCGTCACCTATGGCGCCGGTGGCTCGACGCGTGAACGCACCCACACGACGGTGGCGCGTATCGTCAAGGAGACGGCGCTCCGGCCTGCCGCTCACCTTACCTGTGTCGATGCCACGAAGGAGGAGGTCGACGAGGTTGCGCGCGCCTACTGGGCGGCCGGCGTACGCCACATCGTGGCGCTCCGCGGTGACCCTGCGAACGGTGTCGGTGCAAAGTACGAGCCCCATCCGGGCGGCTACGTCAACGCGGCCGACCTCGTCGCCGGCCTGAAAAAGATCGCCAATTTCGAGATCTCGGTCGGCGGCTATCCGGAGAAGCACCCCGAAAGTCCGTCGCTCGCTGCCGACATGGACAACCTCAAAGCCAAGGTCGACGCGGGTGCGGACCGCATCATCACGCAGTTCGGCTTCGACAACACGCATTACCTGCGCTTCCTCGAGCGGGCGCGGGCGGCCGGCATCTGGATCCCGATCACACCCGGCATCGTGCCGATCCATAATTTCCGCCAGGTGGCGGGCTTCGCGGTCCGCGCCGGCGCCTCCGTGCCTGCCTGGCTCGCGCGCCGCTTCGAGGGCCTCGACGACGATCCGGAGACCTCGCGCATGGTGGCAGCCGCCGTCGCGACCGAGCAGGTGATGGACCTCGTCGACGAGGGCGTGAAGCGCTTCCACTTCTACACCTTGAACCGCGCCGACCTCGTCTATGCGATCTGCCACCTCCTGGGGCTGCGGCCCTTGAAGGCAGCGCCGCTCGAGCAGCGGAAGGTCGGTTGACGGCCTGCTCACCCTCTACCCTTCGTACACCGGGAGAGGGTCGGGGTGAGGGGCAGCCCCACACTCGCTACAAGCAGCTGCCCCTCACCCTAGACCTCCCCCGTAGAAGGAACGGGGAGAGGGGACATCGGCAACGACCCTTAACAAGAGACAGATAAGATGACCCGCAAACCCACCTATGCCGCCCTCGAGAAGGCCGCCCGGGAGCGCATCCTCATCATCGACGGCGCCATGGGGACCATGATTCAGCGCCACAAGCTCGGCGAGGCCGAGTATCGCGGCGCCCGGTTCAAGGACTGGCCGCGCGACGTCAAGGGGAACAACGACCTCCTGGTGCTGACCCAGCCCCAGATCATCCAGGGCATCCACGAGGAGTACCTTGCGGCGGGCGCCGACATCATCGAGACCAACTCGTTCAACGCGCAGCGCATCTCCATGGCCGACTACGGCATGGAGGACCTTGCCTACGAAATGAACGTCCAAGCAGCCAAGGTCGCGCGAGCCGCGGCGGACAAGTTCAACGCGCTCACGCCCGACAAGCCGCGCTTCGTCGCCGGTGCGGTCGGGCCCACCAACCGAACCGCCTCGATCTCACCGAACGTCAACGATCCGGGCTTCCGCAACGTCGACTTCGACGAGCTTCGGGAGGCCTACAAGGAGCAGGTCAAGGGCCTTATCGAGGGCGGCGCGGACATCATCCTGATCGAGACCATCTTCGACACTTTGAACGCCAAGGCGGCCGGCTTCGCCACCCTCGAGGTGTTCGAGGAGACGGACGTCGAGCTGCCCATCATGATCTCGGGCACCATCACCGACCGCTCGGGGCGCACGCTGTCGGGGCAGACCGCGGAAGCGTTCTGGTACTCCATGCGGCACCTGAAGCCGTTCTCGATCGGCCTCAACTGCGCGCTCGGAGCCGAGCTGATGCGTCCCTATCTGGCCGAGCTTTCCCACGTCGCCGATACGCGCATCTCGGCCTATCCGAATGCAGGCCTGCCGAATGCGATGGGCGAGTACGACGAGTCCGGTCACGAGATGGCCTGCAAAACGGAGCCGTGGGCCAGGGACGGGCTCATCAACATCATCGGCGGCTGCTGCGGCTCGACGCCGGACCACATCCGCCACATCGCCGAGCACGTGAAGACCTACCCGCCACGCACCATCCCGCATATCGAGCCCAAGATGCGCCTTTCGGGCCTGGAGCCGTTCGTGCATGGCTGAAAACGCCACAATTGGCATGTTAGGACACTCGTGCGGGGACCACCGCACCGGGGGAGCATGTCATGCGTGTCATCAGGATCGAGCTGCCGGCCACCTTGGGCTCGGCAGATCCAGCCATCAGCTTAGCGTCCGACGAAATCCGGACGCAGCTATTCCGCGAATTGAAGGCGCTCGACGCCGAGTTGAACGAGACCGTGCGTCAGCGGGCAAAGTCCTATTTTCCAGAGAGCTTCTCTGTCTTCGTGCGCACCCATCTTGCCCCCGACAAACTCGGCACTACGACCGAATTATGGGTCGTGGACCCGAACATCGGGTGGCCGGCCGGTCTCTTGACCCGGCGGGCGTGGACGCTTTTCATTCCGATCCTGGCGCATGTCGTGCGCGACGCCATGTCGAGCCGCTTCCATGGCGTGTCGTTCGACATGCGGGAGGATGCCGCCAAGGTCGACGTTCTGGCACCGACGCGGGCCTGGCGCGATCCTGTGGTGCTGTCGATCGTCGTATTCATCCTCACCTGTCTGTTCTGGCTCTACGCGATGCCTCACATCCTGCCTGCGCTCGATGGCCTGATGCCGTAGCGTCGGCAAACTCCATCCACCCTACCCGTGATCCCGCTCGCGCCGCAGCACTCGTGTTGCAGCGCGGACGCGGGCCGTCACACGATACGGCTCGACATCCCGCGTCGACGTCGCAGCACCAAAGGCTGCTGCGATGCGCGGGGGATCGCGGGATGTGCGGCCTGTGCTTTGCTCTCAACGAGAACCCGACGTCATGACCACCACCTCCGCAGCACCCGAAATGACCCGCAGCTCCGCCGCGACCACCTTCATCAATGTCGGCGAACGCACGAACGTCACCGGCTCGGCCAAGTTCCGCAAGCTCATCGAGGCCGGCGACTATCAGGCGGCGCTCGCCATCGCGCGCCAGCAAGTCGAGGCCGGCGCGATGATCATCGACGTCAACATGGACGAGGGCCTGCTCGACAGCGAGAAGGCAATGACCACGTTCCTCAACCTCGTCGCCTCCGAGCCCGATATCTCGAAAGTGCCCGTCATGATCGACAGCTCGAAATGGAGCGTGATCGAGGCCGGCTTGAAGTGCGTGCAGGGCAAGCCGATCGTCAACTCGATCTCGATGAAGGAAGGCGAAGGCCCGTTCCTGGCGCAGGCCAAGAAGATCCTGCGCTATGGCGCGGCCGTGGTCGTCATGGCCTTCGACGAAGAGGGCCAGGCCGACACCATCGCGCGCAAAGTGTCGATCTGCGAGCGCGCCTACAAGCTCCTGACCGAGAAGGTGGGCTTCCCGCCCGAGGACATCATCTTCGATCCCAATATCTTTGCCGTTGCGACGGGGATCGAGGAGCACAACGGCTACGGCATCGCCTTCATCGAGGCGGCACGCCAGATCAAGGAGAGGATGCCGCTCGTGCATATCTCGGGCGGCGTGTCGAACCTCTCGTTCGCCTTCCGCGGCAACGAGCCCGTGCGCGAAGCGATGCACGCCGTGTTTCTCTACCACGCCATCCGGGCCGGCATGGACATGGGAATCGTCAATGCCGGCCAGCTGGCGCTCTATGACGACATCCCGGCCGAGCTGCGCGAGCTTTGCGAGGACGTGGTGCTCAACCGCCGTCCCGATGCCACCGACCGGCTGCTCGAGGCCGCCCCCCGATTCAAGGGCGACGGCGCCAAGAAAGTCGAGAAGGACCTGAAGTGGCGCGACGCGACCGTCGAGGACCGCCTCACGCACTCGCTCGTGCATGGCATTACCGACTTCATCGAGGCCGATACCGAGGAGGCGCGTCTCAAGGCCGACAAGCCGCTTTCCGTCATCGAAGGCCCGCTGATGGCGGGAATGAACGTCGTCGGAGACCTGTTCGGCGCCGGCAAGATGTTCCTGCCGCAGGTCGTGAAGTCGGCCCGCGTCATGAAGCAGGCGGTGGCCTACCTGCAGCCCTATCTCGAGGCGGAGAAGCGGGCCTCCGGCGCCACCGAGATGCCGCCCAAGGGCAAGATCGTCATGGCGACGGTCAAGGGCGACGTGCATGACATCGGCAAGAACATCGTCGGCGTCGTGCTCCAGTGCAACAACTACGAGGTGATCGATCTCGGCGTCATGGTGCCGGCGGCCAAGATCCTCGAGACGGCGAGGAAGGAGAGGGCCGACGTGATCGGTCTTTCGGGACTGATCACGCCGTCCTTGGACGAGATGTGCTTCGTCGCCGGAGAGATGGAGCGCGAAGGGTTCAATTGTCCGCTGCTGATTGGCGGCGCCACGACGAGCCGAGTCCACACCGCGGTCAAGATCAACCCCAACTACAGCGCCGGCCAGGCCGTTTATGTACTCGACGCCAGCCGCGCGGTCGGCGTCGTGTCGAACCTTCTCTCGGAGACCGAACGCGACGGCTTCATCGCCTCGACGCGGGCCGAGTATGCGAAGGTGCGCGAAACCCATCTTGCCAACGAGGCGCGAAAGCAGCGCATCACGCTCGTCCAGGCTCGCGCCAACAAATATGCCATCGACTGGGCCAACTACCAGCCACCGAAGCCGTCCTTTATGGGCCCGCGCGTTTACGAGCGCTACGACCTTGCCTCTCTCGTGCCCTTTATCGACTGGACGCCCTTCTTCCAGACCTGGGAGCTAGCGGGCCGCTACCCGCAGATCCTGAAAGACAACAAGGTCGGGGCGGAGGCGCAGAAGCTCTTCAACGACGCGCAGGCGATCCTCAAGAAGGCCATTGACGGGAAATGGATCACCGCCTCGGGCGTGGTCGGCTTCTGGCCCGCGAACAGCGTCGGCGACGACATCGAGCTTTATACGGGCGAGCCGCGGGCTGCCAAGCTTGCGACGCTGCACACGCTGCGCCAGCAGATGGCCCGCGATCCCTCGCGTGACCGCGCCCACACCGCACTCGCCGACTTCATCGCGCCCAAAGAGACCGGGCTCAAGGACTACATCGGCGGCTTCGCGGTCACGGCCGGCATCGGCGAGGAGGCCGCACTCGACGCCCACTTCGCCAAGACCGACGACTACGGACGCATCATTTTCAAGGCTCTTTGCGATCGGTTCGCGGAAGCCTTCGCCGAGGCCATGCACACCAAGGTGCGCCGCGAGCTGTGGGGCTATGCGCGCGACGAGAGGCTTTCGAACGAGGATCTCGTTCTCGAGAAATACCGTGGCATCCGCCCGGCGCCCGGCTATCCGGCGCAGCCCGACCACACCGAGAAGAAGACGTTGTGGAGGCTGATGGACGTGCGCCACACGGTCGGCATCGAGCTCACGGAAAGCTTCGCCATGTGGCCGGGCGCGTCCGTCTCGGGCCTCTACTTCGCGCACCCCGAAAGCCACTACTTTGGCGTCGGGAAGATCGAGCGAGACCAGGTCGAGGACTACGCCCAGCGCAAGGGCTGGACCGTTGCCGAGACCGAGCGATGGCTGGCGCCGGTGTTGAACTACGACGCCAAGGGCGATCCGGCGAAGGTCGCTTGAGGCCGCGCACGGCGAATCAGGTGCTGCGCGCCATCATCCGCCTCGATCGCGGGGCAGCACGCGGAAGGCGGCAGATCGCGCTTCGCCCTCCCTGCTCGACCCGATCTATGGGCTGATCCCGATCAAGGCACCGGTGGCCAGTCGGGTGTCGGCTTTCGTACAGGACAAGCTTCGAAAGGGTGATCTTCATGCGAATGGCTCGTTACACGATCCTCGGAGTTGCATCTGCGCTGGCGGCCACGGCTGCAGCGCTTGCCCTCCCCGCCTCCGCTCAGCAGGCCCCGCAGGCGGCGGGGGATCCGCGCGAGGCGGTTTCGCTTTCGGCCCCCGAGATCGAGAACCTGCTCAGCGGGATGCGCACGTATCTAGAGACCATCCAGGGCATCACAGCAGCGATGGCCGAGAACGACAGCAAACGTGTGCCCCCGATCGCTGCGAAGTCGGGCGCGAAGCTGCTCGGCAAGGCGCAGCCGGTGACCGGTCTCAAGCTTCCGCCTGCGTTCGCATCGATGGCCTTCGACACCCACGACAAGTTCGACAAGCTCGCCGATCTCGCAGCGAAGGGCGGGTCGCGGTCCCAGATCCTGACCGCCATGCGCGACATCATGGGCAACTGCATTGCCTGTCACCAGGCCTACCGTCTGGCGCCGTAAGTCCTGGTTCGGGCGGGCGTCTCGTCGGAACGTGGGGTACCGGGTTTCCGGAAGCACGCTCGCGCGATCCGGTCCTCGCAGTACCTGCTGCCCCAGTTCCTGCGCAGGGGAACCGCGTCGGGTCCATCACAGAGCCGCTATTGCCCGAAGCTCGAGTAGACTGTCTCGAGCCTGGGGTCGCTGGCGATCGCCGCCGGCGAGACGAGTGTCTGGTTGAGGAGTCTCGGGAAGCAGGTCTCGAAAGTCGACGTCTCGGGCGACTGGCAGAAGGGGTGTGCCTTCCATCGCGACGCGATGAGTGCCTTGACCGCTTCGTCCGAGAGGTCGAGATCCTTCACCTCTTGGACCACGCCAACCTCGATGCCCGCCCCCTCGCTGTAGGCCGCATGCACGAGCTCGCTGCAGTAGATCGCATCGCGGCCGTCGGTGAAGAACCAGTCGTAGGGCCTGCCGTCGTAGGCGTGGGCGCGGCGGATGACTTTAGCGGCGTCCGCGGCGTCGAGGTTCTTGATGCGCTTGACGGTGACCCGGTGCCCCACTCCGTTCTTCACCCAGCGCGCGAGGGGAATGGTGCGCACGGGGCCTACGGCCTCGATCACCATCGGCTTGCCGTTTCTGATCTCGACCAATCCGACGTGGCTGTAGGAGCTCCTGGTCGCGAGCTTGATGGCCTCGCCGTCGAGACCGCCATGATCCTGAAGCACGATGTCGCCGTTCCGGAGCGGCGGCAGGCGGCCTGATGCTGCCATGGCTGGCACCACAACCGTGGCCGCCAGCGCGATCACGAACAGGGACGTCCGTCTCTTCTCTCGCTCGATCGGCATCTGCGAACCGGGGAGCTAAGGATGGCCCGCGTCACACTTGCCCTGATCGAGGTAGGTGAGCTCGTCGAGCTTGGCGTTGATCGCATACTCGCCGTAGTCGATGAGGATCGAGCTCGTGATGCCGTTGTCATGGAACCGGTAGCTCATCTCGTAAAGCGGCATCTCGTCCTTGTGCCGGTCACCGGGATTGAAATAGCTGATCGACACCGGCCACGACGGCACCTTTTCCAGCTTGTCGCCGTCTTTGAGGTGCGCGAGCGTCTTCTTGGCCCCGGGCGCGATCAGTGCGCCGATCACGGCCGAGGTGGCGTAGACCTTGACCCCGGTTTCCGAGCCGTCGAAAAGGTCCGACGTGAATACGTGGTCGCCACGGCGGGCTGCCGCGATCAGGTCCATCGAATGCTGGACAGGGAAGCGCGCGCCGGCCGGCAGGTCGGCCATCCTCTTCTCGGGCTTCAAAAGGTCGATCTTACCGGTAGCGCCGGGGCCATCACGGGTCGCCGTGCCGCGCGACTGCTCCGAAAGACTGTCGTTCTGATAGTTCGAGGAGCTGAAGCGGAGCTTGCGCGACGGAACCTCCTCCCACGACGACGTTCTGAGATCGGTCTGCTGGGCGCCCCCTTCCTGACTCATCGTCAGGGAGACGAAGCGCATGTTCTGAGTGTAGCCTTCGCAGGCATTGCCCGTGATCTCGTAGACGATGCGGCCGTCCACGTTGCTGACGCCCGAGCCCGGCGTCGACCGCTCGAGCGACAGGTTGTAGATCGCGCGATGAGGGGCGAGCATCACCGGGCCACCCGGGGCGTCGGCACGCAGGGCACCCGCTCCGAGACCCGTCAGAGCCAGGGCAAACATCAACCGGACGGAAGGCTTCGGTCCCGGCATCTCATGCACCTCTTCCCGGCAGCATTGCCGCGTCCAGAACCGCTTGCTGCCCGTTGCGTCGGCACCCGCACTGATGCCACCATTAGTCTAACATCTGCTTTAGGGAGGGAAAACCGGCAATGAGTGGCGAAATCGAGGCGCGGCTTGCCGCCCTGGGGCTCACCTTGCCGCCTGCGGCAAGCCCCGTCGCGAACTATGTCCCCTGGGTGCTCGCCGGCAACCTGTTGTTCGTCTCCGGCCAACTCGCGAGAACGGCCGACGGAAAGCTGATCGCCGGCCATGTCGGGGAGGGCGTGTCGGTCGAGGACGCGCAGGCCGCGGCCAGGCTCTGCGGACTGAACCTGATCGCCCAGGCCCAGGCCGCGCTAGGCACGCTCGACCGTGTGCGCCGCGTCGTCAAGCTCACGGGCTTCGTTGCCGCCACGCCGCAATTCACCGAGCATCCGAAGGTGGTGAACGGCGCCTCCGACCTCATGGTCGAGGTGTTCGGCGACAAGGGACGACACGCGCGCGCGGCCGTCGGCGCGCCGAGCCTGCCCATGGGCTCCGCGGTCGAGGTCGAGGCCATTTTCGAGATCGCGCCGTAACGGGTGGAGGCGCATGTTCGACCGCACGCAATTCCTGAGGCCGATCGCCCATCGGGGGCTGCACGATGCTGCTCGCGGCGTCATCGAGAACACGAGTCCCGCATTCGAGGCCGCCGTCGCCAAAGGCTACGGCATCGAATGCGACCTGCGTCCCGCCGCGGGTGGGCTGCCGGTCGTCTTCCACGACGAGACGCTGGACAGGCTGGTGGAGGGTGCAGGACCGGTCGCTGCGCTGACACCTGCCGATCTTGCACGCCTCCGCTACAAGGGTCAGGACACGAGCATCCTGTCGTTCGCGGGGCTCCTCGATCTGGTCGCCGGGCGCGCACCTTTGCTGGTCGAGGTGAAGAGCGAATGGGAGCCGCCGAACCTCGCGTTCCTCGGGGAGATCGCGCGCCTTACCCTCGGCTACCGTGGATCGCTGGCGCTGATGTCGTTCGATCCCGCCGTCATGGCCGTGCTCAAGGGGCTCGCTCCCGGCATCCCACGCGGCATCGTCTCCGGACTCTACAAGGACGAGCACGGCGAGACCTGGTGGCGGGAGAAGATCGACGACGCGCGTGCCGATCGGCTGGCGAAGCTGCTCGAGAGCGGTCCTGTCGAGCCGGCCTTCTACGCCTACCACGTCAAGGCTCTGCCGACCGCCACGACCGAGATGATGCGCAAGGTCATGGGCCTTCCCCTCTTCGCCTGGACCGTACGCAGCCCCGAGGATCGCGAGATCGCACGCCGGTGGGCAGATGCGCCCATCTTCGAGGGGTTCGAGGCGTAAGGAGCTTCAGCGATTTCTGAGCATCGTTCCGGCACGCCCGTGCGCGCAGCGCGCACGGGCTCAGTAGGGCCGCCGTGCGAACGAAGGGACTTGTTTGTGGCGGTCTGGATCCCGGGCCGCGCCGGCACGACGCCAGGGAACGGGCGGCATCCGGACACTGAGGGCGAATGCCGATGCAATTGCCCCTACCCGAGCCTTCTCCTGAACTCGTCGTAGCCGAACGACGCGACGAGGCGGTAGCTCCCGTCCTCGTCGAGGATGCCGAGATCCGGCAACGGGGTGCCGTTGAAGGTGGTGTTCTTGACGAACGAGTACTGCATCATGTCGCCGAAGACGAGGCGGTCGCCGACCTTCAAGGGCGTCTCGAACGAGTACTCGCCGATGACGTCGCCGGTCATGCAGGTCTTGCCGCCAAGGATGTAGGTGTGCGCGCGTTCGCCCGGCTGGCCGGCGCCGAAGATCTCTGGCCGGTAGGGCACCTCGAGCACATCAGGCATGTGGGTCGAGGCGGATGCATCGAGAATGGCGATGTCCTTCTCGTTCCTCGTAATCCCGATGACGGTCGCGACGAGATAACCTGCGTCGACGACAAGTCCGGCGCCAGGCTCGAGGTAAACCTCGACGTCGAACTCGCTTTTGAAGGCGCGGATGGCGGCGATGAGCTTCGTAACGTCGTAGCCCTTCTTGTTGATGAAGTGCCCGCCGCCGAAATTCACCGCCTTCACGCGCCGGATATAGGACGCGAAATTCCTCGCCACGTGCTCGATCAGACCCACCGAGCCGTTGTCCAGACTCTCGCACAGCGCGTGGACGTGGAACGTGTGGATGTCGCCCCACGGCAACGCGTCGATCTCGGCCTTGGTGGTGCCGAAGCGCGAGCCCGGCGCGCAGGGATCGTAGAGAGCGCCGCCCAGCGTGGCGTTGGAGTAGCCAGGATTGATGCGAACGCCAACATGGCGCCCTGACGTCTTTGCGATCCCGATCCCGCGGGCGATCCCGTCCGGCGAGTTGAAGTAGATGTGGTCCGCGAGCGCCGTCAGCCGCTCGACCTCGCCCGGCCCGTAGGCAGGGGCGAACACATGTACCTCCTTGCCGAAGTCCTCTCGGCCCATGCGCGCCTCGTACTCGCCCGACGCCGTCGTGCCATCGAGAGTGTCGCGCATGAGGGGAAACGCCGCCGGCATGGCCCAGGCTTTGGTGGCGAGCAGGATCCGGCAGCCCGCCTCTCGCTTGATGCGCGCGGCGGTCGCCAGATTGCGCTTCAGCGCGGCCACGTCGAGCACATAGGCGGGCGAGCGGATGGAGGCGGGCAGCTTTGGAATCATAAGGAACCCAGGTCGGCCGGAGGCATCGCGTCGTTCTATAGAATCGGGCGGCGCCTGCAACGGCGACTGGCCATGCCGAACTCCGACAACGCAGCATAAGACTCGCACTGTGAAGGGGCAGATACCCTCCGATTTCTGAGGATGCCCGATTGCAACTTAAGCGCGTATGTTTTATGTCTTGCAATCTATGACCTTGATCGGAAACCTGTCGAGAGCACCATGGGCGATGCCAAAGCACAGTGTGTAACCGAACTGTCTGCAGCTGGTCCGGGCGATGCCGCCGAGGTCCCGATACCTTCGCGGGCCGACCGGATCGACTATATGGCGGATCTCATCGACGAGTTGCGCCATATGGCCGAGCATGAAGGTCTCGTGACCCTGGCGTCGGTCCTGGCACTGGCTCGCACCGAGGCCGAGCAGCAAGCCGGACGGGATCGGCCCCGTTGACGAGCCCGCTCTGCCCGTGCCCGGGATCAGTGGTCCCTGGCACCTCCGACGGCTCAGGGACTTATGTCCCGGGGTCCTTGTCATCGCGCATGAGGTCTTGGGTGCGCTCCGGGCTCAGTGACACGAGCTGCCGGCCATGACGCTCGATGCGCCCGGCGAGGTCGAGCTCGATCAATGCGATTCTGACCTCCCGGATGCCGAGCCCCGTCGCGCGCACGATCTCGTCCATGTCCACGGGATGTGGTCCGAGAGCTGCAACGACCGTCTCGCGCTCCCGTTCCGTGAGCGAGGGCGGCGGCCCCGGCGGAGGAGGCGCGGGATCCGGCGCTGCCGCGGGCTCGCGGAAGGAGCGCGATCCGAGGCCAGTCAACGGCTCCAGAGCCTCGATAACGTCGTTGGGCTCGGTGACGAGTGTAGCGCCGGTCTTCAGGAGCTGGTTGGTGCCCTCGGCTCGGGGATCGAGAGGATGACCCGGGACCGCGAACACCTCGCGCCCCTGCTCGCCGGCGAAGCGGGCCGTGACGAGCGTCCCCGAGCGCCGTGCCGCCTCGATCACGAGCACACCGAGCGCCATACCCGAGACCAGTCGGTTGCGGCGCGGAAAGTCCTTCGCCCGCGGCTGAAAGGCCGGCGGCATGTCACTGACGACGGCGCCAACCTCGCTGATCGCCTCGTAGAGCCGCTCGTTCTCTGGCGGGTAGACGACGTCGACACCGCCCGCGAGCACCGCCACGGTTCCGGTTGCGAGCGTCGCCTCGTGGGCCACGGCGTCGATACCGCGTGCGAGCCCCGAGACGACAACGAGCCCAGCCTGACCGAGACCATCGGCGAACAGTCGCGCGAGCTTTGTTCCGGCCGCAGAGGCCTGCCGCGAGCCGACGACGGCAACGGCCGGCCGTTCGAGGAGTGCGCGTCTGCCTTTGACGTAGAGCATTGGCGGGGGCGCATCGATGGCGGCCAGTGCCCTCGGATAGCCGGGCTCGATGGTGAAGACGGGCTCGGCGCCCGCCCGCCGCGCCGCCGCGAGCTCCGATTCCGCGCGAGATGTGGGACAGACGACGGGCGCGCGCGCGCCTCCTCGACGTGCGAGCTCTGGCAAGGCGTCCAGCGCTTCACTTGCTCCGCCGTAGTGATTGATGAGCTCACGGAAAGCCACTGGGCCCACATTGGCCGAGCGGATGAGGCGGAGACACGAGAGCCGCTCCCGCTCGCTCAATGGCGCAACCGGCAGCGGGGCCGGCGTGAACGGGCCTCGCGCTTCAGGTTTTCGCACCGATCCTCGGCTCCTCTCCGCGCATCAGTCGGGCGATGTTGCCCTGGTGCTTCCAGATGAGAAGAGCGCTCATGATGGCCGCCAGGAGCGCCGCCGGAGTCTCGCCCAGGGCCCACAGCGCGATCGGCGTGATGACGCTCGCGACAAGTGCCGACAGCGACGAGTAGCGCGTCAGCACCGCGATCGCGAGCCAGCTACCGCAGAAGAAAAGCGCGCCCTGCCACAGGACGCCGGCCAGCACGCCGATGTAGGTCGCGACCCCCTTGCCGCCCTTGAACCCCAGCCAGACAGGAAAGATGTGGCCGAGGAACGCACCGAGACCGCCGAGCAGGCTCGCGAGGATTGCGATCCCCTGCCCGGCGCCGTAGCGCTCGGCTAGAAGCACGGCCGCCGTGCCTTTCAGTGCATCGAGAACGAGCGTCAGAGCCGCGAGGCCCTTGTGACCGGTTCTCAGCACGTTCGTTGCTCCGATATTGCCGGAGCCGATGTTTCGAACGTCGCCGAGCCCGGCCGCACGCGTCAGAATGAGACCGAACGGGATCGAGCCCAGGAGATAGCCGAGCGTAAGGCTCGTCAGCGCAGGCCAGGAGAAAAGCGGGTCCATCCGGATAGGATCCTCGAAAGTGCAGGAGGCAGCGGAGGGTAACGGGAGATCATCGCTGCGACAACCCGCGAACAGACGGCTTGCCAACGACCCGCCTGCAGGCCGGATCTGGCGCAGACCCCATGGAACTGGCAAACCATGGGGCAATGGCGACTCGCTCGACAAATTCTGCCGCGGCCGATCTGCCCGCACCTTTCGAGGACGTGAACCTCTACGCGTCCGACCAGGCGCTGCAGGAGGCGGTGCTGCGCGAGGGCGGTGCCGGGGCTGCAAAGCGCCTCAACGGCTTCGGGATTGTCACCGGAAGTGCGGAGGCTCTCGAGCAGGCTCGCCGCGCCAATGAGATGCCGCCGCGCCTGAGGACGCACGACCGGAACGGACGTTGGCTCGGTCACATCGAGCTCGATCCCGCTTACCGCGCCTGTCTCGAGATGAGCGTCGCCGAGGGCTTGCACGCCCCGCAGAGATTCGCCCAGGCAGCCGCCACGCCCCGCACAGGCTCCAGCCCGTATGTCGAGCGGGCCGCCGGGCTCTACCTCGCGGGGCAGATGGAGAGCGGGCATTGCCTCGCGCTCGCGCTGTCGGCCGCCGCGGTGCCGGTGATTGCCGCGAGCTCCGAAGGCATCGCCGCGCTCGTGCCCAAGCTCGTGGCCAAGACCTTCGATCAGGCCATCGCTCCCATCGCCGACAAGGCCGCGGCCCTGGTGGGTCTCGCCACCACCGAGCGGGGGGGTGGCGATGGGCTCGTGACGACAGCCGCGCCCGCGACCGAGGGACCGGAAGGCGTCTATCGCCTCGACGGCCACAAATGGTTCGTGTCGTCGGCAACCGCCGACGCGTTCCTGGTCACGGCAGAGACGAAGGCGGGACCGTCCCTCTTTCTCGTGCCGCGCCTCAAGAGCGACGGAATGCCGAACGGTCTCAAAGTCGAGCGGCTCAAAGAACGCCTGGGCCTACGGTCGGATCCGACCGCCGAGGTGACGATCGACGGGGCCGAGGGGCTCCTGGTCGGTGAGCCCGGGGAGGCCAGGAACCAAGTGAGCGAGGTGACGGCGAGCCTCTATCTCGACACGACCGTGCTGCTCGCTGGCCTGATGCGCTTCGCGACCGCGAGCGCCATCCATTGCACCGAACATCGCATCTCGAACGGCAGGCAACTCGCCGAGCAGCACCTGATGCGCGAGGTGCTCGCCGACCTCGCCCTCGATTGCGAGGCAGCAGCCGCACTCGCGTTCAGGCTGGCGCGCGCCTTCGACCGGGCTGCCGACGCCCGCGCCGCCGCTTGGCGGCGTGTCATGACGCCGGTCAGCAAGTACTGGGTCGCCAAGACAGCGGTGCCCTGCATTGCAGAGGCGATGGAGTGCCATGGCGGCAACGGCTACGCATCGTCCTCGCCTCTGCCGCGCCTCCTTTGCGACGCGCAAGGGCTTGCCCTATGGCAGGGACCCGGCAACCGGCTCTCGCTCGAGGTGCTCGAAACGCTCCGCAGCCACCCCGAGGCGATCGAGACGGTGATGGAGGAGCTGGCGCAGACCGCTTCAGGTGACACCCACCTCGAGGCTGCCCATCGCCGCGTCGAGGAGATCCTGCACGAGCCACGCTTGCTGGATCGGCGTGCCCGGCTCCTGCTAGAGAGCCTCGCGGTGCTTGCGGCCGGGACGATCCTGCGAACGCACATCGCGCGCCCGGTAGCCGACGCCTTCATCGCGACCCGCATGGGCAGCCAGCCGCGCCAAAGCTACGGACAGGCGCTCGACTGGGCCGACACCAAGGCAATCGTCCAGCGCGCATCACCGAATACAGCGCATAGGCACCAATAGAGTCCACATATCGGACGGAGGCGTGCGACCCGGCACGAGTTCGCGCGCTTTAGACCGGCGGCTCGCGGGTAGCGGCGTCGCCAGCCGTATCCATCGCCTCTACGATGCGAGCGAGTGCGCGCAGGAAGCTCTCCCGTTGCGACGCCGTAAGCCGCTCGAGAATTCGCTCGTCCGTCGAGCGCACGGCCGGCTCGGCCTGATCGAGTGTCTGCCGTCCTTTGTCAGTGAGCTTGACGGCGTACATGCGCGCATCCCGGCGTGTCCGCCGGCGCTGCACGAGACCGCGCGCCAACAGTCGACGGACGATGTCGGCCATGGTCGAGCGATCGATGCCCGTGCGCTCGACGAGGTCGGTTTGACTGGGATCGCCCGAGACGGCAATGGCCTTCAGGACCGCGAACTGGCGCGGCGTGAGGTCCGAGCTACCGATGTTGATAGCAAAAAGTTCGTCAGCCTTCTGGCCCGCCCGGTGGAGAAGATGCAATGCGGATTCCAGTCCGCCGATCGTGTCGTCGCTCTTTGTCATGATGTGACCTCTAACTTCGATCTCGAGTGAGACGCCTGTGGCTCTCGCGTGCCCGCGCTGTCGTCGCATCTAGACATCGCGCAGCCACCGACGCCTCGAGTCCAGTCGAGGCTTGCCAGCAACCTTCGTCGCAAGCCGGTTACACTCACATCCTGCAACCGCGTCGGACCCGAGCAGGCGTCCGGCGCATCCAGTGTTCAAATATCAATCCAAAAGCCGAAATTCGCAACGCTGAATTGAGTTTTACTCGAGCGAACACTCGAAAAAGCGCAAGTATTTTGTGATCAATACTCGCAACCTTACCCTGCTTTTGCTCGACGTGCGCACCCGAGCACCGGCGGCGTGAGCAGCTCGGACAAGCGCACTTTACAACGATCTCAGTGCGAGGATATTCCGCGCGCCGGATCGTGCGATCACATGCGGCCCTGAAAAATGCGTTGGTACCGACTCGAGGCGCCCTCGTGCAGGCGAGGCAGCGACGCTGCTACTCCTTCTGGCGGTGATTGCCAGACGTCTCGACAATCGAAGCCAGCGCGGCAATGAAACTCTCGCGCAAGCCCACCGGCAGGACGGACAGGATCTTGTCGTCGGTCGAGCGCACGGCCGGAAGCGTGGCATTGAGGACCTCCTCGCCGGCAGTGCTGAGGCGCACGGCGTACATGCGCGCATCGCGCCGCGTGCGCTCGCGCACCACAAGCCCCTTGTCGACCAGACGGCTCACGATCTCGGCCATGGTCGAGCGGTCGATGCCGGTCATGCTCACGAGGCCGGACTGGCTGGGCTCGTCGGAGTCTGCGATGGCCTTCAAGACCGCGAACTGACGGGGCGTCAGGTCCGAGCCCCCGGACTCTGCGGCGTAGAGCACGTCCGCCCATTGACCGGCGCGATGCAGAAGATGCATCGCCGAGTGGAGACCTTCGCCGTCTTTGACTAGCTGACCCATGGTCCCTGGTCCTTTCTTGTTGCGGCCCGGGATCGACCGCTGCCTGCAGCCCCCGGGACCGGATCATCGAGGAACGGCCAGCTCGCCCGCCCGGCCTTCAATCGCAGCCGGGCTGCTCGAAACGGGCACAGGCCGTCTGTGCTCATACCCGAGTGGAACACTCTGGTATGATTTTCACTGCGATGTCAATTCGGTTGTTTTTCGGAAATCCGTAGCGCGCGGATCCGGGCCTTGTCGCCGGTGCGCCCGGCTCGACGCAGGCCAAATTCTCAATCAGGTGAAAAGCCAGGACGACACGCCGCCGCGGCGCGCAAGATCGGCAAGCCCGGCGTCGAGGGCGGTGAACGAGGTGGCGGAAAGGGTTTCCGGCATCCAGGGCGCACCGCGGCGCGCCAGCCGGTAGGGCAGCATCAGGCTCTCCCAAGCCTCCACGCTGAGCGGCCGCTCCGGCAGCACCAGCGCGGGTATGCGCCGGAGGTCCTTCTGCGAGGCAAGCCAGGTATAGGCCGCCTGCCAGGTTTCGCTCGAGGCTGGCATGTTGTGACGGGCCTTGAGCTGGGTGATGGTCAGCATGCCGGGCTCACGGGCATGCGGCCCGACCTCGACTGTGGCGACGCGCTGGCCGCGACGTCGCATGGAGAAGAGGCGGCAGCGCTCCCGCGCCAGCCGTTCGGCATACTGATCGGCGCAGTTGTGCATCGCCTGCGCCTCAGCGAGGATCTGGGCACATTCGACGAGCGGCTCGAGCGTGTATCCGTTGATCTCGCCTGCCGCGAGCCAGCTGTCGGAGATGGTGCCCGGCCGGATCTGCAGCATCAGCCGAACGCGATTGAGCCAGCTCTTGGCGGCACAGACCGCTGTGTCGAACGCCATCTCGGGCCGCCACGGCACCACGACGAGGCTGTGGCCAAGCGTGCCGGTGGCGCCCGAGTACCACGCGTAAGCTGCCAGCGCAGCCAGCATCTGATCGGCGTCCGCAGGGTCGTGATAGAGATCCTGACCGGCGAGCCAAAGCGCAAAGTATTCGTCGGCCGCCCTGGCGCCGAACAGCACCGACTCGAGCCACAACGCGCTCGTTCCGGTCTCGCGCGGCAGCAGGTTGGCGATGCGCCGAGCGAACGCGTCCGACTGCGGCATGGCCCCGGGATCGCGACGGAACGCCTCCGGTGGCAGCCGTCGCAGCCAGAGCGGCAGCTCGAGCGTGCGCGCCACGTCCTTCAGCAGGGCGCCGCCTTCGATGAGATCGAGAGCCTTGCGCCGACGCACCGCCGGTCCCAGCCGGGCCGCGATGGCGAACACGGCACCTGGAAACACGATCGCAAGATCGGCAACGCGGCTTGACGTGTAGACGAGACGACGCACGGCTGCGCGGACGGCAGGATGAAACCGTCGGACCACGGCGTCTAGCTCGGGCTCCGAGGCTCTGATGTTGGCCTTGCGCATCGGGTCGCGCACGGCATCGAGGGATTTGGAGATTGAACGCATTGCACGGCTCCTCGTCGGGTCCGCCGCGCCTCGGCACGGGTCCAGCGGGCCCGTGATCGACAGTCGCCGAGCATTGTGGCGCGCATCCGGCACGTTTGAGCCGAAGGAAAGATGTGAACGCGCCGATACGAACGAGTGCTTCAGTGCGATCTATCGATCCGCAGGCTGCCGCGACGCAGGCAAGACGCGCAACCGGTCGAGCGCGCTCTGCAGAATGATCGTCGCCGCGACCTTGTCGATCACCTCGGCGCGACGGCGGCGCGACTGGTCAGCGTCGATCAGCATCCGCTCCGCCTCCGCCGTCGTGAGGCGCTCGTCCCAGAGCAGGATCGGGAGCGGACATATTTTGTTGAGGTTGCGGGCGAAGGCCCGCGTCGCCTGGGCGCGGGGACCGCTCGTGCCGTCGAGATTGACTGGAAAGCCGAGCACCAGGCCAGCCACGGCGTGCTCGCGCGCGAGGGACAGCAGCCGCGCTGCGTCGTCAGTGAACTTCACCCGCCGGATGGTTTCGAGCGGGGATGCGATAAAGCGCAGCACGTCGGAGAGCGCGAGCCCGAGCGTCTTTGTCCCGGCGTCGATGCCGATCAGCCGCCCCGGAGGCAAGAGATCCCTGAACGCGGCGATGTCCTCGACCGTCGTGCCGTGTGCGCCGCCAACGCTGCCTCCGGCCGTTCCGTCACTCACCGGCTCGTCTCCCTGCCTCGTTCCGGCACCGGCGATAAACCAATGCTAACGGAATTGTCTATATTGACGAGCGACAGCTATTCTGCCGCCCTCCGGGGCGGGACCTCTCTGGAGACCCTCAATGAAGATAACCTGGTTCGGCCATTCCTGCTTCCGCGTCGAGACCGGCGCGAGCGCGATCCTCGTCGACCCGTTCCTCAAGGGCAACCCGACCTTCAAGGCATCCGGCATTGCGTTCGAGGAGGCGACTCGCGACGTCACCCACGTCGCGCTCACCCACGGTCACGACGACCATATCGGCGACACCGCCGAGATCTGCCGTCAGACCGGGGCGACGCTCTTCGCCACCTACGAGCTCGCCGTGCATCTCTCGCATCAGGGCGTCGCCAGCTACGAGCCCATGAATACGGGCGGCACCGTCAAGGCCCGCGACTTCGAGCTGACGCTCGTCAAAGCGTTCCACTCCTCCTCCTCGGACGGCGTCTATCTCGGCAACCCATGCGGCGTCGTCCTCTCTTCGCGGGAAGGCCCGACCCTCTACCACATGGGCGATACCGAGATCTTCTCCGACATGGAACTGATCCAGGAGCTCTACGCCCCCGACGTCGGCATGGTGCCGATCGGCGACCGCTTCACCATGGGGGCCCGCACGGCGGCGCTCGCCTGCAACAAGTATTTCGATTTCAAAGTCATTCTCCCCTGCCATTACGGCACCTTCCCGATCATCGACCAGACTGCCGACGCCTTCGTCGCCGCGATGAAGCCGAAGCCCGTCAAGGTGCTGAAGGCGGGCGGTGCGGTTCGGCTCTGACCAGACGTTCCCCCTTTCCGCGCCAATTGAGGCTGTTATGGTCGCGGCGCGCGGAAGTCGCGGAGCGGCCGCATGCACGACGGCCGGGAAAACGACGGGGGAGGACGATGTCGGGCGAATTGGGCTCAACGGCCGGAGAGGGGCCGGCGACGGCTGTTGCAAACGACACTGCACATCCGGTTGCGCTCGCGGCGTTCACCGCGACCACGTTCTTGTCCGCGATGCTGCTCTTCTCGGTTCAGCCGCTGTTTGCAAAGATGGTGCTTCCCATCCTCGGCGGCGCGCCGTCGGTGTGGGCGGTGGCGCTGCTCTTCTTCCAGACGGCTCTGCTCGCCGGCTACTCGTATGCCCATCTCGTCATCGCCAGACTGCCATTGCGCCAGACCGGGCTCGTCCATCTGGCGGTGACAGCACTTGCCCTCGCATTCCTGCCGATTGCGCTGCCGGACAGCTGGGGCGAACCGCCTTCGGATCCCTACCTCTGGCAGCTCGGGTTGTTTGCAACTGCCATCGGCCTGCCCTTCATCGCCGTATCGGCCAACGCGCCCCTGCTCCAGGCCTGGTTCGCGCACTCCGGGCACCGGCAGGCCCGCGACCCCTATTTCCTCTACGCTGCCTCCAACGCCGGCAGCCTCATCGCCCTGCTCTCGTTTCCTTTCGTGCTCGAGCCGGTATTCGGTCTGACGGAGCTCGCCCTACTCTGGACCGGCGGGTTCGTGCTCCTCATTGCCGCACTCGGACTCTGCTTCTGGACCGTCCGCAACCGGGCGCCCGTTGCAGCCGAAGCCGCGGGATCCGCCGGCGTGGAGGCCGTCGAGCGGGCGCCGGGCTTGATGGATCACCTTGCCTGGGTCGGCCTCGCTGCGGTTCCCGCCGCTCTCCTCACGGCCTTCACCACTCATGTCGCGACCGACATCGCCTCGGCACCGCTGATTTGGGTCATTCCCCTGTCGCTCTACCTTCTCACGTTCGTGGTGGTGTTCCGCGAGCGGGCACTGGTCCCCGTGCGCCTGCTACTCGGGCTACATGTCCTCTCGGTTGTGCTGGCATTGCTGCAGCTATCGCAGGTGTGGCACACGAAGTGGGGACTGACGGCGGCCCTGGGTCTTGCCGCCTTCATTCTGTCCTGCCTCGTCGCCCACCGCACGCTCTACGAGCAGCGCCCGGCCGCCCGATACCTGACCTCGTTCTATCTCTCGATGTCTCTCGGCGGCGCGCTTGGTGGCCTGTTTGCGGCCCTTGTCGCGCCCAAGCTTTTTCCCGAGGTGTTCGAGTATCCGCTCCTCCTCGCCCTTTCCATGGCTTGCCGGCCGGGGGCGCTCAGCGGCAAGGGCTTCGCCGGCAGCTGGGGTGTCTGGCTGATCGCGGTCTCGGGCATGGCGCTCATCTTCTTCATGCCTATCATCGGCGCCTGGCTCGGGACCGACTTCCGCGGCTGGGGTGCGGCAGCGATGGTGGCTCTCGTTCTCGCCCTGACAGCCATCGTCTTTTGGCGTCAGCCGTCACTGCAGCTCTCGGCTGCGCTGATGATGGCCGCAACCGTCATCCTGATGCATTCGTCGGTCCACCGCGGTGACGCGGAACGCAGCTTCTTCGGCGTCTACCGGGTCGTCGTCTCCGACGACGGGATGTACAAGGTCCTGAAGCACGGCACGACGTTGCACGGCGCCCAGCGCTTCAGGGATGCCGACGGCAAGCCCGTCGACGATACCGCGCCCAAGACCTACTATTATCCAAACAGTCCGATGGCGCGCGCCGTCGCCATCGCACGCGAGGCCGTGGCCGAGCAGGACCGCGCCGACGGGCGCTTCGGCATCATCGGTCTCGGTGCCGGCTCGCTCGCCTGCCTCTCGAAGCCGGGCGAGCACTGGCGCTTCTACGAGATCGACCCCGTCGTTCTGAAGATCGCCAGGTCGCCAGAGTTCACCTATCTGGCACACTGCCAGCCAGAAACCGATGCCGTCATCGGCGACGCCCGCCTGACGCTCGCCAAGGAGCCCGACCAGAGCTTCGACATGCTGCTCGTCGATGCGTTCTCCTCGGACGCAGTGCCGATGCACCTTCTGACCGCCGAGGCGCTCGGCCTCTACGCTGCGAAGCTCAAGCCGTCGGGGCTCGGCGTGCTCCACATCTCGAACCGCCATCTCGACCTCGAGGCGGTGCTCGCCTCGACCATCCCCCGCGTGCCGGGCCTCAAAGCCTTCCTGCTCGAGGACCCGCTGCCTGACGTCAGCTACGACAAGATCGGCTCGACCATCGTCGTGATGAGTAGAGACCTCGAGCTGGCGCACCGGTTTTTGCGGATACGAGGCGCCCGCACCCTGCTCTACAAGGACCTGCGCCCCTGGACCGACGACGCCTCCGACATCCTCGGTCCGTTCCTCTCCAAATGGCGGAAGGACCACCCGCGGTGAGCGGGGTGCTCGAGCCTTGACCGAGGTCAGCCGGGGCCGGCCGGGGATGGCCGGTCAGGTCGGTCCCGGCCCTAGGTGACCGCGGCCTGTGAGGCGCGGATCGGACTGGTTGCGCCGGAACCAGCCGCCCGCTAAGACCAGTCGGCGGAAGGGACTAGAGTGGAGATTCTGAAGTCCTCTTCATTCTCGCGGCTGGGTTCTTATGCGGACTTCAGAATCTGAGCCACATAGAGTCAATGGCTGGCAAGTGTCCTTTCGCCCGCGACGTTCGTTCATAGCGTGCCGTAGAATGTGACGAACCTCGCGGTCGGAACACTAGAGGGAAGCTCCATGCAAGTCGACGAAGCCACCGTCCGGCGCATTGCGCGCCTTGCGCGCATCAAGATCACGGACGAGGAGGCCAAGGGGCTGCGCCAGGAGCTGAACGGCATCCTCGACTGGGTGGAACAGCTTTCCGAGGTCGATACCGGGAACGTCGAGCCGATGACCCGGGTCGTCGCGCAGGATCTGAAGAAGCGCGAGGACGTCGTCACCGACGGCGAAATGGCGGCCGACATCGTCGCCAACGCGCCGCTCGCCGAGGACAACTTCTTCGTCGTGCCGAAGGTGGTCGAGTAACCGGCCGCAACGCTTGAAGAGAGGCTCGCTATGTCCAAACTCGTCGCTCTGCTCGCCGTTCTTCTCATTCTCATCGGCACCGTGCTCCTCGCCGTGCCGCGCGAGGAGCCGGCCGGATCCCGCTCGCTCGCCCCCGAAAGCATCGCCGTGCCGGCAGTGCTCGTGCAGGTACGCGAACTCGCCGAGCAGGTACAGGCGCCGCTCTCGATCGTATTCGGGCTGGTGAGCCTCTACTGGAACCGCAAGAGCTACTTGAAGCAGCGCAGCGGCGGCTAGCACCCCACGCCACTCCGCTCCCCGAGATCCGAAGAACGTCAGATGCCACGATTGATCGCCTTGCTCTTCGCCTCGAGCGCCCTGCTCGCGGTTGCTCATCCGGCCGCGGCGGCCGAGAAGGCGCCCTTTATCAAGGGCGTCTACGCCATGGAGGGCAACTGTGAGGCCTGGGCCGCCAGCCAGATGGACGACACCAGCGGGACGTCCGGGCTCGCCGTCGAGATCCTGACCGAGGACGGCTTCAAGACGTGGGAGAGCGCATGCACCTTCCTGTCCATCACGGAAAAGATCAAAGGACACCGGTGGGTGGCGAAAATGGATTGCAGCGAAGGGGTGGAGAACGGCGAGGAGACCGACATCTTCGACCTCGACCCCAAGACCGGGCACATCACGGTCACGATCGACGACAACAGAAGCGTCTTCGTGCGCTGTGACGCCTCCAAGGGGAACTAGTGCTCGATGTGGGTCGCGTTCGGTCTGGCTGGAGGGCTCTTGGCGATTCTCGCCTGCGCCGAGCTCGTGATCTTTTCCGTTGCGCCATGGCCGGCGATGTCGGAAACGGAGGCCGAGTACGGTTTTCCCTCTCCGAACAAGGGACTGATCATGCTCTTGATGGTGGTGAGACCCCTTCTGTCGGTGGCGGTGGGTCTCGGCGCTACGCTGGCATCGCTTTCCACATCCGGCATGCTGGATCGAACCTGAAGGAAATTGGATCGTGACTGACCTGACGGCGCTGACGCTTGCCGAGGCGCGTGACAAGCTCAAGACGAAAGAGGTCTCGGCTACCGAGCTCACCAAGGCGCATCTTTCTGCCATCGAGGCGGCCAACGCGACGATCAATGCATACGTGCTCGTCACGCCCGAGCACGCGCTGGCCCAGGCAAAGGCCAGCGACGAGCGGCTCAGGAAGGGCGAGGCGCGCCCACTCGAGGGCCTCCCGCTCGGCAACAAGGACCTCTTCGCGACCCGCGGCATTCGCACCACCGCCTGCTCGAAGATCCTCGACGACTTCAGGCCAACCTACGAGAGCACGGTCGGGCAGAACCTGTGGGACGCCGGCGCCGTCATGCTCGGCAAGCTCAACAACGACGAGTTCGCGATGGGCTCCTCGAACGAGACCAGCGCCTTCGGGCCCGTGGTCTCGCCGTGGCGGCGGCGCGGCAAGGACGGAAAGCCGACCACCGACAAGCTCGTTCCCGGAGGCTCCTCGGGCGGCTCGTCGGCGGCCGTTGCCGCCGATCTCTGCCTCGCGGCAACCGCGACCGACACCGGCGGCTCGATCCGCCAGCCCGCGGCGCTGACCGGCACTGTCGGCATCAAGCCGACCTACGGCCGCTGCTCGCGGTGGGGCATCGTCGCCTTCGCCTCCTCGCTCGACCAGGCAGGCCCCATCGCCAAAACCGTGCGCGATGCCGCCATCATGCTGCGCACGATGGCGAGCCACGATCCCAAAGACACGACATCCGTCAATGCACCGGTACCCAACTACGAGGCGGCGCTCGGCAAGGGGATCAAGGGCCTCAGGGTCGGCGTGCCGAAGGAGTATCGCGTCGACGGCATGTCGAAGGAGATCGAGAAGCTGTGGGACGAGGGCATCCAATGGCTCAAGTCTGCCGGCGCCACCATTCACGAGATCAGCCTGCCGCATACCAAGTACGCGCTGCCAGCCTATTACATCGTAGCGCCCGCTGAGGCGTCCTCGAACCTCGCCCGTTACGACGGCGTGCGCTATGGGCTGCGGGTGCCGGGCAAGGATCTGATCGATACCTACGAGAACACGCGCGCGGCAGGCTTCGGCAAGGAGGTGCGGCGGCGCATCCTGATCGGCACCTATGTGCTGTCGGCCGGCTATTACGACGCCTACTACCTCAAGGCGCAGAAAGTGCGGACGCTCATCAAGCGCGATTTCGACGAGGCGTGGAGCAAGGTCGACGTCGTGTTGACGCCGACGACGCCGTCCCCTGCATTCGCCTCCGGCGAGAAGACCGGCGACCCGCTCGCCATGTACCTCGAGGACATTTTCACGGTAACAGTCAACATGGCAGGGCTGCCCGGCATGTCGGTGCCGGCCGGCCTCTCGTCGCAGGGCACGCCCTTGGGACTTCAGCTCATCGGCCAGCCGTTCGGCGAGGAGACGCTGTTCCGCGTCGGCCAAGCGATCGAGGACGCGGCGGGACGCTTCAAGGCGCCCGAGAGGTGGTGGCTCGGCGACGGCAGCGGAAGCTCCCCGGCCTCTGCCAAGGGGAAGGCTACGAAGCCGGCAGCCAAAGGCAAGGGGAAGAGGTGATGGATCCGATACGCCCGTGGGAATGTGCGGACATGGTCCAAGTCCGCACCGAGATCGACCGCATCGACGCCGCGCTCGTCGATCTCATCGCCGAGCGTTTCGGCTACGTCGACCGCGCCTGGCAACTGAAGCGCAACAGCAGCGAAGGCGCCGTTGTCCAGTGGCGCATTCAGCAGGTGATCGACAAAGTCAAGAAGCGCGCCGAGGAGCGCGAGCTGCCGACCGAGATGGTGGAGATGGTGGCGGCGCAATGGCGCAACATGATCGGCTGGTTCATCCAGTACGAGGAGGAGAAGCTGCGCCAGGCCCTCGAAGGCGAGAGCGGGAAAAAGTAGGGCTGCTCGCGATCATTTTTGGTGAGACGAGCGAGGCGAGGCGAGGCGATCCGTGCCTCCCCTGCCCGCACCCGGCCCTCCGCCGGAGAGCGGGTCTGGGTGAGACGCTGCTGCGGACCCAGCCCCGTCACACGCCGAGCGGCTTTACCTTGCCGAGGTCGACGAGGCGGCGCAGGATGACCGCCGCGCCGACCTGCTTCGAGACTGCGTTCGAATCCCAGACATTGTCGGCGACGTACTTGCCCTTGCTGTAGTGCTGCGAAAAGCTCCACAGGTACGGCGTGTTGATATTGTGCAGCACGCGGCTTCTAACGCCGTTGTACTTCTCCCACCGGTAGAGAATCTCGGGCAGAGTCCAGCTCGTCTCCTTGTCGTACTTTTTGGCCTTCAAGGCGTCGATGGCGCTGCTCTCCCAGTCGTTCGGCGGATTCCAGGTCTTGGGCTGTCCGGCAGGAACGTGGGTCGTGCGCGACGACAGCGAATCGCCGTTGTGCAGGTGCGTGCGGAAGTTGAAGCTCGCCTCCAGCGCATGAATGCCGCCGACAAAGAACCAGGGCACGCAGATCTCGTCGTAGATCTTCGAGTAGCGCTGGCGGTTGTCGAGCATACGGGAGACGTAATCGTCGACCGTCGCCTTGTACTGGTCGCGCACCTGACATGTCGCAAAAAGCTTCCGGTAGTCGTCCTCGATCTCGGACAAAGGCGGCATGGTCGGATAAGCCGCCGCATGCAGTGGCCCCTCCGGGGTCGCCTCGGGTACGAAGCCCTCGTCGCCCTCCTCCATCTCGCGCGGGCTTTTCTCCTTCTGCGTGATCTCGATGAGAAGATTGGACGCACGGTCGAGAAGCATGTCGACATCCGCGGGCGCGGCCGCGCGGGCCTCGCTGCGCGAGGACTCGACCTCCTTCATGAAGTCGAGAATGGCGGGTGCAACCTCGCCGAGATCGTCCGATTGGGTGGCAGGGCCGAGCGACATGCGCGGCGCCGACAGACCGAGCCGCGTCGCCGCCGACGTCAGCTCGTCGAGTTCGAGCCATACGTCGCTCGACGCGGCGGCGGCCTCGGGCTCTACGGCACCGGCCAAGGCCCTCCGGCCAAGCCCGCCGGCCAGGGGCAACGACGTGGCGAGGGCCGCGAGCCCGGTCCCGAACGTCCGCCGATCGACTGAAATCCGCGACACCATAATGGCCCCCATCGACGCGTCGGCCCGCTCGAGCAAGGCCGTTTGCCCGGCAGAGCTTGATCCACACACCGTGCCGGCTGCGGCCAGCATGCTCCGACCTCTAGGGAGGCATTATGGCATCAGGGACCCGGCTGGCACAACCGGCCGGCGCCGAGATCGAGCTTGTGCCGGCAAACGCCCTTGAGCGGGTGCGCGGCTGGCAGCCTCCGAAGCGCGTTTCGGCAGCGCTCGAGGAGCCGGCGTGAACGCCAGAATCATCAACAAAAGCACGAAGATCGCAAACACGACGGATTTGGCGGAGAGGCTCAGCGACGCCGAGGCGACGGCAAAGAAGTAGAGCATCAGGAGAACGCCGGCCCGCCCGGTGCCGCGCAAGAGCTCGGCCGCGAACGCGAACAGGCACAAAAAGAACGGCACGGCAACAACAATGCCATGCTGAAAGATCATGGCGACCCAGAAGCTCTCGATTCCGTACGTGAGGCCGTACATGCTCATGAGGCTCGCGATGAAGCGCGGGTCGGGGCCGAAGAGAAGGTCGTACCAGCCGACGTGCTTGAAGAGCTCGAGCATGGCGACACGGGTCGAGGCGCTGCCCTCGTCGTCGGCGAGGCGGGCCACGAACTGCTCGAAGAAGCCTGCGTCGTTGAGTGCTACGACCGCAAGGGCGATGAACGGGAAGGCGAGCAGCATCGCGAGCAACGTGCGGCTGTCGAATGGCTCGCCGGCGAGCACACGCACGAGGCGCGCCAGGAGGATGTAGACGAGCGCCACGAGGACGAATCCGGTGGCCGCACGGCCTCCAAAGGCGACCATGCCCGCGGCCGCGAGCAGCAGGGCCGGCGCCCGCAATACCTTCGGCAGCCCGCGATCCTGGCCGGCGAGAATGAGGATCATATAGGCGCCGGTGAGCAGCGCATTGCCGAGCGGATGACCGAGCAGCGCGGACGCACGCCACTCCTCCTCGAGCGTCTCGCCTTCGACGAAAATGGGGGTCAAACGGAATCCGGTCTCCATCTCGACGACACCGAGCGCCGCATTGACCGCCATGAAGACGTGCATCACCTGAGCCAGCGCGAGGCGGCGTTCCGGAGAGACGTCGCGCACCAGAAAGAGCACCATTACCGGAAGGATGAAGGTATCGATGAAGCCGGCGGCAGGCAGGCCGACAACCAGCGTGGCGTGGGCGAGAAGGCCAGCCACGCCCATGAGGTAGACTACAATCAGAGGGTGTTCCGACAGCGCCTGCACGACAGCCGTGAGAGGATTGCCGCGTTGGATGGCCGCCAAAGCCACGAGCCCGGCCGCCATATAGGTCGCCGGGTGCAGCTTCTGCAGGGGATTGCTACCAGCTTCGCCGTACTGCCAGCCGAGAGCCAGCAAGGCGAACGTCGACACGCCCATCAGCAGCAGAATGAACGCCGCCAGCACGACGCCCCATAGAGGGGTCTCGGGCAGGCTCAGCGAGGCTGGTGCTGTGTCGGCGCGGATCATCCGGAGATCGCTCGTGGTTAACAGGCCGGCAGCGCCGACCAGGCTCCGGCACCGGGCCCGGCGCCCGACAGCGGCCTACCGATCTCGCTCCTTGCACATCCTGTGCCGCCGGTAACAGCGGGCCGAGGCGGTCGTCGGCATAGTCCGACCATCGCAATCCGAGGTCAGGGAGACCCGCAATGACCAGCAACACCATCCGCCCGCTGCTCGCCGCCAAGGGCATCACCAAGACGATCCAAACCGCCGCTGGCGACCTCAACATCCTCAAGGGGGTCGATATGGACCTTCGCCCCGGCGAGCTGACCCTCCTCATGGGACCTTCGGGCTCGGGCAAGACCACCCTGCTCTCGATCCTGGGTTGCATCCTCACTGCGACCGGGGGCGAACTCAAGGTTGCCGGTGAGGAAGCCGTCGGCCGCTCGGCCGAGGGCCTTGCCGACCTCCGCCGCCGCCACGTGGGCTTCGTGTTCCAGGGCTACAATCTGTTCCCGACCTTGACGGCGCTCGAGAACGTTCTGATGGCACTCGATGTCCGCGGCTCTCGCCTCGCCGACCCGGTTGCGGCCTCGTCTGAGGCCCTGAAGTCGGTCGGCCTCGGCCATCGCCTCAACACCTACCCCTCCAAGCTCTCCGGCGGCGAAAAGCAGCGCGTGGCGATTGCCCGGGCCCTGGCCGGCCGCCCGTCGCTGATCCTAGCCGACGAGCCGACCGCCGCCCTCGACAGCGAGAATGGCAAGGCCGTCATGGAGCTCTTGTCCTCGGTCGCCAAGGACCCGACGCGGGCGGTCCTGGCCGTCACCCACGACCACCGCACACTGAGCTATGCCGACCGCATTATCCGCATCGAGGACGGACGTATTGTCGCGGACGAGCGTCCGCGCGATAGTCTGATCCAAGCCGCCGCTTAACGGGAGCCCGCGCAATGCTGAAACAAGCTGGATTTTTGGTCCTCGTGGCACTTGCCGCCGCCGGCAGCTACGTGGCCATGTCGAAAGTCGCCGACAAGGACGGATACGCCGCCGAGGAGGTGAAAACGCCTGAGATCGACTGGGTTGCCGCTGCACCCGGTCGCATCGAGCCCAAGTCGGGCGAGATTCGGATGGGCACGACCTACCTCGGCCGTGTCGAAGAGGTGATGGTCAAGGTCGAAGACAAGGTCGAGGAGGGCGAGCTCCTGGTCCGCCTGGACGACGCCGAAGCCCGCGCCAAGCTCACCTCTGCAGAGACCCAGGCCGAGGCGCTGCGCGAGGAGCGCGAGAAGCAGTTCGCCTCGGGCCGTGAGGACATCCGCCGCGCCGAGGACGCCATCTACTCGGCCGAGCGTGCCGTGACCGGCGCCCGCATCGAGCTCGACGGAGCGCTTGCCGCACGCCGCAACAGCAACGGTTCGGAGCAGAACCTGGCCGACGCGAGGAAGCGCTACAGGGACGCCAAGGACCGGCTGGAGCGCGAGCGCCAGTCGTTCGCAAAGGCGCAGTCGAAGGCAAACCTGCCGGCACCGTCGAGCGCAGAATCCGCGGTCAGCGCCGCCCGCACCGAGGTTCGGATGGCGGAGGCTCTCCTCGAGAAGACCCGCATCAGGGCGCCGTCCAACGGCACCGTGCTTCAGGTCAACGCCAAGGAGGGCGAGATCGTCGCCCCGTCCATGGAGGTGCCGCTCGTCGTCACCGGCGACATGAGCGCCATCCGGGTCAAGGCCGAGATCGACGAGGGCGACGTGTCGAAGGTGAAGGTCGGCCAGAAGGCCTATGTCACGAGCGTCAGCCAGCCCGGCAAGCGCTTCGAGGGCAAAGTGTCGGCACTCTCACCCTCGCTCGGAGCCGCCAAAATCGGACCGCGCGGACCGCGCCGCACCAACGACGTGGACGTGCTCGAGGTGACCATTGACCTCGACCCGACCTCGGACCTCCTGCCCGGCATGCGCGTGGATACCTTCTTCAGAAAGAGCTGAGGCGTCCGAAATCAACAACCGACCGGAGTAAAACGGAGAGCCTCGTGCTCTCCGTTTCTGCGTTCTGGCTCGTGCGCCGCACGAAACGCCGCGGGCAGGAGCGGGCGCTCAGAACCACTCGGCGACACAGTGCCGTCGACGCAAATCACGATAGCTGCGTCCACCAGATCCAGGCTCTATTGCAGGACGAGGCCCCGCCAAAGAATTCTGACTTGTGCCAACGGGAACAGCCATCTCAGCGACCTTTCGGCATTCTCTCCTCAAGACCGGATGACCCGGCTCTGCCACAAGCGAGGAGTACCGACCATGCACGGAGAGATCGTCAAGTTCCACGACAAGCTCGGCTTCGGCGTCATCAAGACCGAGGATGGGCAGAAGTTCCGCTTCGCCAGAAGCGAGGTGATGAACCCCAATGGCAAGCTCGTCGGCTACGACGTCGACTTCGTCCTCAACGAGCGCAGGCCGCGCGCAATCGTGTTGATGCAAGGTTCACCATGGACCGCATTCGGCACCATTCACGGTTGACATCAACCCCTCACTCGGCGAGACCCTCCCCATGACCCGCTCACATGTCGACTCAGACGCCCTCGAGGCGATCGACCCGACGGACGTGCCCCGCGTCACTGCCCGCGAACTGGCACTTGCTGTCAAGCTCCTCCAGGAGCTCGGTAAATCGCTCGAGGACGCGGCGAGCCTCACAGACGAGGACGTACGCCGTGTCGAGGCCGCTTTCTGGCATCACCTGAAGCGCCATCGCGTGCGCAAGACGGCGGTGCTCCTGCGCTTCCGCTGCCTCGTCGAGGTGTGCCGGGCTCGCCGGATCGCCGGCCTGATGTCCGACCACGGACGCGATGCTATGAACGGCATTCTCTCTGCCGCCGCTGGTCTGCGCCTCAACACCTCATGGGGCTTTAGCCCGCAGAAGCTTGCCTCTGCCGCCATGGCCGCCATCGCGCCGGCTTCCGTCGCCGCCTGACACTGTGCAGCATTCCCGCTGCCTCATGCGGGCCGGGAGCACATTGCGCTCTCCCGCTCACCTACCCCCCTTGCGGGGAGGGGAGAAAGCGCCGCCAGCATCGTCGACGGCTCCAGGGACCGGCGAATACCAGTTGCCGATTGCACCGCCCTCTGCCACAGATCCGACACAGCCCATTCGTCGTTAACGGTGGTATGAACCCAACGTTGTCATTGCTGGTCCTGTTCCTTGCGGTGTTCGGGCCCGCATTCGCTGCATTCGTGTTCGGTCTCGTGCGGCTGGCGCGAGCAGAGGCACCGGGACCGCGGCCCAGGCCCCGCCAGGCCCCAGGACAGTCGTTCATCGTCTTGCGGCCTCACTAGTCGCAGTTTCCTCGTTTGGGGGTAAGCTCGACCCGCAGCGGATGAGCGGCGGGAGACCATGCAGGCTCGCGACCTACCCGACGACATCGACGGTGCCGGTCTCTTTCGGGGCCTCGATGCCAGCGCCCGAGGCGCCGTCGCCTCGCGGCTCACGTCCGTTAGTCTTGCCCGCGGCGACGTGCTGGTACGCCAGGGAGAACTGGCCGATGCGCTCTACATCGTCATTTGCGGGCGTTTTTCCGTCACCAGAGACGAGGGCCGCGCACACCTCACCGAGATCGGCCCGGGCCAGCCCATCGGCGAAATCGGCTTCCTGACCGGGGCGCCTCGAACGGCCACCGTCACCGCGCTCCGGGACAGCCTCGTCGTGAAACTCGGACGCTCCGAGTTCGCTGAGCTCGCCGAGCAGCATCCCGGTATCTGGCCTTCGCTGACGGCGACCCTCGCCACCCGGCTCGCTGCGACGTCGGACCGGTTCGCAAGTCTGGCACCTCCCGCTCCCGCTCCGCGAGCGCGCACCGTCGCCCTTATCCGCGCCGGCGGCTCGCCGATACCGCAGGCGTTCGTCGCTCGCCTTACGACCGCGTTCGAGCGCTCTGGACGCACGCTGGTGGTCGATCCCGATCGGGCGAGAGCCGAGCTCGGCATCGACAACAGCGCCACCTCCGACGACGAGGCGACGCGCAGCCTGAACGATCTCGAGCGCGCCCACGATCTCGTGCTGTTCATCGCCGGTTCGGAGCCTAGCCCCTGGTCGGAGAAGGCCATCCGCCACGCCGACCTCGTGGTCGCGGCGGCCGATCACACCGAGGACACCACGCCCAATCCGCTCGAGCATCTCGCCGAAGGACTGTTGCCTGCTGGAGCACGCCGCCTCGTACTCGTGCATCCCACGAGGGGGCGAGTGACCGGAACCCGGCGCTGGCTTACGGGGCGCACGCTCGCCATGCACCATCACGTGGCGCTCGATTCCGATCACGACGTGAACCGTCTGGTGCGCTTCATTCGCGGGGAGGCTCGTGGCCTCGTCGCGTGTGGCGGCGGCGCCTTTTGCGCCGCTCACATCGGGGTCTGGCGGGCGCTCGCCGAGCGCGGCATGGAGTTCGACATCGTGGGCGGCACCTCGGGAGGCAGCGCCATGGCCGCAGCCTTCCTCCTGAACGGCGATCCCGACGCCATGGACGCCGTGGTTCACGACATCTTCGTGACCAACAAGGCCATGCGCCGCTATACGTGGCCGCGCTACTCGCTCCTGGATCACGCCCACTTCGACAGCGAGCTAAAAAAGCACTTCGGCGCGGGCGACATCGAGGATCTGTGGCTGCCCTGGTTCGCTGTTTCGACCAACCTCTCGCGCTTCACGCTGAACGTGCATCGCACAGGGCCGCTCTGGCTTGCGATCCGCGCCTCGTCCGCCATCCCTGTGCTGTTGCCCCCCGTCTATACCGCAGACGGCGAGATGCTGGCCGATGGCTGCCTGCTCGACAACGTGCCGGTCCGGACCATGCACGAGCTGAAAACGGGACCCAACGTGGTGGTCGCCTTCGAGGTTCCGGAGCTCGAGCGCTTCGCCGTCGATTATGGAGCCCTGCCGTCGCGGTCGGAGCTCATACGCCTTGCCCTCAATCCTCTGCGGCGCGGCTCGCTCCCGGATGCACCTGGCATGGCCGCCGTCCTGATGCGGGCGATGATGGCCAACCGCCACGACTTCAGTCGTCAATTGCGGGTCGAGGACCGCCTCATCGTTCCCGATTTCCCTGCTGACATGGGTCCGCTCGACTGGCACCGGCATCGCGAAATGATGGAGCGGGCGTATCAATTCACGCTACGTCAGCTCGATAGTTCGCAGGGTCCCTGATCACGCTGGCGCGGGAAGCGCGGGAGGCACATAGCCGCCGCCGTCGATCGCATGTGCGGACGAGGCCCCGGCAAGCTCTGGGTCTGCCAGATCGAAGACGTCCAGCTCGCGTCGGATCGGTTTTGCTGCCTTGCTGCGCACCGGGTCTGCCAGCCAGCCCCCGAGACCGACCAGGAAGAAGAAGTAGGCCTGCACCACGTTCCAGAAATGGACCGTGACCGCGACCAGGCATAGCGACACGAGCGAGATCATCCAGCCTCGCGCGAGACGGCGCCTCACCTTGTCGTGGCCTGAGAACGCACGCTGGTTCACGGCCCGCGCAATGAGCAATATAGGAAGCAGCATCAGAAGAAAGCCCGGGATGCCACTGCGCATCGCCGTCACCAGCCAGAAGGCATCGACCGTCGACGAGACCATCCAGTCCGGGCGCTCCCAGTCATTGAGGCCGATACCCAGGAGCGCGTGGGCCCAAACATTGTCGAGGCCATGCTCCCAGATCTGAGTGCGGTAATAGCCGGTCCAGGAATCGAGGGTGAAGCTCGTTGCGATGATCTGAACAGGCCCGCGCGTCGAGACCAGCGCCACGCCGAGAACGAGCCCTGCTACGGCAGTCAAGGTGAGGCTCGTCCGGTTGACGATGCCGCGCGTGACGCGCTCCCAGACGAGGAGCCCGGATTGCAGTGCGATGCTCAGAAGAGGCGCCGACGACATGCTGAGCACCGTCGCAAACGTGATGCAGCCGGCGCGCGCCGCAGCAGCCCCGGTGCGCTTCTCGACGCTCCAGTAGATGGCGAGCATGACGGCCGCAAAGCTTCCGTAATGGATGGGGTGATCGAACGTCGAGGTTGCACGCGCGAGGCCGGCCCGGAATTGCATTTGAGGGAGGGGATCGCCACCAAACCAATCCCGGAGCACGCGGCGTGTGAAGTACTCGCCAGCCAGAACGTCGACGAACGCGATGGCAGCTGCGGCCATAACCGCCCAGAACATGAAGCGGACGCTCGATCGATACTCGGCCTCGGTGCGCACGTAGGCGCGCGCCAGCATGTACCCGCCGAGGCATTCGAGCGCCATCGAGCCGCCATAGACGAACCCTTCCCAGGCGTGATGCCAAGTGTAGACGAGCGTGAGCCAGACGCCAAAGCCGATCATCAGGTGGTCGAAAGGTTTGATCCTGAGGCCGCGGCCCTCAGCGAGCCTCGCTAAAGCCAGGGGCAACAGAACGAGGAGCGCCAGGCGATGGGGAGGAAGCCGCAGGCCGGCGATGTAGAGCGAGAGCTCCGAAGGGCAAAGGAAGCTCGCGATCAGGAGCATCACCGGAAGCGGTGTCTTGGCGGCGCTGTTCGTCATGATCTGCCCGACGCCCGCCCCTCTCAACTCAATGCGCGTTGATGCCGGCCAGCACCGCCTTGACGGTCTTGGCCAGAATCTTGAGGTCGAGCGCGAGCGACCAGTTGCGGATATAGTCGATGTCGGCGTTGACGCGGCCCTCGATCTTGTCGGCGCTCGAGGTCTCGCCGCGGAAGCCCATCACCTGTGCCAGACCGGTGATGCCTGGCTTTACCTGATGTCGGTTGGCGTACGTCTCGAGCATCTCGCTGAACTGCTCGTCATGCACGAGCGCGTGCGGACGCGGGCCGACGAGAGACATCTCGCCCTTCAAGACGTTGAGGATCTGCGGCAACTCGTCGAGGCTCGTACGCCGCAGGAACCGCCCGACCCTGGTGACGCGCTGGTCGCCGGGCTTCACCTGCCGGACCGCGTCGCCGTCCTCGAGCACGCTCATGGTCCGAAACTTCAGCACCTCGAAGACGCGCTGATTGAGGCCGCGGCGGCACTGGCGGAAGAGGATCGGGCCCGGGCTGTCGAGCTTGATGGCGAGTGCGATCAGCGGGAAGACCGGCAGAAACGCAAGCAGCACCAGGGTGCCGACGATCAGATCCTCGGCTTCCTTCACGATCGGCGCCCAGTCGGTGAGCGGCTTGCGCTTGACGTCGAGAAGGCCCACGGGTCCGAAGCTCGAGACGCGATTGCTGCCATCGGGGTCGACGAGATCCGACGAGATGTGCGTGACGACATGGAGGCTCGCCGGCACCTGTTGCAGCTTTCGTACGACGTCGGCGATGCGCCGGTCCGCGCTCTGCGGTAGCGCGATGACGACCTGGTCGATCTCCTCGTTGCGCGCGGCCGCGATGAGGTCGTCGAGGCGTCCGGAGACCTTGAGGCCGCTATCGTCGAGGCGGTCGTCGCCCATGCGGTCGTCGTAGACGCCGGCAAGCTCGATCGAGTAGCGGGGATCGGAAAGGTGTGCCTGGACCCGCCGCGCGATCTCACCGGCGCCGAACACGGCTACTGCTTCGTGATAGCAGCCGCGCCCTGTCAGAGCATTGAGATGGATGTGCGCCAACTGCCGCCAGAGGAGTATGAGCGCGTTGCTAGCGAGCAGCCAGAGGACGAGCCAGACGACGCGGTGGACGCCCTGGATCGCCGCCGGGACGCCGAGTCCGTAGACACCGGCGAGACCAATGAGGAGGGCCAGCAGGAGTCGCCCCGGCGCGCGCGGAAAATCGTCCATGCGCGTGGTGTCGTACATGTCCCACGAGCGCAGGCAGAGGTAGGTGATGATGGCGGCCGCGAGACTAGACTGGAGGATGAGCGTCCAGTCATACGCCGTCTCATTGACGAGCTCATAGGTGACGGCGGGCAGAAAGGCGCCCAATATGACCGCGGCCACGTCGCCGATGCCGACGACGTCGGCGGCGACCCGGCGCGAGCGGCGGATGCCCGATCGCGTCCCGGCTCCGCTTGCTGTGCCTGTCAGCCCGTGCGGCCGATGTTGAGCGATTGCGACGCCGATAGACATCCGCGATCCTTCACGCAAGACGATGACGAGGAGCCTGATTGTCCGGCCCTCGGCCCGCGCTCGCTCGTCCGTTTGCGGAATCGCCTCGACGCAGGTGGTCGGGGCCCTTCGTCCGGCGCCCTCCCCGGACGGAGTAGACCGGAAACCTGTTAAAGTTTGGCTGCTGGCAGGGACGGCGCGTCAAGCCGCACGGCGTGCCGGGACCAATCCCGACTGCTGGGCGCGTCCGTCGGCGATGACCGCCGGATCGACTCCGTTAATGACAGCACCGGCAACCTTCGCGTAGTTCAGGCCGAGCGACTTCAATGCCCGTTTGGCGAGCTGCTTCGGCGTGCCGCGCCAGGTCATGACGAGCACGATCTGGTCGGCGAAATCTGCCAGGATGCGTCCGTCGACAACCGGCAGCAGGGGCGGCGCCTCGATGACGATCGTGTCGTAGTGAGCCTTGAGATCGGCAATGGCCGCGTGCATGCGGCTCGACGTCAGGAGTTCGGGACGTGCTTGCGCCATGGCAGCCAGGCTTGCCGCAGGCAGGAAGTGTAGCCCCGTATTGCTGTCGCGCAGAACCGCGCCGGTGGCCGGCAGTCCCTGCAACAGCATGTCGGCAAGGCCCGCTGGAAGCCCGGGCGTGAGCCGGCGCGTGAGCGGTGCGCGCCTGAGGTCGCCGTCGACGAGGACAACCCTGGCGCCCGTCAGGGCATAATGATGGGCGAGGTTGGAAGCAACGACGTCCGAGCCCTCACCCGCAAGACTCGAGGTAACGAGTATGACGCGGGGTGATGCACCGCGACGGCGGATGTCGATCTCGCGGCGCATGGACCGGATCGACTCGGCAAACACGCTTTCGGGCTCGGCGAGCACCAGACGGACCGAGCGCACCGGATCGAGTGCCGCTCCACCCGGCGTCGCAGCCGACGGAATCGACGACAGATGCGGCAACTCGAGGGCGTACTCGATATCCTCCGGCACCGACACGCCGCGGGTCACGAATTCGAGCGCAAGAGCAAGAACAAGCGAGCCGACGAGGCCGCCCATGAGGCCGATGAGTATGATCTGAAGTCGCTTCGGCGCCGCCGGCGCGAGGGGAATGTCAGCCTGCTCGACAATCCGCGCGTCGGGAAGCTGCAGGGTCTCCGTCTCGGACGTCTCCTTGTAGCGGGTCAGCAGGGCCTCGTAGAGCTGTTTGCTGGTGGACGCTTCGCGCGTGAGCTCGTTGAGCTCGGCCGTCACTCCCTTGGAGCTCGTCTCCTGGTCCTTGAGCGTCGCGAGCGCGAGTTGCAGCTGCTGCTCCCGCCGCTCCGCGACCTCGTACTCGGTCCGGAGGTTGGCGATGATCTTCTGGACCTCGACGTCGAGCTGGGAGCGGGCTTCCTTCACCTCGGCCGTGATCTTGAGGATCTCGGGATGGCGATCGCCATAGCGGGTCCTGAGCTCGGCCTCCTTGCGCATGGCGCCGGCGAGCTGGTCCTTCAATAGGCGCACGGTATTGCTGTCGAGAACCGAGCCTATGTCGTCGTTGCTCCCGCCGACCTTGGCCATCAGCTGCGCCTGCTCGAATTTCGCCTTGGCATCCGCGGTCGTATTGCGGGCGAGCACCGCCTGCTCCATCACGCGCGCGAGCTGCTTCTCGGCAAGGAGATGGCCTTCGGAATCGAACATCCCGTGCGCCGCCTTGAAGTCCGTAACCTTGCGCTCGGAGGTGGCTACGCGGGCGCGCATGCTCTCGATCTTTCGCTCGAGG
>JAGVSR010000086.1 GCA_019137195.1 Alphaproteobacteria bacterium
ACCCGATCGGTCTTGGGGCTAATCAATGTCTCTCCGAGACGAAACGCCAGATCCGACTGCCGGCGGAGGCTGACTTGCGTCAGTCAACGCAACATCCGTGGTGCCGTGTTGCACAATAGCAAGCCTTAATTGATGCCAATCAATGAGTTGCGAAATCGGGAAATGAGAATTGGCGAGCCGGCGCGGCGAACTCGACCGCCATCGTTTGATGGCGATCAAGACCGACCGATGCAATTCTGGATCGGCAAGCGGCGTGGTCAGTCGCTGCCGTTCGTGCCGGATTCGCCGCCGGTATCGTCGTCGGCGGGCTCCGAGATGCGCTCGACCGACACCACCTTCTCGCTGTCGTCGGTCTTGAAGATGCGCACGCCCTGGGTATTGCGTCCTGCGATGCGGACGTCATCGACCGGACAGCGGATGAGCTGACCGGCGTCGGTGACGAGCATGATCTGATCAGCGTGCGCAATCGGGAACGATGCGACCAGGCTGCCGTTGCGGTCGTTGACGACCATGGCAACGATGCCTTTGCCGCCGCGGCCCGAGGTGCGGTACTCGTAGGACGACGAGCGCTTGCCGAACCCCTTCTCGGACACGGTCAGGACGAACTCCTCACGGTCCTTGAGCTCCTCGAAGCGCTCGGGCGAAAGCTCGGCGATGCCTTCGCCCTCCTCCTCGTCGTCGCCCGCGGCAGCGTCCGTCTCCTCTGCCCCTTCCAAGATCTCGGCCCGCCGCAGCTGCGCCGCCTGCTTGAGGTAGGCGCGGCGCTCGTCGGCAGTCACCTCGACATGGCCGAGGATCGCCATCGAGATCACCTCGTCGTCGTCCTCCAGGCGGATGCCGCGCACGCCGTCCGAGTCGCGGCCCTTGAACAGGCGCACGCCGTCCTTGATGAGAAAGCGGATGCATTGCCCGTGCGCGGTCGTCAGCAGCACGTCGTCGTCGGAGCTCGCGATGGCAACCGACACGATGCGGTCACCCTCGTCGAGCTTCATCGCGATCTTCCCGTTGCGGTTGATGTTCTCGAAGTCGGACAGCGCGTTGCGGCGCACATTGCCCGAGCGGGTCGCGAACATCAGCTCGAGCCGGCCCCAGGTCTCCTGATCCTCGGGCAGGAGCAGAATCGAGGTGATGGTTTCGCCCTCGGTAAGCGGCAAGAGGTTGACGAGCGCCTTGCCGGGCGACTGCGGTGTCGCCGCCGGCAGCCGCCACACCTTCATGCGGTAGCACATGCCGCGCGAGGAGAAGAACAGCACGGGCGTGTGGGTCGAGGTGACGAAGATCTGGGTGACGAAGTCCTCGTCGCGCGTAGACAGCCCGGAGCGGCCCTTGCCACCGCGCCGTTGCGCGCGATAGGTCGAGAGAGGCACGCGCTTGATGTAGCCTTTGTGAGTGACGGTGACGACCACGTCCTCGCGTTGGATCAGATCCTCGTCCTCGACCTCGCCCTCGAGATCGATGATCTCGGTCTTGCGAGGGGTCGCGAACTCGGACCTGATGGCGGATAGCTCGCCCTTGACGATGTCGACCACGCGCGAGCGCGAGGACAGGATGGCGAGATAGTCCTTGATCTCCTCGGCGAGCTTCTTCAACTCGTCACCGATCTCCTCGCGACCGAGGGCGGTGAGGCGGGCGAGCCGGAGCTCGAGAATGGCCTTGGCCTGCTCCTCGGAGAGCCGGTAGGTCCCGTCGACGGCGAGGCGGTGGCGCGGGTCGGCGATGAGCTCGATCAGCGGCGCCATGTCCTTGGCCGGCCAGTCGCGGGCCATGAGCTGGTCCTTGGCGTCGGCTGGCGACGGCGCATGGCGGATCAGCCTGATCACCTCGTCAATGTTGGCGACCGCGATGGCAAGACCGACCAACACGTGAGCGCGCTCGCGCGCCTTCATCAGCAGGAACTTCGTGCGCCGAGTCACCACGTCCTGACGGAACGCGGTGAAGGCCTGGATCATATCCTTGAGGTTGAGCTGCTCGGGCCGCCCACCGTTCAAGGCGATCATGTTGGCGCCGAAGGTCGTCTGCAGCTCGGAGAAGCGCCACAGCTGGTTCAAGACGACGTCGGCCACCGCGTCGCGCTTGAGCTCGATGACGATGCGCATGCCCTCGCGGTTGCTCTCGTCCCAGAGGTCGGCAATACCCTCGACCTTCTTTTCGCGCACGAGGTCGGCGATCTTCTCGATCAGTACCTTCTTGTTGACCTGATAAGGGATCGCCGTGACGATGAGGGCCTCGCGATCCTTGCGGATCTCCTCGACGTGAACCTTGGCCCGCATGATGATCGAGCCGCGGCCCTTGTGGTAGGCGGAGAGAATGCCGCCGCGGCCGAGGATGAGGCCGCCGGTCGGGAAGTCGGGCCCCGGGATGATCTGGGTCAGCTCGTCGATCGTGATCTCGGGATTGTCGAGCTCGGCGACGCAGGCGTCGATGACCTCGCCGAGGTTGTGCGGCGGAATGTTGGTCGCCATGCCGACCGCGATGCCGCCCGCGCCGTTGACGAGCAGGTTCGGAAACTTGGTCGGAAGGACCGTCGGCTCTTCGAGACGGTCGTCGTAGTTGGGCTTGAAGTCGACGGTCTCCTTGTCGAGATCGTCGATCATGCTCTCGGTGATCTTCGCCATGCGCGCTTCGGTGTAGCGCTCGGCAGCGGGCGGATCGCCGTCGACGGAGCCGAAGTTGCCCTGCCCGTCGATCAGCGGCACGCGCATCGAGAAGTCCTGCGCGAGGCGCACGAGGGCGTCGTAGATGGCGAGGTTGCCGTGAGGGTGGAAGTCGCCCATGGTGTCGCCCACGACCTTGGACGACTTCATGTGCTTCTTGTTCCAGTTGAGCCCGAGTCGGCTCATGGCGAACAGGATGCGACGGTGTACCGGCTTCAACCCGTCGCGCACATCGGGAAGCGCACGGCTGACGATGACGCTCATCGCGTACTCGAGGTACGAGCGCTTCATCTCGTCCGAGATGTTGATGGGACGTATGTCGGACGGCTCTTTGCCGCCGGGCGGGTCGCTCTGATCTGCCAAGGCTGGTGGACTTTCGAAAGGGGCGGCACCGCAAGGCCAAGGCGCGCCGAATCCCGTGTTTTCGTTCGCCCGAGAGTAGCAGGCGGCGGCGCCAGGGAGCAACTTCCGCGGGCCGGCGGCCACCGTTCATCCCCAGCCGTGTTGGACGCCAAGACTGCGCAAATCCAGCGCGATTATAATGGGTTAACGAGAAGCTTGCTCTTGTGTTTCCTTCCCGCTAGACCGGCGTCGAGGCTTCGGGCGAAACGCCGCGCCTCTCAGGCATCCCGGGTCTGGCGCCAGCGGCTTGGCCCGCCTCAAAGGATCAAGCTCTCATGAACAAAGCTTTCGTCGTGGTCGTTGCTGCCGTTGCTGCCGCCGCGATCCCTGCCCTCGCCGAGGACACGCGTATCCCGGCCGGCATCTTCACCAACGTTCAGACGCAGGATCAGTACCTCGCCAAGGACACTCTCGTCGGAGCCAAGGTGCATGGTCCCGACGGCAAGATCATCGGCGATATCGAGGATCTGATCGTCAACGACTTCAACCAGATCGTGGGTGTCGTCATGGGCACCGGCGGCATCCTCGGCCTCGGCGAGAAGAAGGTTGGCGTCAACATCTCGGCGCTCAAGTTCGACGAGGACAATGGCAAGACGGTCATCTCGCTCCCCGAGGCGACGTCCGAGGTGATCGGTGCGGCCGAGCCCTACAAGCGCGCGCAACCAAAGAAATCACTGCTGCAGCGCGCCAAGGAGAAGGCAGAGGAGCTGCGCGACAAGTCGAAAGCGACCGCAGGCCCAGCCATCGAGCACGCTAAGGAGAAGGCCAAGGAAGTCACGGAGCGCGCCAAGGAAGCCGTCGGCGCCGCAACCGACAAGGCCGCGGCCGCCGTCGCGCCTGCCGTGGACGCCGCCAAGGAGGCCGTCGACAAGGGTATCGACAAGGCCGGCGCCGCCATCGAGAGTGCCAAGGAGGCGGCGAGCGGCGCCATGGAAAGCGCCAAGGAGGCGGTGGCTCCGGCCCCGACCGAGGCTCCGGCCCCAGCCGAGGCTCCGGCCGACCCCGCTCCGGCTGCTCCGTCGGGACAGTGACGGTTTGCTCCAGACAGAGTCTCGAGACCGGCAAGGGCTCCCGCGAAGCGGGGGCCCTTTGTCTTGGAGCGGTCGGTCGGCGTTTAGTCCGGCTTAATGCGAATCGATCCTCGCTCTGCCTATGCGCAGCGCGTGGTATTGCTGCCGGGCTCATTGGAACGTTAGGAGGACCCCCGTGTCGGCTGGTGGATCAACAGGCGTCGTGCTGGTGGCGCTCGGCTGCAATCTCGCGATCGCCACCTCCAAGTTCGTGGCCTACGCCTGGACCGGCTCGTCGGCGATGCTGTCGGAAGCCATCCACTCGCTGGTCGACACGTCGAACCAGGCGCTGCTCCTGCACGGCCTCAAGCGCTCGCGTCGGCCGGCCGACGAGGCTCATCCTTTCGGGCACGCGAAGGAACTCTATTTCTGGAGCTTCATCGTCGCCATCCTCTTGTTCTCGCTCGGAGCCGGCGTCGCCCTTTACGAAGGCGCCGAGAAGCTCCACGACCCACACCCGATCCAGAATGCGCACATCAACTACATCGTGCTGCTGGTCGCCATCGCGCTCGAGGGCTTCTCGACCTGGAAAGCCGTCTCAGAGTTCAATTCGAGGCGCGGCAGCGTGGGCATCGTCAGCGCGCTTCGCTCGTCCAAGGACCCTGCCCTCTTTGCCATCGTGCTCGAGGACGTCGCAGCTCTCGCGGGTCTCCTCTGCGCGCTCGTCGGCGTGTTCGTCGCCGACCGCTTCGGCATAGCGGAGGCCGACGGGGTCGCCTCGATCGCAATCGGGCTCATTCTCGGCTTCGTCGCCGCGTTCATGAGCATCGAGATCAGGAGCCTCATAATCGGCGAGGCCGCGAGCCCCGACGTCAGGATCGGCCTCGACACGATCATTCGCAAGGAGACAGGCGCTGGCCGCCCCATCAAGGCGATCAACGAGATCCGCACCATGCACCTCGGTCCCGAGGACGTGCTGGTGGCGGCCTCCGTGGATTTCCATGACGGCGAGACATCTAAGTCGGTCGAGGAGACGACGGCACGCCTCGAGCGGGAGATACGGGCCCGCTTCCCCGAGGTCCGGCGGCTGTTCATCGAGGTTCAGTCGGTGGAAGCCCATGCAGCGCTGGCGCACGCGATCGATGCCGCGCCGGGGCATGGGCCCGAGCCATCTAACCAGGGACCGCACCTTGACGACGGGGCGGCAACGGATGCGACCGCCGGTCGGCGCGCGTCCCCGCCCGTCGCGCCGGCGGCCGTAGCACCGGCGCGGTCGGTTGCCGGCAAGGTAGCGCCGAGCCAGACCGCGCCTCCCAGGTCGCCCGAGGCAGCCGAACCACTCAATCGCAAGGGCCGCAAGAAGGCGAAGCACGACCGGCACCAGTGAGACTGTTGTGGCGATTCCAAAGTCCGATTCCGTCCTGCGGCAGCGCTCGTGAGCGGACGTCAGACTCTGTGCCACGCGAGATCAATGGCCTGATTGGGTCCTGTCGACCGCGAGGTTCGAGCCAAGCGTGCCGAAGACCGTGGCGACCGTCGCGGTTGCGACGCCAGCGGGCGGCACTATCCGGCCCTCGGGCGAGATTCAGGGGGCATGTGTTGGCGTGTGCCGTTCGCGGCGTCGGTCCCAAAGGGCAAGTTGCCGAACGGACGATCGGTGCCGGCCACGGCCTCACGATCCTACGCACGGCCTCGAGCGGATCGTGCTTCTATGACAGCGTTTTTCGATGCCGATCCCACCTCAGGTGAAAGGTCCGGGTATGGGTTTTACCGATTTCATCGATTCCACGATCCTGTTGCGGCTGGCGATTGCCGTCGTGGTCCTGGCACTGCTGCTGATCGGCCTCAGTGATTACCGCTCGCGACGCGGACGGCAATTGAAGGCGCAGGGCGCCATGGTCGGCCATTTGCACGACAAGTCCGACAGAGGCGAGACGTTTACGCCCAAAGTGCGCTTCGCGACCGCCGATGGCCGGCAAGCGGAGATCGTGGACGGCTTCGGGGTCTCCCCGCGAGCCCTGGCCATCGGCACGCCGCTGACTGTCGTCTAACCGGCTGAGAACCCTGAAAGGGGACGCATCGAGCGCCCTGGCAAGCGCGTGGCCGTCTACGCCATCCTGCTCGCCTTGCTCGCCTTCCTGATCGCCGTGCAGACCGGGCTACTCGGCGCGGGAGTGAGCAGCGTATCCGAATAGCACCGAGCGCCGCGGGCCACGCCCCACATTGCCCGGGATCAAAGGACGAGGGCACAACGAGGCCCTCGCCCACGACAGGGGACGTGCCCGGACTCAGAACGGGATCTCGTCGTCGAGCTGCTTGTCGAAGCTCTTGCCGCCGCCAGACGACTTGGCCGGACGTTTGGTCTCGTAGCTGCCGCTGCCGTAGCCACTGCCTCCACCGCTGCCGTAGTCGCCGCCATAGTCGGCCCCACCTTCCGAAAGCCCGGCCGGAGCTCCGCCAGCGCCCGGACGGCCGTCGAGGAGCGTCATGTTGCCGTTGAAGCCCTGCAACACGACCTCGGTCGAGTACTTCTCGACACCCTGCTGGTCGGTCCACTTGCGGGTCTGCAGCTGGCCCTCGATGTAGAGCTTCGAGCCCTTCTTCACGTACTGCTCGACGACCTTGCAGAGGTTCTCGTTGAACACGACGACCCGGTGCCACTCGGTGCGCTCCTTGCGCTCGCCAGTGGCCTTGTCGCGCCAGGTCTCTGAGGTCGCGAGCGACAGGTTGGCGATCGGGCGGCCGTCCTGCGTGCGGCGGATCTCGGGGTCGCGTCCCACGTTGCCGACGAGGATCACCTTGTTGACGGAACCGGCCATGCTACATGCTCCTTTGCGAATGCGAGCGCCTGTCGCTGACCGAGGTACGGCCGCAGACGGGACTCACGAGTTGTTGCGAGAACTCTAGCGGTCCGGTCGACCCGGCGCCTCAGGCGCTCTCGCTTGTCCACGGCTTTCGGCGCCGCGCCTCGGATTGCGCGTTCCTTTTTTGTTCCTTCATAGCCGGCTTCCCCAGAACGCACAAGGGGCCGTCGATACGACCCTGATCGCCCTACCGGCTGCACCGACGGGATTGGCAGCCGGATCGGCGGCCCTCACGAGTTCGGACACCAAGCCACCCTTTCCCGTGCCGGGGTGCAGGAAGACTTAGGCTCAGTTGCTACGCGCGAGATCTGCGGCGGACGCGAAGTCCTTCATCACCTTGGGCAGAACGTTCAGGCGTGCCGGGCAGCTTTCGGCTTTCAGAAGGTCGTAGAGAATGGCGATGTCGCCGCGGAAGTGCTGGGCCTGGGCCCGGCGCGCAACGCCGGTGGCGACTGCGCCGCTGCTCCAGCGCGCCCGGCACATGAGCTTGCCGAGGTAATCCGTAATTTGCAGCTTGTAGGTCGCAGCGTCGGCCGGCGTCGGCGTTGCGGCAATCGCCTGCCAGCGCTGATGATCGGGGGTCCCTGACCAGGCGTCACGTTGCACTGGGTCCATGAGCGGAGCCAGCGCCTCGCTCACCTGCACGAACAAGGACCGGCTCTCGATGCCGCCGACGGCCCGCTTCATGGCCTCGATCACGGGCTCTTCCGGTGCCCGGACGGCAAGCCCGCCGACGTCGGTGATGCCTGCCGGGTCGGCCTCGGGCGGCTTGGTCATCCAGATGGCAGCGCCGCGGAAGTCGCTTCCGGCCGTCTTGGCGCCAGACATGTCCGCCCCCTCGAGATAGGCCTGGAAGAACGACGCCCCGTCGAGGTCGGCGTCGCGCAGCACGGTCGCCTGCATGTGGGCGTAGCTCAGGACGGCGCCCTGCATGCTGGCGGAGGAGAAGTCCGCAAACTGAAGCTGCGCGCCGGTGAGATCCGCCCCCTGCAGCGAGGCGATGAGGAATTGGGCGCCCTGCGCCGTGACACCGCCGGTCAGATCGGCCTTGTCGAGCTTGGCGCTCGAGAAGTCGGTGCCAGTCAGGAGGGCGTAGGACAGGGATGCGGAATCGAGCTGGGCTTCCTCGAACCGGGAGCTGCGTGCGTCGATACCGGTCAGCTGCGCGCCGTCGAGGCGGGCTCGGGAGAAGTCGGCGCGCCGTGCGCTGGTACAGTTCGCGGCTACGCGATCCTCTGTCAGGAGGAGCCCCGTGATGTCGGCGCAGTGCAGCCACGCGTTCCTCAGGTCCGTGCCGACGAGGCTCGCCCCCTGCAGGTTGGCGCCGGTGAGATCGGCCTGATGCAGGTCGGTACGGTCGAGCCTTGCGTAACGCAGGTCGCGATTGCGAAGCGAGAGGGAGGGCTCGCCCGGCGTCTGCTCCTTGTCGACGACGAGGTCGGTGTCCGTCACCACGAGGTTGCGCGGGAAGAAGCCGAACAGGCTTCCATCGGCATTGGCGGTGACGAACGGGATGCCGCCGATGGCCGCCTGCCTGGACCCCGACGCCGGGTCGGCCTTGGCGCCCACCATGCCGAGCGTGATCCGATCCATGAGCTCGCCCGGCACGGTCGCGATGAAGAACGAGAACACCGCCACCAGGATGAGCACGAGCGTCGTGGCGAGGAAGCTGAAAGGATGAGACGCGGTCGTGCGCAGAAAGGCCTTGATGAACGAGGTCTCGACGCGGACCAGGAACACGCCGATGGCGATCAGCATGGCGATGTCGACGAACAGCGCGAGCCGGTGCGTCCAGGTTATGCCGACGTCGTGGTACGGCAGGAACATGACCTGGACGTAGAGAAGCAGCACGACAGGAAGCACAACCAGAGTGAGCCAGCTCATGCCGTGCAGGAACGCGCTCATCACGGGGCTGCGTTGCGGGCCGGCGATCGCTTGCACGAAGAAGAAGTTGTTGAGCTCGAGGCGAAGCGGATGAGCACGCGCCGACGTCGCCTCGAGGAGCCTGACCGCTCGGTCGAACTCGAGCGTCTCCTTGGCGAGGAGCACCAGCTGCGAGACGAGCCCCATGTGGAAAAGCACGAGGATGATGGGTGCGAACTGAAAGAAGTGGGCGAGCTGGATCTTGACCTGCAGGATCGGCAGCTCGACCGCGGTCTCGAGCAGAAGGTCGGCATGGGTGACGCCGGCGACCGCTACCATGAGATAGGCCATCAGCGCGATGAAGATCAGCCAGCCCGTGTGCGCTGTGTTGGAAGAGGCGTTGACAGCTTCGAGCAGGCTGTACGGATTGACCGGAGTTTCCATCTCCGGGCCCGCAAACGACCGATCCGTCATTCCTGCCCCCGGGCCCTCGAACTCGCACGCCACCAAAGACTGGGCGCTACTCCCAACGTTGGGCCAGACCATAGCGGAGAAACTGTGGCGGGCGAAGCCCTCACAGCCGCGGGCTGCAAGCGGCGGAAAGCCGGGAAAAAATGGCTCGTCGCCCGCAGGGCCAGCGGGCCCGGCAACGGAGCACTTGACGCTCGGGCCCGTTCGGCTATGAGCGAGCCCGGTACAGCGTCATCTTGCGTCGTCCTCTGCCCATTCCCCCGGGAGTCCGTTGTGCCTGCGCAATACAACTGCCGCAAATGTCCCGGCTACTGCTGCTCTTACCCCGTCATCGCCCTCGACAAGCGCGACGTGGAGCGCCTGGCCAAGCACCACGGCATGACCTTCGACGAGGCGAAGCGTGCCTTCACCCGCGAGGCGCACGGACACAAGATCATCATGCGGCGCAAGGCCGACCTCTACTATGGCCGCATTTGCCGCTTCTTCGATACGGTTCAGCGCTGTTGCACGATCTACACGGCGCGCCCTGCGGTGTGCCGGGCGTTCCCCGGCGACGGCCGCTGCGGCTACTACGACTTCCTCACCTTCGAGCGGCGGGCTCAGGACGACCCGACTTGGATCGCGGTGACCAACAACGAGGACTGAGGCTGTCCGCAACCGGCTGCTGCCTTGCGGTGGCGGTCCGCGCCAGGCGATCGATCAGCCCGGTGGCCGAATGCCCGCCGAGGTCTGGCCCAGCTAGCGGTTCAACGCCATCACCAGCACTTTGGGATTGCCCCCGTTCTCGGCGATATAGCTCTGGAACATATTGTTCAGGAACGAGGTCATCTCGAAGCCGATGACCTCGGCCTCGCGCACCTTGTAGACGTCGCCCCGGCGCACGAGCCGCCAGCGCACATCGTAGCTCTCGCCGCTCTTCAGGGTCACGCTGGTGTCGACGGTGGCGCCGCCCGCCGTCTCCTGAGACGCACCGACCACAATGGCTTTGGCGACGGGGTACTTCGGCGCCTCCTTGGCGGCATACTTGGCGATGAAGTTGACCATGCCGTTGAAATAAGTCGGCCGATCGGCCTTGGGCAGGCTTGAGGCATAGGAGCCGAGCGCCGTGAGACCGATCGCTGGAACGTCGGCATGGCTTCTGAGCGCCGAGGCGAACGCCGTCGGCGAGCCGGTTCGTGAGGCGGCCACGAGCTCGTTGGCAACGCGCTGCATGTATGCGGCGGGAGTTTCGGCGTGCGCCGGGAGAAGGCTCGAAAGTAGGACCAGCATCCCCGCCATCGCCAGTCGGGGCGCCGCACCCCATCGGACGACCGCAACCATATGCGCCACTCGCATCAAGCTCGCTCCAATCTGTTGGCCCGCCCGGAGGCCGGGACCGGACGCCGGGGGGCGCCGGGCGGCCCTCTCGCCCGTCCCAAACCGGTTGCAGCTACCTACAGCATGGCCCCGGGCCTCAGTCAAAGGGCCGGGACCGGCCGGTGCTGCACGCATTACGAATGCTCCGGCCGAGAACATCGAGACGGCACCGGGCCGTCCGCGCTCGCCTCGGCAACGGCACCCCTCACGCCCTGGATCCCACAAGCGAGAGCGCACGTCGGAAGGCTCCCCGAAGACCCTGCCATTGCGGCAACCTATAGGCCTCGCGCGACGAAATTTCGGCACAGCGGAGGATTGCGCACAGGCGATCGATGTCGGCCTGCGAGAAGCGCTCTGCAACGGCCATGAGTAGCGTCTTGTCGCCGTCCGGGTGGACGAGAAGTAGCTCGTGACGATAGCCCGAGAGAGACGAGCGCACGTTGTGGGCGACACCGGCGAAGGCCTCGAGCGGCTCTTGCCAAGAGCGGGTGCCGAGCAGCGTCTCCTCGGTGACGGTCGCGTGCGCGCCCTCGATGGCGATGCTGCGGCTCGTGGCGAGGGCGTCGACGATACGCTTCATCGGCCAAGCGAACAGGACGATCCAGAACGCGAAGCCGGTCAGGATCGACGGCAGCGCGGACTGGCTGTCGATCGCAGCGGCGCGCATGGCGGGATCGATCGCGAGGTGCAGCGCTATGAGAGCGAACGGATAAAGGAAGGCGATGGCTCCTGGCAGGAGGATGGCGAGCATGAGACTGCTCGACGCCCGGGAGGCCCGCTGCGTCATGCGGATTGGCAGGGCTTCCGGCAGCGCAGCGGGGGCGATCCGTTCAACGAGGGCGGCGTGCATTGAAATCCTTTCGGCAAATCAACATTGACAACAGCGCGAAAGGGTAACGCCGCGGGTTTATCGCCAAGTTAACTCTAATGGTCCGGCAGGAATTGCTCCGAACATGCTTGACACATATAAAGATATGTTTATATGGATGACGCATGCAGATCTCCGCCGGAACCTTTCACGCCCGCGATCTCGTCACCGCCCTCAAGGCGGCCGGCGAGCCGACCCGGCTGCGTATTCTGCTGCTGCTCGCGGGCAACGAGCTCACCGTCAAGGATCTCACGCAGATCCTCGGCCAAAGTCAGCCGCGTATCAGCCGGCACCTGAAGCTCCTCGCCGAGGCGGGCCTCTTGGAACGCTTCCAGGACGGCAGCTGGGCCTACTTTCATGTTTCCGACCGCTCGGAAGGCGGCCGTCTCACCCGCCGTCTCCTGGAGGCCGTCGACACGCACGATCCGGCGATCGGCCGCGACCGCCAGCGCGCCGAGGCCCTGAAGCGTGACCGCGAGACCGCGGCACAGGCCTACTTCCGCGACCATGCCGAGGAGTGGGATCGGATTCGGGCGCTGCACGCATCACAGGAGAAGGTCGAGGCGGCCATGCTCGCCGCTCTCGGTCCGGGACCGTTCCGGTTCCTGGTCGATCTCGGCACCGGCACCGGGCGCATGCTCGAGCTCTTTTCGCCGCGCTTCCAGCGCGGACTCGGGCTCGACGTCAACCAGAGCATGCTCGCCTATGCCCGCGGCAAGATCTCGGCCTCGGGCCTCGCCAACGCCGAGGTCCGGCACGGCGATCTCTACGACCTCGCGCTGGGCCCAGGCGTTGCCGACGCCGTCGTCATGCATCAGGTGCTGCATTACCTTTCCGAGCCGGCGATCGCCATCCGGGAGGCTGCGCGCGTACTCGCCCCCGGCGGCCGGCTGCTCATCGTC
>JAGVSR010000162.1 GCA_019137195.1 Alphaproteobacteria bacterium
TGCCGTCGGCTACGACCCGATCGCGGAGCCGGGATCGGATGCGGGTACCTGACATCATCGCTCGAAAGTCGAACAGCCGTCCCGAGCGCGTGACGGCAGCTCGGACGACGAGACGTGGACAGCGGCGCAGGCCGTCCATGTTGCCTTTCGCGTCCAAAGAAAACGAGAGCATCACGACCACATGCCACAGTTTGCCACAATGGACTCTCACCCTGAGCTCAAGTTCACCGCTCTCGACTTCTCGAAGGCTGCGGCCGACGGTGCGTTCCAGGGGTACGCGAGCGTCTTCAACGCCGAGGATCTGACGCACGATGTCGTGGCGCCGGGCGCCTTCCGCGACACGCTCGCCGAGCGTGGCGCGGCGGGCGTGCGCATGCTGTTCCAGCACGACGCCAATCAGCCGATCGGGGTCTGGACCGAGATCCGCGAGGACGGACGCGGGCTGTTCGTCAAGGGTCAGCTGGCGCTCGACGTCGCAAAGGCGCGCGAAACGCTATCGCTCATGCGGGCCGGCGCCCTCGACGGCCTCTCGATCGGCTTCAAGGCGAGGAAGTTCAGTCGCAATCCCAAGACCGGTGTGCGCCGGCTGGAGACTGTCGACCTGTGGGAGATTTCCGTCGTCACCTTCCCCATGCTTCCCGGCGCACGCGTGAGCCACGTCAAGGCGGCGCCATTCGCGGGGGGCGTGCCGACGGAAAGAGAGTTCGAGCGCTGGCTCACGCGGGATGCTGGGTTCTCGCGCTCAGAGGCACGGGCGGTTCTCCGCTCCGGCCTGAAAGGCCTCGTGGCCCTGCGGGATGCGGGCCCGGGTTTGAGCGTGGAGGACCGGCTTTCGTCGCGCATCCGCGCGGCGATAGGTCTCCTCCGCACGAGCATCTGAGCCAAATGCGGATCGAGTAGCCCCTCACGCCATTCCCCTCCTGATGGGAGAGGAAATCCGGCCGGAGCCGATGGGTAGAGTGGCCACGTGCGGTGAGGCCGCTCGAGCTCTCCTCCCCGCAGCGAGGGTCAGGGTGAGGGGATGCGCAGTCACTGGTCCGCCCAACCAACGGATACCCCATGACACACGATCACGGCTTCGAAGCGAAGGCCGCGCAGAGTGCGCTTGCCTCTGAATTCGAGGAGTTCATGCGCGCCTTCGAGGCGTTCAAAGAAGCGAACGACGAGCGCCTTGCCGGCATCGAGCGCCGCGGAGCGACCGACCCTGTCGTCACCGACAAGCTCGCCCGCATCGACAGCGCGCTCGACGAGACCAAGCGCTCCATCGACCAGATGGTCCTGAAGCAGGCCCGCCCGGCAATCGGCGGAGGGACCGCCTGCACGAGCGCCGCAATCGCTCACAAGACGGCGTTCGACGGCTACGTCCGAAAGGGCGAGACGTCGTCGCTCAGGGATCTCGAGGCAAAGGCCCTCTCCGTCGGTTCCGACCCCGATGGTGGCTACCTCGTCCCCGACGAGACCGAGCGCACGGTAAACGCGGGGATGCGTTCTTTGTCGCCCATCCGCGCCATCGCCGGTGTGCGCCAGGTTTCGAGCTCCGTCTACAAGGTGCCGTTTTCGACCAGCGGCTTCGCGACTGGCTGGATCGGCGAGACCGCGGCCAGACCGCAGACCGGCACGGCCAACATTGCCGAGCTCTCGTATCCGACCATGGAGCTCTACGCGATGCCGGCGGCGACGCAGAGCCTTCTCGACGACAGTGCCGTCAACATCGACGAGTGGCTCGCCGAGGAGGTGCGCTCCGTCTTCGCCGAGCAAGAGGGAACGGCCTTCGTCACCGGTGACGGCGTCAACAAGCCGAAAGGCTTTCTCGCCTACACGACCGTCGCCAACGCGTCGTGGACCTGGGGTAACATCGGCTACGTTGCCTCGGGCGCGGCGGGCGCCTTTCCCGCTACAGACCCCGGCGACAAGCTCATCGACCTCGCCTATGCGGTCAAGGCCGGCTACCGGGCGAACGCGCACTTCGTCATGAACCGGTCGACCCAGTCCGTGATCCGCAAGATGAAGGACGTGGACGGGACCTACCTCTGGCAACCGTCGCTCGAGGCCGGCGCACCCTCCACGCTTCTCGGCTATCCGATCGCCGAGAGCGAGGACATGCCGAGCATCGCCGCCAACACTCTGTCGCTGGCGTTCGGCGACTTCAGTCGTGGCTATCTCGTCGTCGACCGCGTCGGCATCCGCGTGCTGCGCGATCCCTACAGCTCGAAGCCGTACGTGCTCTTCTACACCACGAAACGTGTCGGCGGCGGCATCCACGACTTCGATGCCATCAAGCTCATGAAGTTCGCAGCCTCGTGAGTGGTCGGTGTCCCGCCCTCAGCGTCCGGCGCCTCTCTGACGATCAGATTTCCCCGGCCTGTCGGACCCCGAGGGTCGGGCACGGTCGCTTCCCGCGCGGGTGTCCCCTCCCGCCCGCGCGGTCTCGGCGGGGCCGCATCTTACCCCGGATGCGGCCCCCATTTCCTTTGCGCCGGCAACACTCCAGCACGGAGCCGGCCGAGGGAACGGTCTTCAGCGGTGAAAGAAGGAACGCCATGGCACTCGTTCTCGTGACTCCGCCGGTGATCGAGCCCGTCTCGATTGCCGAGGCGAAGTCGCATCTCAGGCTCGACGGCTCGGCCGACGACATCCTCGTCGCGAGCCTTATCCTTACCTCACGTCTTCACATCGAGGCGGCGCTCGGGCTGGCACTCGTGACTCAGGGCTGGAAGCTCGTCCTCGACCGCTGGCCCAAGTCGGATTGTCTGGCGCTGCCTTTGCGGCCCGTCCAGTCCATCACGTCGGTCGCAGTGCTTACCGCTGACGGCTCCCCGGATGTGCTCGCGCCTTCGAGCTTTGTCTTGGATGGGGGAGGCGCGCCGCCGCGTCTCGTGCGTACGGGAGCGGCCTGGCCCACCGTGGGACGCGCGGCAGCCGGTATCGAGATCGACTTCGTCGCCGGCTTCGGAGCGGCGGCGGCCGACGTGCCGGCACCCATTCGCCAGGCACTCCTTCTGCTCATCGCCCACTGGTACGAGCATCGCGATCCGATCGAGATCGGCTCAGCCGAGTCGGCCGTTCCGCGCGCGGTGTCCGAGCTCCTCCTTCCCTATCGGACGGCCCGCCTATGACCGTGATCCCGATTGGTGAGCTTACCCATCGCCTTCGACTCGAGCGTCCTGTGCATGCCGCAGAGGCAGGCGGCGGCACAACGGTCACGTGGTCTCTCGTTGCCGAGCTGTGGGGTGCCATCCGCCCCGTCACGGGCAGCGAGGCCGTGGCTGCCGACCGTCTCGAGTCCCACACTGCCTGCGAAGTCTGGATCCGTCATCGAGAGGGTGTAACGGCCGACATGCGGTTTGTCCTCGGCCGACGCGTGCTCGACGTCAAGGCCGTCGTCGAGAGTGCCGGGCGCAAGCGCTACCTGCGCTGTCTCTGTGAGGAGCGGGGAAGATGAAGCTGAAACCCGTGATCGGCGGCATCGGCCGCCACGAGGTGGCGCCCCTCGTCTCCCGACTCAAGGCTCGCCTTGGTCTGCTCCATAGGGGACCAGGATCGAGCGGTGAAGGGCGCCGCACAAGGAGCGGTGCAACAGAGCGAGTTGCTGCCACGACGTCCAACACAGAGGCTACGGCCCAACGCGAGAGGTGACACATGCCGAGTGCCGGTTTCGAGCTGCAGAAGGCTATGCACGCCGCGCTGGCGGGCAACGCGGAACTGACCGCGCTTCTTGGCGGCACCCACGTCTACGACGACGTGCCGCGCAGCGCGGCATTTCCCTACGTCACATTCGGCCAAAGCACCGAGCGTGACTGGAGCACGGGCGGCGAGGAAGGCCGTGAGCATCTGCTGACGTTGCACGTCTGGTCGCGCGCTCGCGGTCACCGCGAGACGCACGAGATCATGGGCGCGCTCCGCACCGCGATCCACGACGTGACCCTTCCTCTCGCGGGCCACCGTCTTGTCAACATGCGTCACGAGTTCTCGGACGCCATGCGCGATCCCGACGGCGAGACCTATCACGGCGTGGTGCGCTATCGCGCGGTCACCGAAGAGGAGTGAATGGCGAGGGGCGAATGGCGAATAGCGAAAGGCGAGGGTGTAGGCCGCCGCTGGCCCGGACCGCCTTCGTCGTCACTCGCCATTCCTCACGGCTCACCTCTGATGGTCCGCAACTGACTATTCGGTCTCGAGGAAAATCCACATGACAGCCCAAAAAGGCAAGGATCTGCTGCTGAAGCTCGACGGCGACGGGGCCGGCACGTTCACGACCGTCGCGGGTCTGCGCTCGCGCTCGATCGCCTTCAACGCCGAGACGGTCGACGTCACGCACCAGGAATCGGTTGGGCAGTGGCGTGAGCTCCTGGCCGGTGCCGGCGCCAAGCATGCGCGTATCGCCGGTTCCGGCATTTTCAAGGACGCCGCCTCCGACGCCCTCGTGAGGAGCTACGTGTTCGACGGCACCATCCGCCACTGGCAAGTGATCGTGCCCGACTTCGGAACCGTCCAGGGCCCGTTCCAGATCACGAGCTTCGAGCTGACCGGCCGCCACGACGGCGAGGTCGCCTTCGATCTCGCCCTCGAGAGCGCTGGCGAGCTCTCCTTCACGGCTGTGTAGTGCCTGCCGGCCATCTCAATCGAGACCATCCATGCCCAACAAATACCGTGGCGAGGTCGAGGCCATCCTCGACGGCCAGTCCTACCGTCTCTGCCTGACGCTGGGCGCGCTGGCCAACCTCGAGGCCGCTTTCGGCGACGAGGATATGCTCGCGCTCGCGACCCGATTCGAGAAGGGCCGCGTGTCTGCGAGAGACTGCATCCGCATAATCGGGTGCGGGTTGCGCGGAGCCGGCTACGAGATCAGCGACAGCGACGTTGCCGCCATGCAGGCAGAGCGCGGCGCCGCTGGCTTCGTCGACATTGTGGCGCGGCTCCTGTCGGCGACGTTCGGCGGTGGAGAGGTACCGGTCAGCGCCAAGGCGGAGGTCGCAGGCTCCGGCCCTTTCCCTGGGACGACGTGATGGCAACCGGACTGGGCCTTCTCGGCCTTGCTCCAGCCGTGTTCTGGAGCATGACGCCGAAGGAGCTCGAGGCCGCGATACGGGGCCGTCTTGGCCCTGCCTCGCTCTCCGCGCCGCCAGATGTCGCCGATCTCGCAGCCCTGATCGCGCGCTTTCCCGACCAGGCCTGACGACCTCCATTGCGTGAGCGGCGCAGAGCAAGCTGGCGCACGGCAGAAGCGGACCATAGCTCGCGGCCCCATCGTGGTGCCGCAACGCTGGCGAGATGACGGAACGACACGAGGAAGCTTAGTGTGATGGATCCCACGGCCCAATCCCCGATCGAGACTTGGACCGTCGCCATCGACGCCGACACGTCCCAGCTCGAAAGCGATCTCAAGACCGCCGCCGGTCTAGGGCGGCAGTTCTCGAATGCGCTGGTCGGCGCTTTCGAAGGCATCGCCATCAAGGGCAAGAGCGTCGGCGACGTCATGAAGACGCTCGCGCTCCGCCTCTCGGACCTGGTCCTGAAAGCGGCCATGAAGCCGCTCGAGCAGAGCCTCGATGGCCTGTTTGCCGGCATCTTCTCGGGCCGCATGGGGTTCGCGAAGGGCGGCGTGGTTGAGAATTCGATGCCCGTGCCGTTCGCGTCGGGTGGCGTCATCCAGAGCCCGATCGCCTTTCCTTTGCGCGGCGGGTTGACCGGACTTGCCGGCGAGGCTGGGCCCGAGGCCATCATGCCGCTTGCACGCGGTGCCGACGGCCGGCTCGGCGTCTCGGCACGGGGTGGCGGCGGGATCAGCGTGACGTTCAACGTCACGACGCCGGATGCCATGAGCTTCCACCGCTCCGAGACGCAGATTGGCGCCATGCTCGCTCGTGCCGTGTCAATGGGCCAGCGCAACCTTTGACGCCAGCCGGCAGCCGAGTGCCGGCGCGGTTGAGGTGACCTGATCCCGCCCATCGGGTAGCCGGCTGCAATTCCTTGAGGCTGTCCATGTCCTTCCACGAAGTTCGCTTCCCGACCGCCATCTCGCGCGGCAGTCACGGCGGGCCAGAGCGGCGCACCGATGTGGTCGTGCTCGGATCCGGCCACGAGGAGCGCAACAGCCGATGGGCGGATTCGCGCCGCAACTACAACGCCGGCTACGGCGTACGCTCTCTCGACGATCTCCATTCCGTCATCGCCTTTTTCGAGGAGCGCCGCGGCCGGCTCTACGGCTTCCGCTGGCGCGACCATGGCGACTGGAAGTCTTGCCCGCCGCAAGCGGCGACCTCGGCGCTCGATCAGGTGATCGGCACCGGCGACGGCACCACGATCGTGTTTCAGCTAGTGAAGACCTACGGCATCGGGACAACTTCCTGGACGCGTGACATCGTGAAGCCGGTCGAGGGCAGCGTGAAGATTGCCGTCGCCGGAGTTCCGCTCGCAGCAGGGAGCGCCTTCACAGTCGATGCCGCGACCGGTCTCGTCACATTCGTTCCCGGCCACGTGCCAGCGACGGGCCAGCAGATCACCGCCGGCTACGAGTTCGACGTGCCTGTCCGCTTCGACACAGATCGCCTCGAGATCAATCTTACGGGATTTCAGAGCGGAGCCATTCCGAGCATCCCCTTGGTCGAGATTCGGCTATGAAAGCGCTTTCACCGGCCTTCGCAGCGCACCTCGCGAGCGGCACGACGACCCTCGCCTGGTGCTGGCGCCTCACGCGGCGCGACGGAGTGCGTCAAGGCTTCACCGATCACGACCGTGACATCGACTTCGACGGCACCACCTTCGAGGCCGCGGCCGGCTTTACCGCGAGCGAGATCAAGGATCAGGTCGGTCTCGGGGTCGACAACCTCGAGGTCACGGGGGCGCTATCGTCTGCAAGCCTCGTCGAGGCTGATCTCGTGGCGGGCCAGTACGACGATGCGCGTGTCGAGATCTGGAGAGTCAATTGGCAGGAGCCGGCGCAGCGCGTCTTGATGCGCACCGGCAGCCTAGGCGAGGTGAAGCGCGCCGGCGCCACCTTCGCTGCCGAGGTGCGCGGCCTTGCCCACTACCTGCAGCAGCCTAAGGGTCGAGTATTCCAGTACACCTGCGACGCCGACGTCGGCGACGAGCGCTGCGGCATCGACCTCGATACGCCGACCTTCAAGGGAACCGGTGCCGTCGTTGACGCCTCGTCGTCACGGAGCTTCACGGCGAGCGGCCTCGAGGCGTTTGCCAGTGACTGGTTCACGCACGGGCTTCTCACGTTCGTGTCGGGTGCAGCCGCGGGACAGAGGATCGAGGTCAAGGAGCACAAGCGGGCCGGCACGACCGTCACGATCGAGCTCTGGCAGCCCGCACGCGGACCACTTGTCGCCGGACAGTCGTTCACGCTCACCGCCGGCTGCAGCAAGCATCTCTCGATGTGCCGCGCACGCTTCTCGAACGCCGTCAACTTCCGGGGGTTCCCGCACATGCCGGGTAACGATTTCCTGGCGCGCATCTCTCGTCCCGGCGCCGCCTCGGACTGAGGAAAGTTGTCATGCAGGACGAGGTCGTCCGCATCGCGCGCACATGGCTCGGCACGCCCTATCACCACCAGGCAAGCCTGAAAGGTGTCGGCACGGACTGCCTGGGCCTCGTGCGCGGCGTTTGGCGCGAGCTCTACGGCTGCGATGCCGAGGCGCCCCCGCCCTATTCTCGCGACTGGGCGGAGGCCGGTGGCGTCGAGACCATGCTCGCGGCCGCCGCGCACCACCTTGAGCCAGTCAGGGACGGGAAGGTGGAGGCCGGCGATGTCCTCGTCTTTCGCCTGCGGCCCGGTCTGGTTGCCAAGCACGCTGGTCTTGCGACGTCGGCGGCGACGTTCATTCACGCCATGGAAGGCGCGCCCGTCGCCGAGGTCGTGCTGACGCCCTGGTGGCAGCGGCGCATCGCAGCCGTGTTCAAGTTCCCAATCGCCCAATCGAAGTGATCGCGGATGGCTACACTCGCTCTCGCAGCCGTAGGCTCGGCCGTCGGCAGCACGCTGATGCCGGCCGGAATGACGCTGTTCGGCGCCACGCTCTCGGGCGCGGCCATCGGCGCCCAGGTCGGCGCCTTCGCCGGCTCCTACGTCGATCAGGCATTGTTCGGCGCCTCGGGACAAGCGCGCACCGTCGAGGGCCCGCGCCTTCGCGAGATGCAGATCACAGGGTCCACCGAAGGAGAGGCCATTCCGCGTCTCTACGGACGGGCTCGGCTCGGGGGGCAGGTTATTTGGGCGGATGCCATCGAGGAGCGTATCAGCAAGACCAAGTCGGCTCAGTCGAGCGGCAAGGGGGGCTTCAATACGCCGGCTGGCGGCAACGCCTCGGTCGAGATCGAGTACCAGTACTTCGCGAGCTTCGCCGTGGCGCTTTGCGAAGGAACGATCGGCGGCATTGGCCGCATCTGGGCCGACGGCCAGGCCATGAGCCTGTCCAAGATCGTCTATCGCCTGCACAAGGGCAGCGAGCACCAGCCGGCCGACAGCCTGATCGAGGCGAGGCTCGGCGCAGCGAGTACGCCGGCCTTCCGCGGTCTTGCTTATGTTGTGTTCCAGAGCCTCCCGCTCGCACCCTACGGCAACCGGATCCCCCAGCTCGCTTTCGAGGTCTATAAGCCAGTCGAGAGTTTCGGCGAGGAGATCAAGGGGATCGTCGTCATCCCCGGCTCGGGCGAGTTCATCTACGCCGACGAGCCGGTCTGGACCGATTTCGGACTAGGCCGCAACGAGCCGGCAAACGTTCACACACGCCAGGCGGCGACCGACTGGGCGGCCTCCATCGACCAGCTCGAGGCGACGCTGCCGAACGCGAAATCCGCCTCCCTCGTCGTGAGCTGGTTCGGCGACGACCTGAGGGCCGGCGCGTGCAGGATCAAGCCCGGCGTCGAGTTCACGACCAAGACCACTGTGCCGCTGACGTGGAGCGTCGCAGGCCTCGCGCGAGCCGATGCCCACCTCGTCAGCACGCGCGACGGCAGACCGGCCTACGGCGGCACTCCGTCGGATCAGACGGTGGTCGCGGCGATTGCGGACCTGAAGGCGCGCGGATTCGACGTCGTGCTGACCCCGTTCGTCCTGATGGACGTGCCCGAGGGCAACGGCCTGCCCGATCCCTACACCGGGGGCGCCTCGCAGCCGTCCTATCCCTGGCGAGGCCGGATCACGGTCTCGCCGGCACCGGGCCTGCCGGGCAGCCCCGACAAGACTGCGGCCGCAGCAGTTGAGATTTCTGACTTCGTCGGCAGTGCGGAGGTCGCACACTACGCGATCTCGGGCACGACCGTTCATTACAGTGGTCCCGTCGAATGGTCGTACAGGCGCATGGTTCTGCACATGGCCCACCTCGCCAAGGCAGCAGGGGGCGTCGACGCGTTCGTGATCGGCACGGAGCTGAGAGGGCTGACCTGGATCCGGAGTGCCGCGTCGACCTACCCGTTCGTGTCCGCGCTCGTCGCCCTCGCCGCCGACGTGAAGAGTGTTCTAGGTGCAGGCACCAAGGTCCTCTACGCCGCGGATTGGAGCGAGTACTTCGGACACCAGCCTGCCGACGGCACGGGCGACGTCTATTTCCATCTCGACCCCCTGTGGAGCTCGGCATCGATCGACGCCATCGGCATCGATCTCTATTGGCCGCTGGCCGACTGGCGTGATGGCACGACCCATCTCGACTTCGCGGACGGTGTCCGCTCGCCTTACTCGCTTGCCTATCTCCGTTCCAACGTCGCGGGCGGCGAAGGCTTCGACTGGTATTACGCATCCGGTTTCGACCGCACGGAGCAGGTCCGGACGCAGATCACCGACAGCGCCGGCAAACCGTGGGTGTTCCGCTTCAAGGACATCCGCTCCTGGTGGCAGCACCAGCACTTCAACCGTCCCGGCGGCGTCGAGAGCGTAACCCCGACTGGCTGGGTGCCGCAGTCGAAGCCGTTCTGGCTCATGGAGGTCGGCTGCCCGGCCGTCGACAAGGGCGCCAACCAGCCGAACGTGTTTGTCGATCCGAAAAGCGCGGAGTCGGCGGTGCCCTACTTCTCGCGCGGCAGTCGCGACGACCTCATTCAGCGCCGTTATCTGCGGGCCTTGATCCAGGCCTTCGATCCGGCGAGCAGCGGCTACCTCGCCGGCCTCAATCCCCTGTCGTCGGTGACCGGACAGCGCATGGTCGATCTCTCGCGCGTCCACGTTTATTGCTGGGACGCCCGCCCGTTCCCCGAGTTTCCTTACAACACCGATGTGTGGGGCGACGGCGACAACTGGCGCCTCGGCCACTGGCTCAATGGCCGGTTCGCAGCGGGCCCCTTGGCAGAGACCGTGCAGCACGTGCTCACGGACTACGGCTTCACCGACTTCGAGTCCGGCGGCATCGATGGAACCGTGCCCGGGTTCGTCGTCGACCGGATCATGTCGGCCCGAGACGCGCTTCAGCCGCTCGAGCTCGCCTATTTCTTCGACAGCATCGAAAGCGAGGGTCGCATCGTGTTCCGCATGCGCGGATCCGAGCCGTCCGAGGAGAGTTTCACTGTCGCGGATCTCGTCGAGACTGCGGCGGATGAGCCGCTCTTCATCTTGACCCGGGGCCAGGAGACGGAGCTGCCCGCCGCCGCCAAGATCACCTACATCACGGGCGCCCGCGATTACCGCCAAGCAGTCGCGGAAACCCGCCGTCTTGCAGGAGGAAGTTCGCGTGTCGCGCAGGCAAGCCTGCCTCTGGTGCTCGATCCCGCGCAAGCCGCCGAAATCGCCGGCACGTGGCTGTTCGAGAGCTGGGCCACGCGTGAGCGGGCGAGCTTCTCGCTCCCGCCTTCCGCGCTTGCCCTTGAGCCGGGCGACAACGTTAGCCTGGACACAGGCGACGGCGCACGCCTCCTTCGCATCACCGAGTTGGCCGAGCACGGGGCGCGCGCCGTCGAGGCCCGCTCACTCGATCCAGCTGTCTACGCCGTGCCTCCCGCCGCGCCGCGGGAGAGCGAGGTCATCGATGCCCCGGTAAGCGGCCGTCCGCTCGTCGAGTTCCTCGACCTGCCGCTCCTGCGTGGCGACGAGCTGCCGGAATGCGGTTACGTCGCGGCGCTGCAGTCGCCATGGCCCGGAGGCGTGGCAATCTACACCTCCCCGGAGACAACCGGCTACCAGCTGCGCGCGCTGGCGTCCGCGCCTGCTGTGATGGGCACTATACTCGACCCTATGCCGGCTGGCCCCGAAGGCGTCATGGACCTTGCCACGCACATCAGGGTCGAGGTTGGCGGCGGAGAGCTGGTTTCGGTTTCGGGGCTTCAGCTGCTCTCCGGAGCAAATGCCGCTGCCGTGCGTAACGAGGCCGGAGAGTGGGAGGTCTTTCAGTACGCAGCCGCGACTCTGGTCGCTCCCTCGACCTACGAGCTGTCCGGCCTCTTGCGCGGACAGGCCGGCACCGGACATGCGATGCGTTCGCCCCTCGCGTCCGGCGCGCGCTTCGTGGCCCTCACGGTGGAAGTCGAGGCCATACCGCTCACTGTCGACGAGCTGCACCTACCCTTGAGCTGGCGCTTCGGACCTTCGGCCCGAGCCATCGGCGATGTCAGCTACCAGGATCGGCAGCACGCCTTCTCCGGCATCGGTCTGCGGCCGCTCTCTCCCGTCCACGTGAAAGGCCGGCGTAGCGCCGGCGATCTCATCATCACCTGGATACGCCGCACACGCTTGGGCGGCGACAACTGGGAAGCAGCCGAGGTGCCGCTGGCCGAGGAGAGCGAGCGCTACGAGGTCGACATCATGAGCGGCACGACCGCTGTGCGCACGCTGAGCGCCAACGAACCATCGGTGGTCTACTCCGCGGCCGAGCAGATCGCCGACTTCGGTGCGACGCAGCCAGCTTGCACGGTGATTGTCTTCCAGCTCGGTGCCGTCTTCGGCCGCGGTAGTCCTGCAGCAGCCGTCGTTTGATGGATTTGAAGCATGCAACAGCCTCCCTGGCTCGACTATGCCTGGGCCCTGCTCGGCGAACGTGAGCGCTCAGGAGCTCTCGACAATCCTGCCATCGTCGCACTCTATCGTGATGCCGGCGCCCCCGGCATAGCCCACGACGAGACGGCTTGGTGCGCCGCGTTCGTGGGCGCCTGCCTCGCCCGCGCAGGCCTCGTCCCGACGCGCTCCCTGATGGCGCGCTCCTATCTGGCGTGGGGGACGCCGCTCGACGAGGGCCGCCCCGGCGCCGTCGCCGTCTTCTCGCGCGGTGCCGATCCTGCGCTCGGCCACGTCGGCTTCCTGATCGGAGAGTGCAAGGGTGGACTTGTCGTTCTCGGCGGAAACCAGGGTGACGCCGTCAGCGTCGCAACCTTTCCGCGCACGCGCCTTCTTGGCTTTCGCTGGACCGATGCCGGCACGTTCGCACCGGCACAGCCCGCTTCTGCTGCGCCGTCGTCACCCGTCCCGGTGCCGGATGCCTCACCCGGGCCCTTCGCGACTGCACTCGCCCACGTGCTCGAGATGGAAGGCGGCTGGAGCGATGATCCACACGATCCGGGCGGTCCGACCAATCAGGGTATCACCTTGAGAGAGTATGCGGCCTGGATGGGCGTATCGCCCGACGCCACCTCGCTCGCCCGACTCAAGGACGAGCTGCGCCACGTCGCACCCGAGACGGTCCGCGCCATCTATCTTCGCCGCTACTGGCAGCCTGCCAGTTGCGATCTGCTGGTCCCTGCCGTTTCGTTCATGCACTTCGACGCTGCCGTCAACCACGGCGTCGGCGGAGCCACGCGCATGCTGCAGGAGGCGGCCGGAGTTGATGCAGACGGCGAGTTCGGCCCCGTCACGCGTCGCGCCCTCGCCGATGCCGATCCGGTGCAGCTCATCGGGCGCTACGCTGACATCCGTCGCCGCCGCTATCGCGCGCTTCCCCACTTTTGGCGTTTCGGCAAGGGCTGGCTCAGACGCGTCGACCATACGCTTGCGCGAGCGCGCACGCTGGCGTCGCGCTCAGCCGCGGCACTCGAGATCTCAACCCAAAAAGGACCTGACACCATGACCAACGAGCCCATCGCGCCCGCAACCGCTCAGCAGCCGTCCACGAAGTGGTGGGGCGAGAGCGTCACCATCTGGGGTGCGCTCGTCACCGCGGTTGCCACTGTGCTGCCGGCCCTCGGCCCGGCTGTCGGTCTCGATCTCACGCCCGAGGCCGTCAAGCTCGCCGGTGACCAGGTGCTGGCCCTCGTCCAGGCTGCGGCCGGTCTCGTCGGCACCGTCATGACCATCTACGGCCGCTCGCGCGCCTCTGCTCCGCTGGAGCGCCGCCACATCAGCCTCAGGCTCTGAGGCCGGCGCGAGGTCCAGGATCCCAGGCTGACCTTGCATCTTCTCCATACAACCTGGGCCGGGATTCGAGCCACCCGCTCGCACCGGCTCGGGGGCGGGCGCTAGGCGACACGCGGGCCAGCGGCTATATAAGGGCAGCTGGCGCCGGCATGGCGCATGTCGGGCCCGTGGCTCACTGGAGATCTCGTGCGCATTCTCGTCGTCGAGGACGATAAGGACCTGAACCGGCAGCTCGTTGCCGCCCTGTCGGGGGCAGGCTACGCCGTCGATACCGCGCTCGATGGCGAGGAGGGACATTTCCTGGGCGACACCGAGCCCTATGATGTCGTGATCCTCGACATCGGCCTCCCGAAGATGGACGGTCTTTCGGTGCTGGAGGCCTGGCGGCGTTCGAAGCGCAATATGCCTGTCATCATCCTGACGGCACGTGACCGGTGGAGCGACAAGGTCGCCGGCATGGACGCTGGCGCGGACGACTATCTCGCCAAGCCGTTCCACATGGAGGAGCTGCTCGCTCGCGTGCGCGCCCAGCTCCGCCGTGCGTCCGGCCATGCAAAGAGCGAGATCGAATGTGGCCCTCTGCGGCTCGACACCAAGACGGCACGCGTCACCTGCGACGGCCAGCAGGTCAAGCTCACGTCCCACGAGTACCGGCTGCTCGCCTACCTGATGCACCACAGGAACCGCGTGGTCTCGCGCACCGAGCTCGTAGAGCACCTCTATGAGCAGGACTTCGACCGCGACAGCAACACCATAGAGGTGTTCATCGGCCGCTTGCGCAAGAAGATTCCCGCCGAAGTCATCGAGACCGTGCGCGGTCTTGGCTATCGGATGAATATCGGCGAGCAATGAATTTCAACTCGCTCGCGTTCCGGCTGATCGCAACGCTGACCGCGTGGTCGTTGATCGTTCTGCCGCTGGCTGGGTTCCTTATCTACCGCCTCTACAAGAGCGACGTGCAGGACGCCTTCGAAGGCGAGATGGAAAAGCTGGTCAACGCCATCGCCCTCGACGCCATGAGCACCGTCGGCACTGAGCCCTCCCAGCCCGGCAACTCCTACCAGCCGCTGTTCGAGGTGCCCCAGTCGGGCTGGTACTGGCAGGTCAAGCCGCTCGATGACCCGGCTCAGAAGCGGCTCGGGTCCGCGTCGCTCGCGGGCGCCGTCATCGCGCCGCCGTCGGAAAAGGGCGTTACGGCCGGTCCTGGCGGCGTCCGGTGGACTCTCGACAAGGGGCCTGCCGGCGAACCGATCCGCATCGTCGAGATCGTCGACTCCCTCAATCACCTCTCTGCGGCGCCCCGCTATTCCATCATCGTCGCCGGGCCCTGGGACTGGCTGACGAGCAAGCTCCAGCGGTTTCTCACGCGCCTGACGGCCGCCCTCGCACTGACCGGTCTTGGTCTCGTCGCCGTGGCGCTGTTCCAGGTCCGCTTCGGCCTCCTGCCGTTGCGACGGATCGAGAAGGATGTGGCCGCCATCCGGTCAGGAGAGGCGGCCCGCCTCGAAGGCGAGCTCCCGCTCGAGATCGAGCCATTGCAGGTCGAGCTCAACGCGCTCATTCAATCGAACCAGGATATCGTCGAGCGCGCCCGCACGCAGGTCGGCAATCTCGCGCACGCTTTGAAGACTCCGCTCGCCGTCATCATCAACGAGGCGCGCGAGGAAAGGACGCCGTTCGGCGGCAAGGTCGCCGAGCAGGCCGAGATCATGCGCGACCAGATTACCACGTACCTCGACCGGGCTCGGGTCGCGGCGCGGGCCGGCGGGATTGGCCGCGCGACCGAGGTCGAGGCCGTAGTGGTACCGCTGGTCCGGGCGCTGGAGCGTATCCACCGCGACAAGGGGGTCACGATTGCGGTGAGCTGTCCGGCCGGCCTCAAATTCCAAGGCGAGCGCCAGGATCTCGAGGAGATCCTCGGCAACATTCTCGATAACGCCTGCAAATGGGCCCGCGGCAAGGTCGGGCTCGACGTTTCAGCCGCCGCGCCGGAAGGCCGTTCGCCGGGCCGCCGTCTCACGATCCGGGTTGACGACGACGGACCGGGCCTAACATCCGAGCAACGCTCGCGAATCGGAAAGCGCGGTTTGCGCCTGGACGAGACTAAGCCGGGCTCGGGACTCGGACTTTCGATCGTCGTCGATCTCGTCCAGATGTACCGCGGCACTGTTTCGCTCGGCGCCGCTGCATCGGGCGGGCTGTCGGTAACGATTGATCTGCCTGCGGTCTGAGCCACTTTTCAACAAGTCCTGCGCTGGTTTGCGCATTTGCCGCGTCCCACTTTTGCCGGAATCGGCATGGATTCGATGAGATGATTGTGCTTGATCGAGCCTGCCGACTCTCGGCAATGCTCGGGGCGGCCCGCGCCGCGGGGAGGATGCGGCGGCAACACATGAGGTTTCCCATGCGCGGCATGCGCGTCATAGCGGTGGCCATTCTGCCGCTGGCTCTCGCCGGTTGCGGTCCCGATGGCCCGACCAAGGCCGACACTGGGCTTGCGGTGGGCGCCGTAGCCGGCGGCATTCTCGGCAACCAGTTCGGCAAGGGTACCGGCAACGTCGCCGCCACCGCGCTGGGTGCCGTTATCGGCGGCATCGTCGGCAGCGAGATCGGCCGCTCTATGGACCAGCAGGATCGCATGATGGCCCAGCAGGCAGAGTACGACGCCCTCGAGCGCGGCCAGTCTGGCTCCGCGCGTGCCTGGCGCAACCCCGACAACGGCCACTACGGCGAGGTCGTGCCGACCCAGCCCTACATGCGCGGCTCGGTCCATTGCCGAGACTATACCCACAAGATCTACATCGACGGCAAACCGCAGGCGATGCGCGGCACGGCCTGCCGCAATCCCGATGGGACTTGGACCAACGCGGCCTAGGCTCTCGCACGAACGTGCCAGCGATGCGCGCGCTCCGGTTTCCGGAGCGCGCGCATTTTGCGTTTCAGGGTGCTCGAAGCGGCGTGCTCTTGCGTGAATGCCAGGAAGGTCAGCTTGCGAGCTGTCGGCATCCGGCGACGTGAGACAGTGCCTCCGCGGCCTCCTCTGGTGACGACCAATGCTCGAGGCGGAGCTCTCTCAGGTGTCCGCGGCAGACAGCCGTGAGCATGCCCTCGTCACCGAAGGCATAGGCCGCACTGGCAAGCTTGTTGGCGGCCATCTGTGAGCTCGTTGTCTTGATCCAGTCGACGTAGGCGGCCGCCAGCCGGCCGTAGTCGACGATCGTCCTCCGCAGATCCTCGAAATCCGACAGCTTGGCGTAGATGCGGGCGTACATGTGCTCGCCGAGCCGCGAGCTGGTTGCCGTCACCGCGTTCGCGGCGAACACCTCGATTTCCTGGAACGAGCCGTGCCAGCGTGGCAGCAGCTGCACGGTTCTCGTTTCGTAGAGCGTCGCGTCGTAGGGATCGAAGCGGCAGGCACGATCGAAGCGCTCGTCGAGATCGTGCCGCTTCGTCCCGTCCGAGATTCCGATCGAGAACACAACTCGATGCCATAGGGGGCAGGCGTCGTCTGCTGGCCGGCAGCGGAAGAGCACGTCGTGAGCGCGTTCGGTGTATTCGAAGAGTTTGTCCCAGGCGTGCTCGGGTACTTCCGAGGCAACGCGGGGTCCGCGCCACGCGAGTCCGGTATTGAATAGAGCCTGGGCGTAGACGGCCGCCGCGAAGCTGCTCCTTCGATCGGTTCTCCAGAAAGTGTCGAGCGCCTCGCCAGCCTGCTCGCACAGCTCGAGGCCGTCCTCGTCGGCAGGTGCCAGGCGATCGATGGCGGCAGCGACCGCCGCATGGACCGGAACGCTGGCTGAGACGGCCTGCTTGTCCGCGAAGCTCTGCTCGTAAAGGCGCCGGTAGTCCGCAAGACCCTGCTTGGCGAGAACGCCCGCGGCCGACCGTGCAATGTTGTCGAACGCCTGCGTCTCCCCACACGGGAGACCCGTCGCAATGCCGAGCTGGCGCGCCGCCCGCACGGCCCGCTGCTCAGGGGACATCAATAGCCGGCTGACCCCGCGGATGACCTTCAACATGACACCCTCGTCGAATTGGACGCGGTGAGTGTCACGGCGGGCGCTGAAGATTCGTTTCTGTCCGGATTGAGCTCTTCGGTTATGGTGAACGAACGGTTGCGCACGGTCCCGGATCGGGTTGACGGCGGGCTGCTGCCGTCCCGCTCCCGCGGCTCGGGCTGGACGGGGCCTGCTGAGCCGCGCTACTGGGACCCGATGTCCATCGATCACGACATGATGCGGAACGCCCTCCGGTGCGCCCGGCGCGGGCTCGGAGTGACGGCGCCTAATCCGAGCGTCGGCGCGGTCATTGCCCACGAGGCGACCGGAGAGGTTATCGCCCGCGGCTGGACGCAGCCGGGCGGCAGGCCGCATGCCGAGACGGAAGCCATCCGCAGGGCGGGCCAGAGGGCCCGCGGTGCCACCATGTACGTGACGCTCGAGCCCTGTGCCCACTACGGCAGGACGCCGCCCTGCGCCGACGCCATCGTTGCCGCCGGGCTCCGCCGCGTCGTTGTCGGCACCGGTGATCCGGACCCACGCACCGCCGGCCAGGGGATCGCACGGCTCCGAGCGGCGGGAATCGACGTCACGACCGCCGTTTGCGAGGGTGAGGCACGATGGCTGGCGCTCGGCCACATCCTGCGCCAAACCGAGGGCCGTCCGTTTGTCCAGGTGAAGCTTGCCGTCGACCGTCACGGCGACGTCGCCCGCGGGGCAGGGGGACGGCCGGTCTGGGTGACCGGGCCCGAGGCGCGCGCACGCGGGCACCTGCTGCGCGCCAAGGCCGATGCGATCTTGGTTGGCGCCGGCACGATCCGCGACGACGACCCCGATCTCACCTGCCGGCTCCCCGGGCTTGCCGCGCGCTCGCCGGTTCGAATCGTGATTGGAGCCTCGCTCGACCCCTCGTCTCGCCTGGTGACGACGGCCCGCAACACGCCGGTATGGTTTTGCACCACGTGCGATGCCGATTCCGGTCAGAAGCAGAGGCTTGAGGCTGAGGGCGTGCTCGTGATCGAAGCGCCCGGCACAAAAGGAAGGCTCGACATCGGCGATGTTCTCGGCCGTATTGCCGGACGTGGCATTACGAGGCTCCTGGTCGAGGGTGGGCCGTCGGTGTGGAAGGGTTTCGCGGCCGCGGATCTCGTCGACGAGGCCGTCGTGTTCCAGGCCGGTGCCGGCTTGCCGGCGAACGACGCGGCGCAGGATCTTGCTGTGGCCGTCGAGCGCTGGCTCCCGGGCGCCGCCCTGGAGATGGTCGACAGACGGACCGTTGGCGGCGACTGCTGTTACGACATGCGACGGAAATGAGAGGGTAGACGTGTTCACCGGCATTATCACCGACATCGGCAGCATTGCAGCGCGTGCGGGTGGTCGCTTCACCATCCGCACCAGCTACGCTCCCGGGACTATTGCGATCGGCGCATCGATCGCCTGCGACGGCTGTTGCCTGACGGTGACCTCCGTTACGCCCGATGGCACGGGCAGCATGTTCACGGTCGACGTCTCGAACGAAAGCCTTGCCAAGACCACGCTCGACGCCTGGCAGCCGGGCCGGACCATAAACCTCGAACGAGCCTTGAGAGCCGGCGACGAGCTCGGCGGTCACATCGTCACGGGGCATGTCGACGGAATCGCGAAAATCCTAGCCATAACGCCGGACGGCTCGAGCCGCCGCTTCCGCTTCGAGGCCCCTGAGGCGCTCGCCCGCTATGTCGCGTCCAAGGGCTCGATCGCCCTCGATGGCACGTCGCTCACCGTCAACGAGGTCGAGGGAAGTACTTTCGGCATAAACCTCATCCCTCACACCTTGACCGCAACCACCTGGGGGCGCAAAAAGCCGGGCGACGAGGTCAACCTCGAAGTTGACCTCTTTGCGCGCTACGTGGCGCGTCTCATGGAGCAAGCCAAATCGTGACCAAAGGGTCTGGCACCGCCGCCAAGCCTCGAGCTCATGCCTTCCTCTCGACGATCCCCGAGATCCTGGAGGACATGCAGAACGGGCGCATGATCGTGCTCGTGGACGCCGAGGATCGCGAGAACGAGGGCGACCTCATCGTTCCGGCGCAGATGGCGACGCCTGACGCCGTCAACTTCATGGCCAAGTACGGGCGCGGCCTCGTCTGCCTGACGCTCACTCAGGGCCGCGCCCGCGATCTCGGGCTCGACTTCATGGTGCGCACCAACGCGTCTCGCAACCGCACCGCCTTCACGCAGTCGATCGAGGCACGCGAAGGCATCACGACCGGGATATCGGCCCACGACCGCGCCCGTACCATCGCCACAGCCATCGATCCCACAAAGGGCGCACACGACATCGTCTCGCCTGGGCACGTGTTTCCGCTCATCGCCCGCGAGGGCGGCGTGTTGATCCGCGCCGGCCATACCGAGGCGTCTGTCGATCTCGCTCGCCTTGCCGGTCTCTACCCGGCCGCCGTCATCTGCGAGATCATGAACGACGACGGCACCATGGCACGGATGCCGGACCTCGTGCCGTTCGCCGAGCGACACGGCCTTAAGATCGGCACCATCGAGGACCTGATCGCCTATCGTCTCCAGCACGACCAGCTTGTGAAGCGCGTCGCCAAGACTTCGGTCGACAGCCTCTATGGCGGACGCTTCGAGCTCCATGCCTACGCCACCACGGCCGACCCCGCCGAGCACCTGGCGCTCGTCAAGGGCGACCTCGCGAAGCCGGGGCCGGTGCTGGTCCGTGTTCACGCCGTCAACGTTCTCTCCGATCTCCTCGGCATCGGACTCGAGCAGGGCGGCGAATCGCAGATCGCGCGGGTCATGCGAGCTATCGAGCACGAGGGGCGCGGCGTGATCGTGCTCATTCGCGACGGGGCACCGAAAGGCGTGTCGGAGTGGATTTCGAGCCATCCCGCCAGCGCCGCTGGCGACAAGAACGCGCGCGGGCGCCGACAGGTCGAGATCGGAATGGGCTCCCAGATCCTCCGCGACCTGGGCATCAGCGACATGCTGCTCCTCACCAACGCGCCCGCTGACGTCTATGTCGGCCTCGAGGGTTTCGGCCTGCGCATCGTGGGCACCAGAGCGATCGAGTGACCGGTTCATGATCAAGAAGAACGACACCGGACCGGAGCTCACAGCCAGCCATCTGGCCCTGGCGACCGGCGTCCGCATTCTCCTCGTCGAGGCGCCCTACTATCCGAATGTCATGGCGCCGCTCGTCGAGGGTGCGCTCGAGCTCTTGCACCAGAACCGCTGCGAGGCCGATCGCTTCGCGGTGCCGGGCGCACTCGAGATCCCGCAGGCACTCGAGCTCGCCGTCGAGCAAGGCCTGATCGGCGGGGCGGGCGAGCGCCGCTATGCCGGCGCCATCGTCCTCGGCTGCGTCATCAGGGGCGAGACGTCCCACTACGACATCGTTTGCAATGTCACCAATCAATCGCTAATGGACACCGCTCTGCGCCACCGCATCCCCCTCGGGAATGCCATCCTGACGGTCGAAAGCGAGGCGCAGGCCCTGGCGCGAGCCGAGGGCGGGGCCGAGACCGGCAAGGGCGCGGACGCGGCGCGTGCGTGCCTGCGGCTCGTCTGGCTCCGATCGCAGTTCCACGTCTACGCGAAGGCATACGCCTCATGACCGCGGCCAGCCCGAGGAAGCCCAAGGATGGAGCGCCGAAGCCGCGCAGCCTCGCACGCATGGCGGCCGTGCAGGCGCTCTATCAGATGGATATGGCCGGTACCGATCTCGCCGATGTCATCGACGAGTTCGTGAAGCATCGCTTCACGACCGCGGCCGAGGAGGGCGAGGCCGACGACGACAGCCGTGATACGCTTATCGGCGCAGACGCTACGTTCTTCGCCGAAATCCTGAGGGGCGTGCTGCGGCGCCAGCGCGACATCGATCCGCTCGTCGACGAGCAGCTCGCGACCGGCTGGCGGCTCGTGCGCATCGACAGCATCCTGCGTGCGATACTGCGTGCAGGCGTTCTGGAGCTCATGGAGCGTCCCGACGTTCCGGCTCGGGTTACCATCAACGAGTACATCAACGTCGCCCACGCCTTTTTCGACGAGGACGAGCCAAAGGTTGTCAACGGCGTGCTCGATCGCATCGCGCGCCGCGTGCGGCCGAAGGAGTTCGAGGACCAGAAGAGTTCCTCCTGATGAGGAAGGCTGAGGTGCCGGACCGGATCGCAAGCGAAAGCGAGCTGATCGAGCGGTATCTGATCCCGCTCGCACGAAATGCCCCCGGTGCGCTGGGCCTTGCCGATGATTGCGCCGTGCTCGCGCCGCCGCCCGCATCGGACCTCGTGCTGACCACCGACGCCGTTGCCGCCGGGGTCCACTTTTTCCCGGACGACGCGCCCGAGGACATCGCCTGGAAGGCGCTTGCGGTGAACGTCTCGGATCTCGCTGCCAAAGGGGCTACGCCGATCGCATATCAGATGGCGCTGTCGTTTCCCGAGGCACCGGCACACCGATGGCTCGAGCGCTTCGTGGGCGGCCTCGCCGAGGCGCAGGCAGCGTTCGGCATTACCCTCTCCGGTGGCGATACCGACCGCCGCCCCGGTCCGCTCACGATCGCCATTACCGCCATCGGCGGCGTTCCGTCGGGGCGCATGGTGCGCCGTGGCAGGGCAAGCCCCGGCGATGCGCTCTTCGTCACCGGTACGCTCGGAGACGGAGCGCTCGGCCTCGCGCTGCGCTTGGATCCATCCCTCGCGGCCACGTGGCGTCTGACGCCCGGCGAGCAGGAGCATCTCCTGTCACGCTATGCCCGCCCGCAGCCGCGGCTCTCGCTTGGCCCCACGCTCCGCGAACTCGCGTCTGCGGCGATGGATCTGTCCGACGGGCTCGCCAAGGACCTCGGGCGCATGATGGACGCGAGCGGCTGTCGGGCAACCATCGATGCCGCGCACTTGCCGCTCTCGGCGGCAGCGCGAAAGGCGCTCGCCACGGACCCGGCCTTGATGACCACCGTGGTCACCGGCGGCGACGACTACGAGATCCTGGCGGCCGCTCCCGCCGCCCAAGCGGACGCCTTCGAGGCTCGGGCGGCGGCGTGTGGCTCACCGGTCACGCGAATCGGCGTCTGCGAGGGAGGAACGGGCGTTGCGATCGCGGACGAAGAGGGCCGGCCAATCGCCCTTGCCCGCGGCGGATGGGACCATTTCTGATCGCATGTCTCGCCCTCCGCCTGCGGCGATCGGGCCACCCGGCAACACTGTCATGCAGTCCGGGTACTGGCTAGACATTGCGGCTGTTGCTAGTGGGTCTTGGTTTGGCCATATCGGCACGCCAGTTACGCCTCAAAGCGCTTCTTGAGGCTGGGCTGGACCGTGAGGGGACGGCGCGGTGTGCGGGCAAGGAGACCAGAGGAACGTGAGGACGATTGCGAAGGAAGGCGGAAGGGCAGCAATGATGGCTTTCCGCTCCATAGGTCGTTGCATGACCCGCACGGCGGCAGCCGCCGTCGTCGTGGCAAGCGTCCTCGCTGTCGCGGGCCCGGCGAGCCCGGCTGCGGCCCAGACCAGCGACAACTGGTGGGAGAACATCACCGGTTTCGGATCGAGCTCGACCCAGCGTCCCGACCGCCCGGCCGTCAAGCCCGACGACATGAACGACCTGAGGCCCGACGACGTACCCTGGCGCAGCGACGAGATGCTCCAGCAGATCGACAGGGCCATCGGCGTTTACGAGCAGATCGTCGCCAAGGGCGGCTGGCCGCTGATCCCCGGCACCCGTATGATGAGGCCGAATGACACCGATGAGCGCGTGCCGGCGCTCAGAAAGCGGCTTCGCGCCACCGGAGAGCTGTCCGGCAAGGCCGGTGGATGGGACGACTACGGCTTCGACTCGACCGTCGAGGCGGCCGTGATGAAATTCCAGGAGCGCAACGGCCTGCGTCCCACCGGCCGCGTCGACAAGATGACGCTCGAGGCGTTGAACATCACGGCCGATCAGCGTCTCGACCAGCTTCGCCTCAACCGCAACCGCATCGTCGAGCTCCTGCAGCAGCCACCCGAGGAGCGCTACGTTCTGGTGAACGCCGCCGCCTACCAGCTCGAGGCCGTCGAGCGCTACCAGGTCGTGCAGCGCCACCGCGTCATCTCGGGCCGTCCCGAGCGTCCGACGCCGACGCTCCGCGCTACGATCAAGGGGCTCAATTTCTTCCCCTACTGGAAGGTGCCCGACAGCGTCGCGCAGCTCGATCTCATTCCCCGCTTGAGGAAGGAGCCCGAGTACCTGGCCAAGGAGCAGATCCGCGTCATCTCTGGCGATTTCAACGGCCCCGAGATCGATTCGACGGCCATCGACTGGAACATGGCCGATGCCAAGACCATCAAGTTCCGCCAGGATCCGGGGCCGCAGAACGCCCTCGGCCTCGTCCGCATCGACATGCAGAACCCGGAAGGGGTCTACATGCACGACACGCCCATGAAGCAGCTGTTCCAGCAGCGGATGCGTCCGTTCAGCGCCGGCTGCGTCCGGGTGCAGGACGTGTTCAAGCTCGTCGAATGGATCGCCCGCTACGAGCCGGGATGGGAGAATCCGGGGCAAGTGGAAGCCGTGCTGCGATCGGGCCAGGCCCTCGATGTCGCGCTGACGCGCCCGGTGCCCGTCTACTTCACCTACATCACCGCCTGGGCCGAGCGCGACGGCACCGTCCAGTTCCGTGCCGACGTCTACGACCGCGACGGCAAGCGTCCCTCCGACGTCTATGACCCGGACGCCCCGCCGCCCCCCACCCAGGCGCTCGCGCCCTGACGCGGGGCCTACCGCGCCCTATGCGGCTGGCGGCGTCTATCCGCGGCCTCCGCCGGCCCGCGAAAGACCGTCTTCCAGGGTCAGTCAGACCCGACAATCGCTCGAGATTTGAAGAGGATGGCTCCGCGGGCTGGGCTCGAACCAGCGACCGTCCGATTAACAGTCGGATGCTCTACCACTGAGCTACCGCGGAACAGGCCGGCAGCTCCATTGCGAGCGCCGTGCGAGACGGGCCGTGTAGCAGAACCCATCCCGTATGGCGAGGGGTCTTAACGAAAAAATCTTGCCGAAATCCGAACCCCGGCCCGCGTCACGCCGCCTCGGCCACGCCGGGTGGGCTGAGAAGCGAAATCCTTGAGCCAGCGCGGCTTTCGCCTGGCGGCCGGAGTGGTGCAGCAGAAAAAGGAGGGGATTGGAGGCCACGTCCGGAATTGAACCGGAGTACACGGTTTTGCAGACCGTTGCGTAACCACTCCGCCACGTGGCCTCTACGCGAGATCGTCCAGCGGCGCCGGGCGCCGGGACGGACGAGCGATCTAACACTTGCGCGGGCGGCGCACAAGGCGAACAAGAGCCATCTTGCGCCGCGACAGGTGAACAGCCAGTGTACCGCTGCTGAATCGTGTCGAGCCGGCGCCACGCTGCACCGCCGTCCTGCGGCACCGTACGAGAGGACTCCATGGCTGACACGGCACTTCAACGCAAGAACATGGTCGAATCCCAGGTCCGGCCGAGCGACGTCACGGACCGGAGGATCATGCGCGCCATGCTCGAGTTGCCGCGCGAGTCCTTCGTTCCGGCAGGGCTCGAGGCGCTCGCCTATGCCGACACCGACGTGATCGTTTCCAAGGCCCCGATCCGGGCGCTGCTCGCCGCCCGCACCTTCGCCAAGCTCGTACAACTTGTTGCGCCCGAGGCGACCGACAGCGTCCTCGACATCGGCTCGGCTGGCGGCTACTCGGCCGCCGTGCTCGCGCGCCTCGCCGCACGGGTCGTGGCGCTCGAGGAGGACAAGGGGCTATCGGCCAAGGCTGCCGAGGCGCTGAAGGCCCAGGGCATCGCCAACGTCACGCCCGTCACGGGTCCGCTCAATGCCGGTCACGAGGCCGGCGGACCCTACGACGTGATCGTCCTCGAAGGCGCCGTCTCGGCCATTCCCGCCACGCTATTGAACCAGCTCAAGGATGGAGGCCGTCTCGTGGCGCTCGTCGGTGCTGGGCCGCTCGCGAAGGCGACACTCGTCCGCCGCCGTGGACCCGCAACGAGCGAAGCCTCGTTCTTCACCGCTGCCGCGCCAATGCTGCCCGGTTTCGAGGTGCCGCAGGGCTTTACGTTCTGAGACGGGCTAAGCCGCGCGCCGGGCAGGTGACGCCTCCGGGCACATTTGGCGCCGTCCTCACTCCCAGCGGCGGTTGGACCACATCCACTGCTCCGGGCACTCGCGCACCCAGCCCTCGAACACGCGCTGCATCTCGGTCATGATCCAGCGGATATCTTCCGACTGGTTTGCCGTGCGTGGCACCCTGAGCTCCCTCAATTCGATCTCGAAATGGCTGCCAGTGCCGAGCCGCTTGCAGCGCGACAGCCACATGCGGCTGCCGACCCGTCGTGCAATCATGGCGGCGATTGCTTGCGTGCGGGCCGGCTTGCCGAAGAACGGCACCTCGATGCCGGTCCGGTCGTAGAGATCGCAGACAAGCCCGAGCCGCCCGCCCTTGCGCACGAAGTCGGTGAGAATGCGTGCCGTCCGCTGGTCGTCGCCGTGATCGCCCTCGACCTTGCCGCGTCCGAACAGGCCGCCCGGATAGAGATCGCGGCGCTGGGCGCGCAGATAGCTGTCGACGTAGGGGTTGTTGACAGATCGGTAGACGGCACCCGGATTCGCGTTGGCGACGACGAACGGCCAGATCGACAGCTCCCAGTTGCCCATGTGGAGCGAGATGCCGACCGCCGGTCCGAGCTTGTCCTTGTAGCGGCCGAACAGCTTCTCGGGCGTGATGCGGATGCGCGAGGGATCCGCGATCAGCTGGTCGATGCGCATGGTCTCGGCCATCACCCGGCCGAGGTTCTCCCAGTGCGCCATGCAGATCGCCCGCCGCTCGTCCTCGCTCTTGTCGGGAAAGGCGATTGCCAAGTTGGCGAGTGCGCGCTGATGGCGCTTCGGATTGACGAAGGGCGCTAGCAGCCGCCAGGCCTTCGCCGAAACGGCCGTCGCGGTGTCGAGCGGCATGAGACGCACGAGGCCCACAATGCCGCGCAGGAGCGCGTACTCGAGTCGGAACTGCAGGTCGCGGAGTATTGAGGGGTCTTTGCCGGGCATCGAGGCCGTCGCGGTTTCAGGGCACGACGCTCCCCTTGGCAGTGCTCGCGGTCGTCGTCAAGCAACTGGACCGAGTGTCTTCGCGGACGCGACCAGCCGCGACGTCAGGAGCTCGTCGCCGCCGGGCTGCATGAGCGACGGAGTGGCGGCTGCCGGCTGCACGCCTTCGCGCACGACGAGCCGGCGCAGCGGTCCCACCGCGGACAATGCCACGAGACCGGCCGCGCGGAGGAGATGAACAGGAGTGAGGTCCGACAGGAGCGACCGGTTGAGGAGATCCACGGTCCAGACGCGCTGGGTCACGTCGTGCGACCGGGCGGCAGCGTACGATGCCAGCGTCTCGTCGCCGCCGATGTCTTGCCTGTTGCGAACGGCATCGGCGACGCAGTCGGCGAGCGTGGCGGCGTCGCGGAGGCTCAGGTTGAGGCCCTGGGCGCCAATCGGCGGGATCACGTGCGAGGCTTCGCCGACGAGCGCGATGCGCGACAGAGCCTGCGTCTCGGCCGAGAGCCCCGAGAGCGGGAACAACCCGCGCGGGCCGATTTCGCTAACGGAGCCGAGAAGCCCCATCAGCCGCCGCTCGAGCAGAGAACGGAAGTCCTTTTCGCCGAGTGACGCAAGGCGCTGGGCCTCGGTCGGCGCCTCGACCCAGACGAGGCTCGAGGCGGCACCGGGCATGGGCACCACGGTCAGCGGTCCGGCCGGCCGGTGAAGCTCCGTGGAGATGCCGCCGTGAGCTCGCGAATGGGCGAACGAGCAGACGACGGCACTTTGGGGATAGCTCCAGTTGCTCGTCTTGATCCCCGCGGCCTGCCGGCAGGGCGAACCGCGGCCATCGGCACCGACGACGAGAGACGCCGAAAGTCGCCGTCCGTCGTCAGTCGTGAGCCCGACGCTGCCGGCCCCGATTTCGATCCCTGTGACGCCGCCCGCCTCGACGACGGCCTGCCCCCCCTCACGCGACCGCACGGCGTTCGCGAGGACGTTCACGAGCGGCGCGTTGGGGACGTTGAAGCCGAGCTCGTCGCGGCCGATCTCCGCAGCGGTAAAGAGAACCTCGGGCGCCTTGATCCACGTGCCCCGGTCGTCGATCAACCGGATGCCTGTGATTGGCTCGCAGTGCGGCGCCAGCGCAGGCCATACCCCAAGATTCTTCAGAAGCTCGATGGAGCCGCCGAAGAGAGCGGCCGTCCGTCGGTCGGGAACCGCAGCGGCAGGAGTCTTGGGGAACGCGAGCCCGAGAGGTAGGCCGAGACGGCGGAGCGCGAGTGTCACGGCGAGTCCGGCCGGTCCCCCGCCGACCACCGCAATGCTGAACGACTCGCCTGCGGCCTCCGCCACGATTCTGTCTACCCGGGAGCCAACACCACGCATCTCGAACCGTGGTAACCTATAGCGGCTTGGCTCCGTGCTGGCGACATGGATCAGAGGCCCAGCGGCGGCGGCACGCCTCGCGCCAGCGCGACTGTCCAATTCATCGCGATATCAGTAAGTTGGGGGGAGGCAAGGGGCGGGTTGCGCTGTGTGGCGCCGGAGCCACATTGCAGCGCAACCACACTTGCGTTCGGAAACGTTCACAGCAGCTTAACCGGGGCGACATCATCCTTGTTTTCGCGGTCGTCACACTCCATCCTTCGGAGTCGGAGAGGGTCTGACTGACACGTCAGCGGGGAAAGTAATGAAGCTGAGATTTTTCATGGGGTTGGGAGTGGCGCTGGCGCTTGCCAGCACGTCCGCTCTCGGCTTCGAGGAACAGAAGGCTGGGGCATCGGCGCCGGCCGCGGAGGCACCGTCCAGCGGGGCCGCGCTTTCGGACCAGACTGGGGTCGGCAAGTCCGAGGAAGGCACGGAGGTTCGCATTCCGGGCCTCGGGAAGCTCGGTGTGCTGCCCAAAATGGATTTCGGCCTCGAGCTGCTCTACGGGGCCAACGAGCCAAAGGTCCAGGACGAGGAGCGGGTGCTGCCGTCAGACGACCTGACGATCCGGGGAACGGTCAAGAAGACCTTCTGATCGCGGGTATGCGCCGGTCGGGCTTTTGGCTACATAGGGGAGCGCCACGGCGCTCCTTTTTGTTTTTGAGCGTGGCGGCTGGCGCAGGGATCGGGGGATGGGAATGCGGGTTGCAGCGGCGCTGGTGCACGTATTCACGGCACTGGGGATCGTATGCGCGTTGTTCGCCACCCAGGCGATCTCTGACAAAAGCTGGACAGCGCTGTTCGCCTGGCTCGGCGTGGCGTTCCTGATCGACGGCATCGATGGCACGTTTGCCCGCTTGGTCAACGTTAGCCAGCGGCTGCCGCGCTTTTCGGGTGAGCGGCTCGACCTCGTGATCGACTACGTCACGTACGTCTTCGTCCCGGCCTGGGCGCTTCTCGAAGCCGGTTTTTTGCCCGGTACCGTCGGATTTGTGCTCGCGGCACTCATCCTGCTCTCGTCGCTGTTCCATTTTTCCGACGAGGACAGCAAGGCCGACGATCTGTCGTTCATTGGCTTTCCCGCGATCTGGAATATCGTCGCCTTCTACCTTTTCGCTTTCGCCGTGCCGCCCGCGTTGGCGATGGCCGTCGTCGCGCTCTGTGTCGTGCTGACCTTCGTGCCGATGAAGTGGGTGCATCCGCTTCGCGTCGAGCGGCTGATGGGTATCACGATTGCCGCAACGCTCGCCTGGTCGGTCGCCGCCGTCGCCGCCATCTGGGACGGCTTCGAGAGCGCGCCCTTCTGGGCCCGGGCCGTGCTCCTTGCTGTGCTGATGTACGGCGCTGGCCTCGCCATGCTCTCGTTCCGGGGTGCGAAGTCGGTCTGAGCGCGGGTGGATGGCCCTCGATCAGGCGACCTTGCCAGGCGCTGAGGTGGTGACCCCATCGGCCCGCATCGTCGCAAGCGCGTCCTCGATTCCCTTCTCGAGCCGCTGGACGAGGGCTGCACATTGCGCCTTGTCGCCCATCTCGGCCGCGATCTCGAGGTCATGGCAGGCTTTGGCCACCGCCGACGCACCAACGTTGGCGCTGCTCGACTTGAGGCTGTGTGCGACGACCCTGAGCGAGGCGAAGTCGCCGGCCTCGAGCGCCGAACCAAGACCTTCGGAGGCCTTCGGCGCGTAGTCGAGATAGAGTTTGGTCAGGCGTGCGCGCAGATTCCCCCTGCCGGCCGGCTTGACCGGTGGCTCGGCATCGGTAGCGGGCGTCTTGGCGGCAGCCGGTAGCGTGGGCTTGCGTAGAGCAGGTGGTGATTGAAGAGGCTGAGCCGGCTTCTGTGCCGAGGCCTCGCGGTCGTCCCGCGCCACCGTCCTTGTCGTCGCGGCACATCCGGGTGTCGGCGGAGCGACGGACGCGGTAGCCCCCGCCGTCTCGAGCCGGGGAGGAGCAACGGAAGCGGGCGGCTGCTCGCCCTGCGTCACCGACGGCTTCGCCGCCCACTTCGACAGCGCCGCGACGAGCTGGGCCTCGGTGAACGGTTTCGACAGGTAGTCGTTCATGCCCGCAGCAGCAGCGGCTTCCCGGTCCGCTTCGAAGGCGTTTGCCGTGACGGCAACGATTGGTACGGCGCGCCGACCCTCGACGCGTTCACGCTGGCGTATCGCCTTCGCCGATGTGAGGCCGTCCATCACCGGCATCTGGAAATCCATGAGGATGACGTCGAAGGCCTGTTCGCCGCTGATTTTGAGCGCCGCTTCGCCGTCCTCGGCCAAGATCGCGGTGCATCCGACGTTGGAGAGATATTCCTCCGCAACGGTGCGGTTGACGGGATTGTCCTCGGCGACGAGAACCCGGAGTCCGAGGGCATAGTCCTTGGGCGAGGCGCTGGCCGCGGGAGCAGGCTGGCTCGTTCGCCCATGCTCGAGCAGGAGTCCCGTGGCAGCGTCGATGAGATCGGCCCGGCGCAGCGGCTTGTGCAGCACGCAGGCGCCGCGGTCCTCGTGCTTGCGGCGCAGCGAATTATCGACGCCCATCGACGCCAGCATGATGAGCTTGACGTCCGCGAGCGTCGGCTCGGTGCGCAGGACTTGCTCGAAGCGCCGGCCGGTATCGTCGCGGTCGCTGAGCTCGATGACGGCGAGCCGGTAAGCGTCGGGGCTCGCCGCAGCCTCGCGTAGCATGGAGAGCGCCTGCTCGGTGCTCTCGGCTTTGTCGGCGCGGGCGCCGGCGGCCGAGAGATAGGCGGCAATGGTGTCCCGGTTCGCGGCCCGTCGGTCCAGAACCAGCAAGCGCTTGCCGGCGAGTGGTAGCGAAGGTGCCTCTTGGACCCGCTGCGAGGATGCGCAGAGCCCCATGGGGATCGCGAACCAGATGCGGGTGCCCTCGCCGGGTGTGCTTTCGATCTCAAGCTTGCCACCCATCATCTGCACGAGGTGGCGCGAGATCGAAAGGCCGAGGCCGGTGCCGCCGAAGCGTCGCGTGATCGAGGAGTCGGCCTGCTCGAACGGCTTGAACAGTCGCGCCAGCACGTCGGGCGCGATGCCGATACCGGTGTCCTTGATCTCGAAACGGAACATCGCCTTGCCGTCGCCGACCTCCTCGGCAAACACACTGACGTTGACCTCGCCCCGGCTCGTGAACTTGATCGCGTTGCCGATCAGGTTGAGGAGGAGTTGGCGCAGGCGGCCGCTGTCGCCCAGAACCGGCCGCGAGGCGCGCTCGTCGACGTAGAGGTTGAACTCGAGGCCCTTCTTCTGGGCCTCGTCGGCCAGCAGGAGGACGGCATCCTCGATCGAGCTCGCGAGATCGAACTCGTGGCTATCGAGCTCGAGCTTGCCGCGCTCGATGCGCGAGATGTCGAGAATGTCGTTGATGATGACGAGCAGGGACTTGGCCGACTGCTGAATGATGCTCACAAAGCGCTGCTGCCGGTCGGTGAGCTCGGTGCGGAGCAAGAGGTCCGTCATGCCGAACACCCCGTTCATGGGCGTTCGGATCTCGTGGCTCATGTTGGCGAGGAACTCGGACTTGGCCTTGTTGGCCCGCTCGAGTGCCGCATTCGTCGAGCGTAGGTTCTCCTCGACGCGGAGTCGCTGCTGGCTCTCGATCACGAGCGAGGCGAGGTTCGAAATAGCCGTCACGAAAATCTGCGTTTCAGGCGCCCAGGTTCTCGGCAGACCGACGTGCTCGACCGTGAGGAAGCCGGCTTCCTGTCCGTCCTGGACGACCGGGATGCAGAGCACCGAGCCGATGCCGTTCGGGGCCAGGTAGCGCCCCTTGAGCTCCCGGGTCCGTGGGTCGTTACGGGCGTCCTCGGCGGCGATGATGCTGCCGCTCTTCAAGGCCGCGAAGAAGCGCGGGAAGTCCTGCTCCCGGAGCTCCGTGCCTTCGCTGTGACGGGCGCGCGGCGCATCGAAGAGATCGGCACAAGTCGCTGTGCCGTCGACGGGGCCGATCCAGACGCCGACACGCGAGGCGTTGAGGATTGCCGAGGAGGTCTCGGTCAGCATCCTGAGCGAGCCATGCCAGTCCTGGCCCGTGAGCTTCCCCTGGTTCGTGAGCGCGCCGAGCGCCGACTGCTGGCGCAGGAGAATGTCGCGCTGCTCCGCGACGGCCTTTTCCGCCCGGCGCCGGTCGGCGACCTCGGCCTTGAGCTTCCGGTTGGCGTCCCGGGCCTCCAGCGCGGCCTGCTCCGCCTCCGCCGTACGCTCGGCCACGCGGTCCTCGAGATGCGCAGAGAAGTCCTTCATCTTGGCGATGGCGATTGCGAGCTCGCGGTTCTTCTTGTCGAGCTCGGTTACGTCGTCGAAGGTGGCGATGGCCCCGCGCACCAGTGCCTTGTCGTCCAGGATGGGCCCGACGTTCACGATGTATCGCCGCCGCTCGCCCGACGCGGTGAGAAGCCCGAGCGAGGAGCCGATCTTTGCCTTGCCCGACGTCAGAACCTGCTGCCAGGGCCCCTCGGACAGTGACGTACCAGTGTCCCAGTCGGTGACAGGCAGGCTCATGGCGCTTCTGCCGACAAGGTGCTCCTGTGTTGCGCCAACGACCTCGAGGAAGGCGCTGTTGGCGAGGACGATCTGCCCGCGCAGATCGAAAATGACGATGCCCTCGGCCAGCGTGTCGAAGGCGGTCTTGACCCGGTCGGGAATGACGCTCGAAGGATCGAGGTCCTTCAGGACTCGGTGCAGGATGAAGTAGTAGGCGAACGCTCCGGCGACGATGAGGAACCCGATGAGCTCGACCAGGTCCGAGGGCAGCCCGAGCGCGGTCAGGCCCCGGCGTACCGGCTTAAACACCATCTCGACCCGGCCCCACTCCTGGTCGCCGTAGTAGAGCGGCACCTGCACGTGGGTCGGCGTCGTGCGGCCGCCGGCTGGCGCCTTCCAGCTCCTGTCATGGTTGTCGGACTTGACGAGGATCGTGCCGTCGGCCTTGCGTAGCGCGAGCGAGACAACCTCACTGTTGTGCTCGACAACGGCGTGCATGATCTCCTCGAGCGTGCTGTGGTCGTCGCGGGAGGCGGCGCCGGCAAGCTGGATCGACAGCGCCTCGGCGATGTGGGAGCGGGCCTTGACCTCGACGCTGGTCTCGTCGGCGATGAGCCCGGCGGCCTGGGCGGCCAGTACGAGGCCGACAGTCGCGGCGAGGATGCAGAGCGTGATGCGCAACGTCGGCGTAAAGAACCGGCTCATTTCGTGCTGCTCCCGGCGGAGCCCCGCCATCCCAAGTCGAGGGCCGCCCGCGCGGAAGACTTCCCCGCGTCGCCACATTGCTCGCCGCTAGCTTTACCGATGCATCGTAAACATTGTCCGCATCACGCGCTCGAAGCGCTGCCGACACTGCAATCGAGACAAGCCCACGCGAAGCGCCGTGGCCGATGCCCGCCGGCCGACGTCGCGACAGGGATCGGTTGCGCCTTCAAGCATTGCCGTGCCGTAAATCCCGTCGTCGGGTCCGTCCGCCACAGTCTCTGTATCCGCTCGCACGTCCGAGCAAGTTCGAACCCTGCGGCCAGACGTGTGCGCGCTCGGGCCGCCGCCGGGAGGATCGGCTCCCGGTCGGTGGGAGGTGCTGGGCTCGTTTAGGCCGGACGATCCTTGAACTTGCAAGAGCCGAGACGACCTATTGCTGCATGGCAGTAGAGGAGGGGGCCCCCCGTCCGAGACGGCGAAGACCTGGAGTGGCTGGCTCACCGTGTCGGCCGCGGCAGCGAGCCGTTGCGCCTTGGCGGGGTTGACCCTACTGGTCTCCTCGAGCGCGAGATCGAAGAGTGCGCCGACGAAAATCTACCTCAACCGGCTTGACGGCACCCCCGAGGCCGATCTCGGGGGGGCCTGCAGCTCGATCAAAATGCCGGTTTGCACCTTGAGGCACGCGTCCGCGTCCCGGCGACCGTTGGGGCGGCTGATCCAGAGGCCGCGGCGGCCGTGGCATCCAGCTGCTGCGATGCAGGCCCTTTGCTTGTCCGCTGCAGTTTCCTAAGCCACGGCAGGCGTCAGACTGGCGAGCGCGAGAAGGAGCGCGGTCAGACTGGCGAACAGCAGCGTTGCCGCGAAGGTGTTGCGCGAGTAGGGAGCCTCGGGGGTCTCTCGCAGGTTGTACCGGACGCGATGGGCTTGCATGTCGTCTCTCCTGCTATGCGGTCAGTAGCGTGCGAGGATCGGGAATATTGGGCGCGGGGAGCCTCACCCCGCCCAAGGACGGGGCGGCAATGACGCCTCCTTGGGTCGCGCCCTGTCGCGAGGTGGACGGCGCGCGCACGACGCTCGCACATCGCCAGATCGTCCCGTTTGGCCCGATGCCGGTCGAGGTGACGAGGCGCGCGTACGTCTTCGCAATGCCGGCGAGCCCAATCTCGGGGCGAGGCTCGGCGACCGGCGCGATCGTCGGCCCGCCGATGCATTCACCGGTGTCGCTCCGGCAACGTGCGTCGCGATGTTGGCAGCAGCCTTCACGAGCGGCTGGGTAGCGACGGCCCTTGCCGGCCGGCAGACCCGCCAAATGTACGGGTAGGACGACTCCCGCAACGCGCATGATCCCTCCGCGATCAATTCGTTTGACGCTAGAGGGCGTGCCGCGCCCAATACCCTGGGAATCCTAGGGCTTCTTTCGCTAACGACCGGTTAACATCCGTTCGAAGCCGAGACATTTTCCTTGGTCGGCCGGACCCAGAAGCACGCGGGCCGCAGATGCGCCCGCGGCCCTGTTGCTCGTGAGGTGGTGAGGCCGCGCTCGGGATCAAGCGGCCTGGCTGCGGCGCGCCCCTCTGACGGCCTTTTCGACGATGTTGTAGAGTTGATCCTCGGTGTACGGCTTGGACAGGAAGTCGTCCATCTGCGCGCCGAGGCACTTCACCCGCTCGCGCTCGAAGGCGTGCGCGCTGACGGCCACGATCGGCGTGCGCTTGAGCCCGTGCCTCTGCTCGAGCGCCCGGATTTCGGCAGTGGCCGAAAGTCCGTCCATGACGGGCATCTGACAATCCATGAGGATGACGTCATACTGGGTTTTGGAGAAAGCTTGTACGGCTTGCTCGCCATTGTCCGCGACCTTGAAGGTGCAACCGAACTCGCTGAGATGCTCGCGGAGCACCTCCTGGTTGATGAGGTTGTCCTCGGCCACGAGCACGTGCAGTTTGAGTGGCGGCCTGGCAGCGCGCTCGTCATCGGCGGTGTCGCTGCCGGCGTCCGCCGCCTCGGGTGCGGGCTCGCGAGCGACGAGGCCGAGCTGGCGCTCCACGGCGTCGAACAGCTCCTTGCGCCGGAGCGGCTTCGTCACGTACTCCCAGCGGCCATCTGCAACCGCCATGAGCTCGTCGAGCTTGCCCTCGTTCTCGACCGTGACGACGAGCGCCGTCGACGTGACGGGAAATTCCGACCGCATTGAGCCGGCGAAGTCGCCTTCCCAGTCGCACGGGAGCGCGCAGTCGGCTATGACGAGATTGAACGGGGTTCCCGCCGCCTCCGCCTGGCGCAAGAGATCGATACCTTCCCACGCGCCGGCCGCCGCTTCTACGGCAGCTCCGGCGGCGTTGAGGTAGCTGCCGACCACCTGACGCTCTGCCTCGCTCTCCGACACGACGAGCACGCGCAGCCCCTTGTACTCGCTACTTGCGAGTCCGCCCGGATCGGCGGCGCTCTCCGCCACCGCGAACGGCAGCTCGCACTCGACGACGGTCCCCTTCTGCGGCGCGCTCTCCAGTTTGATCTGGCCGCGCATGAGCTGCACCAGCTGGTAGACGATGCTGAGGCCGAGGCCCGCGCCCGACGCGCTGGCAGTGATCGTGGGATCGCGCTGGTCGGGAGGCAGGAAGACCTGTTTCTGTACCGCAGGCGGCATGCCCTGTCCGCTGTCGCGCACGACGAACCTGAGCCGCACGGCGTCGTCCTGGCGGCTTCGGAGCATGGCGCTGACCTCGACTGTGCCCTTGGCGGTGTATTTGACCGCGTTGCCGACGAGGTTCATGAGGATTTGCCGGAGCCGGCTCTCGTCGCCGACGAGGAGAGCCGGGATGTCGTTGCTGACGAACACGTTGAACGCGAGCCCTTTGTCGCGGGCCTCGGTCTCGAAGATCTCTGCGGCACTTTCCACGCAACGGGCGAGGTCGAATGGCGTCGAGGCGAGCTTCAGCTTGCCACCCGCCGCCGAGGCGAGATCGAGCACGTCGTTGACGATGTCGAGCAGCATGCTGGCAGAGCGCTCCATCGTCGCCCTGAGCCGCATCTGCTGGTCGGTGAGCGCCGTGCCGCCCATGAGTTCGAGCGAGCCTACGATGCCGGTGAGCGGCGTTCGGATCGCCTGGCTCATATGCACGAGGTAGCGCGCTTTCGCAGCACAGAGTTCGGAGGCCTTCCGTTTCTCGGCCTCCGCCGTCTTGAGATGGGCGCCGATCTGGTGCTGCATGTGCGCCTCGACCGTTCCGATGCGCTGCTGCTGGGCAAGCATGTACCGCTGCTGGCTCGCGATCATGTCCTCGTAGCGCTTGATCTCGGGCCTGAACAGGAGGAACAGGCCTCCAAACGCGACCGCCACCAGGCCCGCCGCGAGGAGCGCGGGAGGCAGAGGACCTAGGGCGAGTCCGAGGTTTACGATGCCGAAGGCGAGCGCGGCCGCCGCGGATCCGACAAGGGCAATTTGGCGAGCGAAGCAAGGCATGATGTAGTCGTCTTCTTCCTTATGCTGAACGGATGAAATTGGGCAAATTATCAGTCGTTCAAGGTTAAGGGCTCATTAGGCCTGCGGGCTGGGAAGGTGAATTTGCGCAGGAGGGTTAGCCGGCGGTAACGGGAAATCTGGAACCGGGACAGCGGGCTATGGCGCAGACCCCGCCGGGCACGACGGTGCCGATGCAACGTCCGGCGCTTGCCGGGGATGGGCCGGGTGAGACATGTGAACGGCCAAGGTTGTCGGTCGGGCTCGCGCCTGCTAAAGACCCGCCCGGGCTGCGGTGCAGGCTTGGTCCGAGGCCGGACCCGTGCGCCCGACAAGAGCCGCCATCGGCGCCGGCTACGGCGCCTTGCTCCCTTCGTCTATCGGTTAGGACGTCAGATTTTCAATCTGAAAAGACGGGTTCGACTCCCGTAGGGAGCGCCAAAGTCATTGTTGTTGCACATGAGTTTTTGGCGTTTGATCCCACGTGACGGACGCGGTGGGACAGATCGGGCAGCGGGGGCTGTGTGCGAGCGGCCTTCGAGGATGAGGGCCATGCCGCCGGCGGCGAGTCGGTGGCGATCGACGGCGCGGGTGTAGCGCTTGATGCCCATGGTCGGCTTGACCGTGCTCCAAAGGTGGCGGAGTGACGCCCAGTTGGCCATCTTGCTCATTGCCGACAGCACGTGGTTGGCCGCACACGGCGTGTCGCGCATGGCGCGATGGAGCTTGGCGAGGTCAGCCCAGGTGACCGCATCAGCGCGGAACTTGGCCAGGGGCGCGAGGATGTGATCGCGCAACGTGTATCACGGTAGCCGCGTGCGTCGCGGTCTCCGGATGTGCCCGGCGACGGACGTTCTCGTAATAGGTCGATGGGGCCATCGGCAGCACTTTTCAGATCGGCTCGACCCCGTACGCAGACCGGTGCTGATCGATGAACGTCATCATGTCTTCGACCGGCGGCCGAGCACCGCCTGCGTAGAATACGCAGAGGGCTTACGCAGGATCTCGTTCGTCTGGCGCAGCCCGCAGTTCTCGCGCTCAAGCGCCTTCAAGCGCTCACGCTCGTCTGTCGTGAGGCCTGGCCGCCGACCCTCGTCACGCTTGGCCTGCTTGACCCAAGCGGAGAGCGTCTACCCTGTGCAGCCGATCTTCGCGGCAGTCGAGGCGATCGCCGTCCATTGGGAGGGACGATCCGAGCGGTGCTCGAACACCCTCCGGACGGCGCGCTCATACACCTCGGAGGAA
>JAGVSR010000088.1 GCA_019137195.1 Alphaproteobacteria bacterium
CCGTCGGTCATGGCCAAACGCTCCCAGACGCTTCGATAGCTCGCGGACGATCTTAGATCGAGGCCGGCCGGTGCGACAGAAGAAAAGGGTCCGGTGGAGCGACGCCGGACCCTTTTCACGCGGCAGGCTTTGCTCTGCCAGCGCTCCCCCAATCCGTCTCGCCCGGGATGTTGCCCCTCGTTCCGCTCGCGGCGCCTGTGGGACGGACGCCATCTCCAGGCTACGGGTCAGAACTTGAAGTTCACGCCCGCACGCACGAGGTCGGCCGTCTCGCTAAATGAGAAGGCCTCGTCGTTGGCCGAGCGGCCGTCGGTCGTGCCGAAGTCCATGTGCAGGTACTCGAGCTTGACACTGGCTGTGGGGCTCCAGGCGTGCTCGATGCCGGCGCCAAGCACCCAGCCGGTCCTCAGGTCGTCCGCAGTTGCCGTCTCGCCGGGGGTGTTGCCGATCGAGACCTCGCTGACGTCCATGAACGCGAGGCCGCCCGTGCCGTAGACGAGGTTGTTGCCGAACGCCATGCCGGCGCGACCGCGGAGCGTACCCCACAGCGTGCCGAAGTCCGACGACCACAGGTGCCCGTCGAATACCTCGTGCTCGCCCGACGTCACGTCCATTAGGCCGAGATCGCCCTCGAGGCCGACAACGATGCCCGAGGGCCATTGCACATTGTAGCCGAGGGTGAGCGCGCCGGCGAAGCCCTCGGGATCGAGGGTGGCCGTGCCGTGGTCGCCGGCACGATCGTAGAACTGGGTCGCCTCGCCCCACACATAGCCGCCTGAGATGCCGCCGTAGAGGCCGGTCCAGAGATATTGTTGCTGATAGCTGGGCTCGGCGTTGTAGGCGGGCGGGCGCGGAGCGCCGAGGTCGGCCGCAAGCGCCGTGGGTGCCATGGCAGCCGATAGCAGGAGTGGCGCAAGGGCTCCGGCGAGGCGCCGGGGGCAGGTGGGGTGCATGTTGGTCCCTCGTTTCCTGAGGGCGACTGCCCCACACGCAGCGCCGTTTGAATTGAATAATGTAACTACTGGAAAAGGCGGCAAAAATTTGTTCTCTTAATCCGGTCCGGATTTCAAGCTTGCGAGCATTGCTAGATGCTCAGGGCGCGTGCATCGAGGCTTGCGAATAGAGCGCGATGAGGCATAACCTTCGGCGACAGGTGGAGACGGAGCGAGTGCGCGTGAGGACGAGTTCAACGATCATTGCCCTGAGCGCCATTGCGCTTCTGGCGGGCCTGGCACTGCCTGCCGCAAACGCGACGAGCGCCACAGGCGAGGCCCGCCTCGTCGAGGTCAAGATGGGTCTCGATAGCCTGTCGCGCGAGGATCAGGGCAAGCTCTGGCAGCGTCTCGACGACTACGCGAAGGCGGATTCGCTGCTCGAGTTCTGCGGCCGCAAGATGAACCTCTACCGCCGCACCTGGAACGCGGTTAGCCCGTGCGTCGAGACCTCGGCGTTGAAGAAGGTCGGCGGCATCTTCATCTCGAAAAAGAAGCGCTACCTCGAGATCCTCGGCGGCAACTATCCGGACGACGACAAGAAGAAGAGCCTCTGCGAGGGCATGGCGCCGCAGCTCAAGAGCTACGTCACCATCCTCGAGCAGCACATCAACGAGGCGTCTGGTATGTGCAGCGCCTGCATGTGGTGCTGAGGATCACCGGCGGTCCGCAGGCCGGTTGCCGTGCGGGCTCTCAACTGCGCGCTTAGACGATGTCTGCCCCACCGGGATTGGCATCACGGCGCAGATGCCTCTCTCAGGAACGATCTAGGATGACCATGAAAGCAGCGCTTGCAGTCTTGATCGCGGTCCTCACGGCTGGCTCGGCGGGGCAAGCGCTCGCTGGCGGCAAGCCTGCTCGCGTGACGCGTGCCACGGTCAGCGAGCCGGTCAAGGACTGCACGCGCGTCAATGGCCGCTACGGCTACTACGGCAATCCCTTCTGCACCCCTGCCGAGCAGCGCGCTTTCGACCGCTGGGAGGCGCGGCGGCTGGGGCGATAGCTTTCACTCGAGGGAAGAGGAACGGCACGCCCGGCCTTCTCCAACTGCAGACGGTCACGAAAAAGGGCCGCTCGCGCGGCCCTCTTTGCATCGTGATCAGTTATCCAGGAAGCTCCTCAGCTTCCTCGACCGCGACGGATGCTTCAGCTTCCGCAGGGCCTTGGCCTCGATCTGGCGGATGCGCTCGCGGGTGACGGAGAACTGCTGCCCGACCTCCTCCAGCGTGTGGTCGGTGTTCATGCCGATGCCGAAGCGCATGCGGAGCACGCGCTCCTCGCGCGGCGTCAGCGAGGCGAGCACGCGCGTCGTCGTCTCGCGGAGGTTCGCTGTGATCGCCGCCGCATCGGGCAGCACGGCGTTCTTGTCCTCGATGAAGTCGCCGAGGTGTGAATCTTCCTCGTCACCGATGGGGGTCTCGAGGCTGATCGGCTCCTTGGCGATCTTCAATACCTTGCGCACCTTCTCGAGCGGCATGGCGAGCTTCTCGGCAAGCTCCTCTGGGGTGGGCTCGCGTCCGATCTCGTGCAGCATCTGGCGCGAGGTGCGCACGATCTTGTTGATGGTCTCGATCATGTGGACCGGGATGCGGATCGTTCGCGCCTGGTCAGCGATCGAGCGAGTGATAGCCTGTCTGATCCACCACGTGGCGTAGGTCGAGAACTTGTAGCCACGCCGGTATTCGAACTTGTCGACCGCCTTCATGAGACCGATGTTGCCCTCCTGGATGAGGTCCAGGAACTGCAGGCCGCGGTTCGTGTATTTCTTGGCGATAGAGATGACGAGCCGGAGGTTGGCCTCCACCATCTCCTTCTTGGCCTGCCGGGCCTCGCGCTCGCCCTTCTGCACCGCCTTCACGATGCGGCGGAACTCCGGGATCTCGAGGCCGGTCTCGGAGGCGAGGTTGTGGATCTCGGTCCGGATCATGTCGATGTGGGCGCGCTCGTTCTTGATGAAGGCCGCCCACTTCTTGGTCTTCGAGCCCATGCGCTCGATCCAGGTCTGGTCGAGCTCGTTGCCGAAGTACTCGTCGATGAACTCCTGCCGCGACACGCCACAGCTGTCGGCGAGTCGCATCAGCCGTCCCTCGAGGCCGACAAGGCGCTTGTTGATCGAGTAGAGCTGCTCAACCAGGCTCTCGATGCGGTTGTTGTTGAGCGAGAGCGACTTGACCAAGGCGACGATCTCGTCGCGCTGCTTCTCGTAGGCCTTCTGCTGCTGGCGCGTGCCGGTCTCGCCCGCGACCTGCTGCGACAGCTTCTTGTCCTGGTGCTTCCTCAGCTTCTTGTAGGCCTCGGCGACGTTGTCGAACGTCTCGAGAACCTTGGGCTTCAGCTCGGCTTCCATGGCCGCGAGCGACAGCGCGTTCTCGTAGTCGTCGTCGTCGTCACCGTCGGCGCCGGGAGGCGTGGCGCCGTCGGCCTCCTCGCCCTCGGCGCCCTCGCCGGGGATGGCGGCCGGCGGCAGCTTGGCCTCCGGGCCCTCGTAGGTCGCCTCGAGGTCGATGATGTCACGGAGCAGAATCTTGCCCTCGTTGAGCTCGTCGCGCCAGATGATGATGGCCTGAAACGTGAGCGGGCTCTCGCAAAGGCCGGCGATCATCGCCTCCCGGCCGGCCTCGATGCGCTTGGCAATGGCGATCTCGCCCTCGCGGGAGAGAAGCTCGACCGACCCCATCTCGCGCAGGTACATGCGCACAGGATCGTCGGTGCGCTCTGTCGGCTCTGCGCGTGTCTCGGTCTTGGCAGGAACGCTCGCGGTCGTGAGCGCGCGGCTCTCCTCCTCCTCGCCCTCCTCCTCCTCGCCGCCTTCCTCGGTCTCCTCCTGCTCGACGACGTTGATGCCCATGTCGGACAGCATCGCGTAGAGGTCCTCGATCTGGTCAGAGGAGACCTCTTCCGAGGGGAGCACGGTGTTGAGCTGCTCGTAGGTGACGTAGCCGCGCGCCTTCGCGGTCTTCAATAGCTTCTTGACCGCGGCATCGGACATATCGAGCAGCGGGCTGTCGCGCTCCGGCGCCTCGCCCCCCTGCGCTTCCGTCTTGTCCTCGGTCTTGGCGGCCGTCCGTGCCGTCTTTGCGTTTGCCATTGTCTCTACCGTCTCGGATGAAGAGGGTCTGATTGGTGTCGGAGCGGGCGCGCGGCCCGGGAATGTCATCAGCTACTCGGGGACGCGCCGCCGGCCACGCCGAGACGAACGGCGCGCGACGCTGCAAAGCGTGGGCCGCAACTGGCGTGGGCTCTGCTCGGAAACGGCAATCGGCTGGCGCTCATCTCGATCATGGCTGTCAGATGTCCCCGGCGGTCGCATCGAGTGCCTCGGGTAGGCTCATGCGAGCCAGCTCGGCTTGAAGCTCGCAGATGCGGGCGTACGCCTCGTCACTGCCATCTTCGTGCCAAGCCCGTTCGGCGGCGTCGAGCGACCGTCTGAGCCCAACCTGCCTGTCGTGTAGCGCGAGGGCATGGCGCCAGCCATTTTCCACCTCGGCACGGTCGGCGTCTGGTTCGGCGAACCTGTCGCATCTATGTGTATTGGAGCGTTCCACGAGCTCAATGGCCCGCGCGGCGCCCGACTGGCTCAGATGGTTATAGAGGCCGTCCCTGTCAAGAGCGTTGTCGAGGCTCAGGGCCGACAAAATCTCGTTGCGAAGCCGTGCCATGGCGGGGGCGGCTAAGGGCATCATGGCGACCTCCTCGGCGTGGTCGAGCGCCAGCCAGGGGTGATTGACAAGGGTACGGATCAAGAGCGCCTCGCGGTAGGGCACGGCGGCCAGCTCGCCTGCCACGAGCGCACTTTTTCTGAGGCTGTCCGAGGGGTTATAGGCCGGGGACGGGTAGTCTCCGCGGCGTCCTGGCGGTCCTCCTGCGGGTCGTCCCGGAGTGCGCGCCGGCTGACGAGCCTGAGACGGCGCGCGACCGCCCGGCGATCCGCGCCTGTCGCCCCCGCGCCATGGTCCGCGCGGCTCGATCCCCCACGCGGCGGACAATTTGTCCTGGAGCGCGCGCTGGTAGTGGGCGCGGATCGACGGGTCAGGGATGCGCTGGACGAGTTCGCGCAATCCCTTCTCGAGGCTCGCGCGCCGCTCCGGCGTTGACCAGTCGTCGCGTGCCCATTCGCGCTCGAAGAGTACGTCGACCAGCGGACGGGTCCGCCCAAGCGCCGCGGCCATTGCCTCGGGCCCCTGCTGGCGGATGAGATCGTCCGGGTCCAGGCCATCGGGGAGAAAAGCAAAGCAGACGCTCTTGCCGGGCTCCAGGTGGGGCAGCACGGTATCCACCGCCCGGTAGGCAGCCTTGCGGCCCGCACTGTCGCCGTCGAAACAGAGGATCGGCTCGTCGGCCATGCGCCACAGGAGCTTCACCTGATCTTCGGTCAATGCGGTGCCGAGGGGGGCCACGCTCTCGCCGAAGCCCGCCTCGCTCAGCGCCACCGCGTCCATGTAGCCCTCGACCGCGATCACGCGCCCCGTCTCGTGCGCGCGGGGCCGCGCTCGGTGGGCGTTGAACAGCACATGACCCTTGTGAAAGACCGGCGTCTCGGGTGAGTTCAGGTACTTCGCCGGGGCGTTGGGGTCGAGCGCGCGTCCGCCGAAGGCGATGATGCGTCCGCGGGGATCCTGGATCGGGAACATGACGCGGTGCCGGAAGCGGTCGTACGGCTCGGGGATGTCCTCGCCGCCGATCAGCATGCCCGAACGGACCATGTCGGCGACCGAGAACCCCTGGGCCGCGAGATGGTTCTTGAGGGCCGTGCGGGAGTTGGGCCCGTAGCCGAGCCGGAAGGCAGCTACCGTGTCGCGCTTCAAGCCGCGCCGCCCGAGATAGCCTCGCGCCTCCGATCCGGCGGCGCTCGCGAGATTGGCCTCGAAGAAGGCGGCAGAGGCCTCCAGCAGGCGCAGAATGCGGTCTCGCTCGTCCTCGCGTGCCTCATCGCGGGCTTCGGGCTTGGGCATCTCGAGTCCGGCCTCCCCGGCCAGGCGTTCGACCGCCTCGGGAAAGCTCAAGCCCTCGGTGAGCATCAGGAACTTGAAGATGTCGCCGTGCTCGCCCGATGCGAAACAGTGGTAGAAGCCCTTGGCGTCGTTGACGAAGAAGGACGGGGTCTTCTCCACCTTGAACGGCGACAGGCCTGCGTACTCGCGCCCCTTCTTCTTGAGCGCGACCTTGCGGCCCACGACCTGGCTGACCGGCAGCCGGGCGCGGATCTCATCCAGGAAGCGGGGCGAAAAGCGCATGACCTCAGGACCGAGTTTCGATTCGATTCCGAAGGTTTAAGTGATTCGCGGCCGTGCGGCGGACGTTACAAGGCCGGGCTCCCGCAATTCACAGGCAGACGCTTCCTCTGGTGATCGCCCGGGGGATCTATCCCGGCCGGCGCAGGGGTGATTGCGGGTGCGCCTCTCCGGGTTGCACGTTTGTGGTCCGGCTCTCATAGTGCCGCCCTGGCGCGAGGGAGAGAGCCTGCGTGCAAGCGGTAAAGATCCTGGGGACCGGGCATGCCCTGCCTGCGACGAGGGTTACGGCGGCCGATCTCGACCTGAAGCTCGGCCTCGCGCCCGGGACTTCGCTTGCGGTGAATGGAGTCGAGGTTCGCGCGTTTGCGAGTGACGGCGAGGTGGCGAGCTGCCTCGCCGGCGAGGCGCTCGGCAAGGCCCTCGCGGCGGCAGAGCTCGGGGTCGGCGACCTCGATGCGCTCATCTTCGCCAGCGTCATGTCCGAGCAGCCGATGCCGTCGACCGCGGTCACGATCCTTCGCCGGCTCGGCGGCACGAGTGCCGCGACCACCTGCTACGACGTCAATGCCTCCTGCCTCGGCTTTCTGCGCGGCTGCGAAACGGCCGCTGACGGCATCGCGGCCGGCCGCTGGCGCCATGCCGGTGTGGTCGCCGCCGACCTGGCCTCGCGCGGTCTCGACTGGAGCGACCTAGAGACGGCAACGCTGTTCGGGGACGGAGCTGGGGCTGTTGTGCTCTCAGCCGCCGGTCCAGCCAAGGACTCGTACTTCATCGGCTCGCGCTCGCTGACGCTCTGCGACGGTTTCGATCTCTGTCGTCTCAGAGCGGGGGGATCGCTCTACAATCTCCATGCACCGCCGCCCATGCCGCGCGACGCGTTTTTCCATATGGACGGTCCAGGTCTGCTCAGGCTCTCGCTCGCCGCGTTCCCGGCGTTCCTCGCGAGCTGTCTTGCACTCGCCGAGGGGCGCGTCGGCATCGTCGTGCCGCATCAGGCGAGCCACTCCGGCCTCAAGCTGCTGCGGCGGCTGCTTTCGTCCCGCGGTCGCATCGACGTCGTCGACATTCTCGCTCAATACGGCAATCAGGTCGCGGCCTCGCTGCCGACGGCGCTCGACGTGGCAGTTCGGTCAGGGCGCATCCAGCGCGGGGATACCGTGCTTCTCATCGGCACCTCGGCCGGTGTGACAATGGCTGGTCTGGCGCTTAGGTACTGAGCATGGTGGCAGGCGTCAGGGTCGAGCTGTTCGCGGTCGGGTCGACACGCCACCTCGGCGCGCTGGTCGGTCTGCCAGCCTGGCGCATCGTCCGGTTCCCGGCGCTCGTGGCGCTGATCCGCCATCCGACGGCCGGCGCAATCTTGTTCGATGCCGGCTACGGCACGGGCCTCGTCGGGGCGAAAGGACTGGCGCCGTTTCTCTACCGGCGGCTGATGCCTGTGCTGTTGCCGGACGAGGAGTGTGTCCACAGTCAGCTCGCCGCCCGCGGGGTGCGGCCTGGCGAGCTGAGCCTCGTCCTTCTCTCGCACGTCCATCCCGATCACATCGGAGGCCTGACCGACCTGCCGCCGCGGCCGCTTCTGTTGTCGCGCGCCGCCCGCGACGCCTTTGATGTCGGCACGGCCTTCTCGCGTTTCCACGAGGCCACGCTCGCGGCCTTGCGTCCCGGACCGGAGTGGCGCGACTGCCGTCTGATCGAGGACCGCCCGCGGGTCGGTCTCGAGCGCATGCTGCCAGGTTTCGAGACGGGTTTCGACGTCGTCGGCGACGGCAGTCTCATTGCCGTTCCTCTGCCGGGACATGCGCGCGGGCAGATGGGGCTCGTCTGCCAGATCGAGGACGGAAGGCGGCTGTTCCTCGTCGCCGATGCAGCCTGGATCGCGGACAACATCACCCGGAACGTAGAGCCGCAGCGGATCGTCGACCGCTTCGCGCACGACGCGAAGGCCTACCACGACACGCTCGCCCGACTGCGCTCTCTCCACAAGGCGAGATCCGAGATCATCATGATGCCCTCTCACTGCGCTCGCTCGCTGGAGGCCTGGCAGCGTGGCTAGTCTCGCGCGCATAGGGCTCGCCTACGTCCGCGCGCGACGGAGCCGCCGATGGACGCGGGAGCGGATCGCGGCAGGCCAGCGCCAAGGGGTTCTCCAAGCCGTCGGAGTACGTGATGACGGCCGGTCTCTGCAAGCGATCCTCGACGGTCTGTCCGTCACGGATGCTGGCGCTCTTCGCCGCGGGTTCGCGGAGCACAACGCGATCGGCATCACTCTCGCCGAGGCGCACCTCCTCGCGGAGCAGGAGAAGGCCGGGACCTATCGGGATCGCCGTGGCCTCAGCTTCGGCCTTTCCAGCGGCACCGAAGGTCCACCCGGCGTTTTCATCACGTCCCCTGCCGAGCGGGCACGCTACATCGGTACGATCCTCGGCAAGCTCCTGGCTCCGTCCCAGCTTCCCGGCTGCCGCGTGGCTCTTCTCCTCCGACACGACAACCGGCTCTACTCGGACGCCTCGCGCACGCGGCTCGTCCGCGTCCGGCATTTCGACATTGCGGTCCCGATTGCCGCTTGGGTCGATCGGCTCATCGACTATGCGCCAGCCGTCCTCATTGGACCGGCGAGCATTCTCGCCGCTCTTGCGAGAAGCGATGCCTTTGAACGGCGGCCTTTGCGCCCGCGCTTGCTCCTTGCCGGGGCCGAGCCGCTCTATCCCAGCGTCGCGACCTATCTGACCGAAGCCTACGCAACGGTGCCACGGGCAATCTACCAGGCATCCGAGGGTTTCATCGCCGTTGCTTGCGCGGCAGGCTCGCTGCACGTGAACGAGGACGTGCTCGTTGCCGAGTGGCAGCGCCTAGGCGCCGATCCGTGGCGCGCGCTCCCCGTCATCACCGATTTCTCGCGCACGACGCAGCGCGTCCGGCGCACGCGCCTCTCCGATGTCGTGAAGCTGGCTCCCGTGCCATGCCCCTGCGGATCGCACCACACGGCGCTCGCCGCGGTCGAGGGCCGGCTCGGCGACATACTCTACGGCGGGGGCGAGGCAGGCGAGCCTCGGTTCGTCTTTCCGTTTGTGCTCGACGCGGCGCTGAGCGGAATCATGGGATGCGGAAACGACTGGCAGATCCGGCAACCGGCCCGCGACGTGATCGAGGTTGCGACCGCACGGGTTCCTTCGGCCGCGGAGAAGTCGCGGTTGTCCGCGGCGCTCCATCAAATCGGCGGCTGGCCAGCGCCGTGCTGGGGACCACTCGCGCCCCGTAGGCCGGAGGACAAGGTCCGGCGCTTCGTGCGCCTCGTCGATCCCTCGTCGGAGATCATTCTTGGCCGCCTCCTGCCGCCATCGCTCTGACCTCCTCGAGCGCAGCGAGAAAGCGCGACTTTGGTCGATAGCGCTGGGCGGCGCGCTGGAACGAGGCGACGCGGGGCCAGTCCTCGTGCCGGGCGAGATGCTGGAGCGCATCGGCCGCCGCGGGATCGCCGAGGCGCGGCACGCGCAGTCCGAGCCCGTGATGCACGACGCGAGCCGCGAAATCGAACTGATCGTAGTCGTGCGGCACGACCAGCGCCGGCCTTCCCGCCGCGATGGTGGCGTAGGTGACGCCAGCGCCGCCGTGATGCACGACGACCGTGAAGCGCGCGAGATCGCGCTGATACGGCACGAACGGCACCACGGTAACATTCGGTGCGGGATGCCGCGGCGGAACGGGGTCGTCCGGCCGTCCCAGCGACACGACGAAGTGCCAGCCGGGCAGCGCATCGGCCAGACGCCCGACGTCGTCGATCAGCCGCTGCTTGGCCCACAGCAGGTGCGTACCGATGCTGACGAGAGCGCAGGGGCGACCCTGAGGCAACTCAATCGGCTGCGCGCTCTCGGGCTCGCCCACGACCGGGCCAATCATCTCGAATGAGGCCGGCCAGTCGCGCGGAAACTCCAGCTCGGTGAGCCCGAGACCGAGGATCCTATAGGGCGAGTAGATCGCCTCGCTGCCGTCGCTGCGGTAGAGGCGCGGGAGGAGGGGCCGGAGGCGCGGCGCAAGCGCTGCGAACACGAGCCGCTTGAACGTCCGGATCGCGAGCCAGCCTGCGCCATCGCGCACCGCTCCGAAGGGGCCCGGCCAGGGGAGCAGTCCCCCGAGGTAATGTGGTGGCCCGCGCCGGGCCTCGAGCGCAAGCGGCGTTGGGACAGTCGTGATCCAGGGTATGCCGAGCCGCTCGCACCATGTGCCGCTGACCGCGGCGATGAAATCGACCACCGCCACGTCCGGGCGCTCGCGCGCCAGCGCCTCGCCGATCTCGGCCGCGAGCGGCGTCAGAACATCGAGATTTGCCCTGAGCTGGCGGGCGACCTCGAACGGGCTTGCAGTCGCGCGGCGCGGCCAGTTCGCGATTGCCTCCATAGCGAACGGGGCGATGCGCTCGGGCACGAGCACGCGGAAGCCTGCCGCGCGCAGCGCTGCCGCCTTCGCGGCGCCGGTGAAGAAGGTGCAGTCGTGCCCGGCTTCGCGGGCGGCCACGGCGAGCGGCACCTGGGGATTGAGATGGCCAGCGAACGGCGGAGAGACGAAGAGGAGCTTCATGGCTCCTCGCTCTCGTACGATGCGATGCGCGTCCCGACGAGGCCGATCACCTCGGTAGATGTCCAGTAGTCGAGGTGGCCGCCATCGACCTCATGGTCGATGGCGCCGCGATAGAGGAGCCGGCTCCAGCCATCGCGGCGGCCGCGTATGGCCGTCAGGCAGCTCGACGGCATCGTGAGCGTGCCGAGGCAGGCAGGGCCGAGCGCCACGGCGCGCACGCGGCTCTCGCCAGCCTCGAGGCTCGGCCAGGCGGCATTCAAGAGCTGCAGTCCGCAGCTTCCGGTCACCAGCACCAGCCGTTCACTGGTCGCGCCGACGAGCGCGCCGAGGCGTGCCTCCAGCAGTGCGCGGAAGCGTGCGTCCAATGCCGCGGCGGCGAACTGGCGTGCGTTGTGGAGGCTAGCGGCCACGATGTGCGGACGCCGGTACGGCGCGCACTCGGTGGAGGCATGAAAGGGAAATGCGTGCGCGAATGCGTCGTAGCCCGCAGGCGTCACGCGCGCGAGGAAGGCCAGCTGCGTCGGGCTCAGGACCGTGTTGCGAGGATCGCTCTGGCCCGTAAGCAGCGCCACACGGCGCGCTGCCGGCCGTACGCGGCCGAGCGACGGGTCGGCTTTGGACATGGCGGCGAGGAGTGGCATCAGAGGAGACATCTGCGCCTCAGCGGTAGCGGATCGTCTCGCCGTCGAGCTCCATGCGGCGGGTCCGCCACGAGAGATGCCGCGGCCGTACGAGCGCCGTCAAATAGAGCAGCGGCAGCATGACGTCCGCTGCCATCTCCGAGACCACGCGAGCCGCCGTAAGCTCGAGGCCGGAAAATCGCGAGACGAGGAGCCCGTTGCCGACCGCCTTCCCGGCCAGGAGCGCTAGCCAGACGAGCACGCCCGTCAAGCCTGCCGCGAGGGCCGGCGCCAAGCCCGCAAGCGGGAGAAGCGAGGGAACGACGACGAGCGCGAGCGTCGGCGGACCTGCGTTGCGCCTGAGATAGCGGTTGGCGAAAATGAGCCAGCGGCGCACGACCAGCGCCGCCGCTTCGAGCGTGGCGAAGGAGATCATGACGCGCGCAATCGTTGCGGTCTGGTCGATCGGATGCCCGGATCGCAGCCACAGCTTGGCGACCGCATAGTCGTCTGTAAGCTCGTGGCCGGCCGCTCTCAATCCGCCGGCCGCGGCAAGCTCCGTCGTCGAGACCGCAAACACCATGCCGTTGATGGTTCGATTGGCACCGAGTGCGGCCATGGCGAAGTAGGTGGCGAACGCCTGGCCGTTGATCATGCCCGCGACGAGGCGCTCGGCCGGTGTCGCGTCCGAGACGTAGACCGGGAGTCCGGTGGCGATGGCGCCGGTCGCTGCCGACCGCGCGAGGGCCGCCGCGCCGCCCGCGCCGAGCACGGTGTCGTCGTCGAGCACGAGGAGCACGTCCGTCGCGACGTGGCGCTCCGCCTCAATCAGCTTCGCCATCTTGGGGTTTTCGCCGTCCCTGGGCGGCGGCACGGCCACGATCTCGATCTCGACCCAGGGATAGCGGGTCACGAGCGTGCGCGTGATCGCCAATCCCTCCACATCGACCTCGTCGACGAGCCACAGAAAGTGTGCGTCGGGATTGGCCTCGAGATTGTCGCGCAGGCAAGTCTCGAGCGCGGGATCGCCCGACAGGATCGGCTGCACGATGGTGACGTGCGGCGCGGTGCCGTGCTCGCGGGATGCAGCCCGGCGCGCACCGGCGTAGCGTGCCGCAAGAGCGAGCCGCAGCGCGGTGAGAGCGGCGAACAGGAGAGCCCAGCCGGCGAGTGCGGTCATTTCCACTCCCGTTTCTGCCATTCTACGAACCGTTCGACGGCACGGCTCGTCGGGACCTCCGGCTCGCCGAGCAGGGTGCGCGCGCGCGTGATATCGAACGTCTTCGATTGCGACAGCACGGCGACGCCGAAGCGGGTCAGGGGCGGCTCGCGCCAGGCGAGAAGGGTACGCGACACTGCCTCCATGCCGCCCGCGATCCCCATGGCGACTCCGGCCGGCACGGTGAGGTACGGCGGTGGGAGGCCGAGCTTCTCCAGCACGTCGCCGAGGAACGCGTACACGTCGACGGGCTGGCCATCCGTCAGGTTGATGTCGCCCGTGACGCGCCGCGCGAGGGCCGTCGCGATGAAACGCACGAGGTTGTCGATCGAGATCACGTCGCCGATCGCCGGGCTGCCGTCGGGGCGCGCCAAGCGGGGAAGGACGCCGAAGCGTGCCGCGCGCAGGATGCGTGGGAACAGGACCGTGTCGCCGGCGCCGTAGACGGCGCGCGGGCGCAAGATGACGAACGGTAGGCCCGAGGCGCGAACCAGGGCCTCGGCCTGGCGCTTGGTGGCCGCGTAGGCGTTGACCGGCTCGCCGTCGCAGGGCGTCGCCTCGGTGATGCCGAGCTGATCTCCGGGGCGGTAGAAAACGCTCGAGGACGAGATGAACACGAGTTGCGGCACCCCGAGGCGCCGGGCGAGCGCGATCACGTTGCTGGTCGCGACGACGTTATTGCGCTGGAACGCTTCCGGGCGCGCCCAGGGTGAGGCCAGCGCGGCGGCATGCACGATGGCGTCGAAGGGCCCCTTGAGCTCCGGGAGCTGGTGGTCGGCGAGGTCCGCCGCAATGAAATGGTCGGTCGCTCCCGGCCGCGGTGCCCGGCGGCTCGTGCCGGTGACCTCGTGCCCGCAGGCATCGCGCAGGTGACGGCCAAGTGCCCCGCCGACGAAGCCGCTGACCCCTGTGACGAGCAGCCTCATCTGTGCGCGATCTCAGCGCTTGTCCTTGAGTGAGAGGATGTACTCGATGAGGTCGTTTCGGACATCGTCGGGGACGACGATATGCGGCATGGAGGGGTGGGGGCTCTGCAGCCAGACGACGAGCGCAGTGCCGGTCATGCCCGGCGTGTCGGCGACGTTCTTGAAGGTTGGCGCATCCGGGTTGGGCGACAGCTCGTCGAACTTTTCGACGCCGTGGCACTCGGCACAGACGCGTTTCGCATAGTCGAGCCCCTTGGCCGTGTTGCCGAGCTCCTGGGCCGTGGCCGGCGCGATGCCGAACGCGAGGATCGACCCGGCGAGGATTCCGACGAGACGCTTGTCCATGAGGTACCCCGGTTTGTGATGGCTTGGCGCGAGTTTAGGCTGGCGGGGTGGCGTTGACCAGGGGCGGGCACGCTTGCGCCCGTCGGCCGCCTCGCTGCAGGGGAAATATCGGGTTCGCACGAGACGATTGGCGGTCTCCGCAGGACTCGAACCTGCAACCCTCGCGTTCGAAGCGCGATGCTCTATCCTTTGAGCTAGGAGACCGTGGTGCCGTTATAGACCGACCCGGCTCGTCTTGGCTACCGCGCCACGCCTGAGCCGGCATGCCGTAATTTGCCCCGGCTGACGAGCCCTGCGGGCCATCGCCCGCGGGAGATCAGCTGGGAGCAGTCGAACGGCCGACGCTATGGACCGGCGCCGTCCCCGCCCCTAAATTCCTCCGATGACCAAGACCACCTCTCTCAGAATTGCCCTCGCCCAGCTCGACCCCATCGTCGGCGACATCGCCGGCAATGTGGCGAAGCTCGAGGCCGCGCGCGCCGCGGCGGCGGCGAAGGGGGCCGACCTCATCGTCTTCTCCGAGCTGTTCATTACCGGCTATCCGCCCGAGGACCTGGTGCTGAAGCCGGCCTTCCAGGAGGCCGCCCGCGCGGCAGTCGAGGCGTTGGCCCGCAACCTCGGTCCGGGGCCGGCGGTGCTGACCGGCACGATCTGGCCCGACGAGGGCAAGCTATACAACGCGGTGGTGCTTCTGGATCAAGGGCGCGTCGACGCGGTTCGGCTCAAGGTCGATCTCCCCAACTACGGCGTGTTCGACGAGAAGCGCGTGTTCGCGAGGGGGCCGCTGCCGTCGCCGGTCAGCGTCAGCGGCGTCCGGATCGGCGTGCCGATCTGCGAGGACATCTGGACCGACGAGGTCACGGAATGCCTCGCCGAGTGCGGCGCCGAGATCCTCGTCTCGCCCAACGGCTCGCCGTTCGACTGGCCGAAGCCTGACCGCCGTATGAATGTCGCCGTCGCCCGTGTCACCGAGACCCGGCTGCCGCTCGTGTACCTGAACCAGGTCGGCGGGCAGGACGAACTCGTATTCGACGGGGCGTCGTTCGTCTTGAACAGCGACTGCAGCCTGGCCGTGCAGATGCCGGCATGGCGCGAAGCGATCACGATCACCGACTGGACCAGGGAAGCCTCCGGCTGGCGCTGCACGACGGGCGAGACGGCCGCGATTCCCGACGGCCCGGCGGCGGCCTACCACGCCTGCGTGTTGGGTCTTCGCGACTACGTGGCGAAGAACGGGTTCCCGTCGGTCGTGCTCGGGCTCTCGGGCGGCATCGACAGCGCGCTCGTGGCGGCGATCGCCACCGACGCGCTCGGGGCCGAGCGGGTGCATTGCATAATGCTGCCCTATCGCTACACGTCGCAAGCGAGCCTCGACGACGCGGCGCGCTGCGCCAGAGCGCTTGGCGTACGCCTCGACACGGTCCCGATCGCGGAGGCGGTCGAGGGCTTCGGCCATGCGCTCGCGCCGCTCTTTGCGGGCAAGGCCGCTGACACGACGGAAGAGAACATCCAGAGCCGCGCGCGCGGTGTCATCCTGATGGCCATCTCGAACAAGATGGGAAGCATGGTCCTCACCACCGGCAACAAGAGTGAGATGTCGGTCGGCTACGCAACGCTCTACGGCGACATGAACGGCGGCTTCAATCCCATCAAGGACCTCTACAAGATGGAGGTCTATGCGCTGGCAGGATGGCGCAACACGAACGTGCCCACGGATGGCAAGGGCCCGTCGGGGGTGGTCATCCCGGAGCACATCATAACCAAGGCGCCGACCGCCGAGTTGAGGGAGAACCAGACCGACCAGGACAGCCTGCCGCCCTATCCCATGCTCGACGACATCTTGAGCTGCCTTGTCGAGCACGAGATGCCGCTCGCGGCAATAGTCGCCCGCGGGCACGACCCGGCGATCGTCAAGAAGGTCGAGCGGCTTCTCTATCTCGCCGAGTACAAGCGCCGGCAGGCTGCGCCCGGCGTCAAGATCTCACAGCGAAGCTTCGGACGCGATCGCCGCTATCCCATCACCAATCGCTTCCGCGAGGATCTGGGCGCGGGAGCTCCTGCCATCGAGAAATCTTCCGCGCCGAAGTCCGCGAAGCCGCGGGCGGACGGAGGGGATGTGTCGTGACCTGAGCGAGGATCGCTGTCCCGTGCCTCCAGCGGACGGACGTGCCGGCAGCGGAACGGGCCGGGCTCCAGGTCGGCGATCCGCGTTGGCGACAGCTCGGGGTGCCGGGCTTCGCCGGTCCGATGTCGATATTTCCTATTCCGTCCCGATCCGCTCGGCCCGCGCGAGCAGCGTATCCCTGACCGACGGCCGGGCACCGCGCGGGGTGTCGCTCGCCAGTGCGGCCGCCTCGGCTAGGAGGCCCGCTATGTCCGCGCCCGCCTTGCTCCCCTCGGACACGATCGCGTCGAGATGCACGATCTCGTCGCGCCAGTCGATGAGCCCGTCCTTCATGACGAAGAGCAGGAGGCGTCTCGCGAGCGCGTCGCCAGCCGGGCGCTGGGTCCGCTCGAGCTCGGCCATTCCAAGGCCAGCCGCGACCTTCGGATGCTGGCGCAGAAGCGTGCGAATCTCCTGGCGCAGGATGCGCCCGCCGCTCGTGTAGAGCGACACGAGGTCCGGCAGCGCCGTACGGTCGACCTCGGCTCTGATCCTCCGCTCGGCGGCATGCTTGTCGGCCATCGACTGCCGGGCCGCCTCGAGCCGTTGCGTCCAGCCCGGCAAGGCCAAGTCGAGGCTGCGCTCCTCGAGGCGGGCGATCTCCGCCTCGTGGGCGGAGAGCGAGGAAGCGAGCTGAGCCGGAAGTGCCATGTGTCCGCGTCCCGGTTGGATGTGAAAGGCCGCTCCGCGCCGCGATGCCCAATTCGCCGCGGCCGGCGCCCCGAAATACGCCACGATCCCATTCAAGGTGTTCCGCAGAGTCTACGGAGGAACCACATGATTCGGAAGACCTGCAGGCTCGCCCTCGCGGCCGTTCTGACCCTGGTCGCCGGCGCGCCTGCGAGCCGTGCCGCCTCCGGCCCCGAGATCGATGCCGGTGTCAGAGCCACGCTCGACAAATTCTTCATGAAGGTCGGCGGCGCGCGCGAGCTCGCGCAGAAGTCGGTCGGCATGCTCGTTTTTCCGTCGATCGTGAAGGCCGGAATCGGCTTCGGCGGCGAGTACGGCGAGGGCGCGCTGCTCTTGAAAGACCGCACTGTCGACTACTACAACACGGTCTCGGCCTCGGTCGGCTTCCAGCTCGGCGTGCAGGAGCGGGCGGTCATCATCATGTTCATGACCGAGAGTGCACTCTCGCAGTTCCGCAAGACCCATGGCTGGAAGGTCGGCGTCGACGGCTCGGTCGCGATCGTCACGGTCGGTGTCGGCGGCTCCATCGACACCAACAAGGTCACGAGCCCTGTCGTCGGCTTCGTGCTCGACCCCAAGGGGCTCATGTACAATCTGACCCTCGAGGGCTCGAAGATCACCCGCATCTCGCGCTGAGCGCCCGCGGCGGCTCCGACGGGCCGAAGGCACTGTAGGCGCGCGAGCGCCGCAGGGAGCCTTCCGCGGGATGGCGCACGCTTTTCGCTGGCCGTCCGCCGGTCGCTGCGGCAAACTGCCCGCAACGCCCGATAGAGGCCCGGGGAGCAAGAAACGGCGATGGCGATCTCGATCAGATTCTGCGGCGCGGCGCGCACCGTCACCGGCTCCTCCTACCTCGTCGAGACCCCGCGCTGCCGGTTCCTCGTCGACTGTGGCCTGTTCCAGGGCTCGAAGACGCTGAAGGAGCTCAACTACCGGGCGTTTCCGTTCGATCCCAAGGCGATCGACATGGTGCTGCAGACGCACGCCCACATCGACCATGCAGGGCTTCTGCCCAAGCTCGTGAAGCAGGGGTTCGAAGGTCCCGTCTTCATGACGCGCGGCACCCGCGATCTGTTGTCGTTCATGCTGCCCGACAGCGGCCATATCCAGGAGATCGAGGTCGAGCAGCTCAACCAGCGCAACGCCCGCCGCGGCAAAGCACCGGTGGTGCCGATCTATACCGAAGCCGACGCCAGGGCGTGCCAGCAGCGGTTCAAGACGGTCGAGTACGAGACCTGGACCGACGCCGGATCGGGCGTTCGCGCGCGCTTCTGGAACGCTGGCCACATCCTGGGATCGGCCTCGATCGAGGTGGAGATCTCGGCCGACGACCGAGGTGGCAAGCCGCTCCGCATCCTGTTCTCGGGCGACATCGGACCCGAGCATAAGCTGTTCCATCCCGATCCGGAGGCCCCGGCGAGCTTCGACTACGTGATCGCAGAGTCGACCTACGGCGGCCGCGAGCGGACGCGGGCCACTCCCGACGAGCGCCGCCTTATTCTCGCGCGCGAGGTGAAGGAAGCGCTGCGGGCGGACGGCATGCTGCTCATCCCCATCTTTGCCGTCGAGCGTACGCAGGAGCTGATCGCCGATCTCATAAGGCTGGAGGAGATGGGCGCGATCCCGCACGTTCCGATCTTTCTCGACAGCCCGCTGGCCATCGAGGTGACGAAGGTGTTCGAGCGCCATGCCGGTGAGCTCGAGGACCTTTCCGGCCGGGCCCGGCTCCTCGCCAACCCGATGATCCACGCCTCGGTCACGAGTGACGACAGCAGGAGGCTCGACCGCGTGCAGGGCGGCGCCATCATCATGGCTGCGAGCGGTATGTGCGAAGCAGGCCGCATTCGTCACCACTTGAAGCGCTGGCTGTGGCATCGCGGCGCCACCGTGCTGTTCGCCGGCTATCAGGCCGAGGGTACGCTCGGCCGCGTGCTTACCGACGGCGCGAGCGCGGTCAAGATCCAGGGGCAGGACATCAAGGTCGAGGCGGCGATCCGTTCGATCGACGTCTACTCCGGCCACGCCGACCATTCGGAGCTCGTCGCCTGGATCATGGAACGCCAGCCGATCCGGCGCGCACTCTATCTCACTCACGGCGAGGAGCAGGCGATAGAGGCGCTTACGGAGGCGCTGGTCGCGAAGGGGTTCGAGCGCGAAAGCATTATCGCGCCGGTGCTCGACGATGACGTCGAGCTCGACGGGGGCCTGGCGAGGCCCAGGGAGCTCAAGGCCGCGCGCCGCATTGCTCCCGAGGCCGTCGGCCATCCCGACTGGCACAACGAGCTCGCCGAGATCTCGCTCGAGCTCAGGGCTGCGCTCGAAGCGTGCGCCGACGATCGTTCGCGTGGTGTCGTGCTGCGGCGGATCAGGCGGGCGCTCGAAGGTGAGCAGTAGAGGGGTGCTATGCGGCCGGCGCTGAGGCACGTCGGCGTTGGCCCGTGCGCGTGGCGGAACAGGGGATCCGCGTCCAGAGGACGGATCTCGGGAGGATGCGGGTCCCGGTCTTCGCCGGGACGACGTCAGGGTGTATGGTGAGGCCGTGCTCTGTGAGTGACGCCTCGGGAGGCGGGAAGTCATGGACGGCAAGACTCCGGAAGGGCCATCTGACAGCCTGCTTCTGGCTTTCGAGGACTGGGGCTACCTGCAGAAGGACGAGCTGAGGGCGTTTCGGCTTGCGCTTGAGTTCAACAAGGTCGACCTCGCCTTGAAAGCGCGTGGCATCGCGTCGACCATCGTCGTATTCGGCAGCGCGCGCACTTTGCCGCCCGACGTGGCAGCGGCGCGCCTCAGTGCCGCCGCCGACGAGATCCAGCGCCACCGGGCCGCGCACGAGGTTCGCATGTCGCACTGGTACGAGGAGGCGCGCCGGTTCGGCCGCATCGTCTCCGAGCGCGGCGGCGCGCTCGCTGGCGGCGGCGGGGCGCTTCACAACGTCATCGTCACCGGCGGAGGGCCCGGCATCATGGAGGCCGCGAACCGTGGTGCCCTCGATGCGGGCGCCCCGTCCATCGGCTTCAACATCGTGCTCCCGCACGAGCAGGTGCCAAACCCGTATGCCACCCACGACCTTGCCTTCCGCTTCCACTACTTCGCGCTACGAAAGATGCACTTCGCGATGCGGGCCAATGCGCTCGCCGTGTTTCCGGGCGGGTTCGGCACGATGGACGAGTTGTTCGAGATACTGACCTTGAAGCAGACGCGGAAGACACCCTCGATGCCGGTGATCCTGTTCTCGCGCGACTACTGGAGCGAGGTCGTCCGCTTCGACATGCTGGCCGATCTCGGCATGATCGATCCCGGGGAGCTTGAGCTTTTCGACGTCGTCGACACCGCTGAGGAAGCCTGGGAGGTGATGGTCAAGCGCGGCTTTTCCGTTCCCACGCCGCTGCGCGAGCCATAGCCATCACGGCCGTGCGTCGTGCGGTCGTCTGCAACAGACCCCATGTGCCTCCTCACCTCTGCGTAGCGGGCGGGCGGACTTGAGGCTGCGGGCGGGGCCGAGCAGCATGCGAGATCGTCATTCGCGACCAAACCACTCACGACATCCAAATTTTCAACATCCCAGACCGCACGACATCACGACCTCACTTCGTCACGACCTCGCCATGTCACGACTGCTTTTCCGCCGCGGGCGGACCCTCCCGCTTGACAGAGCGACTTGCAAGGTCTCCGCTGGCGGCGAATCTGAGAGAGCGGTCGGCCAAGCACCGGTCGGCCGGTCAAGAGCGATCCATGAGCAAGGACAAGCCTCATTACGACAAGGTCGGCGACCGGGCGACCTCGCCGGACGCACGGCCGGCGTCCGCGCCGGTGCCGTCCTCCTCTGGGTCCGGTGCCGTCGAGCCGCGCGCCAGCGACCGTGATGTCACCGCGTTCGTCGAGCGCATGAGATCGATTGCGCCGTCCGCGGTGGACGGCCGCGGCCGGCTCGTGTTCGCCATGGACGCCACCATGAGCCGACAACCCACCTGGGACATGGCCCTTCACCTGCAAGGCGAGATGTTCGCGGCCGTGAAGTCGGTCGGCGGGCTCGACGTGCAGCTCGTCTACTTCCGCGGCCTGGACGAATGCAGGGCCTCGAAATGGGTGTCGGACCCGGCCGCGCTCGCCCGCCTCATGTCGACAGTCGGCTGCCGCGGCGGCAATACGCAAATAGGCAAAGTCCTGTCACATGCCCGCGCCGAGACGACCGGGCGGCGGGTCAATGCGCTCGTCTACGTCGGCGACGCCATGGAGGAGAACGTCGACGCCTTGTGCGCCAAGGCCGGCGAGCTTGCCATCCTCGGTGTGCCGGTGTTCCTGTTCCAGGAAGGGAGCGACCCCGCGGTCAGCCGCGCCTTCAAGGAGATCGCGCGTGTCACGAAGGGTGCCTGGTGCCGCTTCGACGCGGGTGCGGCAGCCGAACTCAAGGCGCTGCTGACTGCCGTTGCGGTCTACGCTGCCGGCGGGCACAAGGCGCTCGTGGCCTTGAGCCAGCGTCCCGACGGGCGGGCGGCGCGTCTCCTCCTCACCGAGATGAAGCCGGGTTCGCGATGATCTACTTCCTTCTCGGCGTGGTGGCGCTCGCGGTCGCGGTCTACGGCGCGCAGTGGTTCACGCGCGCCAATCCGGCGATCCTCGCTCATCATGTGCGCAACGCCGCGGGCGCTCTCTTGCTGGCGCTCGCCCTCTTGCTCCTCGTGCGCGGCGCCGTTGCGCCGGCCGGGGCACTAGCTGCGGCGGGCGCCTGGCTCTTGGGGTGGATGGGGCACGGCGGGGGGCACGGCCCTTTCGGGGCGGGCGGAGGCAGCAACACGTCGCGCATGACGACCGACACGCTCGAGGTCGAGCTCGACCTCGACACGGGCCAGCTCTCCGGCCGCGTCCTCAAGGGCATGTTCCTGGGCCGCAACATCGAGAGCCTGAAGCCGGTCGAGGTTGCGCTGCTGTGGCGCGACTGCCAGTTCACCGATCCGCCGTCGGCACAGATTCTCGAGGCCTACCTCGATCGCAGGCACCCGACCTGGCGCGAGGACATGGCGCGCGGCGAGAGCGCCATGCAGGGGGGCGGAGACGGACGCATGACGGTGAAGGAGGCCTACGAGATCCTGGGGCTGTCGCCCGGCGTCTCGGAGGAGGAGATCCGCCGCGTGCATCGGGAGCTGATGATGAAGCTGCATCCGGACCGGGGCGGCTCGACCTACCTCGCCTCCAAGATCAACGAGGCCAAGGACGTGCTTTTGGGGCAGTAGCCGACGCGCGTCGAGCGGTCAGCTTCCTCTTTGCAGTCCCTTCCGGGTGAAGTGGGGCGGGGCGAACGGCCTCGATCAGATCTGCTGTGGTGTGATCAACGGCTCGCAGCAGCCGGGCACGGTGCCCAGGAGCTGCAGCACGAAGCCGGTGACGATGAGCGCGGTCGCGGCGATGAAAACCGATTTTCTGGCGCCGATTGCGGTGCGGTGCGCGGCGCGTGCCTTGCGGATAGCGGACTCGTCCTGCATGCGCTCGAGCTCGGCGTAGGGGTTGCGCTCGGCGGGATCCTTGTGCGCGCGGGCGAACTGGCGCATCTGTCGCTGCCGCTCGAGGCCTTCCTCCATCTGAAGCTGGAGATCCTCATTGAAGACCGCGAGCCACCACTCGCGGAGCAGAAGGCAGAAGCCCAGGAAGTCCAGCCCGAGCCCGATCACGTTGACCCATGCCTGATGCATGACCGCTCTCCCCGTTGAGATGTGCCCCTGGAGCGTAGCAGAGCCATCGAGGCGCCGTCACGGCAAACGCGAGCGCTACTCTCCGTTGACGACCTGGCAGCTCATCGAGCGCCGGCGGAGCGCGTTGCACGCCTCGGTCGCACGCTCGAGGTCGAGGCCCGTGAAGCGGGCGCGATAAGCGAGGCGTCCGCCCGTCTCGACCGGGAGCGCGAGTCCGGCGTAGCCGTCGAGCAATGCGCTGGCGCTCTTGGCGCCGGCGAGGCGGCGGTCGGCCTCGTCGGTCGACGGGAACACGCCGATCTCGACGTCGACGTCATTGCCGCGTCGCGACTTGTGCTCCGGCTCGGCGGCGGGCAGCGGACCGCCGACGCGCCAGGCGCCGTCGCGGTCGCGCTGGGCGAGCAAATCGCCTGACGAAAGACCCGCGGCCTGAGCTTGCAGCGTTGAGGGCGGACGGCCCCTCGCGGGCTCCGGGCCCTCATGCGCGGCCGACCCCGAGCTCGATGCCGCACCGGGAGCCACGGGTGCTGCCCCGCCCATCAGGGCGAGCTGGGAATTGAGCGTGGAGGGCGGCCGGGCCGTGGCTGTTCCGGCCTGCGTCCTGGCCTTGGTTGCCGGCGCGGCCGGTCGTGCCATCGGCGAGGCCGGCTCGACCGCGGCAGCGGGGACCATCGGCGCCGCGAGCGCAGTGTCGGACCCCCGTGAGGGCTCCCGAGCTTGCTGCCGAGGCTGTGCGGGCGCGGTGGCCTTGAAGGCCGTGCCGAGATGCGAGAGGTCGAGGTCGCGGTCGCTGCGATTCGGGCTCGGGGCGGCGACTGTGGGGACGAAGCCTTCCTTCGCGGGATCCGGTTGCACGGGAGCGGGACGGACGGGGGTCAGCGAAGCCATCGATACCGGCTTCACAGCCACGATCTGAACCGGCGTCTCATCGTCTGCGGCCCGCGCAGGCGCTGGCGCTGGCGCTGGCGCAGGCTCGGTTGCAGCCGTACGCGGGGCCGGTGGCGTGGCTTTCGCGGCCGTTGCAGGTACTGGCTTAGGTTGTGGGACGGGCGTCGGCTTCGGTGCTGGAGCGTCCGAGGACTTGGCTTCCCAGAGTGGGTTCCTCTCGGCCACGGTCGACTTCTTTTCCGACGGAACCGCGGCGTCCGCGAGGGTCACGCGCCGGGCCGGACGAGGGGCGGGGGCGGGCGCCGCGACAAGCGCCGGCTTCGTGGTTCGGGTCCGCTCGGTCGAGGCGTCGACCATCGCGCGGCGAAGCAGGAAGCGCATCTGCGAGTTGCGCGATGCCGCCGACGAGCCGCCGAACACCACGCCGACGAGGTGCAGGCCCTTATAATGCACCGAGGTCACGACGTTGAAGCCCGAAGCGCTGGTATAGCCGGTCTTGATGCCGTCCATGCCCTCGAAGCTCGACATGAGGGTATTGTGGTTGCGATGCGTCTTGCCGCGGTAGCTGAACGCGCGCAGCGAAAAGAGCCTGAACTCGTCGGGGAAGTCGTCGTTGAGGTGGAGCGCGAGCGTCAGCATATCGCGCGCCGTCGTTATCTGGTCCGGGTTGGGCAGGCCCGAGGCGTTGCGGAACGTGGTGGCTCTCATGCCGAGATCACGCGCGCGGTCCGTCATGCGCCGGGCGAACGCGGCCTCCGAGCCCGCGATGTGCTGGGCGACGGCGATGGCGACGTCGTTGGCGGACTTCGTGATGAGCGCCTTGATGGCATCGGCGAGCGAAAGGTCCTCGCCCGGGTCGAGGCCCAGCTTCGACGGCTGGGCGTTGGCCGCCTCCGCCGTCATGGTGATACGGCTGGCCATCGTGAGCCGGCCGGCCTTCATCTCCTCGAACACAAGGTAAAGGGTCATCATCTTGGTGAGCGAGGCCGGGCGGCGCGGCGCGTCGGCGTCGGCGGCGTGCAGAACCTTGCCCGTATTGCCGTCGATGACCATGGCAGCGTAGCGAGGCTCGCCGGCGAGCGCTTCCGGCGCCGCCGCAAGCGAGATCGAGGCCCATAGAGTCAGCGCCACCCCAAGGCGCGCCGCCGCATCAAGTATGCGCAACACGATGTCGTCCTCTTGCCATCCCCTGTCACCCGCCGCTCGCGTCTTGCCGGGCTTGGTGCCGGCTTGGTCGAGCCCTTCGGGTGGCCGCCGCAGGCGTCTCAGGACAGTCAAAGCCTTGTCCCGAGGCCGTTTTTGGGGCGACCGGCGTCAGGATAATGGCCCTCGTGTGCCAACTTTCTGAATGCCTGGCTCAATCGGCGGGCATGGTAAATTGTCGATTGCAAGCGTCACCATTGTGCGCCGCAACAAAACCCTTGAAAAAATGGTGCAGTGCAATTATCTTGAGCACGTACGGTCGAACCTCGTTTGGCCGCCCCGTTCCAGCCCTGTTCCGAAGCGCTCCCGAGGAGGTCATCCCATGATCAATAATTTCCAGGATTTTCAGAAGCTTGGCCAGACCAACGCCGATGCCGCCATGAAGATGATCGGTGAGTGGAACAAGAACTGGCAGGCGATCGCTGCCGAGATGAGCGACTACTCCAAGCGCGCCTTCGAGGATGGCACTGCAACCTTCGAGAAGCTGCTCACCGCCAAGTCGCTCGAGCAGGCCGTCGAGATCCAGACCAGCTACGCGAAGCGCGCCTACGACGAGTACATGCAGCAGATGACCCGCATCGGCACCATGTACACCAATCTCGCCAAGGACGCTTACAAGCCGGTCGAGAAGGCGTTCCAGAACGGCCGCTGAGCCTTCCACAGAATTTGTGCGGACGGCCCGGGGCGCAGACGCGCCCCGGGCCTTTTTTGCGTCGAAACGGATATCGATTATGATCCGGTGCGTGAACCTGCGCCGCACGGCTTGCGTTTCACGGAGTGAATGCAAACATGCCGTGAGGGCGATCTGCATTTGAGGCGGAACGATGAGAGGGTGGCAGATCGACAAGCGGCTAGAGATGGCCGGCGAAAAGGAGCCGGGCAAGGGTAACCGGGATTCGGACGGGGACGGCGAGGGCAAGACCGGCCTCGTCACCAAGACCCGTCCCAAGACAAAGAAGCCTGCGCTCTACAAGGTTCTTCTTCTCAACGACGACTACACGCCGATGGAGTTCGTCGTGCATGTGCTGGAAAAATTCTTCCAGAAGGGCCGCGAGGAAGCGACCCGCATCATGCTCCACGTCCACCATAAAGGCGTCGGAATCTGCGGCGTGTATACGTACGAGGTCGCAGAGACCAAAGTGACGCTTGTCATGGACTTCTCGCGCCAGCACGGGCATCCGCTTCAGTGCACAATGGAGAAAGAGTAGGTTCCCCTTGCCATCCTTCTCGAAGAGCCTGGAAACGGCATTGCATCGCGCCCTTGAGGCCGCCAACGAGCGCAGCCACGAGTTCGCCACGCTCGAGCACCTGCTGCTCGCGCTGATCGACGACCGCGACGCGGCCGGCGTCATGCGCGCCTGCTCGGTCGATCTCGAGCGCCTGCGCACGCGGGTCACGACCTATCTCGATACCGAGCTCGGCTCGCTCGTGACGAAAGGCTCGACCGAGGCACAGCCGACGACCGGCTTCCAGCGCGTCATTCACCGAGCGGTCGTACACGTTCAATCCTCGGGACGCGAGGAGGTGACGGGCGCCAACGTGCTCGTCGCCATCTTCGCCGAGCGTGAGAGCCACGCCGCCTTCTTCCTGCAGGAGCAGGAGATGACGCGGTTCGACGCCGTCCAATATATCAGCCACGGTATCGCCAAGCGTCCCGGCATGAGCGAGCCCCGGAACCCGCGCGGCGTCGACCAGAGCGAGCAGGCGGAGCAGGCCGACGAAACCAAGAAGAGCGGCCAGGACGCTCTCAACAGCTACTGCGTCAACCTCAACAAGAAGGCCCACGACGGCAAGATCGATCCTCTGATCGGTCGCGAGCCGGAGGTGCTGCGGACCATCCAGATCCTCTGCCGCCGGCAGAAGAACAATCCGCTGTTCGTCGGCGATCCCGGCGTCGGCAAGACGGCCATCGCCGAGGGCCTGGCCCGAAAGATCATCCGCGGCGAGGTGCCGGAGGTGCTGCGCGACGCCACCATCTTCGCCCTCGACATGGGTGCTCTGCTGGCCGGCACGCGCTACCGCGGCGACTTCGAGGAGCGCCTGAAGGCGGTGATGAAGGAGGTCGAGAACTATCCCGGCGCCATCCTCTTCATCGACGAGATCCACACCGTCATCGGAGCTGGAGCCACCTCGGGCGGCGCTATGGATGCGTCGAACCTCCTGAAGCCGGCGCTGCAGTCGGGTGCCGTGCGCTGCATCGGCTCCACAACCTACAAGGAGTACCGCCAGCACTTCGAGAAGGACCGCGCACTCGTACGTCGCTTCCAGAAGATCGACGTCAAGGAGCCGACGGTTCAGGATTCGATCGAGATCCTGAAGGGGCTGAAGCCCTACTTCGAGGAGTTCCACAAGCTCAAGTACACCAACGACGCCATTACGGCGGCGGTGGAGCTGTCGGCGCGCTACATCCACGACAGGAAGCTGCCGGACAAGGCGATCGACGTCATCGACGAGACGGGCGCCTCGCAGATGCTGGTGCCCGAAGGCAAGCGCAAGAAGAAGATCACGGTGAAGGAGGTCGAGGCCACCGTCGCCACCATGGCGCGCATCCCGCCGAAGACCGTCACCAAGTCCGACGCCGAGGTCCTGTCGAACCTCGAGAAGGACATGAAGCGGCTCGTGTTCGGACAGGACAAGGCGATCGAGGGCCTGACGGCCGCGATCAAGCTCGCTCGCGCGGGCCTGCGCGAGCCGGAGAAGCCCATCGGCTGCTACCTATTCTCGGGTCCAACCGGTGTCGGAAAGACCGAGGTGGCGAAGCAGCTCGCCAACCTCATGGGCGTCGAGCTGTTGCGCTTCGACATGTCGGAATACATGGAGAAGCACACGGTCTCGCGGCTGATCGGCGCCCCTCCGGGCTACGTCGGCTTCGACCAGGGCGGTCTCCTGACTGATGGTATCGACCAGCATCCGCACTCGGTGCTGCTCTTGGACGAGATCGAGAAGGCGCATCCGGATCTCTACAACATCCTGTTGCAGGTGATGGACCACGGCAAGCTCACCGACCACAACGGCAAGTCGGTCGACTTCCGCAACGTCATCCTGATCATGACCACCAACGCGGGCGCGTCCGACATGGCTAAGCCTGTCATGGGCTTCAACCGCACGAGGCGCGAAGGCGAGGACACGGACGCCGTCAACCGTCTGTTCACGCCCGAGTTCAGGAACCGCCTCGACGCGGTGATCCCGTTCGCGGGGCTGCCGCCCGAGGTCATCGCCAAGGTGGTCGACAAGTTCATCTTCCAGCTCGAAGCGCAGCTAGCGGATCGCGGCGTCACGATCGAGATGAGCGAGGCCGCCACCAAGTGGATCGGCGAGATCGGCTACGACGAGAAGTTCGGCGCGAGGCCCTTGGCTCGTGTGATCCAGGAGCACATCAAGAAGCCGCTCGCCGACGAGCTCCTGTTCGGCCGCCTCGAGCATGGAGGAACGGTCAAGGTGGCGCTCGAGGGCGAGGGTCTGGATCGCAAGCTCGCGTTCGAGTTCATCGCCGCAGATCCGGCCGCCAAGAAGGCCAAGGCAGCGCGCGAGGAGGACGACGACGAGGGCGAGACGCCCGAGACCGCGCTCGTCGACGCCACGCCGAGGAAGGCGCTGCCCGGCCCCAAGGACAAGAAGGAGAAGCCCGGGCGTCCCTCGGGTGCGGTGCCGACCGTGCCGCGCAAGAAGGACGAGTGATGAGTAGGCGTGGGTAGGCGCGGTCGCACCTACCCACGGTTAATCATGCGAACCATACAGCGTTTTTGCGTTCAAACTTGCGCATGATCGACGCTGCTGCGCTGGGGTGCTGGGTCGGTTTTAGGAGCATCTTCCAGAAAGCTGCATCAAACAGGTCGTGTAGAAACATGTAGCGACAAGCAGAAATTAGCTTACCTCGATCCCATTCGTTCCTGCGCAACCTAACCTCGAAATGATCTTCAAGTTCATAGAAGGTGGGAACCTTCTTTTTCGTCCAACGATCATCCAAAAATGTTGCCAACTCGTCGCCGAGCTTCTCAGTTACATTGAAGTAGTTGCCAAACGGCTCGTGAAGCGTACTTCCTTGGTCGTGCCGAGGGTATACACGATCCTCCCAAGCATAGACGTAAGCGTCCGGCAATCGACCGCCGGCTCCTTCTGCCAAGCTTGCAGCCAGCACATTGAAGCGGGCAATCTCAAAAAGTTGCCTGCCAGTGTTTGACTCGAGCCCAGTCACAGCGAGCCGGCGCACAGCTTCCGAACGAGAGGGTAAGTCAATTTGGGCAGCGCGCCATGCATCGATGCGATCAAGCAGCTGCGCTTCTACCCGCATCTCAAAGCGGGTCGGCACGTCAATCATTGCAGCCTCCGTATTCATTACGTTTTGTACGTAAATAATACGGAACTCGCGATTCTGCAAGCGGCTGGATTCGTCAACTCCCCCACTGCCGTCGTCAATGCAGCGCCGTGAGTCGGAGTGAACGAGGTGCGAGCCGAGTGAAGTCCGACATCTCGGACGCTTTGAGCCCTGCCGGACCTCCTGCAAAGCGCTCCGCGTTCGTCGATCGCTCCGACCTACTTCGTCACTCCCCGACCGCCGTCGTCAGCTGCAGAGCATGCAGGACATCGCCCATCTTCCCGCCGAAGGCGTCGTAGACGAGCTGGTGCTGGCGCACGCGCGGCAGGCCCTTGAACGCTGCCGAGGTGACGTGCGCGGCCCAGTGGTCGTCGTCTCCGGCGAGGTCGGTCAGCTCGACCGTTGCGTCGGGAAGCTTCGCCTTGATCAGGCGCTCGATCTCGTGGGCGGGCATGGGCATGGGGTAGGGGCTCCGTAGCTTGCTGAGCGATGCGACTCGCCGCGGTTCTTCTACTCACGTCATGGCCGGGCTCGACCCGGCCATCCAGAGCAGCAAGTGAGATCTATCGTCTAGCCAGGGATGGCCGGGTCGAGCCCATCCATGGAGTGGAGACGGGTTTGCCTACTTCAACGCGTCCTTCACCCAGCCGGAGGCCTTGCCGAAGTCCATCTGGCCGGCGAACCGCTCTTTGAGCGCCCCCATGACCTTTCCCATGTCCTTCGGGCTCGCGGCGCCGAGCTCCTTGACGAGCGCGGCTACCGCCGCCTTCGACGCAGCCTCGTCCATCTGCTTCGGCAGGTAGGCCTCGATGATCGCGATCTCGGCTTCCTCGACGGCCGCCAGGTCCGGGCGTCCGCCCTTGGTGTACTGCTCGATCGAGTCGCGGCGCTGCTTCACCATCTTGGTCATGACCGCCATCACGGCCGCGGTGTCGAGCTCCTTTTTTTGCTCGATCTCGGCCGACTGGATGGCGGCGTTGATGAGGCGCAGCACGCCGACCCTCGCCTTGTCGCCGGACTTCATGGCGGCTTTGATGTCGTCGTTGATCCTCTGGCGCATGGGCGCACTCCTTTGATTCGCTGCGGCTCATTTAGGACCCGGCAGGGGTCGGCGCAACCGGCCGGGCAGCCGCGTCGCCCCGACCGTCGCTTCCCTGGCAGAGGGACGCGGCCGGCGGTAGCATTACCGCAAGGTATTGCTCTCTATCTCTCGGCTGGCGCAGCTTAAATCCCTACTTCGCCGAGGGAGAGCGTCGGGGTGAGCGGGCTGCGTTCCAGCAAATTCGCTCTCGCGACCTTGGGCCGCGCCGCAAGATCCGGTGCGAAAACAATGCCTTTTCTGTCCGAGCGTTGACCTCGCACGCGCCATCCCCTAGGGTCCGCGCTCAACCACATCCCCGAGCCGGTCGGGCAGGCCTCGCGCGCACGCTGCGGCGAGGGACTTGCCGGGCGGGTTTGCGCGCGCGACCACGAGGACTTCCGCATGACCGCTCAACCCGCCCCCTGGACCGATACCGTCGAGACTGCCCGCCTCGTGCTCGCCGACGGCACGGTCATCTCTGGCGTCGGACTCGGCGCCACAGGGTCCGCGGTCGGCGAGGTCTGTTTCAACACCGCTATGACCGGCTACCAGGAGATCCTGACCGATCCCTCCTATGCTGGCCAGATCATCACCTTCACTTTCCCGCACATTGGCAACGTCGGCACCAACGCCGAGGATACCGAGACCTCGAACCTCGCCGCACGCTCGGGAGTAAGGGGCTGCGTGTTGCGCGCCGACGTGACGAGCCCATCCAATTATCGCGCAGCCGAGCATCTGGATCAGTGGCTGAAGGCGCGAGGCATCGTCGCCATCACCGGCGTCGACACGCGCGCGCTCACGGCCCTCATCCGCGAGAAGGGCATGCCGAACGCCGTTATCGCGCACGAGCCCTCGGGCCGTTTCGACATCGACAAGCTCAAGGCCGAGGCCAAGGCGTGGTCGGGGCTTCTCGGTCTAGACCTCGTTCCCGACGTGACGAGCGGGCAAAGCTACGGCTGGGACGAGACACGCTGGGTCTGGAACAACGGCTATGGCCGCAACGAGCATCCCGAGTTTCATGTCGTCGCCATCGATTACGGTCTGAAGCGCAACATCCTGCGCTGCCTTGCCTCTGCCGGCTGCAAAGTGACGGTCGTGCCGGCCACGACATCGGCCGAGGACGTGCTGGCCAGAGGCCCCGATGGAGTGTTCCTGTCGAACGGTCCCGGCGATCCGGCCGCGACCGGCAAGTACGCCGTGCCCGAGATCAGGAAACTCGTCGCCAGCGGCAAACCGGTCTTCGGCATCTGCCTCGGCCACCAGATGCTCGGCCTCGCCCTCGGTGCGACGACCAAGAAGATGCACCAGGGCCACCACGGCGCCAACCACCCCGTGAAGGACTTCACGACCGGAAAAGTCGAGATCGTGTCCATGAACCACGGCTTCACGGTCGATCGCGACACGCTGCCGGCCGGCGTCAAGGAGACCCACGTCTCCCTGTTTGATGGCACCAACTGCGGCATCGCCGTCGAGGGCAAGCCCGTCTTCTCCGTCCAGCACCACCCCGAGGCCTCGCCCGGCCCGCAGGACAGCCATTACCTCTTCACGCGCTTCGTCAACGAGATGCGCAGCCAAAAGGGCGTGGCGCCGAAGGCGGAGCGGTAGTGGTTTTTTCCGACGGGTGCGCCCGATCCGACCGCGCCCACCGAAGTCCACGTCTTCACAGTCTGGCACCGTGAGGAGCGAAGGCAAGATGTGTGCGATCTCCTGCAGGCTGTTGCCCGCATTCGTGCTTCTTCTCCTTGCAGCAAGTGGAGCCTCTGCCTGCAAGTACGCGCCGGGGCCGTTTCTCAACGCGCTCGCGGCCGAGACGGCCGCATGCAGGAATGAGCTCTGCGGCCGCATCTATCCTACCGATCCGGCGCGCCACACGCGTGACCGGTCGTCCTGCGGCAGCGATCCGTGGCTCATGCTCTCGCGCGACATGCGGGCCGCCATCGATTCCGGCGGCGTTGTGGTGCTCGGCGAGGCGCACGACAATGCCGTGCATCACAGGCTGCGGGCGAAGCTGGCTGACGGTGACGAGGTGCTGCTGAAGGGCACAAACGAAGGCGCTTTCGTTCTAGAGCAGATCCGCGCCGACCAGAGCGAGGGGCTCGCGCGCTTCTACGATCATGCGAAGGCCGGCGGCACTCTCGCCGACTTCAAGCGCGCGGTAGACTGGGAGCGCTCGGGCTGGCAGAAATACGACTACGATCCCTTGCTCGAAGCCCTCATCGCCTCGAAGCGCCCAATTCTTCCCGGCGACCCGCCGCGTGACACGATCAAAAAGCTCGCCAAGGAAGGCCCGTCGGCGCTCGGTGAGGACGAGCGACAGCGCCTTGCGCTCGACAAGCCGCTCGGCGCGGCGGCGGACGCCGCATCGGCCGAGGAGATCGAGGGCTCCCATTGCGGCATGCTGCAGAAGGAGGCGGTTCCGAGGATGGCATTCGCGCAACGCTATCGCGACGCGAGCCTTGCCGACGCGACACTCGAGGCGGCAGAGGAGCATGGCGCTGCCATCCTCATGACCGGCAACAACCACGCGCGCTTGGACCGCGGCGCGCCTTGGTACATCCACGCGCGTGCGCCGGATAAGAAGGTCGTCTCGGTGATGCTGATCGAGGTCGAGGACGGCAAGACCGATCCCGGGGCCTACATCCCGCGCGATCCGGACGGCCAGCCCGCCGCCGACTACGTCGTCTTCACCCCGCGCAACGACGCGCGCGGCGATCCGTGTGAGGGGATGCGGAAGAAGCAGTGAGCTGCGCCTTTTACAACTCCAGCGACCGCTTCACCTCGAACACCTCCATGATCTTGCACCCGCGGTGGGGGCCGTCGCAGACGAAGGTCCAGCGGCCCTCGGTGTAGGTGTCACACATCTTGACACCCTTGATCAGGATCCAGTGCCCTTCCTTGCCCTTGTGGATGGCGAGGATGTAGTGCGACCAGGCGTTGCGCGGCTTCTGCATCCAGGTCCACACCGACGGACGCTTCTTGCGCTCGAGGTGCATGAAGCTCTCTTTGAGCGTCATCGAGTAGCCATAGACGGCGAGTGCGGCCTCGACCTCGTCGGCATAGGTGCCCTTGACCGCGAACTTGAGGTCGCCGGGCAGCTCACGGTAGGCGTTGATCGCCCGTTCGACCTTGCTGATGGGATAGCCGGTGATGGCGGACAGGACGTAGGGGCCGCAGAAGGCGACCCGGCCGGTGTCGTTCGACACCTCGTGGGTAGCGGTGGGGCAGCGTCCGAAGGGGGCCAGGTCGTCCATAAGGCACACGGGAGGCAGCGAGATTGGCGGGTCCCTTCCCCACGAGGGAGTGGGGAACAGCCGCGCGAGTAGCTCAGTCATACCGGCGCACCAGGGAACGGAGCCCAAGCGCCGGGCTCGGGCGCGCCGGTATGATGCGCCAACTCTGCCGCTGCAACGGTTTAGAAAAAGTTAACGAGCGCTCCACGCCGGCGCATCGAGCCGGACCGGGCGCGCGGTCCGGTCAGTCCGCGTCGCATCCAGGCTTCAGCACTCTGAGCTTGGCGGCCGAGGGGCCCGACACACGCGGTGCGGTCTTCATGTCCTTGATGCCAGTCGCCGTCTCGTCGGCGAGCTTGGCGATCACACCGGCCTCGACCGTCTTGCGGACAGTCTTCTGATGTACCGGGCGGCTGCGGAACGGGGCAAGCGGGCGCTTCAGCATCTGGTAGCAGTCCTCGGTTCGGCGAACGGATCGCTGGTGGATTAGCTAGCATCCGGGAACGGCCCCGCCAAGATGCCGGATCGATGCTCGCCGCAAGAAGTGAGTTTTGAGCGTCTGGGGGCCTTGTTTCGGGCTCCCCGTCATGCACTTATCCGCCGGATGGCATTCACCATCCCGGCGCGGGGTCATCCGCCCGGATTTTTTCGGCAGGAACGGCTCATGCGCTACGACGACAAGGACCGCGAAAGCTCGAACGTCGAGGATCGCCGCGGCGAGGGTGGAGGAGGCTTCGGATTCCCCGGTGGCGGGGGCGGCATCCAGATCCCGATCGGTGGCAAGGGCGGGATGAGTCTCACCACGCTGCTCATTCTCGGCGCCATCATGCTCTTGTTCGGGATCAACCCGCTCGACGTGCTCTTGGGCGGCGGGGCGAACTTCCCGCAGGTGCCGCACATGCCGCAGACCGAACGGCCTACCGCTGACCGGGGCTCGCCCTACGACGACATCCCGGGCTTGCCGGGGGGCGAGCGCCAAGCCCGTCCGGGCGGCGGGGATGCGGCCGGCCAGGGCGTGCCGAAGTCCGAGGACGCGATGGCCTCGTTCGCCAAGAAGGTGCTCGCCGACACCGAGGACGTGTGGGGCCGTGTGTTCGCGAGCTTCGGGCAGAAGTACAAGGATCCCGAGATGGTGCTGTTCTCGGGGGCAACCCGTACCGCCTGCGGCACCGGCGTGTCGCAGATGGGCCCCTTCTATTGCCCGCTCGACCAGAAGGTGTACATCGATCTTGTCTTCTACGACGAGCTCAAGCGCCGCTTCAACGCTCCGGGTGACTTTGCCCAGGCCTACGTCATCGCGCATGAGGTCGGCCATCACGTCCAGACCCAGCTCGGTATCGCCGACAAGGTGCAGGAGCTGAAGCAGGGGATGGACGAGGTCGAGAGCAACCAGCTTCAGGTGCGCATGGAGCTTCAGGCCGATTGCCTGGCCGGCGTCTGGGCCAACCTCAACGATCAGCTGAAGAACCGCCTCGAGGAGGGAGACATCGAGGAAGGCCTCAATGCCGCGAGCCAGATCGGCGACGACATGATCCAGAAGCGTATGCAGGGCCGTGTGGTGCCGGACGCCTTCACCCACGGCTCGGCAAAGCAGCGCGTGCGCTGGTTCACGACCGGCTTCCAGTCCGGCAAGATGCAGTCCTGCGATACGTTCGGCGCCGAGCAGCTGTGAATGAGTGCGCGTGCCTGACGTCCCTGGGACGCCGGCACAATAAAGAAAGGAGAGGCGGGCGCCCGTTCGGTCGCCCGCCTTTTTTCCTTTCGATCGGTCAGGCCGTTGTGCTCTGCCAGGCGGTGCTCAAAACGCCTCTCCGGTGTAGTCGGAGACGCGGCAGGGGATGGCCTTGGCCTGGAGGTCCTTGCACAGCTTGTTCGCCTCGGCAGCCGACGTCACCGGTCCGGCAACGAGATCGTAGGTAAGGCCGTTGGCATCGACACCGGGGATGTAGCGCGGCACGAGCTTGCCGAGCGTCGCCTCGTTGCGGTCCGCAAGGAGGCTCCAGCTCAGGCGCAGCGAATCGACCGAGGTGCCCGACCCGACAACGACCCCGAGCGGCTTGGCCGTGGCAGGCGAGGACGACACGACCGGTGGGGCAAAGGCAAGCGTGCCGGTCTCGAGGCGGCCGGCATTGGTCGCGGCCGACGCAGCGGGTGCGGCTGTGGTCTTGGCGTCGGCCGGCTTCTCGGCCTTCTTCTGAGGCGCAGCCTTCGCGGGAGCGGCGGCCGGCGCGGTTGGCGCGGTGGCAGCGAGGCTCGAGGCGCCCGAGAGTGCTGCGTCTCCTGCCTCGGCGCCGGCTTGCTGGATCATCTGCACGCCGGGCACGCCCGGCACGGGCTTTGCCGCCGGGGCCGCCGGCTTGGCGGCGACCTGCTTCATGGGCGGGCTCGCCGTCTTGGCGTTTGCAGCGACCGCCGGCTCGGCCTTGGTCTCGAGCACCGAGATGCGCTCCTCCCATCCCTGAGTGAGCGACGACTGGGCGTCGACGTCGGTCTTCAGCTTGGAGACGTCGCTTTCGAGCCGATCGACCTTGCTCTTCAGCTCCTGCATCTCGGCCACGGTGTCGGCGCGCTGACCCTCGTTGGTTTCGGGCGTGCTCGACGGCGGCGAGCCCGGCCAGACCTGGGCGATGAGCTCCGGGCGGACGACGAGGACGGCGAGGTAGGCCAGTGCCACGGCGGCGAGCGCGGTCCAAACGGCGACATAGGGCGACACGAGGCGGCTCTTGGCGCCGGTCGGAGGTGTCTCGATCTGCATGGTTTCTCTGTCCCGGTCGAGGAAACTGAAGGAACGCCGGATTTCGATGTGCCGGCACAACTGTTGCCTCGACTGCTGACTGAGTCCGGTGCCGGGGTCAAAGGCCGGAAGCCGTTTGCGACACGAGATTTGTGGACTTCCTGGGGATTAAGCGGTGGCCGGCCCGTCGGAGGGGATGCTCTACAACTCAAGGTCATCCGGTGCCCGTTCCAGCGCTGACCGGTCGCAGCGCAGGTTGCCGGATCATTGAGCAGGACGGGGAGCGATTGCTCGTGCCCCGCCCTGGGCGCTCAGCCCGTCCCGGGCCGGTTTGCCGGAACCCGGATCAGCCGGTATGGAAGTTGCTCTTTCGAGTCTCCGGCCGGCCCGTGTGCTCAGTCTGCGCGGACCGTCCCACATCAGAGCCATTCGACCCATGAGCCAAAACCCTCTGCTGATCATCGTGCTGGCGGCCGGCAAAGGGACGCGCATGAAGTCGGATCTGCCCAAAGTGCTGCACAAGGTCGGCGGGCGCTCCATGCTGGGGCACGTCCTGGCGCTTGCGGGCGAGGCGAGCGCCACGCGTCTCGCGGTCGTTATCGGACCCGGCATGGATGCGGTCCGCGCCGAGACCTCGAAGTGTGCGCCCGCGGCCGAGGTATTCGTACAGGAGCGTCAGGCGGGAACGGCGGATGCCGTGCTTGCCGCCCGACCCGCCCTCGAGTCGCACAAAGGCGACGTGCTCGTGCTCTACGCCGACACGCCTCTCATCGAGGCGGAGACCGTCGCGCGCCTGCTGGCACTGCTCGACGGAGGGGCAGGCGTTGCCGTGCTCGGCTTCGAGGCGGCCGATCCGACCGGATACGGCAGGCTTTTGACCGACGCCGATGGCACACTCGCCGCGATCCGCGAGGAGAAGGACGCCTCCCCCGCGGAGCGTCTCGTTCGCCTCTGCAACTCGGGCGTCATGGCCTTCCGCCTCTCCAATCTCCTCGGCGTGCTCGATAGCATCGCCAACAACAACGCCAAGGGCGAGTACTACCTCACGGACGCGATCGAGATCGCGCGCAAGGGTGGGGCCCGCGCCGCGGTCGCCCAATGCCCCGAAGACGAGGTGCTCGGTGTCAACGCGCGCGACCAGCTTGCCGTCGCCGAGGCCCGCTGGCAGGTCCGCGCCCGCGCCAAAGTCATGGCCGAGGGCGCCACGCTGATCGCCCCGGAGACGGTGTGGCTTTCCTACGATACAAGGATCGGCCGCGACGTCGTCATCGAGCCGAACGTGTTCTTCGGGCCCGGTGTGGTGGTCGAGGACGGCGCCGAGATCAAGGCCAACTGCCATTTCGAGGGCGCGCGGATCGGCAGTGGTGCGCGCATCGGTCCCTTTGCACGGCTGCGTCCGGGTGCCGTCCTCGGTGCGGACGTTCACGTCGGCAACTTCGTCGAGGTCAAGAACGTGGCGCTCGGTGCGGGCGCCAAGGCAAACCATCTTTCCTACCTCGGCGACGGTTCGGTGGGCGCCGGCTCCAATATCGGCGCCGGCACGATCTTCTGCAATTACGACGGCTTCTTCAAGCACAAGACCGAGATCGGCGACGGCGCGTTCGTCGGCTCCAACACGGCGCTCGTGGCGCCGGTCAAAGTGGGCGATGGCGCCTACATCGGCTCGGGCAGCGTCATAACGAAGGACGTTTCGCCGGGCGCGCTTGCGCTC